>JAFKJK010000024.1 GCA_017306015.1 Propionibacteriaceae bacterium
GTTCAGGCCTGAGGCCTGGGTCTGAACCGTTGGGGACAGGTACTTCGGTTCAGGTCTGAGGCCTGGGTCTGAACCGTTGGGGACAGGTACTTCGGTTCAGGTCTGAGGCCTGGGACGGGTACGTCGATTCAGGGGTCAGCGGCACCGTCCGCGCACCGATAGCATCATTGGGCACGGGCGGGGTGGCCACGAGCCGCTCGGCCCGCGTGTGTCCGTTCGCTACCGCGGCAAGGGGAGAAGAATGGCCGAGTTCAACCTGCGTGAACACCTCGACCTCACCGAGGAGGTCGTCCCGCTGGTGCGCAGATGGGTCGCCGAAGCAGCCCGCCACAAGGTCAAGGGCTCCGCCAGCCTGCTCGCCGGCCTGCTGCGCGACCCGAAGGGTCCCGCCTTCACCTCCGGCTTCGTGGACGGGGTCGTCCGTCCCGAGGATCCGGCGGAGGCCGCCCGCGTCCTCGCCGAACTCGCCCCGCAGGCGCCTGCGTTCCTGCCCTGGTACCTCAAGGCCGGCGTCCGCATCGGCGGCTGGACGGGACCACTGCTGCCCCAGGTCGTCGTCCCCATGGCCCGGCGCGTCCTTCGGCAGATGGTCGGCCACCTGCTCATCGACGCCACCGACCGCCGCCTCGGCGCGGCCATCGCGAAGCTCCGCCAGCCCGGAATCAAGCTCAACGTGAACCTCCTCGGCGAGGCGGTCCTCGGCGCGTCCGAGGCGAAGCACCGACTCGACGGCACCCGGGCCCTGGTCGGACGCGACGACGTCGACTACGTCTCGATCAAGGTGTCCTCCGTCACCGCCCCGCACAACCCGTGGGCCACCTCCGTCGCAGCGGACGAGGCCATCGACGCGCTGCTGCCCCTGTTCCAGCAGGCCGCCGCCAAGCGTCCGGCGGCCTTCATCAACCTCGACATGGAGGAGTACAAGGACCTCGACCTGACCATCGAGGTGTTCACCCGGCTGCTCGACCGTCCCGAGTTCCTCACCTACTCCGCCGGCATCGTGCTGCAGGCATACCTGCCCGACTCGCTGGCCGCCATGATCCGGCTGCAGGAGTGGTCGGCCGCGCGGGTGGCCCGCGGTGGCGCCCCGATCAAGGTGCGCCTCGTCAAGGGCGCCAACCTGCTGATGGAACGTGTCGAGGCCGAGCTGCACGGCTGGCCGCTGGCGACCTGGGGGACCAAGCAGGACGTCGACACCAACTACCTGCGGATCCTCGACTACGCGCTCCACCCCGAGCGGACGGCGAACGTCCGCCTCGGCGTCGCCGGCCACAACCTGTTCGACGTCGCCCACACCTGGCTGCTCGCCGGCCGCCGCGGCGTCCGGGAGGCGATCGACATCGAAATGCTGCTCGGCATGGCGCCCGGCCAGGTCGAGGCCATCCGCGCCGAGGTCGGCGGGGTGCTCATCTACACGCCCGTCGTCCACCCAGGCGAGTTCGACGTTGCCGTGTCGTACCTTGTCCGCCGGCTGGACGAAGGGGCGGCCAGCGAGAACTTCATGTCGGCCGTCTTCGAGCTCGACACCAGCACCGAGCTCTTCAATCGCGAACGTGACCGCTACCTGGCTTCGGTGGACGGCCTCGATGACACCGTCCCCGGACCGAATCGGGTAGCCGAGCGGTACGCCGCCGTCCCCGCGCCGACCCTGGGTGCGTTCGAGAACACCCCCGACACCGATCCGGCCGTGACCGCCAACCGGGAGTGGGTGGACGCGATCCTCGCGCGGGTGCCCGCGACCACGCTCGGGGCGGACGCGATCGCTGCCGCCCGCGTCCCGGATGCCGAACGCCTGGACGCGCTCATCGCCAGCACGAACGATGCCGCAGCGGCTTGGGCCGCCCGTCCCGCCGCCGAGCGGGCCGCGATCCTGCACGCGGCCGGCGAGGAGCTCGAACGGCGTCGCGGCGACCTGCTGGAGATCATGGCCGCCGAGGGCGGCAAGACCGTCGACCAGGGCGACCCCGAGGTCAGCGAGGCCATCGACTTCGCCCACTACTACGCCGACCAGGCGCTCGCCCTGGAGCAGGTGGACGGCGCCCGGTTCACTCCGGCCGGCGTGATCGCGGTGATCCCGCCGTGGAACTTCCCGGTGGCGATCCCGGCCGGCGGGGTGCTCGCTGCGCTGGCTGCGGGCAATGCGGTGGTCTTCAAGCCGGCCAAGCTGACCCAGCGCTGCGGAGCCGTGGTCGCCGAAGCACTGTGGGCGGCGGGCGTGCCGCGGGACGTCCTCACCCTCGTCGACCTCGCCGACCACGGCCTCGGCCAGCGACTGGTCAGCGACGAGCGGATCGCGCGGGTGATCCTCACCGGCTCGATCGAGACCGCGGAGCTGTTCCGCGGCTTCCGTCCCGACCTGCGGCTGCTGGGGGAGACCAGCGGCAAGAACGCCATCATCGTCACCCCGTCCGCCGACCTCGACCTGGCGGTGAAGGACGTGGTGTCGTCCGCGTTCGGCCATGCCGGGCAGAAGTGCTCGGCCGCGTCCCTGGTGGTGCTGGTCGGCTCGGTGGCGCGGTCGCCGCGGTTCCGGCGCCAGCTGATCGACGCCGTCCGGTCGTTCACGGTAGGGCGGCCGACGGACGTCACGTCCCGGATGGGGCCGATCGTCGAACCGGCCAAGGGCAAGCTGCTGCGCGGGCTGACCACGCTCGGTGAGGGCGAGCGCTGGCTGGTCGAGCCGAGGAAGCTGGACGAGACCGGCACGCTGTGGAGCCCCGGCGTCCGCGAGGGCGTCCAGCGCGGGTCGGAGTACCACCTGGTCGAGTACTTCGGCCCGATCCTCGGGATCATGACCGCGGACACCCTCGCCGAGGCGATCGACATCGTCAACGACGTCGACTACGGACTCACCTCAGGGCTGCACAGCCTGAACCCGGCCGAGGTTTCGCAGTGGGTGGACGGGATCCACGCCGGCAACCTCTACATCAACCGCGGCATCACCGGAGCGATCGTCCGGCGGCAGCCGTTCGGCGGCTGGAAGAAGTCGGCCGTCGGCGCGGGGACGAAGGCCGGCGGCCCGAGCTACGAGTTCGCGCTGGGCTCGTGGAGCCCGGCCGAGGCCACGGAGCTCGGCACCATCGGCACCGAGCCGCGCCGGGTGCTGGCTGCCGCACGCCGCGCGCTGGAGCCCGAGGGGGTGGTGCGGCTGGAGCGGGCGCTCGGTAGCGACGCGCATGCGCTGGCTACGGCTTTCGCTCCGTCCGATGTGTCGGGGCTGGAATGCGAGCGGAACGTCCTGCGGCATTTGCCGGTGACCGAGCCGGTGCAGCTCCGGCTCGGGCCGGACGGCGACGCAGCCGACCTGCTGCGGGTGGTGGCAGCGGCGCTGGCGGCGAAGGCGCCGTTCGCGGTGTCGTCGGCCGTCGAGCTGCCGGCCCGGGTGGACGCGGCCCTCCCGGTCCCCTGCAAGGTGACCTCCGACGAGGCCTGGTACACCGAGGTGGAGGCGCGGCACGCCACCCGCGTCCGCCTGATCGGAGGGGACGCGTCCGCGCTCGCCCGGGCGTGCCGGGGACGGGTCGACCTCGCCGTCTGGGCCGATCCGGTGACCGAGGCCGGACGGGTCGAGCTGCTGCCGTTCCTGCACGAGCAGGCCGTGTCGATGACCGCGCACCGGTTCGGCAGTCCGACGCCGCTGGTGGACGTCCTCGCCTGAACCGAGGTTCACGCGCCGTCCGGATCCTGTCGGTTGCTGGTGTCGCTGTTTCGACGGCTTCGGCCCGCTCGGCCCGTGGATCGTCACCGGCGACGAGTTTGGCCGACCCGCAGGACTGCGGCTGGAGGTGAGGCGCGACGGGATCGTCACGGCCTGCCAGGCAGGCTGGAGGAGCCGCACCGGATTCACCCGTGTCGGGGCGAGACGGCTGCCTTCGGCGCGAGTCCCGTGCGAGGCCTCCCAGGACGGGGTCGTCCCCAACGCTCTGCGGGTTCGAGCACGCCCGTTTCCGCTGGGGATGTCCCGGGATCGCGAATCAGCCGTCGCGCTGCGGCTTCGTGCTAGCTGATGGTGGTTGTGAGAAGTCAGACGAAGCTGGTCGACGACTCGTGCTAGCTGATGGTGGTTCTCAGGCCCGTGGCAGGCTTCACAACCACGATGATCTAGCACGTGGCCGCGGAGATGCCGCCCAGGCGTCCCATAACCACGATCAACTGGCACCCGCGTCCTCCAAAGCCACGCGGCGTTCGACGGGGGCTTCTTGCTGACCGTGACAGATTTCGGGCCGGCTGTTGGCCCGCGCCGGCCCGTCCACCCGAGTCCCCGCTCTCGCCCGACCGCGAGCGGACTCCCGTCCCGTCGAACACCCCCGTCCCCGTCATTCGCCACCTCCTGGGTGGTGGTGTTTGACCGGGAGGGTGGTGTTCGACGGGGAGGGTGGCACCGCGTGCGGGCTCGGGCGCCGGGAGCGGGCTCGCCGAATACACTCTCGGCCCCGGGGCGGTGCGCAAGGCCTCTGGCACTCTGGCCTGCCTCGACCTGACGCTGGTGGGCCGGTCCGTCTTCCTCGACGCACTGCTGGCCGGCGAACCGGTCGTCCGGCTCGGGCCGCGTCGGGGTCTGCCTTCTACCGGCGAACAGTCAACAGCCCGGTCGCCGTTGCGGTGGCGACCGGGCTGCTGGTGAGGGTGACTGTGTGAGGCTCAGGCCTCCGCGGTACGCGGCCCGGTCTCGGTGTGAGGCGCAGCGGCGTGCGGGGCCGGCTCGCTCACGAACACCTCACCGGTAGCGGTCTTGGCGTGCCGCAGGCCGAGGAAGCCGAGGACCGCCAGTGCGATGGCGCCCACGAAGGCCACGATGGACGCGATCATCGCGACGGTCGCCATGGTGCCGAAGGCGTAGGCGTTCAGCAGCATGCCGCGCAGGGTGTTCCCCATGAACAGCGTCTGCCGCAGCGCGCCGAGCTTCGCGAGCTCGTCGGCGTTGGCGTTGGTGTCCTTGCTCATGGCCATGTACTCGCCGCTGACCTCTTCGTAGGTCTTGCCACCGGAGGCGGCGTTCATGTGGGCGAGGATGTAGTAGTTGGCGAAGGCCTGGGCCTGGGCGCCGTTGGTCATGAGCTGGCCGGCGAACGGAGCGAGAGCAGCCTGGTTCTCCGCGGGGAGGCTGCCGAAGGCTTCCTTGGTCGGCATGGTGATCTTCTGGGAAGCAAGCTGTTCGTAGACCTGGCCAGAGATGAAGGAGCTCGCGTAAGCGAGCAGACCGCCCGCGACGAGCAGGACGGCGGCGAGGGCCAGACCGATCCAGGATATGAGTCGGTCAAGGGCACTGCGCTTCATGTGAGGTACTCCTTCGTGAGCTTGAAGCGTCAATTGGGCGTAGGTAATCCTGTCACCTGTTGAACTCGAAATCAACTTGGCGTTACCCCTTGACAGACGGCAATTCAGCACCGTGAGGACATGGGTCTGGGTCTCTCACTACGGACGCCTCCCTGCGCGCCAGCCCCAGCCGGAGCCCTCGCGCACCGAGCGCCGCTCGCGGACGACCTCGTCCTGGCGGGGACGGACGGACCGGTGGCGGGGCGACGGGACGGTCAGGCGAACGGGTTGGGAGTGAGGGTGTACTTGGTCTGGAGATACTCGTGGATGCCTTCGGCGCCACCCTCGCGGCCGAGGCCGGAGAGCTTCCAGCCGCCGAAGGGGGCCGCGGCGTTGGACAGCACGCCCAGGTTGAGACCCATCATCCCGGTGGCGAGGCGTTCGATCATGCGCTGGCCGCGGGCGAGGTTCTGGGTGTACACGTAGGAGACCAGGCCGTACTCGGTGTCGTTGGCGATGGCGACCGCCTCGTCCTCTTCCGCGAAAGTGGTGATGGCCAGGACGGGTCCGAAGATCTCCTCGCGAAGGATGTCGCTGCCCGGCTGGACGTCGGAGACCACGGTGGCCTCGTAGAACGTGCCCGGACGGTCGATGGGATGGCCCCCGGCGCGGACGGTGGCGCCGCGGCTGACCGCGTCCGCCACCAGCTCGGACGCCTTGGCGACCGCCCGGTCGTCGATCAGCGGGCCGATCGTCACCCCGTCCTCGGTGCCGCGCCCGGTCCGGAACCCCCGCACCCTCTCGGTGACGCGCTGGGCGAACTCCTCGGCGACCGACGAGTGGACGATGAACCTGTTCGCGGCGGTGCAGGCCTGGCCGATGTTGCGGAACTTGGCCGCGATCGCCCCGTCCACGGCCTTGTCGAGGTCGGCATCCTCGAAGACGACGAACGGCGCGTTCCCGCCGAGCTCCATCGACGTCCGCAGGACGCCGTTCGCGGCCTGGGCGAGCAGCTTGCGGCCGACCTCGGTCGACCCGGTGAACGACAGCTTCCGAAGCCTCGGATCGGCGATGATCGCGTCCGATACGTCGCCGGAGTGGGAGGTGGTGATCACGTTCACCACCCCGGCCGGCAACCCGGCGTCGGCGAGCAGCTTCGCGAAGTAGAGCGTGGTCAGCGGCGTCAGCGCTGCCGGCTTCACCACCACCGTGCAGCCGGCGGCCAGGGCCGGCGCGATCTTCCGGGTGGCCATGGCCAGCGGGAAGTTCCACGGGGTGATCAGGTAGCACGGCCCGACCGGATGCTGGCTGACGATCATCCGGCCCGTCCCCTCGGGGTTGGCGCCGTAGCGTCCCTGGACGTGGGCGGCCTCCTCGGAGAACCAGCGCAGGAACTCCCCGCCGTAGGTCACCTCGCCGCGCGCCTCGGCCAGCGGCTTGCCCATCTCCAGGGTCATCAGGAGGGCGAACTCCTCCCTGCGCTCGGTCAGCAGGTCGAACGCCCGGCGGAGCAGTTCGGCCCGCTCCCGGGACGGTGTCCGCGACCACGACTTGAAGGCGTCGCAGGCGGCGTCGAGCGCGGCCGTCCCGTCCGCCACCGATGCTGACGCGATCGTCCGGATCACCTCGCCGGTCGACGGGTCGCCGACGTCGAAGGTCGTCCCGTCCGACGAACCCCGCCACACCCCACCGATGAACAGGCCGTCCGGCACCCCGGCCAGCAGTTCGGCCTCACGGTCCGCACTCATTCGAGACTCCTTGTCGACGTCGGGAGAATCATCGGGGATCCGGACGGATCACGTCGAGGATCTGCTCGAAGTCCTGCTTACCCCATGCCGGGACGGAAGGGAACAGTCCTCGTCGGCCACCTTCGCCCGCGGTCGCCAGGTCAGCCCACCGTGAGCTCGCCGTCCACCACCTTCACCGGCAGCGGGTCGATGATCGTGCCGCCGAAGGAGCCGGCCTCGCTCTCGTTCACGAAGGCCAGGAACCGCCACTCGCCGGAGTCCCGAAGCTGCACCAGGCGACCCACGTACAGCCCGGGGGGCGAGATCACGGTGGCGCCGGCGATGTCGTAGGGCCCGAGTTCGGACGCCGCTTTCGCCGCCCACGTCCCGCCGGGCCGGCCGGACGCCCTGCGCGCGGCCGAGGCGTCCGCGGAGAGGCAGCTGAACAGCAGGAACCTCTCGCCGTCGATCTCCACGGGGTGCATCACCTCGAGCTGGCCGAAGCCCTGGCCCACCTCGCTGAGCGGCGGACGCGCCTCCCACCGCCGGAGATCGGCGCTCCAGCAGTGCCCGACCACTCCCCGGTCATCGACCGGACCGGTGCGTCCGCGCGCGGTGACGAGGAGGTGCCAGCCGTCGCCGGCGGGATCCCGCAGGATCCACGGGTCGCGGAAGGCCTCGTCGTGCCAGCCCTTGTCGGCGAGCTGCTCGTACCAGCGGGCGTCAGCGGACGCGATCTGGCCCCGCTTGGTCCAGGTGCACAGGTCCGGCGAGGTCGCATACCCGATGCTCTGGACGTTCTGGCCCTCGACGAGGCGGGCGCCGGTGTAGACCATGAACCAGGTGCCGTCCGGGCCCTGGGTCACCGAGCCGGTCCAGGTCGCCAGCTCGTCGAAGTCGCCGGGCCGGCCGTGGCCGAGGGCGTCGTCCAGCCGCGTCCAGGTGGCCAGATCGGTGGAGACGGCGTGACCGATCGAGGCGTGGTAGTGCCGGGCGTCCGGGTCGCCGAGTGACTTGGGGGCGTGCAGGAAGAACAGGTGGTACTGCCGGCCGTCGTCGGCGAGCCAGAAGTCCCAGACCCAGTCGTCGGGAAGAGCGAACATCAGCCCTTCACCCCCGAGGACGCGATCGAGTTGATGAACGCCCGCTGGAACGCGACGAACAGCGCCAGCACCGGGACGGTGATGATGGTGGCGTAGGCCATGATCTGTCCCCAGGCGACCTTGAGCTGCTTGAAGTAGTCGATCCCGACCATGACCGGACGCAGCGACTCCGTCTGCACCACCATCAGCGGCCACAGGTACTGGTTCCAGGCCGGCAGGAAGGTGAGGATCGCCACGGTGGCCACGGCCGGTCCGGACAGCGGCATCACGATCGAGCGGTAGATGCGGAACCAGCCGGCGCCGTCCACGCGGGCGGCCTCGTCCAGCTCCTTCGGGATCGAGTCGAAGTACTGGTAGAAGAGGTAGATCGAGAACGCGTTGGCGACGAACGGGACGATCTGCACCGCGTAGGTGTCCAGCCAGCCCTGCGAGCCGTCGAGGTACGGGATCGTGTTCACCCACCACAGCAGCGGCAGTGCCATCGTCTCGAACGGGACGATCAGAGTCGCCAGCACGATGCCGAGGATCACCTTCTGGCCCCGGAACTCGATCCGGGACAACGCGAACGCCGCCATCGAGTTGATGATCAGGCCGAACACCACGGTGCTGGCCGAGATGAACACCGAGTTCAGCAGGAAGGTCGCGAACGGGACGCGGTCGAACACCGCCGTGTAGTTGTCGAGGCTGACATCCCCGACCGGAAGGAACGCCGCCCACGAGCCGAGGTCGGCGAAGATCTGCAGGTCGGGCTTGAAGCTCGAGACGATCATGAACACCAGCGGCAGCCCGAACACCAGCGCGAGGACGATCCGGAGGACCAGCCCCAGCACTTTGCGGGCCGGACCGGGTCGGGACTCCCCGGGACGGAAGGAGGCTGGCCGGCGGGGCTTGTCGGCGCGGGTGGCCACGGGGCTGTCGCCGGTGGCCAGGACGGTGGGTGAGGCGCTCATCGGCGGGCATCCTTGTCTCGGGTGAGGTAGCGCTGGACCAGCGAAACGGCCAGGACGATCACGAAGAAGACCAGCGAGATCGCGGACGCGTATCCGGTCTGCTGCTGCTGGAAGCCGGTGCGCACCGCCATGAACACCACCGTCGAGGTGGAGTCCAGCGGCCCGCCCTCGGTCATGATGTTGACCTGGGTGAACAGGGAGAACGCGGCGATCGTGATCGTGATCAGGATGAAGATCGCCGTCTGCCGCAGGCCGGGCCAGGTGACGTGGACGAACTGCTGCCAGCGGCCGGCGCCGTCCAGGGACGCGGCCTCGTACAGCTCGCCGGGGATCGTCTGCAGGCCGGACAGCCAGATGACCATGTGGAAGCCGCACGCCTGCCAGATCGACAGCAGGATGATCGAGATCAGGGCCCAGTGCGGGTCGCCCAGCCAGTCCGGGCCCTGGATGCCGAACTTCGCCAGCAGCACGTTGAACAGCCCGTCCGGCTGGTACATGAACATCCACAGCATGGAGACCACGACCATCGAGGTGACCACGGGCAGGAAGTAGACGGTCCGGAAGAAGTTGGTGCCGCGCATCCTGGTGTTGATCAGGACGGCGAGGCCGAGCGCGACCGCCGACTGTATGGGGACGATCACGACCGCGAAGATCACGGTGTTGGCCAGCGACTTCCAGAAGGTGTCGTTGCCGAACAGCCGGACGAAGTTGTCGACGCCGATGAACCGGGCCGGCTCCGGCGAGATCAGGCGGGCGTTGGTGAACGCCAGCACGAAGGTGAGCCCGATCGGGATCAGCAGGAAGGTGATCACCAGGACCGCGGCCGGCAGGAGCATCAGGACGGCCGTGCGGCGTGCGGTCCGGTCGGTCTTCTTCAGCGAGTGCGCGGCGGTGGGTGGGATCGCATGCGGCACGGCGGCGGCATCGGCGCTCATGGGAGTCCTCTCTGGTTCGGCTGTTTCGGCTTGTCGAGGCCACCCCACCCACGTCATCCCAGGCTTGACCGGGATGACGGGGAGGTTGGCCGGGAGCTTGTGTTGTCCCTCGGCCTCGTCGTCCCGGGCTTGACCCGGGATCTCGGTCTCCAGGACGGGATCGGGATCCCCGCTTGGCGCCTGGCTGGCGGGAGGTTGGCTGCGGCTTGTGTCGTCCCACCCCTCTCGTCGTCCCGGGCTTGACCCGGGATCCCCGTCGCCTGGTCGGGGACAGGATCCCGGCTTGGCGCCTGATGGCGGGAGGTTGGCTGCGACTTGTGTCGTCCGTCCCCCCTCGTCATCCCGGGCTTGCCCCGGGATCTCGGCGTGCGCCGGGATGACGAGCGAGGTGGGCGGTGAACTACTGCTGGAAGTAGTTGTTGGACGACTGGTTGGCGTCGATGTCCTTCACGGCCTGGTCGAGGGCCTGCTGGGGATCGGCGCCGTTCAGGATGTCCTGGGCGGTCTTGGTGAACTCGGTCGCGATGAACGGGTAGCCGGGTGTCGGCGGACGGAGCACCGCGAACTTCTGCGAGAACTGGCGGAAGATCTCGTTCTCGCCGCCCTTCTCGAAGCCCTTCACCTGCTGGGCCGCCGCGTCCGTGGCCGGGATGGTGCCGGTGGCGGTGGAGACCGAGGCCACGTACTTGTCCTGGGCGGCGTACTTCATGTAGTCCATCGCACCGGCCTGGTCGGCGCAGCCGGTGGTGATGCCCCACTGCCAGGAGCCGCCACCGATCTTCGGGCCGCTGCCCAGATCGACCGGCGGGATGAACAGCACGTCGTCACCGAACTTCTTGCGGGCGTCCGCTGCACCCCAGGAGCCGTTGTAGATGATCGCGGTCTTGCCGTTGAGGAAGTCGGCGGCCGGGTCGGTGCCCGATTTCAGCGGCATGAACTTGTCCGTGACCAGGCCGCGGAACCACTTCGCCCACGCGAGCGCCTGCGGGCCGTTGAGCGCGCCCTGGGCGGACTTGTAGTCGGTGCGGTTGATCAGGTCGCCGCCAGCGCTCTGCAGGAAGGGGGAGTAGGCGTAGGGCCACCACTCGCCGGTGGAGCTGGTCTGCAGGTCGAGTGGGTACTTGAAGTCGCCGGAGTCGCGGATCTTGGTGAGCGCCGCGGTGAACTCTGCGCTGGTCCACGGTGACTCGATGGTGGGGACGCGGATCCCGTACTTCTTGAGCGTGGACGTGCGTGTGGTGAAGTTCAGCGCGACGTCGTAGTAGCCGTAGGAGTAGGTCTTGTCGTTCCACTTGCCCAGCACGGACGGGAGGAACTTGCTCAGGGTGTCGTCCATCCCCTGCAGCGGCGCGAGGTAGCCGGCCCACGCCCAGTTGGGGACGTTCGGTCCGTCGATGTCGAGGATGCAGGGCAGCTTCTTCGCTGCGGCCGCCGCGACCACGGACTGGTTGTAGGAGTCCTGCGGGAAGGCCTGGACGTCGACCTTGTACTTGGTCTGGCTGGCGTTGTAGTCGGTGACGATCTGCTGGATGGCCGCGAGCTCGGCCTTGTTGCCGGCATTGTGCGTCCACATGGTCAGGGTCTGGACGCCACCCGGGGCGGCCGCTTCGGTGCTGGTCGTCCCACCCTTGGAGCACGCCGCGAGCGAGACGGCGAGGGACACGGCCACGAACGTCGTGGCCACCAGCTTGGCTGTGTGCTTGAGCACTCTTTCCTCCGTTGGATCTGAAGCCCGGGGGAAGCCCCCCGGCTGAAGCCTGCTGAAGTGCTAAAAGGATTTAGCATGGAGAAGGTAGCATCGGCTGGGCCAGGTCGGCAAGGGGGTGCTAAAAGGTTTCTGCGGAGTGTCCCGGTATCATGCTCCGAACGACACCACCACGACACCGGGAGAAGCAGCCATGGCGAAGCGGGCCACGCTCACCGACGTTGCGCGGCTGGCCGGACTGTCCCCGACGACGGTGAGCATGGTGCTCAACGAGCGACCCAACTCCCGCCTCAGCGAGGACGCGGCCGAGCGCGTCCGGGCGGCCGCGGCGAAGCTGAACTACCGGCCGAATCCCGCCGCGCGGGGCCTGCGGCTGGGCAAGACCCGGACGGTGGGCTTCATCTCCGACGAGGTGACCATCACCCGCTACGCGTCCGCCATGATCCGGGGTCTGCTCGAGGTGGCCGAGGAGCGCGACCACACCGTCCTGATCTCCGAGTCCGGCCGGAGGGCCGACCGCATCGCCAGCGCGCTGGAGCTGATGCTCGACCGGCAGGCCGACGGGATCGTGTTCGGGCTGATGGGCGCCAAGCAGATCGACGTGCCGGTGATCGCGGACGTCCCGGTCGTTCTCAGCAACGCCAGGTCGGCGAGCGGGCTGCCGTGCGTCCTCCCGGACGAGTTCCGGGCCGGCTTCGAGGCAGCGCACTACCTGCTGGAGCGCGGCCATCGCCGGATCGCGTTCATCGGGCGCTCCGAGGCCCTGCTCGACCCGGTGCTCTCGGTGACGATCGGCGCGCGCTACGCCGGCCTCGACGCAGCGCTGGCCGAGTCCGGGATCGAGTTCGTCCACCAGGTCGACGGTCGCTTCTGGGAGCCCGATCTGGGCTACGCCGGCGCGCAGGAGGTGTTCCAGCGGACGGAGGTGACCGCGATCATCGCGGCCAACGACCGGGTGGCGTTCGGGGTCTACCAGGCCGCGCAGGAGCGCGGGCTGCGCATTCCGGACGACCTGTCGGTGGTGTCGTTCGACGACGAGTACCTCGCGTCCTACCTGCGTCCGCAGCTGACGACGATGCAGATCCCGTACCTCGACATGGGTCGCGTGGCCATGGAGCTCGTGCTCGACGGGGATCCGCCGACCGAGACGCTGGTGCCGATGCCGCTCCAGGAGCGGGGCTCGGTCCGTGCCCTGAGCTGAGGCCCGCGGCTGCCGGGGTCCGTCAGCGCCGGACCCAGGCGGCCAGGTGCTCGCCGGTCAGGGTGGACGCGGACGCCGCCAGGTCGGCCGGCGTCCCGGTGAACACCACCCGGCCGCCGTCGTGGCCGGCGCCGGGACCGAGGTCGACGATCCAGTCGGCGTGGGCCATCACGGCGAGGTGGTGCTCGATCACGATCACCGTCCGGCCGGCGTCGACCAGCCGGTCGAGCAGGGCGAGGAGGTGCTCGACGTCGGCCAGGTGCAGGCCGGAGGTCGGCTCGTCCAGGATGAAGATCCCGCCGCGTCCGCCCAGGTGGGTGGCCAGCTTCAGCCGCTGCCGTTCGCCTCCGGACAAGGTCGTCAGCGGTTGGCCCAGGGTCAGGTAGCCGAGCCCAACGTCCACCAGCCGGTCGAGGATGGCCTGGGCGGCCGGGGTCTTCGCGTACCCGGCGGAGAGGAACGCCGCCGCCTCGGCGACCGGCAGTTCCAGCACCTCGCTGATGTCCCGGCCGCCCAGCCGGTACTCGAGCACGGCGGCGTCGAACCGGCGTCCCTCGCAGACCTCGCAGGTGGACGCCAGCGTCGCCATGAAACCCAGGTCGGTGAACACCACGCCGGCGCCGTTGCAGTTCGGGCAGGCGCCCTCGGAGTTCGCGCTGAACAGGGCAGGCTTGACCCCGTTCGCCTTCGCGAACGCCTTGCGGATCGGCTCCAGGGCCCCGGTGTAGGTCGCCGGATTGCTCCGACGCGAGCCCTTGATCGGGGTCTGGTCGACCAGCACCACCCCGTCCCGGTTGGCCAGCGAACCGGCGACCAGGGAGCTCTTGCCCGAGCCCGCCACGCCGGTGACGACGGTCAGCACGCCGAGCGGGAAGTCCACGTCCACGTCGCGGAGGTTGTGCAGGTTCGCCCCGCGGACCTCCAGCGTGCCGGACGGCGAGCGCAGCGACGGCTTCAGGGGCGTCCGGTCGTCCAGGTGGCGTCCCGTCAGCGTCCCGGACGCGCGCAGCCCGGCGACCGTCCCCTCGTAGACCACCCGGCCGCCCGCCGACCCGGCACCGGGGCCGAGGTCGACGACATGGTCGGCGATCTCGATGGTCTCGGGCTCGTGTTCGACGACCAGGACGGTGTTGCCCTTGTCCCGCAGGCGCAGCAGCAGGGCGTTCATCTTCGCCACGTCGTGCGGGTGCAGCCCCGCGGTCGGCTCGTCGAAGACATAGCTGACGTCGGTGAGCGGCGAGCCGAGATGCCGGATCATCTTCGCCCGCTGCGCCTCGCCACCGGACAGGCTGCCGGCGGGACGGTCGAGGCTGAGGTAGCCCAGGCCGATCTCGACGAAGCCGTCCAGGAGGTGCTGCAGCTTGTCCAGCAGCGGTCCGACGCTCGGCTCGTCCAGGCCGCGCACCCACTCGGCCAGTTCGGTGATCTGCAGGGACGCGGCGTCGGCGATGTTCACCCCGCCGATCCGCGACGACCGGGCGAGCTCGCTCAGCCGCGTCCCGCCGCACTCGGGGCAGGTGGCGAAGGTGATCGCCCGCTCGACGAATGCCCGGATGTGCGGCTGCATCGCGTCGGTGTCCTTGCTCAGGAACGACTTCTGGATGCGCGGGATCAGGCCCTCGAAGGTGACGTTGATGCCGTCGACCTTGATCCGGGTCGGCTCCTTGTACAACAGGGCGTTCAGCTCGCGCTGGGTGAAGTCGCGGATGGGCTTGTCGCCGGGGAAGAAGCCGGAGTTGCGGAAGATCCGTCCGTACCAGCCCTCGGTGGAGTAGTTGGGGACGAGCAGCGCTCCCTCGGCGATCGACTTCGTCTCGTCGTACAGGGCGGTCAGGTCGAAGTCGGAGATGCTGCCCCTGCCCTCGCAGCGCGGACACATGCCGCCGATGACGCTGAACTCGCGGCGCTCCTTGACCGTGCGTCCGGCCTTCTCGACGGTGATGGCTCCGGCGCCCGAGGTGGAGGCGACGTTGAACGAGAACGCCTGGGGCGGCCCGATCCTGGGGAGGCCGCAGCGGCTGAACAGCACCCGCAGCATGGCGTGGGCGTCGGTCGCCGTCCCGACGGTCGAGCGGGGATCGGAGCCCATCCGCTCCTGGTCGACGACGATGGTCGTGGTGAGGCCTTCGAGCACGTCCACGTCGGGCCGGGCCATGGACGGCATGAACGACTGCGCGAAGGCGGAGTAGGTCTCGTTCACCAGCCGCTGCGACTCGGCGGCGATGGTGTCGAAGACCAACGAGCTCTTGCCCGAACCGGACACGCCGGTGAAGACGGTCAGCCGCCGTTTGGGCAACTGGACGCTGATGTCGGTGAGGTTGTTCTCCCTGGCTCCGTGGATGCTGATGACGTCATGACTGTCGGCTGGCGTGCTCACCGGGCCATCCTGACAGGCTGGCTGCGGCGCCGAGCGACAAGCGTGCCCCATCAGTGGGCGGAATTGCCCCGGATCCGGGCTCCAGCGACGCACTGCCAGCGCGAATGTGTCAGCCCGCCGGCCCGAACAGTGGCCCTGAACCATCGGGGACAGGTACTTCGGTTCACCGTGTGAACCATCGGGGACAGGTACTTCGGTTCACCGTGTGAACCATCGGGGACAGGTACTTCGGTTCACCGTGTGAACCATCGGGGACAGGTACTTCGGTTCGCCGTGTGAACCAGCGGGGACAGGTACTTCGGTTCACCGTGAACCATCGGGGACAGGTACTTCGGTTCACCGCGCTCAGTGATGGGTAAGGCTACGACCTCGGGACTGATTCGGATCGGGTTAGCGTTGACGGGTTCGGCGCCACGGTCGTCGCCGCCCACAGCCTCGCTGACAAGGAGCAACATGCCCCCGACCGAGACCACCCGAACTCCCGAGATCATCCAGACCCGGGTTCCGCCGCCCCGCGAGCCGGCACCTGAGCGCCCCGAGCGCCTGCCTCGGTCCACCGTCACGCTGCTCGCGGTCCTGCTGGTCGGCGCCTTCGTGGTGATCCTGAACGAGACCGCGATGAACGTCGCACTGTCGCGGATCATGGACGACCTTGCGGTCACCGAACGCACCGCCCAGTGGCTCACCACCGGCTTCATGCTGACCATGGCGGTGGTGATCCCCACCTCGGGCTGGCTGCTGCAGCGGCTGAGCACCCGGCAGGTGTTCACCCTTGCCATGTCCCTGTTCTCGGCCGGGACGCTGATCGCCGCGGTGTCGTTCGCCTTCCCGCTGCTGCTGACCGGACGGATCGTCCAGGCGTGCGGGACGGCGATCATGATGCCGCTGATGATGACCACCGTGATGGAGGTCGTCCCGGCCAACATGCGGGGACGGGTGATGGGCACCATCAGCCTGGTGATCGCCTGCGCACCGGCCGTCGGGCCGACGCTGTCAGGCCTGATCCTGCAGTTCTTCGCCTGGCGGTTCGTGTTCGTGATGGTGCTGCCGATCGCGCTGGTCATCCTCGCGCTCGGCCTACGGCTCGTCCCCAACGTCGACACCGGACGGGACGCGAAACTCGATGTGGTCAGCCTGCCGCTGGCCGCGCTCGGCTTCGGCGGGCTGGTGTACGGGCTGAGCCTGGTCGGCAACGCCGAGGCCCCGGCGTGGGCGCTGCCAACCGTGCTCGCCGTCGGCGCGGTGGCACTGCTCGGCTTCGGGCTGCGCCAGCTGGTGCTACAGCGCACCGACGACGCGCTGCTCGACCTGCGTACCTTCGCCGTCCCCGAGTTCAGCCTCGCGGTCGTGGTGATGGCGCTGGTGATGCTGGTGCTGTTCGGCTCGATCATCGCCACGCCCCTGGTCCTGCAGCAGGTGCTCCACCAGCGGCCGCTGGAGGTCGGGCTGCTGCTGCTGCCCGGCGGGCTGCTGATGGGGCTGCTCGGCCCGGTGGTCGGCCGGCTGTACGACCGCGTCGGACCTCGCTGGCTGGTCGTGCCCGGTGGTGTCACCGTCGCGGTGGCGTTCGCCATCTTCGCGACGATCTCGCCGACCACACCCTGGTGGCACCTGCTCGTGGCCAACCTCGTGATGAGCGCCGGGCTGGCGTTCATGTTCACCCCGCTGTTCACGGTCGCACTCGGGTCGCTGCCACATCACCTGATCAGCTACGGCTCGGCCGTGGTCGGCACCGTCCAGCAGGTCGCCGGGGCTGCGGGGACGGCGCTGTTCGTGACCATCATGTCCACGGTCGCGGCGCAAGCCGGCGGGACGGCAGAGGCGGCGCTCGCGTCCGGCGCCCGGACGGCGTTCCTCACCGTGGGTTGCGTCTGGCTGCTGGCCATCGTCGGCGGGTTCTTCCTCCGCCGTCCGGCCGAGGACGCCGGAGTGCCGCTCGCCCACTGACCGCAGCAGCCAACTGTCTTCCCCAGCCCCGTACGCCCACTCCCACCGTCCCTGTGCTCCGTCCCTGTCCACCTCGACCCCGCGCCGCGGCCTCGCCGAACCGCGACCCCTTGTCTGCGGGGGGTGGGGCGGCGGCGGGCCGACCTGAACTGGGAGGATGGACGCGATGAGGATCGTGATCGCACCGGACTCCTTCAAGGAGTCGATGACCGCGGCAACGGCGGCGGCCGCGATCGAGCGTGGCGTGCGGCACGCGTTGCCGTACGCGGAGTGCGACGTCCTGCCGATCGCGGACGGTGGTGAAGGCACGCTGGACGCCCTCGCCCTGGCCTTGAAGGCCGAGCGGCGAGAGGTCGCCACCGTCGATGCGCTCGGACGCCCGGTGCGTGCTGAGTTCGCCCTCGCCGCGGACGGTCTGGCCGTCGTCGAGGTGGCCCAGGCCGTCGGGCTCGAACTGCTTGCCGGGCGGCGGGACGTGATGCACGCCACCACCACGGGAGTCGCGGCGCTCGTCCTCGCGGCCCTGGACGCCGGCGCGACCCGGATCATCGTTGGACTGGGCGGGACAGCCACGTGCGACGGGGGAGCGGGTCTCCTCGCCGGCCTCGGCGTCCGGTTGCTCGACGCGAGCGGCCAGGGGCTCCGTCCCGACCCGGACGGACTCGCCGACCTCAGCTCGGTGGACGCGTCGGAGCTCGACCGCCGCATCGGCTTCATGGCTGCTGCCGGGATCACGCTGGCCTGCGACGTGACCAACCCGCTCCTGGGGCCGGACGGCGCCGCGGCCGTGTTCGGACCGCAGAAGGGCGCCACGTCTGAGCAGGTCCCGGTGCTCGAGGAGACCCTCTCGCGGTTGGCAGATGCGCTGGTCAGGGCAGGGTTCCCCGATGTCAGTGAGCGTGCAGGCGCCGGCGCGGCGGGCGGGCTCGGCGCGGCGTTCCTCGCGCTCGGCGCCGAACTGCGTCCGGGCTTCGCGGTGGTCGCGGAGGCCATCGGCCTGGAACAGGCGATCGCCTCGGCGGACCTGGTGATCACCGGTGAAGGCTCGCTCGATGCGCAGACCGGCTCCGGCAAGGCCCCGGCGGGGGTGGCCGCGCTGGCTGTCCGGTACGGCGTCCCGGTGCTGGCGTTCGCTGGCCGCGTCCCCGATCCGGAAGCCACGCTGAAGCTCGGCTTCGAGGCCGTCTTTCCGATCGCTGACCGCGTCCCGTTGGCCGAAGCGCTGGCCAACGGCCCGGCACTCCTGGAGGCTGAGGTTGCTGCTCAACTGGCGTCCGGCCAGGCCACGCCTGCGTGAACCGAGGTACCTGTCCCCGGTGGTTCACCGATGGTTCACCGCGCCTGCGTGACCCGAGGTACCTGTCCCCGGTGGTTCACCGATGGTTCACCGCGCCCGCGTGAACCGAAGTACCTGTCCCCGATGGTTCAGGCGGTGTGAACCGAGGTACCTGTCCCCGATGGTTCACGGCTGGACGAGCTGTCGACCGCTGAGGGACGGGCCCGCGACTCAGCTGAGTGTGCCGATCTTGAACTCGGCCAATTGGCCGGTCGCCTGGCCGTCGCCACTGTGCTGGGCGTTGAAGGCGCTGGTCCCGTCGGTGCCGCACAGCGGGAGGATGTGGTCGGCGCCGCCCGGATGCTGGTTGATCCACGTGGTCAGGTCGTAGACCGAACCGCCGATGGCCGCCCAGCAGTCGGTCGCGCTGTTGTGCTTCGCGACCTCGGCCATGGTGAACGTGGAACTCGTCGTGGCCGATGCCGTGCCGGACGGTGTCGCGGACGGGCTGACAACCGTGGCCGGCGTCGTGACCGGAGCCGCCGGAGTCGAGGTGACCGTCGCGGGCGGCACGGGCGTCGCCACCCGTCCGCCCCACACTGCCTGGGCGCCGCTGTCGCCCACCACGACCGCGACGGCGATGGTCGCGAGCGCCAGCACCACGGTGACCAGTCCGGTGACGACCGTCCCCCTGGAACGCTTGCGGTCGGCGCGCCGGTCGGCCTTGTGCAGCAGCAGCCAGGCCAGCGCGAGCACGAGCAGTCCGGCCGAGACGAACGGGAGCACCGTCCCCCACGTCGCATGGGTCTCCGGACGTCCGATCTGGGCGGCGAGGTCCTCCCCGGACTGGCGGGCGACGAACGCGGCCCCCGTCCCCACGGCCAGCACCAACAAGGTCAGCCACCCGTACTTGTCAGCCCAACCGCGGACGAGCACGAGCAGGATCAGGCCGAGCGCGGCCACCGGCACGAGCACGACCACAAAGTGCACGACGAGCGGATGCAGGGGCAGGCCACCGAGGTACTGGCTGAAGTCCATGCGAGAAAAGGTAGCGGCAGCCGCCCCGCTTTGGCTTGGTGCAGGCTGTGAGAGTATTTGAACTGACCGGTCAGATCAACTATCCTGACCAAGGAGGACAACCAATGACCAGTCAGATCAGCACCCCAGCCGACACCATCGAGAGCGCAACCACGGTCGAGCCGGCCGTGCGTGCACGACAGCTCCAGCTGGACGGACGCCGCGGCCGGATCTTCGGCCCGGTGGACCTGACCATCCCGGCGGGCAGCCTGAACCTGGTCACCGGACCGGCGGGATCCGGGAAGACCTCGCTACTGCTGACCCTGGTGGGCCGGATGCGGCCGAACCGCGGCAGCGACCTCGAAGTGCTCGGACGCCGGCTGCCCGCTCATGCGCAGAGCGTCCAGCGGCGCAGCTCGGCGGTCGGCATCCACGGCCTCGACGACCTGGACGAGGAGGTCACCGTCGCGGCGACGGTCCGCGAGCGGCAGGCGTGGCTGGCTCCTTGGTACGAGATCGTCCGCACCCGCGACGACGCCGGCGTGGCCGCGGTCTGCGAGCCCGTGTTCGGCGACAGCCCGGCCCCCCGGGCGAGACAACTCGTCCACGAGCTCGACGAGGCCGACAACCTGATGCTGCGGATCGCGCTGGCGATGCTGGTGCGTCCGCAGCTGCTGGTGGTGGACGACATCGACTCCCTCCACGACACGGACGGCCGTCGTCGCGTCTGGGAGGCGCTCCACGGGCTGGCGGACGCCGGCACGACGGTCATCG
Organism: Propionibacteriaceae bacterium; assembly: GCA_017306015.1. Lineage (GTDB taxonomy): Bacteria > Actinomycetota > Actinomycetes > Propionibacteriales > Propionibacteriaceae > Propionicimonas. The sequence goes on from JAFKJK010000024.1 coordinate 20,269, forward strand.
TCGCCGCGACCAGCGCCGGCGAGCTCTCCCGCCTCGGCTGGGCCGTTCTGCCGAACCATTTCCCCTTGTCAACCCATTGAACCTCGGCTAAGCCGAGATCGGGGACGGTAAGCGATTCTGGTTCGCTCGCCCCTTTGTATCGAAACGAGAGATTGAGACATGTTCGCCTGGACTTCACACGGCACTGAGCTGAAGCGCTTCTTCCGCCAGCCGATCACCCGCGCGGCGATCGCGGTGATGCTGCTGATCCCGCTGCTGTACGGCGCGATGTACGTGTGGGCCTTCTGGGACCCCACCGCCAACCTCAACAACCTGCCGGTCGCGCTGGTGAACGCCGACGTCGCCGCGAAGGACGACGACGGCACCGTCCAGCACTACGGCCAGGACCTTGTCGACGAACTGGTGAAGAACGACGACATCAAGTGGGTACAGACCGACGAGGCCGCCGCGAAGTCCGGCATGGACGCCGGCACGTACTACTTCACAGTGAAGATTCCGCCTGAGTTCAGTAGCCGGATCAACTCTTTCTCAGGGGATGCGCCTCGCGCCGCGCAACTGGACGTCACCTACGACGACTCGAACTCCTTCCTCGCGTCCACTCTCGGCAAGAGCGCGATGCTGGAGGTGCAGAAGGCCCTGCGCGAGAAGATCAGCACCGAAGCCGTCGACACCCTCCTCGTCGGCGTCGGGGACGCCCGGGACGGCTTCGCGACCGCCTCGGACGGCGCCTTCACCCTCGCCGACGGCCTGACCGACGCCGCGGACGGGGCCGACCGGCTCAACGTCGGGGCCCGGGACCTGGCCGCCGGCGCGGCGAAGCTGGCCGGCGGCACCGGTGATCTCGCCACCGGCGGCCGGACGCTGCGCGAATCGCTGGCCGACTACGTCACCGGCGTCGGCACGGCCGCGAAGGGAGCCGAGAAACTGAGCGCCGGAGCAGCCAACCTGACCGCACTGCAGAACGGCCTCGCGCAGGCCGCCGACCCAGCCACGGGCGCCCCCGCGCTCGCGGCCGGCGTACACCAGCTCGCCGGGGGCATCACTACGCTCGCGGACGGCTCCACCAGCTACGCCAACGGCGCGACCGATTTCGCCTTGGGCGCCGGCACCTGGGTGGCCGGCGCGAAGCAGTGGCAAGTAGGCGCCGCCACCGCGACCGCGCCGGACGGCCAGCTGGCCGTCGGCACGAAGAAACTCGCCGCCGGAGCGTCCGGCCTCGCCGACGCCACCGCCTCCGGTTCGGCCCTCGGCCAGGGCGCGGCGTCCGTGGCCAAGGGGACGGACGATCTCGCCGACGGCATCGACGGCATCGACGGGCTGCTCGCCAAGGCCCAGTCCGCCCTCGCCGACGGCGACACCGCTACGGCCGCCGCCTACCTCAACGCCGCCGAGAAGGCCACCAGCTCGGCCCGCACCAGCGCCCGCAGCCTCGCCACCGGAGCCAGCCAGGTGAAGGGCGGCATCGCGCAGGTGCACGCCGGCGCGTCCGACCTCGCGGACGGCGCGACGACGCTGCAGTCGGGCTGGGCCGGCGTCCACGCCGTCCTGGCGTCGGACGGGCAGCTCGGCACCGGCCTGACCCAGCTCGACCTCGCGCGACAGCAGCTCACCGTCGGCGCTGCCGGGCTCACTTCCGGGGCCGCTCGCCTGGCCGACCCGGCGACGCTGGCGCAGGTGGACCAGCTCACTGCCGGTGCCGAGAAGCTGTCGGCCGCGCTCACCACGATGAGTACGGGTGCGTCCGACTCAGCGACCGGCATCCCCGCTCTCCAGTCCGGACTGAAGCAGCTGGTCGCCGGCTTCGATGCCAGCGACCCCGAGCAGGGGCTGGTCAGCGGCGCGAAGGCGCTCCACGCCGGCGCGTCCGACCTCGCGAGCGGGTTGACAAGCGCGAACGCAGGCGCCAGCAAGCTCGGCTCCGGCACCTCACGCATCGCCTCGAGCACTCCCGCGCTGGCGTCCGGCCTCGACGACGCGCAGGCCGGTGCCACCAGGCTCGGCACGAAACTCGCCGACGCGACCACCGGCATCCCCGGCGACAGCGCCACCCAACGTCAGGCCCGCGCCGACGCGATCGCCGTCCCGGTCACCCAGGACGTGGCGCACGTCCACGAAGCCGGTTCCTGGGGCGAGGGGTTCGCCCCGTTCTTCATCTCGCTGGCCCTGTGGGTGGGGGCGCTGATCACGTGGCTGCTGCTGCGTCCGCTGCAGACGCGGGCGCTGATGACCTCGGTGAACGGCTTCCGGATGGCCTGGGGCTCGCTGAACTCCGCGCTGCTGCTGTCGCTGGGCCAGGTGACGATCATGCTCACCGTGATGCACGTCGCGATCGGGCTGGATCCGAAGAACATGCTGGCCACCTTCGCGTTCACGATGCTGGCGGCGGCGGCGTTCTTCGCGCTGCAGCAGTTCTTCCAGGTCGCGTTCGGCTCGGCGGTCGGCAAGGTGGTCGTGATCGTCCTGCTGATGGTGCAGCTGGCCTCGTCCGGCGGCACGTACCCGATCCAGACGACGCCGGCGTTCCTGCAGGCGATCAACCCGTACCTGCCGATGACGTATGTGGTCGAGGGGCTCCGCGAGGCGATCACCGGGGGCATCGAGACGCGCTTCTGGATCGCGGCCGGCATCCTGCTTGCTATCTTCGTGGTGTCGCTGGCGGCGTCCTCGATCGCCGCGGCGCGCAAGCGGGTCTGGACGATGTCGCGGCTGCACCCGGCCCTGAGTATCTAGGGGAGCAGATGAGCCAGTCGGTCAAGGTGGACGGACGGGTGGCGCGCCGGACGGGCACCCGGGAGCTGATCATGGACGCCGCCGCCGAACTGTTCGCCGCCCGCGGGGTCACGTCCACGTCGATCGACGAGATCGCCGAGCGGGCGGGCATCGCCAAGGGCTCGGTGTTCTACAACTTCGAGTCGAAGTCGGGACTCGTCGAGGCGATCATGGCCCGCAGCAGCGAGCTGTTCACGGCGGCGCTGGCCGAGGCGACGGACGGACGCACCGGCCGCGACCGGCGGGACGCCGTCGTCCGCGCGCTGCTGACACTGGTGCGCGACCACACCGCCGCCGCCCGGATGATGGTCAGCGAGTTGTTCCGTGTGGACCGCTCCTGGCGGGAGTCCATCGAGACCTGGCGGGCAACCGCGCTGGCGCCGCTCGTGCCGGACGGCGACGCGACCGGTGCCGACCGCGACGTGGCGTCCCTGCAGGCGGCCGCCGTCGTCGGAGCCACCCTCACCGCCGGTCTGGACTGGCTGGTCTTCCACCCCGACCGCAGCCTGGACGAGGTGTGCGCCGCCGTCCTCGGCGTCCTCGGCAGGGACTGACGGCCCCGGCGCGTGAACCGAAGTACCTGTCCCCGACGGTTCAGGCCGCGGTTCGCATCCGGGTGAACCGTCGGGGACAGGTACTTCGGTTCACCACTCGCCCTTGATGACCTCCAGGTACTGGGCGCGCTCGTAGACGGCCGGGCTGCCGTTCGGGCCGAGGCTCATCCGGCCGCGCGCCTCGCTGATCGAGTCGAGGCCCTGCTGCTGGAGCCAGGCCGAGGTGCCCTCCAGCATCTCGGTCACCGCGCGCGCACCCCGCTGCATCACCGCCGACGTGGTGCACGCCACGTCCGCGCCGACCAGGACGGCCTTGATCACCTCGTCGGCCGAGTGCACGCCGGACGTGCAGGCCAGCGAGACCGACGGCGGCAGCTGCGACCGCAGGATGCCGACCCAGCGCAGCGCGACGCGCTGGTCGGCCGGCGTGGACAGGTCGAGCGCCGATACCAGGCGCTGGGTCTTCAGGTCGATGTCGGCGGCGTAGAAGCGGTTGAACAGCACCAGGCCGTCCGCGCCGGCGTCCACGGCCTGGGCGGCGAACGACGAGATCGCCGAGTAGTAGCTGGACAGCTTCACCGCGATCGGCACGTCGACGGCGATCCTCACCGCCTCAATGGCCGCGAGGTGCTCCATCTCCTGCTGGGCGGACGACAGCCCGAGGTTGGCGGTGATCGTGTACAGGTTCAGCTCGAGGGCGTCCGCGCCGGCGTCAACGAGGCGGCCCGCATACTCCTGCCACGTGCCGGGACGGGTGGCGTTCAGGCTGGCGATCACCGGGATCTTCAGCTGCTCCTTGGCCACACGGGCGAGTTCGACGCGCTGCTCGGCCCGCTCCGGCTGCGCCCGCACGTCCTCCTCGAACAGGGACGGCAGCACGACCGCGGCCGCTCCGGCGGCTTCGAGTTGCAGCATCGTCGGCAGCTTTCGGGTCAGCGGCGACGCCGAGGCGATCACCGGCCCGGCCAGGTCCAGACCGAGATACGTGGTCGACAGATCCGGCTTGCCCATCAGCTGTTCCTCCTAGCGAACTGCACCGTCCATGGCTTAGCTGCAATCGTGCCAGTTCAGGACGCGCTCCGGTGCACGATGTACGTGAAATGCGACCCCCGCCGCGGCTGCGACGCGGGCTGCCGGGCCGGCCGCCACCAGCATTTCGTCTTGTCAGAGGACGCTTCCCGGGCGCCACTTCGGCTCGGAGCTCACAGCGGCTGCAGCCCCACCGTCCCGACCAGGCTGGCTCTATACCCCTCACTACTGAATTTTGCGTACTCGGCCTGGGCGCCTTCGATGCGCGCGGGAACGTCCAGCCGCTGGCTTGGCTCGTCGTTGCCGGGCGTGCTCACGAACTTCTGCATCGCCTCCAGCCCATCCAATGCCCGTCCGGCGGCGGCCGCCTGCTTGGCGTCCAGCCTCGCGGTGTACCAGTCGGCGGTGAGGATGTGGTCGCGCTCGAACAGCGCCCGGAACTCCGGCGTCGTCAGCAGCCACCCCTCGGCGGAGGCACCCTTCGCCATGATCTCCAGCAGTGCTCGCAGCGGCGGGATCGCCAGGTCGATCGTGCCGTCGTCGAAGTACGCCTGGGCGACCCGCTGGTGGGTGGCGACGATCGTGTCGACTGAGGTGGCGAAGATGTCGGGATCCTGCAGTTCCGGCTGCAGCATCTCCGGGGTGAACACGGCGTGCGGGTGCAGGAAGATCCGGCCGAAGTACTTGCGCGCGAAGGCCTGGGTCATCCGGTAGCCGAGCCGGCTCGCCAGCACCGTGCGGCCGTCGCGCTCGAAGTCGGCCAGGGGCTCGAGTGCTCCCTCGGCGATCAGGCTGGCCGCGCTGCGCTCGTCGGGGGTCATCCGGCTGAACACCTCGGGCACCAGCATCGAGATGTCGTGGTCGACCCGGACGGTCGGTCCGACATACCCGGCGCAGGAGACCCAGCCGTCGTAGCCGGTGAGCGCGAACGACAGCAGCGCCGCGTTCAGGTCGAGGACGGCGGGCATCGCGTTGAACGGGCCCTTGGTCATCGCACCCTCGGAGCCGGCCCCGGTGGTGGACGGAGACTTGCCGGTCATCGACGAGATGAACTCGGCGAACAGCTCGGGCAATTCCATGTAGTGCAGCGGGTTGTACGAGCACAGGGGCGGCACTGCCCCGTCCGGCGGATTGTTCCGGCGGCCGGCTGCGACCACGTCGACCGGCAGGGGCAGCGGGGCGTCGGCCGGTAGCCGTCGCGCCAGCCGGGACGCCAGATTGGCGACCGCGGTCGCCGCGGCGTTGGTCTGGTCGGGACGCCGCTGCAGGTACCGCGGGTTCTTGCTCGGCGAGCCGTCGACGATTCGCGGGTTCGCCGAGGAGACGAAGTAGTGCGGCGAGGAGTCGGGGGCGGCGTCCGCGAAGTCCGAGACGAGGTCCCGCATCGGCTCGGTGAACTGGCTGAATGCCACCGCATCGTCCCGCATCTCGACTGCATCAGCATGGGTGAGAGGTTGGAAGTTCGACAGGAAGGTTCCCGGAGAGCTGATGTCGCGCTCGGCCTGCTTGTCGTAACCGCGGTGGATGGCGTCGTCGGGACGCTGGAACAGCAGTTGCTCGCAGTTCTCCACGAGCTTGTACGAGCGATCGTCCGACAGGCCGAGGAGCCGCCCGCCGACGACGGTGGATGCGGTGATGTCGTCCTCGGTCTGCACCTTCACCGCCGGGGCGAAGTCGTGCCGCAGGCCGAACAGCCGCCAGGACCCGTCCGGGAGGAAGCCGACCCGGAGCATGTTCACCATGATCTTGACCCCGTCGAGGCGCAGGTTGTTGCCCCGGCGGCCGTTGATGATGCCGACGGTGAAGTGGCTGCGCCAGTCGGTGCCCCACTCGGAGCGGTAGAACCGCTTCACGACGAAGACGAGCTCCTTGATGTGCTGGGGGATGGTCTCCAGCCAGGCGTTGTACGCCGCGGTGTAGTCGGTGCTGGACGGGGTGAGCAGCTTGATCACCGAACCGATCGAGCGGTCGTCGGCCAGCAGCGCCCGATGGTCGAGGCGGGACGGGTCGATGAAGCGGTCGGAGAAGTCCCGGCCGAGGATGGCCGCGACGGCGTCCAGGTCGGTGTCGAAGTCGGGGACGTAGGCGTTGCCGAAGATGAACGCGTCCGTGATGGCCTTGGAGATCTCGGACTTGCCGCCGCCGGAGACGGTGGCCGGCTTGTGGCAGCTGGTGGCGACGGCGAGCGTCCCCATCAGGCTCCACTGGGTGGGGTCGGCGGCCTGCTGGGCCATCTTCACCTGGTAGCCGTCGGGGGAGAGATAGACCTTGTCGGCGCGCAGTTTGACCGATCCGGTCGAGCCGTTGGCGTTCGTCCAGCTGACCGTCTGGGTGCGCAGCGAGAAGGTCGAGCCCATCGGCACCAGCACGATGTGCGGCTGCTCGGAATCGGTGGCGTGCCCTTCGGCCTGGAGGTGGAACCGCTCGGGGTTCCGCTCGAGGACGTCGGCGAGGTCGTGGTCGCCGTCCAGCCGCGGGCTGACGGTGTACTCCTGGCCGAGGTTGTAGCTGGGGAAGACGAGGGCGCCGCCGGCGTGCTCCTCCTCGGCGTTCCCGAACAGGTTCGCTGAGTAGGAGATCTGGGTCTTGACCTCCTTCTTGCAGTAGCCGAAGTAGTTGTCGGCGATGACGGTGACGATGACGCCGGAAGCGTCCCGGGCGCACACCTTGAAGGCGTGGCCGCCGTTGTACGGCTCGTCCTCGTCGGTCCAGCACATGCCGTCCCGCTGCTGCCGGGGCGTGGCCTCGCTGACGTGCGGCAGGCCCAGCTCCCGCTTGGTGACCCGGGTCAGGTGCGGGGCGAGGATGACCGCGCCGGTGTGCCCGGTCCAGGTGTGAGGGTTGAGGGACGCGTCGTTCTCGGGCAGGTAGGGGTCGCCGCCGTTGCCGAAGATGCCTTCGACGAAGTCGAGGTTGGCGACCAGCCCGCCGGGGACGATGAACCGGGTCTCCATCCGCTTCTCGGGCACCCAGCCGGGCACCTCGGGGGCGACCAGGGGACGCAGCATCAGCGAGACGAAGCAGGCGGCCGGCTTCTCCGCGTTCGCCGAATAGGGCAGGCGCAGGTCGGACTCCGGCGGCTGGAAGGCCAGTTCGAGGAGCCGGGCGAACACCGGCTTCGGGACGGCGAGCTTGTCGTCGGGGATGGGCAGGCCGCCCTCGGCGATGTGGAAGACGCCGGCTGTGGTGCGGCGGTCGTTGGCCGGGTTGTGCAGGACGCCGTTGGCGAGCCGGTAGCTACTCAGCAGTGGCGAGGTGAATTCGTCGGCGTCGTAGGGGAGGGAGAGTTCGCGGGCGAGTCCGGGTTCGTCGAGGACGAGGGTACGCCGCGGCAGTTGCGGGCTGATGCCGGTGTCGGCGAGGTAGCCGTCGAGCCAGGCCTGGATCCGTCCGTCCGCCGCGCAGAGCCGGTCGGCCAGTCGCCGGCTCAGTTCGCGCTGGCGCGCCAGGATGGGCGCCACCAGACGTCCCGAGGCGGAGTCCTGCAGCGAGATCGGCACGGGTTGCCCGATCTGGGCCAGACGCAGGTTGATCGCAGCGTGTTCGAAGGTCATGGTCCCAATTCTTCGCATGTGTGGCGGCGCGAGCACCCCCGTCCCGCGGATGCGGACAGATGTGCAGCCCTCTGCCGCCTGTTACCCACTGCCGTGCTCCGCGTGCAGCGGTGGGCTGCGGACCGCCGAGTCGGCATCCCCAGCCGACGAGGAGATGGTGCGTGAGCACGAGAGGACGCGGTGGGACGGGCCTTCGGCGGCGGCGGGATTCGCTTCGCCGGGCACCGTCGCGTCCGTGGCGATGATCCCGGCTCGGGGGTGGTGCGGCGCGGCCGGCGAGCCGTCCCCAGGCCGGGGGACCTCGCCTCGGCAGGATTTCGTTGGCGCGCGCGGAATTCGATGGTCGGCCCCCGTTGATCCACGGCGTAGGTATCTTCGATGCATGCAACAGGTCTGGGTGGGGGCCGCCCTGTTGGCGGTCGGACTGCTTTTCTGCTTCTTCGGGCACCGGATCGCCAGGATCGTGCTCGCGCTGGGTGGCGCGGCGCTGGGCTATGTCTGCGGCCTGGTCATCTATGAGGGACTGACCGCGCTGCTCTCGGCGGCGACGATGCGGGCGGTGCCGTACTGGCTGGTCGGGATCGTGGTGGCGGCGCTCTTCGCGTGGGCCGCGTACGCGTTCTATGTGGCCGGCGTGCTGTTGCTGCTCGGCTCGGTCGGGTGGGGGCTGGGCCAGCTGGTCGTGGGCTGGCTCGCGATCCCCGACGCCTGGCATGTCGGCGTGAGCATCATCGCCGGGCTGGTGCTGGCCGGGATCGGCATCGCCGCCGACATTCCGCGCAAGCTGATGATCGTCGGCACCGCGGTGGTCGGTGCGGTGGTATCGGTCAGCGCCATTCAGCAGCTCACCGGACAGCTGGTCAACTGGCTGAACTCGACGTCCTGGGGTTCCAGCCTCCAGCCGCATCTGGTGTGGCTCGGAATCTTCGTGGTCCTCGCGGTGGCCGGCTCGGCCGTCCAGTGGCGCCAGCACGGCGCCGCCAGCCTGCGCGCGTCCTACCCCGGCTGAGTCAGGCCTGACCCGGCTCGGCGGGGCTCCCACCCGCTTCTAGCCGGAACCCCTACCCGGGTACTACCCGGCCGGTTTGCCCGGGTCATCCGGAGTCGCACTGGCACCGCGCCGGAAAGAGTGCTCTGACTACGGCTAATGCGCTTGGATAGCCGCTGGTGTCCGAATTCCGTGACTTTGCTGTCAATGGACACCCCAGGGGTGCCATACTCACTTCCGGCAGGCCTCTGATCCACGGCACTGGGATGCAGGAGTCGGCTTAATGCCTTGAGGGGGGCGAATGTCTGCAGTTTCCACTGCGGAGGGCAATGCCTTTCCGTGGCCGGTCTCTACCGCTGCGTCGAAGCCGCGTGGCTGGCAGACAAAGATCGTCTGGATACTGACCGGAGTCGATCTGGTCGCCGCACTCGGTGCAACCCTCGCTCCGCTGGTGCTGGTGCCGGGCAAGGCTGCCGGCGAGATTGTCGGAATCGACTACGGGATCGTTGCGGTCGCACTGGCGGTGGTGTGGACGGTCGCCCTGGGCCTTGCCGATTCCCGTAACCACCGCGTGGTCGGGTCGGGATTGGTCGAATACGGCCGCGTGATCAGCACGAGTCTCCAGGTGTTCGGTGGCGCCGCGATCCTCTCCTACCTGTTCAAGGTGCAGCCGTCGCGGGCGGTCTTCGCCATCACACTGCCCGTCGGCCTGGCACTCCTCCTGTCGGCGCGGTGGCTCGTCCGGCGCATCCTCGGTAGGGCGCGAGCTCGTGGGCGCGCCCTCACCCGCGCCGTGGTCGTCGGATCGGGGCAGAGCGTCGCAACCCTGGTGCGGGACCTGGCACATCGCCCGGAGGTCGGTTACCGGCCCGAGGCCGTCTGCCTTCTCGATCCGTTCCCTGAGGATGCCTACGGCCCAGCCGTCGAGTGCACCCGGATCGGCTACCCCGAGATCGGCCGGATGGTCATCGACGGCCACTACGGCGCGGTGATCCTGGCGGACGGGCTGTCCCACCAGCAGACCAAGCAGTTGGCGTGGACCCTGGAGGCCAGCCCGGTCGAGTTGATGATCCTGCCGAGGCTGATCGACATCTCCGGGCCTCGGATGGCCGTCCGAGAAGTCGAGGGACTGTCGCTGCTGCACGTGGACCTGCCCGCCTTCAGCGGCGCGAAGGTGTTGCTGAAGCGAGGGTTCGACATCGTGGCGTCGCTGGCGGCACTCGCCGTCCTGTCGCCCGTCCTGCTGGTCGTGGCGATCGCGATCAAGCTGGACGACGGCGGCCCGGTGCTGTTCCGCCAACAGCGGGTAGGACTGCGGGGGCAGCCCTTCACGATCCACAAGTTCCGGACGATGTGCGTGGACGCCGAGAACCGGGTCGCCGACCTGATCGCCGCCAACGGGGGTCAGGCGCTGCTGTTCAAGCTCGCGGACGACCCGCGGATCACCCGGCTTGGCCACCTCCTGCGCAGGTACTCCCTGGACGAGCTGCCGCAGTTCTGGTCGGTGCTCCGAGGCGGGATGAGTATCGTCGGCCCCCGACCCCAGGTTCCGCGCGAGGTAGCCGAGTACAGCCAGGTACACCTGCGTCGATTGCTGATCAAGCCGGGCATCACTGGTCTGTGGCAGGTGAACGGTCGTTCCCGACTGTCACTCGAGGAGAGCATCCGGCTCGACCTGCGCTACGTCGAGAACTGGTCGATCGCCACTGATTTGGTCATCATCCTGAAGACGGTCGGCGTCGTCCTGCGCGGCAGTGGCGCCTACTGAGATCGGTCCTCCCCGGGACGCGGCCCAATGGGTCATGCCTCCCCCCGATCTCACGGAATGGGACGGGCTGTTCGCGTCATACCGGAGTTCGCTCAGGCGATGCGGCGCCGATACTTGGCGAAATGGCCGTACGGATGCGTCCGCGCGGTGTTCTCGGTCGTATCGCGACCGAAGGGAACGCCGTGAGGTGCGCGTCCAGTGCCGCTGGTCGGTGACCCATATGGGGGCCCACCACTAGACTGCTTGTGAGCTTGACCTCCCTGGAAGGATCGCCGTGGAACTCGCCGAGTATTGGGGCGTGATTCGGAGACATTGGCTGAGCGTGCTGGCGGCCGTGATTCTGGGAGGGCTGCTCGCAGGGATCGTTTCGCTGCTGATGCGACCGATCTATACCGCGTCCGCGTCTGTCTTCGTCTCGGTGCAGAGTGGCACCAGCGCAGGAGAGTTGCAGCAGGGTTCGACCTATGCGGCCAACCAGGTCAAGTCTTTCGCGCAGATCGCGACCATGCCGGTCGTGCTCGACCCGGTGATCGCGAAGCTCGGGCTCGACACCACGGCCGTCGATCTGGCCAAGTCGGTGACGGCCACCGTGCCGACCAACACGGCAATCATCGAGATCGGCGTGGTCGGCACCGATCCGGTGGCGACGGCGGACATCGCGAACGAGGTCAGCACCCGGCTCGTGGCTGTCGTGGGCCAACTGGCACCGTCCGGCAAGGACAACCAGCAGGCCGTCGTGGCAACCGTCGTCGCGCCGGCCGCCGTCCCGACCGAATGGACGTCGCCGCGGGTGAGCCTCAATCTCGCGCTCGGCCTGCTGCTCGGACTCCTCGTCGGCGTCGGGCAGGCGGTGCTGCGCAGTCGGCTCGACACCCGGGTGGTCACCGAGGACGACGTCGCGCTGGTCACGGACAGCTCGGTGATCGGCACGATCAGCTACGACAAGATCTTCGCCACCGAGCCGCTGGTCATGACCGCCGATCCGCAGTCACCGCGGGCGGAGGCCTTCCGCCGGCTGCGCACGAATCTTCAGTTCCTCACGCTCGAGGGACGCAGCCGCATCCTCGTGATCACCTCGTCGATCGCCGGCGAGGGCAAGAGCACGACCGCGATCAACATCGCCACCACCCTGGCGGATGCGGGCGAGTCGGTCCTGCTCATCGAGGCGGACATGCGCCGTCCGAAGATCGGGGACTACCTCGGCATCGAGAGCGCGGCGGGCCTGTCGACGGTGATCATCGGACGAGCCAGTCTGGCGGACGTGGTGCAGCCGGTCGGTGCCGGGGTGCTGCACGTGATGGCGTCCGGGCAGCTGCCGCCGAACCCGGCCGAGCTGCTCGCCTCGGACGCGATGAAGGCTCTGCTGGAGGAAGCCGCCGCGACCTACGACACGGTGCTCCTGGACTGCCCGCCGCTGCTGCCGGTGACCGATGCGGCGGTCCTGAGCAGCCTGGCCGCCGGTGCCCTGGTCGTGGTGGGGAGTGGCTCGGTGACGCGTCCCGAGTTGGCCGACTCGCTGCAGTCGGTCGAGCTGGCCGGCGGGCGCGTCCTCGGCCTCGTGCTGAACATGGCCAAGGTGGAGCATGTCGGCTACGGCCGCGACCACTACTACCGCCACTACGGGGTCGAGCCGGCCAAGGCCTGACTGTTTCCGGGGCCTGACTGTTTCCGGGATGCCGATTGGAGCCGGACCCTAGGATGGTCGAGTGGTTGGGGGGGACGGCCCGCGCGGGCCGAGGCGTCGACGCAGGGCGGTGTGGATCACCGTCGGCGTGGTCGCGCTGGCGCTCGTCGGCCTCATCGGCTGGCTGGGCTTCCAGGTCCTGACCGTCCGTAACGAACTGGGTCAGGCACAGGCCGCCGTCGGTGAACTGCGTAGTGGCGGCGACATCGGGGACAATCTTCACAAGCTCGCTGCGAGCGCCGCGGTGGCCGGGCGGGCCGCATCCGATCCGGTGTGGGCGGTCGCAGAGCAGGTTCCGGTGGCTGGCGACAACCTGCGGGCGGTGCGGGTCGCGGCCCAGACCCTGGACGAGTTGAGCAACGGCGTCGCGCTCCCGGTGCTGGACGGGATGAAGGGCGATGGCGGTTCGCTTGCGGCGCTGATCCGGCCGCTGCAGGCGGCCCAGCCGAAGGTCTCCGCGCTGTCGGCCGAGTTGGCTGACCTGCCGACGGACAACCTCGTGCCAGAGGTGCGGGACGGCGTCGCACAGGTGAAGTCGGTGATGAAGCTGGTCACGCCGGCGGTGAGGTTCCTACCCGGACTCCTCGGCGCGGACGGTCCGAAGAACTACCTTGTCGTGGCGCAGAACAACGCCGAGTTGATGCCGCTGGGTGGCAGTGCCGCGTCCCACACGCTGATCCGGGTGGACGCCGGCAAGCTGTCGATCGTCAAGCAGGTGACGAGCCAGGACTTCGACTACGTCACTCCGCTGAAGCAGGAGCTGCCTATCGGGGTGATCCACCTGTACGGGCCGATCATGAAGACCCATCCGAATGCGACCGTGAGCCGTCCCGACTGGCCGACCGCCGCCAGCCTCCTGCAGCAGTTGTGGAACCGGGACATCTCCAAGGACCGCATCGACGGCGTGGCGTCACTGGACCCGATCGCGCTGTCGTACATGCTCAAGGCCACCGGGCCGGTGACGATGCCGGACGGCCAGACGCTGACCAGCGACAACATCGTCAAGGTGGCGCTGAGCGACTCGTACGCCAAGTACGGCGACACCGGCGACCACGGCAACAGCTACTTCAAGGCGATCGCGATGGCGGTCTTCGAGCGGGTCGCCGGTGGCGGCTTCGATCCGAAGGTGATGCTGCAGGCGATCCAGGAGGGCGTCCGCAACCGCAGCCTGATGTTCTGGAGCGCCGACGCCGACCTGGAGAAGTTCGTGGCGTCGACGAAGCTCGGCGGGGTGTTGCCGCACACCAACAAGGTGACGACGAGCATCGGGGTCTTCTTCCGCGACCACTCGATGGGGACGAAGATCGACTATTACATGCAGCCGACGACAACGGTCACGACCGCGTGCCGGGCGGACGGGACGACCGTCTACACGGTCAAGGTCGACCTCAAGCTGAACATCGGAAAGGCGGCGGAGAAGAAGCTTCCGGACTACGTCCGCGCGCATCTGCCTCACCAGCGCTACGACACCGAGGTGTTCATCTACGGGCCGCTGAAGTCGCACATCGAGGGCTATCAGGAGGGCAAGGGCGCTGTGTTCCGCTGGCGGGTGAAGGACCTCGACCGGCGCGTGCTCAAGTTCGTGGTCTCGACCAAGCCGGGCGAGACGGGCTCGCTGACGGCGACGTACACGGTCGCTCCCGGCGCGAAACTGGGCCCGACAGAGGTGTTGACGACGCCGACCGTCCATCCGGTCAAGATCAGCCTGGAGGGCCAGGCCTGCGAGGCCTCCCGCTAGGAGTTCTGGGACGGGACGGGGTCGTCTGCGGTCGCGGTGACGACGGCCGCGATGGCGGCAACGGCGCTCTCGATCTCGGCGAAGACCCGGGCGTAGGTCGCGACGTCGCAGTCGACGGGGTCGTCGATCTCGTCGGAGCCGGAGAGCGGGCGGTATCGCGGCGCCAGCTGGATCAGGGCCCGCAGCCGGTCGGCCGGGTGGTCGCTGGCTGCCGCCTGAGCGAGCTCCGTCGCGGGGACGGCTCGCGCGATGGCGGCGAACCCGAGCAGGGTGAAACTGCGGCGAAGCGCGGACGGTACGAGTTCGACGGCTCGGGAGCGGTGCTCCCTGGCCATGCCCAGGACGAGGTCGGCGCGCTGAACCTCCGCCTCGGTGAGCCAGCGAGCCTGGTGGTCGCGGGCGTCGATGCCGCAGGCGAGCAGACGCTCATCCATCTGGGGTGCGATCGGGGCTCCCTGTGGGGCGCCGGTGCCGGCGCTGGTGACCCGGACGCCGAACGGTCCCAATGCCTTGCCGAGGAGGCGCTCGGCGGCGGGGGAGCGAGCCACGTTGCCGGTGCAGACGCACAACACCTCGACGCGGCTCGTCGGTGCATGCTCGCGGCAATCGGCTCGTGCGTTGCCGGGTTCGGCGGCCTTGAAGGCTGTCGCCACGGCGTCGAGTGGTGTCGCCGCGGCGTCGTTCGCCACTCCCGCGGCCTCGCTCGTCGGCACCTGCGCTGCTCCCGCGGCCTCGCTCGTCGGCACCTGCGCTGCTCCCCCCGGGTGTTGTTTCGTCCGTACAGCCGGCATCCCCGTCTTCCGGCCGACGGCCGGTCGTTCGGCGACGCCGTGACGCGTAGGACGCAGCCTATTCCGCCGGCGCCGCGTGCCGCTGGACCGCGTCCGCGACCAGCTGGAAGCGCCACTTGTCCAGCCGTGCGCCGATCCGCCGGACACCCCCGGGATCGACCCGGACGACGCGGTTCACCCGGACCGCACTCTGCCGGCCCGACCTGTCCCACTCGCCGGTGCCGATCTCGACCCAGTAGCGGCCCTCGGCGGCCTCCTGGGCGGCGTCCAACTGGTGATCCTTGCTGCTCAGCGGTAGGCCCAGCAGCCACGGATCGTCGCGGCCCACGATCAGCACCGGACGGTCCTTGCCCTGCGTGTGGTCCTCCTCGTAGGGCACCCAGGTCCAGACGACCTCGCCGGGATCGGCCAGTGCGTCCTCGTTGGGCGCATAGGTGATGTCGAAGCGTCCCTCGAAGTCGCCCGGGTAGTCCTCGCCACCGCCGGCCGCCCGGCCCCGACCCTGCTGCCGCGTCAGAGCTGGTCCTGGGCGCCGCCCCGTGCGCGTCGGGTCGCGCCGCGGCCGCACCGCATCACCGATCGCCCGCCCGATCCGGTACCACAACGTGTCCTGACCCACGACGGCCACGCTACCGCCGTCCGCCTGGCGCGCCGCCCAATTGCGCCGCTCATCGCGACGCTCAGCTCCGGGCCCAGACCACATTCCGGGCCCGTGCTCGCTCGCCGAATCGTTAGGCCGCCGCCGGCGTTCCGCGCGCTGTTCGTCCGCTCGGGAGCGTCAGCCCGGACTGCAGATCGGCAATGCGCTGTCGCTGGGATCGTTCGCCCGGCCGGGCACCGTTGGCCCGGATCGCTCGTCCACTCAGGCGGTCACCCGGATCGTCGCCACCAGGCTCCGTCGGCCCGGACCGTTCGTCCAACCAGGCCCGATTGGCTCGGATCGCTCGTCTACCCACGATCGTCGCACTCGGATCGCTCGCCCGTCCGCGACCGTCACCCCCTGGATCGCTCGTCCATCGGGACGCGGGCGCCTGGTCGGTCGTTCGGCGACCCCGTCACCGGGCGCCCGCCGAGTGCTCCCTTCGAACTCATCCCCAGAAACGCCTCACTCCCAATGCCTCACTTCTGCAGACGCTTCCTCCCAAGGTCTCTTGTCCCCCTTCCAGATCATCGCCCCCTTTCTGGTCCGCCTCCGCTGTGCGTGTGCCGGCCCCCGGCGCCCTACCGGCGTCCGCCCGCCACCCTCGGTCTCCGCAGGCCTCCGTCGCGCCTCGTCCAGATACCTCACCGCCACCCCACCGCCACTACCCGGCGGCGGTCGAGGCGGGCCGCCTGGCCCCACCCTGAGTCGTGGCTCCGGACGCGGCAACCGTCCCGCCGGAACCCTCTGCGGTGGCCGCGCCGACGTGTCGGGCGTGCCGCAAGGGTCTTCGCTCCGGATCGAGGCGCCTGGGCGGGAGGAACTCCGGCAGCCCGTCCTCGGCTATTCGAACCTCCCATTGATCTCGGGTGGCGTACCTCGCGGGTTCCACCATTCCGTGGTGGCTGTGGCACTGGAGGACCATCTCCCGCAACGAAGTCCGTCCGCCGAGTCGCCAGGGACGGGTGTGGTGCGCTTCACACAGGTCCGGCGGCACGTCGCAGCCCGGGAAGGCGCAGCCCCCGTCCCGGACGACCAACGCTGTCCGGATCGCCGGGGTGACGAACCGCGAAGCCCGGCCCACGTCCAGCACCTCCGAGTTGTCGCCGAGGACGACCGGGATGATCTCGGCGTCGCAGCACAGTCGGCGCAGTTCCCCGGCCGACAGCTTCTCGCCGTCGCGGATGAGTCCCGCCCCTGCCGCGTCGGCAGCGAGCATGGCGTAGTCAAGGGTCACGATCACCTTGGCGGTGCCGGCGCCGAACACCGGTTTCGACTTCGACACGCCGCGAACCAGGCTGATCAACGCGTCCGCCCGACGCTGTTCCAGCGTGGGCCGGGACGCCAGCGGGTCGCGAGCCTCGATGGCCGTCCGCCGGGCTGCTTCGGTATGCGCATTGATCAATGCGACCCACGCCTCGCCCTCCACCCGAGGCAGCGATCCCTCGAATCGCATCGAACCGGCCACCGGCCAGAACCGCAGGTGCCTGTTCCGCCAGCCTTCCTCGGCCTCGGCCTGCAACCGGCGCTCCAGCAGTTCGTCAGCGTCGACGGGAGCGACTTCGGCCAGCACCTTCGCTGCCGCACCCTCCAGTTGACTGGCGTCCATGCGGTTGGCCCACCCGACCAGCAGTTCCTCCGCGCGGCCGAGTTGCGGCGCATCGAGGCTGTTCTTCAGCCCATCCAGAAGCCTGCCGATGGACCGTGCCTGCCCCGTGTTGACCCGGCCCGCCACGGCAGCTTCGGCCACCACCGGACGCCCAGCGAGAGCCCGCGCCTGATGGACCACAGCGGACGCCTCCGAACGGGACAGCGGCTCCTGCCGACCCAGCCACACCTTCAACGGACTCCCGGTAGCCTTCTCGGCTGCGTCCGCCTTCTCCGCCTCGGCCGCCAGCATCGAGCACAGCCCGGTCACCCGCGACTGCGCCTTGCGTGCCAGCCGGAGCCACTCCAGACGCACCGACGGCTCCAGGCCGGCACGGTCAGGATCCAGCCGGTCCAGGTCGGCGAGCAGCTCGGTCAGCAGCTCGCCTGCCGACACCAGCCCACCTCGTCCGTCCATGAACCAAGTCAAACACCCACCACCGACAAAATCGAACCCAAATCGAACACCTGTGGACAACTCTCTCGCTGTCCACAGGTACCAAAATTGATGACCCAGTCACCGGCCGTTCGGCCTCTCGAACCCGGCAGCCGCCCCGACCGTCCGACCGATACCCTCAACCCATGCCGAAGATCGCGCCGTTCAGGGCCATCCGCTACGCCTCGGGGACCGACCTGCAACAGGTGATCGCGCCGCCGTACGACGTCCTCTCCGACGCGGACGTCACCGAGCTCGGCGGACGCAGCGAGCACAACATCGTCCATGTCGACGTGCCGGCCGGCGGTGACGACCGCTACGACGTCGCCGCGCGGGTCCTCGGCGAGTGGCTCGACTCCGGCGTCCTCGTCGCCGACGACCAGGACACGCTCACCATCTACCGGATGTCCTTCACCGATGCCACCGGCACGCCCCGGACGATCGTCGGCGTCCTCGCCGGCCTCGAGGTTGTGGACGAGGGTGCCGGGGGAGTCCTGCCGCACGAGCGCGTCACGCCCAAGGCGTCCACCGACCGCCTCGACCTGACCCGCGCCACCGCAGCGAACCTGTCCCCGGTCTGGGGTCTCTCGCTCGCGGACGGCCTCAGCGACGCCCTGCGCGAGCCTGCCGAGCCCGTGGGAGAGGTCACCTTCGACGGCGTCCGGCACACGGTCGAGCGGGTCTCCGACCCGGGGCGAATCGCGGCGATCACGGCCGTCATCGCCGCTGACGACGTCCTGATCGCCGACGGACACCACCGCTACGGGATCTCGCGCACCTACCGCGACGAGGTGCGCGCAGCGAGCGGACGGACCGACACCGACGCCGAGTTCACGCTCACCTTCATCAACGAGCTCGTCGCCGACCAGCTCAGCATCGAGGCCATCCACCGTGTCTACACGGGGACGACGGTGGACACCCTGCGCGCCCGGCTGGCCGTCCACTTCGACATCGAGCCCGCGCCGGCGCCGACCCCGGCGACGCTCGCGCAGATGGTCGACCTGGGACGCCTCGTCCTGCTGTCTCCGGACGGTTCGGCCGAGTGGCTCACCCCGAAGGCCGGCGCGTTCGACGGGGTTCGCTCACTCGACGGCGCCTGGCTTGAGCACGCCCTCGCCGGAGCGGACGCCGAGGTCGGCTATCAGCACGGGCTGGACGAGACCCTCGCCCGACTGGCGGACGGAGCCGCGGACGCCGCCGTCCTCATCCGTCCGACCTCGCTGGAGGAGATTCGCCGGACTGCCCGCGAAGGTCTCCTGATGCCGCCCAAGTCGACCTTCTTCACGCCGAAGTTGCGAACGGGCCTGGTGATCCGGCCGACGGCGTCGCCCGACCAGACCTAGGCGGGTTGTAGCCCGACTATAGGTTCAGCAATCCAGAAGTGGCCCGACACCCCCGCCGGGATCGTGAATAGGAAGCTCACTAGAATGTTGTCGTCCTCTGGTACGACGGTGAGAACGAAGTCGTCGCCTACCGGCGCATACGCGCCTTCGGGCGTGCCAGCCGCGTAGCTCAGCACCATCGGTAGCTCTGGGTCAGGTGTGTACCCGGTCACGTCTATGTCGAGAAGCTGTGCCTTTGGCGCCCCGTCGGTTGACCGGATCGCGAGGCCTACACCGTGTGGTCGACCTGGGGTAGCTCTGAACGTGAAAGCGACAAGGATCTCGGTGTCTTCGGTGGCGTCCTGCGCGGACAAGAACCCCGGCCCCAGAGGCCCGGCGAAGCCAGCAGAATCATCATAATCCGCCTCTCCGTGGCCGCCGTCGGTGTTGTACAGGCCCCTGCGAGGGTTGGTCCATCCGACTGCACCGCTGGCTGAGCCTTTCGTCGACGTCCACAGCGCGGACAGGAGCCCCCCCGTGTAGGGATCGACAGTCGGCTCGGGGTCTGGCTCGTCATCCCCGGATGCCGCAACCGCAGGCACCGCACTCAGCCCCATCACCGCAGGCGCAGTCCAGGCGGCGGCGACGAGCACAGTCCGGCGGGACGGCTTGAGTTCCGTGAGAGCGCGGGTGAGGCCCTGAACGTCAGTCACTGCGTCCCCTCGCTTGTGCTGCCGGCCGGTTGCCGATCCGCAATCACGATAACGACGGACGCTCGCGCGCGCGGGCGAATCGCGGAATTCGCCGCCTGTCCAATACCGCCGGTGTCCCGACAGCAGTCGTCCCCGAACGGCCCCCGTCCCCGACCGTCGTCCCCCGCGAGCGCGACCGAGCGCCGACCGGCAGGATCCCGGACCAACACCCCGAGATGACGAGCGCCGGCGCAAATCGGCTAGCCTCTCTCAGGTGCCCGAGACACCGTTCCCCGGAGTGGAGACCCACTTCAACGGCCGGCAGTACGCGATCCTGGACGCCGGAGCCCAGACGATCGCGTGGGAGCCGGCCGGACAACTGCCCGTCCTCTGGTTGAGCCCGCTGGCCGACTTCGACCCGGGCAACGCCGTCCGCGGTGGAGTGCCGGTGGTGTTCCCCTGGTTCGGCAACGGCCCGGACGGCAATCGGCAGCCCAAGCACGGCTTCGCCCGGACGGCGCTGTGGCACCGCGCCGAGGTCACCGAGACCGTCAAGGAGACCGGCGAACTCACCGTCCGCTACACCCTCGGAGCCGCGGACGTGCCGGACCGGCCGGACGCCGCCGAGTTCCCCAGCTTCGCCGCGGAGCTCACCGCGTCCTTCGGCAACGCGGCGCTGACCACGACGTTGACGATCACCAACACCGGAGTCCAGCCGTTCACCTACGAGGAGGGGTTGCACACCTATCTCAAGGTGTGCGACGTCACCCGGGTCTCGGTGTCCGGCCTGGAGGGCTGCTCGTACACCGACACCGCAACGGGGGCCGCCCCGACCAGGCAGCTCCAGACCGAACCCGTCCGCTTCGACGGCGAGATCGACCGGATCTACGACTGCGCCGGACCGGTCGTGGTGGACGATCCGGGCTTCTCCCGCCGCATCCGGCTGACCACGCACGGGGCGGCGAACACGGTCGTCTGGAACCCGGGACGGACCCTCGGCAAGAGCGTCCGCGACATCGGCCAGTACTGGTCGGAGTTCGTCTGCGTGGAGGCGGCGAACGTCCGCTCGGCGGCGATCACTCTGGCGCCCGGCGAGCAACATGCCTTGTCGCAACATGTGGGACTGCTCTGATCCCCCCGCGAGACGATCGGCTGGATAAGCATCGTTACCACCCCGTCCGGTAGCGTAGGCAGAGCACGAGTCACCTGCTGAGGAGCAAGATGTCCCGAATCGAGAACCCCGCCTTCCGCGCCAAGGTCTGCACCGCGGAGGAGGCTGCGGCCAGGATCAAGCACGGCATGAACGTCGGCTTCTCCGGCTTCACCGGCGCCGGCTACCCGAAGGCCGTTCCCGGAGCGCTCGCCGCCCAGATCAAGGCCGCGCACGACCGCGGCGAGGAGTTCAAGATCGGGGTGTGGACGGGGGCGTCCACCGCTCCGGAGCTGGACGGAGCCCTGGCCGAGGTGGACGGGGTGGCGTACCGGACGCCGTACCAGTCCGATCCGATCATGCGGGCGAAGATCAACGCGGGCATCTCCGAGTACGACGACATCCACCTGTCCCACCTGGCCCCGATGGTGTGGGCCGGCTTCCTGGGCAAGCTGGACGTGGCCGTCATCGAGGTGACCGCGATCACCGAGGACGGTGAACTCGTCCCGTCCTCGTCGGTCGGCAACAACAAGACGTACCTGCAGGAGGCCGAGCAGATCATCCTCGAGGTGAACAGCTGGCAGAGCCGCGACCTGGAGGGCATGCACGACATCTACTACCGGGCCGCGATGCCGCCGATGCGGCTGCCGGTGCCGCTGACGCACCCCGGCGACCGGATCGGCCAGCGCAACTTCCGGGTCGACCCGAAGAAGATCGTGGCGATCATCGAGACCGACTCCGAGGATCGCAACACCCCGTTCAAGCCGCTGGACGACGACTCCCGCGCGATCGCCGGCAACCTGCTGGACTTCCTGGGCAACGAGGTGAAGCAGGGACGGCTGCCGAAGAACCTGCTGCCGCTGCAGTCGGGCGTCGGCAACATTGCGAACGCGGTGCTGGCCGGCCTGCTGGAGGGGCCGTTCGACTACCTGACGTCCTATACCGAGGTGATCCAGGACGGCATGGTCGACCTCCTCGACTCGGGCAAGATGACCATCGCGTCGGCCACCGCGTTCTCGCTGAGCCCGGAGTACGCGCACCGGATGAACGAGGAAGCGATGAAGTATCGCTCCCGGATCATCCTGCGGCCGCAGGAGATCTCGAACCATCCGGAGATGATCCGCCGGCTGGGCGTGATCGCCTGCAACGGCATGATCGAGGCCGACATCTACGGCAACGTGAACTCCACGCACATCATGGGTTCGAAGATGCAGAACGGCATCGGCGGCTCCGCGGACTTCACCCGGAACGCGTTCATCTCGGCGTTCGTCACTCCGTCCACGGCGAAGGGTGGGGCGATCTCGGCGCTGGTGCCGATGGTGTCGCACCACGACCACACCGAGCACGACGTCCAGGTGATCATCACCGAGCAGGGCCTGGCCGATCTGCGCGGGCTGTCGCCGAAGAAGCGGGCGAAGGTGATCATCGAGAACTGTGCGCACCCGGACTACCGTCCGATGCTGCAGGAGTACTACGACCACGCCCTGAAGGTCGCCAACGGCCTGCACACCCCGCACGACCTGCGGCAGGCGCACAGCTGGCACGTCCGCTTCCTCGAGACGGGGACGATGAAGCCCTGAGCTTCGCCGAACTGAGGATCTGCCCATCCCCGTGCCCAGTCGGCCGAGTGTGCGAACTCCGAATCCGGCTGGAGTGCCCGGATGGTGCGAGGCCGTGGTGGCACCACGGGTAGCACAATGGCGTGCTGGCCGCATCGGTGACACCGGCCGCTATGCTCCCCAACTCGGTAAGAGCCCGATCGCTCCAGCACGCACCCGTCGGCATGCCTGGACGGCGCCCCTGAGGGTCCCGACCATCGTTGATCAATCCGGCCTCGACACGGTCTTGGTCACTCCGCGTCGGAGAGCTGCGCATCCCCGGGCTACGGCCGCCATCATGGTCATGTTCAGGCCTCCGGTCGCGACCCGAGCGAAGACCGCAGCAGCGAACTCCTGGAGATGGCCGCTGCGCCTAATGGGTGCCGCCCTCGTGGGCACCGCTCCTGGCTGACACCAAGCAACTGCACACCTTACCCATCGCCGACAGCCGCCAAGTCCGGTTTGTGGTCCGCGCGGAACTCGGCATACGTCCGCGCTCCAGGCGGCCTCAATTCAGCCGGATCATCGACGTGTTCCCTGGCTTGGGCTGCTCAAGCGTCCTCTGGTCCTGCTCCGCTGGTTCACGTCTGTCGCCCACTCAGGGCGAGTCGATCCTGCCCTACTCACCACCCTGACTGGGCAGGTGGTTCCTCCCCTCGCGTGGATCAGTCACGAGCAGGAGATCCCGGCGAGGACGTCACGAAGCTCATCTACCGCCGCAGCGAGCCTTTCCCGTCCGAGGTCCGCAGAGACGCCGGCCTCGGCGGCCGCACCTCTGAGACCGATAATCTCCTCGACGACTTGGCTCAGGGGTAGGCCATTGGCCTCCTCCACCGGCCTTCCGTGATTCCACCCCAAGTCGGCGAGGAGCGGCCCGAACTTACGCGAGTATGCCAACGGGTAGGCCGGCACACCGAGAGAAATGGCATTAAGGCAGGCGTGCATCCGCGAGGCAACGACCACGCGAGCCCCGGAAATGATTCGTCTGGCGTCTTCCAGATCCGCCGGGATAATGACCTCGACAGAACCTTCGAACTCCTCCGAAATGGCGCTGATCGCTAGCATGTCATTGTCGAGCGTGCTGTTGTCGAGAACGTGCGGAAGAACAGTAACCGAACACCCCCGTCCAAGCAGGCCGCGTATGAGTCGACGCACCAGATCCCGATAGATCTCTTTCGGGGCGAATCGATCGACTTCCCACAGCAACCCCGAGATGTTGAGGACCACATCCCGTTGGAGAGCCGGCTCGACCTGGGGCAGCGAGAAGACGACATCGGTCGCCGAAACTGCTCGCGCCCCGAGTTGGCGGGCACAGTCCACACTCATCGGGTCGCGGGCCATGGCTATCCGAGCGTCAGCGAGGCCGCGTCTTGCGGAAAGCCGACCATATAGCGAATCAAAGGGGCCGATGGTCTGGGGTGTCATCAGAACAGGTATTCGTTGCGCGGAAATCACCCGACGGACGTGATCCATCAGGAGTCGTCGCTTCCAGCCGTAGGCGTCGGTGAAGCTGTCGCCGGCGCCCGTATCAGCTACTAGGTCATACCGCGACACCCGTGTCTTGATTGGGCCGTGACGGCGGCCGATGTCAGATCGGAAGGCTCCAGCGTTGAAGGCTATGGGGGAGTCGCCCACCTCGAAGTCTTGGTAGTCGACCGTGGCACCGGGAAGCACAGAGCGGATTATCTCGGATGTTCCCTGTGCGAGTACCCGAACGCCAAGATTGGGAGATTGGTTGTCCGACCAAAGCACCAAGCAGCGCACCTAGACCCCCTTGTTCATCGGGCAAAATGCGGTTGGCATAGCTCGCCGACCATCGTAATGCACCATCAATCCGGTCATGTCGGGCGGCCGCCACTTCTGCGAATTGATCCTAAGAAGGCCGTCGCACTTCGAGCGGGGTCCGCGACGAGGCCTCGCCAGAGCGGGTATCCGATGTAACGCGGAACGCGCCGCCCACGAGCAAGCCGCCCCGCAACGCGAGCCAGGAGCGTTCGTCGCCTTTGCTTCTGAAGAGGTTGGACTCTAGCGATTGAGTTCAGGCTGATCGGAGTGGCGCCAATGACGCCTTCCTGAACGGCGCGGCGGATGACTTCGAGACCGCGTGGCGTGCGGGCAATAACTGCCGAGACTCCGGGCGCCTCAGAAAATTCCGGATAACCGTAGGGGTCACTCTTCCAGTAGTCTCCGACCGAAATATCCGCGTGCTCCCCAGTGCCATCCACGCAGATCTTGCACCTATCCTGGAGGTCTCGGCCCAGCCATTTTCCCCATGCCGCCTCGTACGATTCGGAAACGTGCGTGACGCCATCGCTCGCAGTAAATCTGCCAGGCCAGCCGTTGCCGCGATATCGTAAGGTCGTAACGTCTTCGGTTCTCAGGCCCAGCATGCGGAGAAGACCGTCAGTGCTCGTCTGGCTTGGAGTGCCGGCGCAGAAGAAGGACAAGAGTAACGGCGCGTCCTCTGCCCTTCTGTCCGTGAGGGCACGCAGGGCCGATGCTTCACACGGCTTGACGATCAAGGCTCTGGACTTGGCGGCACCTGGGAAGGCGAGCGTTGCGACCGGCGCGTAGCGGGAGCCTGCAGAACGGAGAGCCTGGCCGCGGGACTCGATCGCCACAGATGCAGTGCGGGTCGGCTGGTCGAGGTCCGACTGAGCCCCGATCACCGGCCCGTCCTGATCCGACTCAACCATCCAACTCGCGAGTGCGGTGAGGACGCCACCACTGCTACCAGCGAAGCGGATCTCTTCATCACACGCCCACGCTTGCCAGGCGCCAAGAGCGCGCCCGAGTATGGCGTTGCTGTCCGCGCCGGGGTTTCTCTTCGGGCTGCTCACCTGTACTCCCGGGCATGCCGCCACGAACTCGGCGTCGCTAAGCGGGGACCGATCGGCGGAAGGTCGTAACGCGGGACGAAGGAAGCCCTGCGAGTTGAGTTGCATCTTCACGTCGCCCGAAAGCAGAGCACAGAGCCCGCAGCCGGCGCAGTTGCCGTCTGCGACCACCCGATCTATCGCACTGGCTAGGTCTCCGCTAGCCAACCGCCTGCTCCTCACCAGACCCATCCTCGCAGATCCGTGGCCTCCTGCCCGCGCCGCTGCGCTGATCGCGAGAGGGGCCGCGGTGACGTGATATAGCCTATGAGTGCTTTCACGGAGGAGCCCGGTCACTTGAGTGATGCCCAAGAGCGCAGGCGACGCTCATCGCTTCTCCGGCAGCTCCGACAGTTGATGCGGGTCGACAGCCCGGCGCTTCTGGTCGCCAGCCGTCTGGCATCCAGCGCGCTGATGTTTGTGAGCGCCCCGATAGTGGCTCGCGCCATCGGGCCCCAAGGACGCGGCGTCACCTCGGCAGTGGTGGCGATCGCGTATCTTCTTCCTATCGTGCTCGCGTTCGGCGTGCCACTTGAGTTGCGACGACGAACGGCTCTGGGTGAATGCGACACCAGCACTCGCGCTGCCCGCCTGTGGGCCGCAGTCACAATCGTGCCAAGCGTGATCATCGCATTCGTACTCACATCGACGTTGTTCGGGTTTCTGGCGCCGAATGAGAGAGTGGCCGTATTTCTCTGCGTGGCATCTGCACCATTGACCGTGAGCTGGATGTGCGACAACAGCGTTCTGGTCGCACAGGGGCGATTCCGCGCGCTGGTGGCGCTTCAGATCGCTCAGCCGCTGACATACACTGGCCTCGCCGTGATGTTCTGGCTCACTAGAACCGCAACGGTGAGCAACGTGATTGGAGCAAACCTCGCCGGCACCGTAGCTACCTTCGTCCTAGGGCTCTTGCTGAACCGGGTCACCCTGGTCGGCAAACTCGCTCCTGTCAAGAAGATGGCCCGACAGTCCATTCGCTACGCCGGCAGTGCGGCCGCGGAGGCAGCGTCGAACCGGTTGGACCAGGTCATGGTGCTTCCGCTGATCGGAGCATATCAGGCGGGCCTGTATTCGGTGGCTGCCTCCATCGCAGCACTTCCGATTGCCTTTGGGCATGCTTTGGGGGCAGCCTACTTTCCGCACGTAGCGCTCGCGGCGGAAGAGTCTCGCCGCGACCTCAAAGCCTCGGCAATGCGGCACTCGTTGGCCCTTGGTGGGGCTGTCTGCTTGCTTGGCGCAATGCTAACGCCATGGCTCATGCCCCTGCTCTTCGGGCGCGAGTTCGCGGGCGCAATCGTCCCCACTGTAATCGCCCTGGCTGGCTCAGTCGCAATGATCGGAGCGTTCGTCGGCACACAGCTTCTCGGAGCCGAGGGGCGCGGGCTGATGATGACAAATGCGCAGGTTGCCGCGATTGCTGGCGCTGTGATCTCACTGGTTGTGCTCGGTCCCCCATTTGGCGCGGTGGGCGCGGCAGCTGCATCGACGATGGGATTCATTGTCCTCCTCATAATGGTCACCATCGGACTCAGGATCGGCGCGTCGCGTTTGGTCCCGCGCCCCGATGATCTTCGCAGCGCCCTTGGCGTCCTGAAGTCGGGGATATCTACAACAGGGCGAGACCGTAACGAGCTGTAGAACGGGCTGCCCGTCCCCTCCCTGCCACGGGTGATCATCGCTCGCCGGCGGAGAGCTCAGGTTCAGCTGCCGCGCGCCGGTCGACCCGGCCTCAGGAGCCCCCTTCTCCAGAAGAGCAGGAGCAGTGACGCGATCATGCAGGTGTCCATCTCGCAGTCGACCTGCGGCCCTTCAGGCGGCGCCTGGCAGACGGGGTATTCCCGCGATCAGTGGCCGCGGTCCCTTCGCTCGCGGGAATGTGGCGGTTCGAACGACGAGACGCGATTGCGGTAGTCTCTGGCCACACGGGGGGATGCCGCGAAGCGGGCGGTTCGTTCGGAGAGTTGAACCTCGGGGTTGTGACCCGTGTGGGAGGGGCCCAAGTGGCGGGGTTGTTGGTGCACGAGTGGGTGGCAGCCCGAGGTGGGTCCGAGAACGTGCTTGAGGCTCTTCGTGAGTGTCTGCCAGATACGGACTTATGGGTGTTGTGGAACGACGATCCGCAACGATTTGCGACTGCAGAGGAGAGTTGGCTCGCAAGAACGCCCCTTCGAGGCCGTCGTGCCTTGTCGTTGCCGCTGATGCCCTTCGTTTGGCGCTCTGTGAAGGGCGGCCGAGACTACGATTGGGTGCTCGCAAGCACCCATCTCTTCGCCCATCACGTTCGCGTGCGTCGCCAACCCCTTCGCAAGCTTGCATATGTGCACACTCCGGCTCGGTACATCTGGGCGCCGGAGGTCGACGCGCGAGGAGACGGGCTTGTGGTCAGGATGGCCTCATCGAGCTTGCGATGGTTGGACCGTAGACGCGCCCAGGAGCTTTACAGTATCGCCGCGAATAGCTCTTATATCAGGGATCGCATTCAGAGATCGTGGGGGCGAGATTCGAGAGTGATCTATCCCCCGGTCAATGTTGAAGCGATCATCGCCGAAGATGACTGGACCCGACGACTGAGCGACGATGAGCTTCGCATCCTCGACTTTATTCCAAAGGAGTTCGTTCTGGGTGCCTCAAGATTTGTACCCTACAAGCGGCTTGACGCGGCGGTGCGGGTGGGTGAAATCCTCGGCCTTCCAGTCGTGCTGGCGGGCCAAGGGCCAGACGAAGCGAGGCTGCGGGACTTCGCCACCGCCTCAGGCATTCCGGTGCAGTTTGTCACTCGGCCATCGACACCGCTGCTGTATGCGCTTTTTCAGCGGGCGCAACTCTATGTCTTCTTTGCAGTTGAGGACTTCGGAATCATGCCTGTCGAAGCCATGGCAGCCGGGACTCCTGTCCTCGCGAACTCACTCGGAGGGGCAGGCGAGAGCGTGCTGACCTGTCGCGGTGGGGCAGTAGTGCGCGGGCTTGATTCGTCGTCCGTCCTTGCGGCGATGGGTGAGATCTCAGGCGTCGATGGCCAGGCGTTACGTGGCCGCACCACAATGTTCTCTCGCGAACGCTTCGGCGTGGAGATTTCGGATTGGCTTCATGAGGTGATGGATGGCGCGGATGGCTAGTCGGCGTTCTGGTGAAGTCATCGTGGACGCTCGCTGGGCTCGTCAAGTGAGTGGCATCGGACGTTTCGCGCGCGAGGTGCTCAAACGCCTGCCCGCCTGGAGCGAACTCCGGGCCGGCGAGCCATGGAGGGCTTCGGACATCGTCAACCATCAGCGCATATCTCTGGGCCCAGGAGATCTCGTCTTTTCGCCCGGATACAACGCCGGACTTACCCGCGCGAGACAGTTGCTGACTCTCCACGATCTCATGCATCTGGGCTCAGAGAGGTCCCCGTTCAAGTTGTCCTATTATCGTTCGTTCGTTCGTCCGGCGATCATGAAGGCTGGCGTCGCCCTAACCGTGTCGGAGGCAAGCGCACGCGAGCTTCGCGGGTGGCTGTGTGATGATCGGGTAGACGTTCGAGTGGTGGGCAATGGCTACGATGCCCGATCAATCGGTGGTGATGTTCGCCGAAAGCGTCCGCCCAGTCGCCCTCGTCTGCTCTATGTCGGAAACCTCAAGACCCACAAGAATTTTCCGATGGCGCTCAGAGTGCTGCAGAGAGTCGTTGATGCCCGCCTCGATGTCGTCACGTCCGACGCATCCCAGGTCGTTCGTCTGACACGCGAGGTGGGCAGCAATCTCGAGGGGCGGATCACTGTTCACTCCATGATCGATGACTCTGCACTGACAGATCTGTACCGCTCGGCCGATGTGCTCTTGATTCCATCGAGGACAGAGGGCTTCGGGCTTCCTGCGCTCGAGGCGCAGATGATGGGAGTACCTGTCGTGTATTGGGAGGGATGTGCAGCTCTTGCCGAGGTGACGGGTGGGCTCGCGCATCCGGTTCCCGACGCCGACGATCCAACGGCGTGGGCCCAGGCCGCAGTCGACGCGATCGGAGCTTCCCCTAGTGCGGACCCCCGATTCGAAGCGTGGAAGGCGCAATTCTCCTGGGACAAGACGGCGGCCCGCGTCGGGCAAGCCATCGAGGACTTGATGGAGGTCTGATGGGTCAAGAGGCCGTCGCTGGATTTTCCGCCGTGGTCCTGACCTGGCGAGACGTGACTCGTACAGTGAGGTGTGTGCGTTCACTGCTGCAGTCACCGTCTCTGGACATGGTGATCGTAGTAGACAATGAATCGTCGCGAGCTCTCGGTGGAGCGCTAGCCGAACCGATTGAGTCTGGGCGCTGTCGACTGATCGAGAATCGCGAAAATCTCGGCTTCGCGGCGGGAGTGAACACCGGTCTGCGTGCAGCCGTTGCTCTAGGCGCGAACTATATCCTCGTTATCAACAACGATGCGACTATTGACCCACGCTCGGTAGATCTGCTTCTGCTCGCTGCTGCAGGCTCGGGATTGGCGCTGGCTGCCCCGCGCGTTGTTCATCCCGACGGGACCCGGGAGCGCTCGTGGGGAAGGTTGACGCGGACGATGGCGCTAGATCGTGAAATACCCCACGAATGTGCCGACTATTTTACTTGGGCGTGCGTGGTGATCCGAGCCGACGCTCTCGAGCGGATAGGCTTTCTAGATGAATCATTCTTCATGTATTGGGAGGACGTGGACTTCGGTCTCCGACTCCGCCGCGCGGGTCTTGCTGCTTCCCTAGTGCCGGGGGCCAACGTTGTGCACACGACATCGTCGTCGCACTCGAATGCAGGGAGTCTGGTGCAAGGATATTCGAGCCACGGGCTGATGGTCCTTAGCATCCGCGAGGGGCGCCGTCGGTGGGGTCTGGCCAGAGTCGCCGCAAGGGTTGTGAGGGCGGCGGTCAGGTGCCAGTGGAGGGCTGCGCAATGCATCACCGTTGGGGCCCATCAGGCGTGCCGCCCGCTGGATGGGCCGGCATGGGAGACGCTTCCGATCGAGCTGAGTTCGGTCACTCGACAGCCTACGGTGCGCTCGCGCTAGCCGCGGGGTTCGAGGATCTGGCGCGCGTAGATGGCAGAGAAACCGAAGGGATCCGCGATGTTGGAAGCTGGCGAGTGCTCCTCATCGAAGCGGTCAACCACAGGAGACTCAGGCATGACTGGTTCGGCCACGACTCGCTCACGCCATCTGGCCACATCATCCTCCGGACAGACCATCGGACGGTTCACGACCCACAGAACGCGGGGGGCCCGACTGCGGTCCGCCCGCTTGCCCCACTCCCCTCGGAGAACGGTAACGTCGCGACCCTCCAGTCGTATCCTCAAGACTGCGCGGGTCTGCATCAAGCCCTTGGCGGGCAGCCAACAACGCAGCACAACGCTCAAGGCCGCCGTACAGCGCTTGCGTGCGAACCCGGACCAGCCGGCGATGCGCTCGCCACCGAGAGGCTAGTTCCGAACACCCGCTACCCTCGCCGAGAAGAGCCAGCTAACCTTGATCGATATGCACACGAACGCCACGAGTCAAGCCCGCTCGCTCCCAGTGACGGTTGTCGGCACCGAGCGGCTTCGTGATTCGACGGCCTTTGCGTTGTCGGTGGTGCTCGTGTTGGCAGCCTCGTTTCGAGGCTTCATCAACCTGATCCCTTCCGCAGGCGTTGAGGTGGCCACTCTCGGCTCGGATCTAGCCGTCGCTGCGATGGCGGCGATTCTTCTGATCAGGCTCCCGCACTTGGGTAGGGTGGAGTCCTGGATGCTCTTTATGGGGCTCACGTTTCTGGTTTGTCTGGCGTTGCTTGCCGCGGGTCCAGAGCCAATCGACGTAGCGCTCCTCGCCATACGAAGTCTGTTGTTCTACCCTATCGCTGCCATCTTCGGCGCGTTCCTTGTCAGAAAGCAGCGAACCGCACTCAAGATCGTTGACCTAGTCATGTACTCAGGCCTTGCGATTATGGTGTTTGGCTGCCTGCAGTACGTGTATCGCTCGTCCCTTCCAAGCTGGCTTCTATTTCCAAGTGACACCTATCTGTTCGGCTACTATGGAACGGATATTACCCGGTCGACCGGCCTGGTCGGAAACTCTATCGTATATGGAACCTACGGACTACTCATTCTTGCGCTGTGGCTTGCGCGCGCATGCTGGAAACCATCGTTGATCACCCTATTGGCTTGCGGACTCAGCTTAGGGGGCGTTCTGGTCT
This sequence comes from Propionibacteriaceae bacterium, assembly GCA_017306015.1. GTDB lineage: Bacteria > Actinomycetota > Actinomycetes > Propionibacteriales > Propionibacteriaceae > Propionicimonas. The sequence goes on from JAFKJK010000024.1 coordinate 51,679, forward strand.
CGTTTTCTAGGGTCTCGATTGCCGCGGGCGTGGGCCTCGCGATCGCGGCGGCGATTGTCTACATGACACGCGGTCGAGGCTCTGGAGCCGCAGTCAGAGTGGTTGCTGGAGTCGCAGTGCTGGCGGTAGCCGTGTTGGTGGCAGCATCGTTCGGGTGGCTGGACGCCGTGGCGGGGTCGTTCATCGTGGATGGCCTGATGAACTCCAGCAACTTAACAGCCGCCGAGTCTGCGGCAGGGCATGAAGCGTTTGCGGACGCTGCGATGAGCATCTTTCAGTCCCATCCGGTGTTCGGTGTTGGACTAGGCACTCAGTCGGTATTCTCGGAGAATGCGCGCAGCAGCCGGATCATCACTGATGGGTTTTACTACTCGAACCTTGTCGAGGGCGGACTCTTCCTCGGTGTGCCACTCGTCTGCTTTCTTGGGTCAGCAGCGTTCGGGGCCATCCGATCGGTCAAGCCCTTGCGTGGTGAAGGATGGATCGCGGCGGGCCTTGTAGGGTACATGGCCACGCAACTACTATTGGCTGGATTTTACAACACGGGTTTCTTCGGAAAAGTTCCCCAAGTCGCCTTTTGGGTCACTTTTGGCGCCATGATCGCGCTGGGCCGAATTGCCTCGCATGAGGAGGCGTCGATGGCGCCATAGCGAGTACCGACACTAGCTAGGGAGCACCGATTTGTCGAGGGTTCGCCGCTCTGAGGAGCGGACGCCGCCGTGCTGTCGAGGTCGTGTCGCAAGCCAGTCGATACCGGCGGCAGCGAATATGGCTACGCAGGGTAGCACCGCGAGATTGTAGCGTGGCATAACGAAGAACACTGCTATCACGAGGGTGTTCGTAATCACATACAAGTGGATGATCGAGGCTCGGAGCCATTGTCGACGAAGGCCTACGATGCCCGCGATGGCGAGAATGACGATGGTGAGCCAAGGGACCACTATTAGTGGCGATTGGGCGCCGGGATAGTTAATGGAAACGCCGGGGTAGAGGTTTGTCCAGTACATGGCGATCTTCTTGAGGCCGAGAATGACCGACCTTGCAGGATCGGCGCTGATCGCTTGCAGTGCATCATGGAGGTATAGGTTGTCGCGGCGGAGCTCGTAGTCGTTAGTCCCCGGCAGCGCGTCGATGAGCCGACGAAGGTGACCACCTTCAACCACCGGAGGGGTAACCGAGCCGCCGTGGATGCCGGTAGCATTCGAGTTCTGGCCCTGCCAAAGGTTGTACCCACCCGACGCGGTGGGGGAGGTTAGCGTGCCGAAAGCCGATAGGTTTCGTAGAGTCCATGGAACCGCGAGGGCAATGGCTGGTAATGAGAAGCACGCGCAGTTGGCCAGCCGGCGGATTGCACCAAGGTTCCGAGGGCGGCGAACCTGAGGGTCGCTGACGACGAGCACCCAGACCGCAAAGACGGCTACTATTGCAAGTGCCTCGCCCCGCGCAAGGAGGAGCAGGCCGGCGGAAAGTCCCGCTGCTGCCAACTGTCGTGGATGAGAGTGTGCGCCGTATCGCCATTCTAAGAGAAGCCAAAGGGTCAACTGGGCTAGGAATACGTAGAGTACGACGGCTGAGACTTGCGCGCTGGCGTATACGCCCAACGGAAAGACCGCATAGACCGCGAGGGCCCAGATGGCGGCGCGTCGGCTTACGACTAGTTCGGCTGAACGATAGACGAGCCAGGCCGTAGCGGTGCCAAGGATCGCCTGAATCACGGTCACCGCCGAAGCAGCCCCAAAGTCGCTCCCGAGCAGCTTCAGGAGACCCGCCATCAAGAATGCGTAGAGCGGCGGCATGTACGCCGATGGAATCGGCGTGGATCCCGGCGCCATGCTGCTTATCCTCACGACACCGTCCGTGAGGACTTCGTAATACGAGTATCCGCGGCCCGCCACCAGGTTCTTGGCTAGCACCCCCCACTCATACGCGATTGAGTGATCCCCCACGAATGGGATAGCGGCGAGCCGTCCAATGAGAGCGACACCGAGAAGAATCCGAACCCATGTGGACCGCTCTAGATTTGCCAACCGGCCGAGTCTGGCCACGATTCCCCCGCCCTCACTAGCCGCCCTGCGTGCCTGAGGACAAGGTACCGTGCGCAGTCAGGTCTGTCGGAACGGTCCAGTAGCCCGAGGCGCTGGAATTGGCGCAGTTGAACTCGGCGGTGAACCTCGGCAGCGCACTCAAGCGTCACAGCGCACCGCAGATGCGCCGAGCAGGCTGTGGTGGATCAGCGGCGGGCGGCCCTGAGGGTGAGGAGTGTGTGTCGTCGGTCGGGCCGCAGGCCTATATCAGGAGCGGGCGGGTTTGTGCCGTTCGGGCGCGTGGGCCACCTGGTTCACAGGCGTGGCCCGGCGCAGAGATGTGAGAGACGTTGATTGCTGGTGCGTTGGCTCTCTGGCTTCGACTAGACGCAGAGCACACCGACGAGATTTCGACCGTCGAGGAGAGCCCGCTGCGGCCAGTCAAGCCCATTGACTCGGGGATGTGTCAAGTGCGTCTTCGCGCGCACAACAGCCACAGCGATGAGTCAGGGCGCAGCAGCCTCCCCGTACTGCTTGGGCGCGATGCGAGAGCACCGCCGTCGCAACGGCTCCGCAATCGTGGCGAGACCTGGCGGGCCTAACCTCGTCGGGTGGACGTGGCTGTGATCGGAGCGACAGGGGATGTCGGACGGCAGGTGTGCGTCCAGCTGATCGAGCGGCGGATCGTGCCGGTGTCGTCTCGGCTGCAACTCGTCGGGCGCGCGGGGAGCGCGTCCGCCTCGGCCGTCCACGGGTTGCGGGCCGACCTGATCGACGCGTACGCCGAGCACGCTCCGCTCATCGATGTCGCCCTCCGTCCCGAGGACGTGGTGGCCGACGTCGTGGTGATGACGGCCGGACGGACGGTGCCTTCGCGCCCCGGTGCCGGCACCGACCGGCACTCACTCACCGCGGACAACCTGGTCGTGTTCAGCACGTTCGCCGAGGCGCTCGCCGAGCACGGTTCCGGGCACGAGGTCGTCATCGTGATGTCCAAGCCCGTCGAACTCGCCGTCGCCGTGTTCGCCGAAGCCCTGGGCCGACAGCGGGTGGTCGGCATGGGAGCCTGGCTCGACACCCTGCGCTTCCGGCACGAGATCGCCGGCTCACTCGGCATCCGGCGCCAGGCCGTCGGCGGGTTCGTCGTCGGCCAGCACGGGGACGGCCTGGTGCCGCTGTGGTCGAGCGTGCGGCTCACCGGCCAGACCGTCGAGGAGCGCGAGGCCGCAGTCGCACGACTCCGTGGACGGCGCTCCCTCGACGACTTCGCCGGCGAGATCGAGAGCGCGAAGCAGGTCCTGCTCGAGCTGGCCGCCACCGACATGTGGGCCGCGTTCGTCGCCATCGAATCCTTGCCGCCGGATCTGCGAACCGTGGCCGGCCATGGCTCACCCACCAGAGCGGAGCAGAGACCGCCTCCGGCACGGCCGGAGCGAAGGTCGACTTGGTCGACACCATCTTCGACGGACGAGATCGTCGTCGCCCGACAGGTCACCCTCGACGGCGAGATCGCTCTGGGCGGACGCGGCGTGCAGACGGTCGCCGGCGTCCCGATCATCCTCGGGCCGGAGGGCTGGACCAGGGTCCTGCTCGACCCGCTCGCCGAGGACGAGGAGCGCAGGCTCGCCGCCGTCGTGGGCGAGCTCTCCGGATCGCTGCCGGCGCTTCGGCGGGCGGCGTGATGACCACGCCGGCTTCGACGATCGAGGACGGACGGTACGTGGCCTACGTCTGCGCGGCCGACCGTCCCGGCTCCCTGACCGCCGTCGCCGAAGTGGTCAGCAGCCGTGGGCCCAGCCTGGACTCGCTCGCCTCCGGCAACCTGCGGGACGGCACCGCGGTGATTATCCCGAGTTTCACCGCGAGCGGGCGCCTCTCCGGCTGGTCGAACGCACCCTGGCGCGCCTGGCAGTCGTCACGTCCGTCGACGTCCTGCCCGCGGACGATCCCGCCGTCCCTGCCTCCGGGTTAGTGCAGCCCACCCCGACGAATGGTTCCTGAACGCCTCCAGATCGCGTCGTCCGAGCCTGTGTTGAAGAGCGTCAAGGTCAGCGCAACGCCGACCGGACCTTCGCCGAACACAACGTCTGCTTCTACGTCGGAAGTCGCTACCGCTACTACGTCACGTACTGAGCACACGCGCAGAGGCGGGCTGCGATGGCCTCAAGGGGCTCAGTGTGGCCACGGACGACGCACGCAATTTGCCGCAAGCCTCTCCTGCGTCAGGACAGCCGACGCTAATGAACGAGACAGATGGCGCTGATGATTGAGCCCTACATGTCGCGGTAGCGCTTGGCGTTGGCGAGGTCGGTGCGCAGCTCGTCGGCGGTGCGGACCGTGACGTAGCCGGGGGTGTCTCGCTGGATCCGCCAGCTTTCGGACAGCGGCGTGACCACGACCGGGTCGAAGCCGAACTCGTCGATGATCTTCGCGACGACCTCGGCAGCGTCCGCGTCGTTGGAGACGACGGCGAGCGCTCGGCGTCCGGGCGCGCCCGCGGGCTGGGCGTGTTCCAGGATCTGGCTGAACATGATGTGGTTGAACGCCTTGACGACCTTCGAGGTGGGCAGGTGCGCCTGCAGCAGCTCGGACGTCGTCGTGGTCTCCTGGTCGAGCGCGGCGATGTGTCCGTCCCGCTGCGGATAGTAGTTGTTCGTGTCGATCACGATCTTGCCGGCCAGCGGCTCGACCGGGACGGTGTCGATCGCCTTCAGCGGGATCGTCACGACGGCGATGTCGGCCGCGGCGGCCGCCTCGGCTGGGGTCGCGGCTCGTGCTCGCGGTCCGAGGTCGGCGACCAGGTCGGCGAGCGTCTCAGGGCCGCGGGAGTTGCTCAGCACCACGTCGTAACCGTGGTCGACGAAGTCCCTGGCGAGGGTGGAGCCGATGTGTCCGGCTCCGATGAGTCCGATGGTGGTCATATTCGTGCAACCCGGCCGGGGCGTGCGGCATTCCTGGGATCCCGGACGGCCGAGAGCGCGATCCGGTGATCTCGTTCGAGTGGGCCAGCGGTGCCAGCGGAGGTCCCGGCTTTCGCCGGGATGACGAGCGGGGTGGGGTGGCGACGCGGGGGGTTGGACGACGACGCGGGGGTGGCGCAACGAAGCGGGGAGGGGTGGCGAGCGGAGGTTGGTTGGCGAGCGCGGGACGGCTGGACTACTCGAACAGGGCGCTACGCAGGGCGGGGAGGTCACTGGTCAGCACTGTTGGGGACGCCAGCTCAAGCTCGGAACCCAGGCCTGCTCCCCAGATGACGGCGACCGCGTCCATCGCGGCGGCCTGGGCGGCGAGGACGTCCACCACCGCGTCCCCGACGTAGGCCGCATCGGACGCATCGTGGCTGAGCCGCTCCACGGCCAGCAGCAGCGGCGCCGGATCGGGCTTGTGGACGAGCGTGTCCTCCATCGCGACCGTCACCGGGATCAGCCCGTCCAGGCCCACCGCGCGCAGCGTCGCCTCCGCGGACGAACGCCGCTTCGACGTCGCCACCCCGATCGCCACCCCGGCCTCGGCCAGCTCGGTGAGCAGCCCAGCGACGCCCTCGTACCGCAGCGTCAGCTCGTCCAGATGAGCCAGGTTGTAGTCCAGGTACGCCGTGATCAGCGCCTCGGCCTGCTCGGGGTACCGGACGCTGAACGTCCCGTAGAGCGTCTGCCCGATCCAGCTCCTGGCCTCGGCGGGGTCGGCATGCGTTCCCAGGACCGACCACAGCGCATGGTCGTAGGACGCCAGGATGAGCGGAATCGTGTTCGCCAGCGTCCCGTCCAGGTCGAAGACGACGCAGCCGTAGCGGGGACGTCCGGTCATGAGGCCGCCTCCGCCTGGCGAAGCACATAGTCTGCGAACCCTGGCATCGTGAACCTCCACTGGCCTTTCGCGACCGTCTCGATGATCCCCTTGTCGATCAGCGACTTCCGGGTGTGACTGAGCTGTGGCGTGCTCTTGCCGGTCAGTCTCGTGATGTCACTCGTCCTCGCCGTCCCCTCCGCGTCCGCCACCTGCGCCATCGCGATCAGCAGCGCCCTGTCGACCGGCGTCGCCTTCGCCCAGCGGCCGCGGAACATGCCGGCATCCAGGTCCTCGCGGACCTGCACGATGGCCGCCTCCGCGTGTGCCCGGGTGATCGCGGCGCCGGGGATCGGCTCGGCCACCAGCCACGCCTCCTCGCCAAGCTTCTGGATCAGGTACGGCGAGCCGGCCGCCTCACCGAGGACGGCGTCCGCCGCGTCGGCGTCCCACGTCACGCCCAGCGGGATGCACGGCTCGATGAGCGCCCGCTCGGCATCGTCCCGGTCGAGCCGGTCGAGGGTCCTGAAGTTGAACCGCTCGGTGAAGCTCGCCGCAGCCATCACCTTGTCCGGGGTGTTCGGCAGGCCGGCGGCGAAGAAGACGATCGGCGGCATCGTCTGCGAGGTCAGGACGTCCTGGATCGCATTGCACAGCACCACGAGCTGATTGTGCGGAGCCTCCTGGAACTCGTCGATGAAGACCGCGACGCCCGTCTGCCGGTGCCCGACCGCGATCTGCGCCGCCTTGACCAGCACGTCCCCGAGAGCCTGGCGGGACGCTGTCCGGTCGGGCCGGCCCGCCGCGTCCGGGCCGCTCGTGATCTTGATGATGCCGGCGTTCACCTCGAGCGACAGCGACGCCAGCCGCCGGCGGAACGCGTCCCACGCGCCCCCGCTCCGGGCGCCCAGCGGCGCCACCGCCTCCGCCACCCGGGCCGCCAGCAACTGGACGTTGTCCGAGACGCTGTCGAGCGGAATCCAGCACGGGACGAAACCTCGGCGCTGCGCCTCCACGGCGATCGCGTCCAGCGTCACCGTCTTGCCCAGCCCGCGCGGTCCCGTGAAGAGGGTCACCGCCGGCGCGGCATGGCCCGAGTTGGCCACTCGGGTGAGTTCGGCGGACGCGCGCGCCAGGACCCGTTCGCGACCCACGAACACGGCGGGACGGACGCCGAAGCCGGGACGGTACGGACTCTCCATCGCGTCCCCTAAACGGTCATAAACGGCCAGGTTTCTGACTGTTTAGGGTAGCGGTCCGCCAGCCTCCTGGCACCGTGGTCCACATCCGGGCGTCCGCGGACGCGGCCGCGCGACCAGCCAGGATCCGCAGTCGCGGCCCGCGGCCGTGGACAGGTTTGGCGAATAGCCCCCGCCGCCCGACGGCCGGAGGCGATAATGGGGGAATCCAGCTCATCAGCGTGCCATCGGCACCCGGTGAGCGCACCCGGGCTCAGAGGAAGGATCCGCCGTGCCCAGCAACCGTCCACGAGGACGGCGTCCTGGTGGCGCCAACACCCGGGCCGAGATCGTCGACGCCGCCCTGCGGCTGTTCTCCACGGAGGGCTACGACAAGGTCTCGCTCCGCCAGATCGCCCGAGAGGCCGACGTCGACCCGGCGCTGGTCCACCACTACTTCGAGAACAAGGCCGAGCTGTTCACGCTCGCCGTCATCGCCGTCCCCGTCGAGGACCCGAGCGAAGCCGTCCAGCGCATCCTCGAGGCCCCGCGCGACCAGCTCGGCGAACGCGCCGTGGACGTCGTCATGGCGACCTTCGAGCGTCCCGGCGCCGGCCAGCGCTTCATCGCTCTCCTCCGCGCTGCCATGAACTCCGGCGCGCCCACCAACCCGCTGAGTGAGTTCCTGGCCCGCGAGATCCTCGCCAAGGTCGCCGACGCCCAGGGCCACCCGGACGCGGCCCGCCGCGGCCAGCTCGCCATGATGCTGTTCATCGGCTACGTGATGGCCCGCGACATCATGGCCTTCCCCGCGCTCGTCAAGCAGCGGCGCACCGAGATGGTCACCCAGCTCGGCAAGGCCATGCAGGCCTTCCTCGTCGACCCCTGGTGATCGCGGGGCCGCCGGCACCCTCAGGCGGCCAGGCTCCGTCCCGGGATCGCGGCCAGCAGTTCCACCGTGTACGGATGCTGCGGATGGTCGAAGATCTCCTCCGGCGTCCCGCTCTCGACGAACCGTCCCTGCTGCATCACGTGGACCTCGTCGGAGATCATCCGCACCACCGCCAGGTCATGGCTGATGAACAGGTAGCTCAGCCCCAGCTCCTCCTGGAGCCCCGCCAGCAGCTTCAGGATCTGCGACTGCACCAACACGTCCAGCGCCGACACCGCCTCGTCCAGCACCACCAGATCCGGCTCCAGCGTCAGCGCCCGGGCGATCGCCACCCGCTGCCGCTGGCCTCCGGACAGCTCATGCGGCAGCCGGCCGGCGAAGTCCGCCGGTAGCGACACCTTCTCCAACAGCTCGGCCACCCGCCTGCGCCGGCTGGCCGCGTCCCCGACATGATGGACGCGCAGCGGCTCGGCGATGCTCTGCCCGACGGTGTACCGCGGGTCCAGCGACGAGTACGGGTTCTGGAACACCGGCTGCACCCGACGGCGGAAGCCGAACAGGTCCCGTCCCTTCAGCCCGGTCAGGTCGACGCCGTCGAACCGGATCGTGCCCGCGGTCGGGGCATCCAGCCCGAGCAGCAGGTTCGCCGTCGTCGACTTCCCCGAACCGGACTCGCCCACGATCGACACCGTCGTCCCCGGACGGATCGCGAAGCTCACCCGGTCGACCGCGGTGAACGTCCGCGCCTGCCCGGCCTTCGCCGAGCGGACTCCGAATTCCTTGACCAGGTCCTCGACCTCGACCAGTGGCGGACGCTCCGCCGCCGCCACCGTCCGCCGCACCAGTGGCTCCCGCCGGGACGCCAGGCTCGGCGCGGCCGCGATCAGTTCCTTCGTGTACGGGTGCTCGGGACTGCCCAGCACGCGGGCGGACGGGCCCTCCTCGACCACCTCGCCGCGGTACATGACCACGATCCGGTCGGCCCGCTCCGCCGCCAGCGCAAGGTCGTGCGTGATCAGGAACACCGCCGTCCCCAGATCGTGGGTCAGCGACTCCAGCTGGTCGAGGATGCGTCGCTGCACGGTCACGTCCAGCGCCGACGTCGGCTCGTCAGCGATCAGGAGCCGCGGCCCGCACGCCAGGCCCATCGCGATCAGCGCGCGCTGACGCATCCCGCCGGAGAACTCGTGCGGATACTGCCGCGCCCGGACGTCCGGTTCGGGGATCCCCACCATCTCCAGCAGGTCCTGCACCCGCCGGTCCGTCGCGGCGCCGCGGGTCCTGCCGTGCACCTCCAGCGCCTCGCCGATCTGCTCGCCCACCCGCATCAGCGGGTTCAGGTTCGACATCGGGTCCTGCGGGACCAGCCCGATCCCCGCTCCGCGCAGGGCGATCAGTTCGCGCTCGCCGAGGTCGGCCAGCTCGCGTCCCTCGAACGTGATGCTGCCGGCGGTGATCACCCCGTTGTCGGGCAGCAGCCGGTTCACCGCGGACGCCGTCGTGCTCTTCCCCGACCCGGACTCGCCCACGACGGCCACCGTCTCGCCGGCCGCGACCGCGATGCTCACGTCGGTCACGGCAGGGACGAGCGTCCGGCCGGTCCGGAAGGAGACGCACAGGCCGCTGATCTGCAGGACGGGCTCAGCTGGGGTCATCGTCGGCGTCCTCTCCGGCCGTCCGGCCCGGTTGCAGCGTGTCCAGTACCCGCGCCCACAGGTCCGCCGTCAGCGCCGGTTCGGCCGCCAGCAGCCGGTTGGTCATCATCACGATCGCGCGCCGGCGACCGGGCACCAGGCCGACGGCGCAGCCCGTGAACCCCGGATGCCACAGCATCCTCTCCGGCCGGTCGCCCCGGAGCACCTCGCTGCGCCAGCCGAGCGCCTGGCCCGCGTCCTGGCCGTCCGCGAACACCTGGTCGCGGACGCTCGTGCCCCACAGCCCGTCCGCCTCGGGATCGGCCAGCGACGAGGCCAGGGTGAGCAGGTCGTCCGCTGTGCCGAAGAGGCCGGCGTGCCCGGAGACCCCGCCGAAGGCGTGGACGGCGTTGCCGTCGTTGGCCTCGCCGACGGTGACGGCCTCCCGCCAGCGGAAGCCGGCGTCGGAGAACAGGACGGGATACGGCTTGCCCGTGCTCACCATCGTCTGCTCGACCTCGTCGCCGATGCCGCCGGCGGCGACATCCCCGTCGACCGGGCCGTAGGTCAGACCCAGTCCCAGCGGCTCGGCCACCAGCGTCCGGACAGCCTCGGAAAGGGAGGTCCCGGTGACGCTCGCGACGACGCGTCCGAGCAGCATGAAGCCGAGGTCGGAGTAGTGGCGGCCCTGCCGGGGGAGGTAGCGCGGCGGCAGCGAGAGGAGCGCATCGAGGGGGTCTGCGGCGAGATACAGCGGCTGCCACTCCCACAGTCCGGCGCGGTGCTGCAGCAGGTCGACCAGGGTCGTCCCGGTCGCGCACGACGTCCCCGGCAGCCAGCGCGACACCGGATCGTCCAGCGCGAGCTCGCTGAGGACGGCCAGCCGGTGCAGCGCGCACGTGGTCACGACCTTCGTCACCGAGGCCAGGTCGAACCGGGTGCGCCCGGTCACAGCTTCGCCGCCGGGTCGCGTGAGCCCGCCGGTCGCAAGCTCGCGTCCGTCCGGCCCGGCGACGGCGACCACGGCGCCGGGTGGAGCGGACGGGCCCGACAGCAGCGCAGCCAGCGCCTCAGCTGCGGGCATCGCCGGCTCCTTCCGCAGCGATCGTCCTGCGCAGCCGGAGCTCGGGCTCGCCGAACTCCGCTTCCACGCGCGTCCCGCCGTCCGGCAGCCAGCCGCGCGAGCGGTAGAAGGCGATGGACGGCGCGTTGCCGGCGAACACCCACAGCGTGGCGGCGGTGAGCCCTCGGGCGGCGAAGTCGGCGACGGCATGGCCGAGCAGTCGCGTGCCGACGCCGAGGCCCTGGGCGGCCGGCGAGACGTAGAGCGAGTGGACGGCGCCCTCGGCGCCGGACGCGTCGTAGCGGGTCACGCCCAGCAGGCGCGTCCCGTCCGCCGCGACCACGGTGACGCCGTTGTCGGCAGTTAGCGCCCGACGCCAGATGGCCGTGGCCCGCTCGTCGGTCATGCCGGTCACCAGGGCTTCGGGCAGGACGGCTGCGTAGCTGCCCCGCCAGCAGCCGAGGAACACCTCGACGACCTGGCCCAGGTCGTCGGCGGTCGCCTCCCGAAGCTCGAGCGTCACCGGCCGCCCTCCGCAGGCAGCAGCCGCAGCGACGTGAGCTCGGCCACCGGCTCGGGCAGGGCGAGCGGACCGCGTCCCGGGGTGATGGAGCCGAGGATGCGCGGCTCGGTCGAGCCGGTCCCCCCGGGGACGACCCCCGGCAGTCCGTGCAGCGTGCACCAGCCGATCAGGGCCATCAGGACGGCCTCCTTGGTATCCGCCGGCAGGCCGAGAGCGTCGGTGAGGGTCACCTCGACGCCGGGCAGCAGTTCCCGCAGCCGCCGCATCAGCAGCGGGTTGCGGCAGCCTCCGCCGGACGCGGCCAGCGACGTGACCCCGGCGGCGCGGACGGCGTCCGCCACCGTCTCGGCGGTGAGCTCGACCAGGGTGGCGAGCAGGTCGGCGTCGGACGGACACCGACCCGAGGCGGCGATCGCACGCTCGACGTAGGCGAGGTTGAACAGCTCCTTGCCGGTGCTCTTCGGCGGCTCCAGCCGGTAGTACGGCTCGGCCAGGAACGCCGCCAGCAGCGCCTTGTCCACCCGGCCGCCACCGGCGATCGCGGCGTCCGCGTCGTAGCCGAGGGGGTTCAGCCCGCGGTCGACGACGACGGCGTCGACCAGCGCGTTGGCCGGGCCGATGTCCCACGCCGAGGTGCGGTCGGCGACGACGGTGAGGTTGGAGATCCCGCCCAGGTTCAGCGCTCCCGGCCGTCCCGGACGACCCTTCAGCAGCAGGTGGTCGATCAGCGACGCGAGCGGCGCGCCCTGGCCGGAGACGGTCAGGTCGCGGGCGCGGATGTCCGCGACGACCGGGACGCCGGTGCGCTCGGCGATCCAGGCGGGCTGGCCCAGCTGCAGCGTGCCCAGCGCCCGGTCGCCCTCCACCCAGTGGTAGACGGTCTGGCCGTGCGAGCAGATCGCGTCCACGGGCCCGGCGGCGGCGATCGCGCCGGCCGCCGCGGCGGCGAAGGCCTGCCCGATCCGGGTGTCCAGTTCGCACACGGCCGCGAGGTCGGTGGACGCCGGCGGCAGCATCGCGATCAGCGCAGCCCGCAGGTCCGGGTCGTAGGGCTGCGAGCCGGCGTGGACGAGCTGTCCGGTGAGGTCGCCGCCGTCGTGATGGAAGTCCACCGCCGCGATGTCGATGCCGTCGTGCGAGGTGCCGGAGATCATGCCGAGGATGCGCATCATGCCAGCTCCAGCGCCGTCCGCAGCCGGCCACCGGCCGCAGCGAGGAGGGAGGTCGCGGTGTCGCGATCGGTGGCGGCGATCAGCATCAGGCTGGCCAGCTTCACGTCGAAGTCCACGGACGCGAGCGCGTCCGCCGCCCGCTCCCGCGGCACCTGCGCGATCAGTTCGACCATCCGGATCGCCCGCTCCCGAAGCTTGTGGTTGGTGGCCTTGAGGTCGACCATCAGGTTGCCGTAGGTCTTTCCGAGACGCACCATCACGATCGTCGAGACCATGTTCAGCACCATCTTCTGGGCGGTGCCGGCCTTCAGCCTCGTCGAGCCCGAGATCACCTCGGGTCCGAGATCGATCTCGATCGCCAGCTCGGCGGTCCCGCTCAGCCGCGTCCCGGTGTTGCAGGACAGGCCGACGGTGAGCGCGCCGAGTTCCCGGGCTCGGGCGATGGCGCCCAGCACGTAGGGGGTGCGGCCGCTGGACGCGATGCCGACGACCGTGTCCAGTGGGCCGATCCGGGCTTCGTCGACAGCGCCGGCACCGGCGTCCGCGTCGTCCTCCGCGCCCTCGGTCGGCCTGACGACGGCGTTCGGCCCTCCGGCCATGATCGCGAACACCTGCTCGGGCGGGGTGCTGAAGGTCGGCGGGCACTCGGAGGCGTCCACCACGCCGATCCGTCCGGCGGTCCCGGCGCCGACGTAGACCAGGCGTCCACCGGCCTGCATCCGCTCGGCCGCCGCCTCGATCGCGGTCACGATGGCCGGCAGCGCGGTGTGGACGGCGCCGGCGACGCTCGCGTCCGCCTCGTTCATCACGTCGGCCAGTTCGGCGACCGACATCGTGTCCACCCGGGCGTAGGCCGGGTTCACCGACTCGGTGACAAGGTCTGCCAGCTCGTCGTCGATGTTCGTCATTTGGTTCCTCTGTTCCTGGGGTCGAGGGAGTCACGAAGACCGTCGCCGAGCAGGTTCAGCCCGACGACGAAGAGCACGATGACGACGCCGGGTGCGGCCATCGTCCACGGCGCGATGGAGACCAGGGTGCGGGACTCGTAGATCATCGAGCCCAGCGACGGCGCCGGCGGCGGGGCACCGAGCCCGAGGAAGCTGAGCGACGCCTCGGTCAGGACGGCCCAGGACAGCGAGAGCGTCACCTGGACGATCACGATCGAGGTGATGTTCGGCAGGACGTGCCGGAACATGATCGCCACCCGGCTCGCCCCGGTGCTGACGGCCGCCTTGACGTACTCGATCTCGCGCAGCGACAGCACCGGGCCGCGGGTCACCCGGATGAAGATGGGGACGTACACGATCGCGATCGCCACCGCGATGGTGAACCAGTTGCGGTCGAGCACCGAGGCCAGCGACAGCGCCAGCAGCAGGGGCGGGAAGGCGAACAGCACGTTGGTCACGCCGCTGACCACGGCGTCCGACGCCCCGCGGTAGAAGCCGGCGACCACGCCCGCGAGCGTCCCGACGACGGTGGCGAAGGCGACGGCGACGACCGCGATCAGCGCCGAGTTGGCCACCCCGGCAGCGACACGGGAAAACACGTCCCGGCCGAACTGGTCGGTGCCGAACCAGTGCTCGGCCGACGGTGGACGCAGCCTCACCTGCGGGGTCTGGGCCAGCGGGTCGAACGGCAGCAGGCCGAAGGCCGCGGCCAGCGACAGGACGACGAGCAGGCCGACCACGATCAGTCCGGCCATGCCGCTGCGGCTGCGGACCAGCAGGCGGAGGCGTTCCCCTGCCCGGCCGCCGGCCAGGGCGGCGGGGGCTGCTCCGGTGATGTCGGTCATTCGGCACGCACCCTCGGGTCGATGACCCGGTAGAGCAGGTCGGTGAGCAGGTTGACGATCACGAAGGCCAGCGCGATGAGCAGCACCGTGCTCTGCACCACCGCGTACTCCTTCTGCTGGATGCCGAGCAGCACCTGCCGTCCGATCCCGGGGAGCGAGAAGATCTGCTCGACCACGACCGCGCCGCCGAGCAGGTAGCCGAACTGGAGGCCGGTCATGGTCACGATCGGCACCAGGGCGTTGCCGAGGACGTGCCGGAATTGCAGCCGCCTCGGCCCGACGCCCTTCGCCCGGGCCGTCCGGATGAAGTCGTTGCCGCGGACCTCGAGCACCGCCGTCCGCGTGGTCCGCATGATCGGGGCGGCGATGCCGAAGCCGAGCACGAGGGACGGCAGCAGCATCTGTTGCAGGTTGAGCAGCAGGTTGTCGGTGAGATACGCGTACGCCTCGCCGTTCGGATTGAACCGCAGCGTGGACGACAGGATCGCCAGCAGCGCGGTGGCCAGCAGGAACGCCGGGATCGAGAGCCCGAGCAGGCCGACGGTCTGGCCGAAGGCGTCCCGCGGCGAGTCGGGCTTGGACGCGGACAGCATGCCCAGCGGGATGCCGATCAGCAGCGCCAGCACGATCGAGAACACCGCGAGTTCGAGGGTCACCGGCAGTGACTGGGACGTCAGCTCGAGGACGCTCTCCTGGGCCCGCGACGAGTAGCCGAGGTTGCCGGTGAGGACGTTGCCGAGCCAGCCGAAGAACTGGACGACCAGCGGCTTGTCCAGCCCGTAGTAGGCCTCGAGCGCCGCCCGCTGGGCCGGGGTCAGTGCCGCGGCCTCGGTGCCCAGGCCGGCCGTGATCTGGTTGCCGGGGATGGCACGCAGCATCACGAAGACGAAGATCGCGACACCGAGCAGGGTTCCGAGGGAGGACAGGATCCGGCGCAGGACCGGGTTGCTGGTGATGGCTCTCACAGCGGTCATGGTGTCAGTGTCGATCGCGAGGGGTGATCGGGTGGGCCGAGGCGGCCGGCCCACCCGATGCATCCGTCAACTGATGGACGTCTCGCGCAGGTACTGCAGCGAGCTGTTGGCCATCGGGGTGAATCCGCTGACCTTCGAGGTCGTCGCGGTGTAGGTGTAGCTGGTGAACATCCAGATCCACACGGCGTTGTCCTCGAGGTTGTTGGAGATCTGGGTGTAGATCTCCTTGCGCTTGGCCAGGTCGGAGGTCTGGCGTCCCTGCGCGAAGAGCTGGTCGAGCTCGGGCGAGGAGTAGCCGGCGACCTTGTTCAGGTTCCCGGTGCTGGTGAAGTAGCGGGAGTAGGCGCCGTCCGGGTCGGGGCGTCCGCCGTTCAGGGCGACCGCTGCTTCGAAGTCGGCTGCGATCCACTTGTCGACGTAGGCGCCGGATTCGAGGACGTCCAGGTCGAGGGTGATCTTCGCGTCGGCGAGCTGGGCCTTGAGGTTCTGCGCCTCGTTCACCGAGGTGGAGTACTCGCCCTGGGACACGATGGCCTTGACGGTCACGCCGTCCGGCTTGCCGGCCTTGGCGAGGTACTCGGCGGCCTTGGTGAGGTCACGTGTGGGGCAGGGCCGGGAGGCCGGGTCGGACCGGAACGCCGGGGAGGTGATCGGGCCGGTGACCTGGCCCTCGCCGGCGGCCGCGGTGTCCAGGACCTGCTGCCGGTCGATGGCGCACTGCATCGCCAGCCGGACGTTGACGTCGGTGAGCGGGGCCTTGCGGGCGTTCAGCTGCAGCACGTGGTAGCTCAGCTGCGGCGTCTTGGCGACGTTCAGGCTGGCCGCCTCGGCGGTCTGGGCGACGAGCGGATCGTCGAAGACGGCGAACTGGACGTTGCCGGACTGCATCGCCGAGACGATCGACGACTCGTCCGGGATCACCCGGAACTCGACCTTGTCGAGCTTCGTCTTGGCACCCCAGTAGGCGTCGTTGCGGACGATGGTCATCGACTGGCTGGCCTTGCGGTCGGAGAACTTGAAGGCTCCGGTGCCGTTGGGGGTCGTGTTCAGCCCGGCCTCGGTGTCGTCGGAGGACAGCATCGCCATGTTGACGGTGGCGAGGTTGGCCAGCAGGCCGGCGTCCGGGGTGGTCAGGTGGAGGGTGACGGTGTTGGCGTCGGTCGCGTCCACGCTCTTCACCGAGGCGAGGGACGCGGCCGCGACGGCTGCCGTCTTCTCGTCCTTGATCTTGTCCAGGGACGACTTCACGTCCGCGGAGTCGAAGGCGCTGCCGTCGTCGAAGGTGACGCCCTTGCGCAGGTGCAGGGTGACGGTGAGGCCGTCGGTGGAGGTGTCCCAGGACTCGGCGAGGCCGGGGACGACGTTCAGGTCCTTGTCGAACTCGGTCAGCGTGCCGTAGATGGTCTGGAGGATGTTCACGGCCTGGAACTGGGTCGCCTTCCAGGGGAACAGGGTGTCAGGGTCACTGGTGACGCCGACCACGAGGGTTCCCCCGGTGCTGGCGGGGGCGCTCTGGGCCGGGTTGGTCGTCGAAGAACATCCTGATACAACGAGGGCAGAGGCCATCACAAGGCCTGCCACAGCAGTGAATCCACGCCGTGCGTGGCTGCCAGCAATCATGGGCACACTCCTCAGGGCTGGGTGCCTCCGGCAATGCCGGAGCGAGTCACCCGGGTGGTCGATGTCACAAAAGTACACAGTTCAGCCCCAAGATGTAACTGTCTTCCCTAGACTCGTTACACAATTGCAACCAGGCGCAGTGCGGCCGGGGCAGTGTCCGGCCGTCCGACGGTGTCCGATGCAGTCCGACGCAGTGCAACCAGGTGCAGCACCGACCACAGGAGTCCCGATGGCAGGTCCCGTCCAGTGGCCCGAGCTGGGCCAGCACGCCCTGGTGAACATTCGTGCGATCCTGCCGGAGCTGCGTCCCAGCGAGCGCCGGATCGCCGAGCTGTTCATCGCCGACCCGGCGTCCGCGGCCGAGCTGTCGATCCACGAGGTCGCCGAGCGGTGCTCCACGTCGACGACGTCGGTGATCCGGTTCTGCCGGAGCCTCGGCTACCAGCACTTCCGTGACCTGCGGATGGACGTCCTGCGCGAGATCACCCGCGAGTCGATCGAGACCGCTGGTCTGCCGGAGGTGTCGGGTGACATCGACCAGGGCGACACGCTCGCGGACGTGGTGGCGAAGATCTCCCTCGCCGAGACGATGTCGATCGCGGACACGGCGAAGACGCTCAGCGTCGAGGCGCTCCAACGGGCGGTGGACGCGGTCTGCGCCGCCGAGCGGGTGGACGTCTTCGGCGTCGGCGCGAGCTCGTCCGTCGGTGAGGACCTGCAGCAGAAGCTGATCCGGATCGGGCGGACCGCGCTGAGCTGGGGGAGCACGCACTCGGCCTGGACGTCCGCCGCCACCCTGAACGAGCGGACGGTGGCGATCGCCGTCTCGCACAGTGGCAGCACGATGGACACGGTCGAGTTCCTCGCGATGGCACGGAGCTGTGGGGCCACCACGATCGCGATCACCAACCACTCGCGATCGCCGCTGGCGGCCCACGCCGACATCGTGCTCACCACGGCCGCCCGGGAGACCGGCTTCCGGTCCGGCGCGCTCGGCAGCCGGATCGCGCAGCTGATGGTGGTCGACTGCCTGTTCATCGGGGTGGCCCAGGCCAGCTTCGACCAGTCGATGACCGCGATCCGGCGCACCTACGCCGCCACGCACCGGCTGAGCGCGTCCGCGCGTCCCGTCCTCACTTCTGAGGAGTGATTGGTTGCGCCGCTGGCTCGGCGCGGATCGACCGATCTCCCCCTACTGCGCTCGCGCCGGCGGCCATCGGTGGGCCGGGCTAAGCTGGCGGCTCAGCGACTGCAGGAGGTGTGAGTGAGCGCCGAAGTGCCCGAGACGGGCGACGAGATCGCCACCATCACCCCCGACGAGGTCGCTCCGGCCGTCCCACTGGACCCGAGGACCGGGAAGCCCAGGCGGCCGGCGACGATCTGGATCGGCTCGGTCGCGTGCCTGCTCGCGGTGGCGGTGACCGCGGCGTCCCTGCTGTGGACGTACTGGAACGAGATAGGCGACTTCACCGGTGCGTCCTGGCTGACGGGGCAGTTCGGCGAGCATCCCGGCATCCTCACCCAGGTGCTGCTGTCGATCGGGATCACCGCGGTCGCGCTCGTCATCGGGGTCGCCAACGCGATCACCGGCTACTACGCCTGGTCCGGCTACGACTGGACGCGGATCGCGGGCATCGTCAGCGGCGTCGTGTCGTTCGCCGTCCTGCTGTTCAACCCGGTGGGCTGGGCGGCGATCCCGCTCGCGCTGCTCGGTGCCGGACTGCTGTGGCTGCCGTCCAGCCGGACCTACTTCGCTGCGTGGACCGCCCGCCGCCACCCGGGCGTCGACTTCGCACCGCCCGTGGAGCAGGTCGTCTACGGGCCGCTGCCGCGCTACCGCTGAGGCGGCGGCGATGGACGCTGGGATGGCTGAGGCTCCCGAACGGTCGCAACTGGCCTACTCGGAGGCCAACCCGCTGGCGGCGGCACTGGTCAGCCGGCTGGCTGCCGAGCGGAGCATCCGGGCGCTGATCATCAAGGGCCTGTCGCTGGAGCACCACGGTCTGCGTCCGGGTTACGTCTCGGCCGACATCGACGTCTTCGTCGAGCCGGACCGCCTGGACGACCTCCTCGCCGCCATCATCGACACCGGCTGGCAGCTGCGTCCGACCACCACCGGCGACCGACTGATGACGCACCATTCGGTGACTGTCCTCAACGCTTCCTGGCCGAACGACATCGACGTCCACTCGATGTTCCCGGGGATGCTGGCCGGACCCGAGGCGTCCTTCGAGGTTCTCTGGGGGCGCCGCGAGCAGGTGGTGCTGGCCGGGCTTCCCTGCTGGATCCCCGACCGGGCTTCGGCGATGGTGATCTGGGCGCTGCACTCGCTGCGGGGATCCGTGCGGCAGCAGCGGCACGCGGGCGAGTTGAAGCAATTGGTCTCGGACGCGCTGCCGAGGCTCTCCGACCGGGAGCGGTCTGAGCTCACCGAGCGGATTGTCGAGCTAGGCGCCGACGCCCCGTTGCGGGAGGTGCCGGAGTTCGCCGCACTGATCGGGGACCGTCGAGGCCTGCAGGCCGACGGGGAGTGGGAAGCCTGGCGAGGCAAGCTCGCGCAGACACATGAGGCGAGTCCGTGGTTGCAGGTGCTGCGCGACGCGCGGCCGATCGAGTGGCCGTGGCTGGTCGCGATGTCGGTCTGGCCCTCCGCTCACGACCTCGCGGTGCTCGACCCGTCCATGGTCGACACCCCGATCGGACGCGTCCAGGCTCGCCTGCGCAGAGTCGGAAGGCTGCTCCGCCGCTTCGCTGGGCGCCCGTAGCGGCACCTGAACCATCGGGGACAGGTACCGACGGTTCACTCCCAAACCCGCTGAACCACCGTACCGAGGTGAACCATCGGGGACAGGTACCGACGGTTCAGGTGAATGATTGGTACCTGTCCCCGACGGTTCAGCAAGCTAGCCGCTGGTCTTGTAGACGAGCGGTGCGGACGCCCAGATGTCGTCCCACACGCTCAGTGAGCCCGTCAGCGCCGGCATGGTGAAGGTGTAGGTGATGGTGGCTGTGCCAGTATTCGGCCCCGAGCTGAAGGTGCCCGAGTAGTTCGTCTTGGCCGTCGCGGACGCAGCCTGGAGCTCGTAGTCGTGGCTGTCCCAGTAGCTGTCGGTGTTGTTGGACAGGTAGTCCGTGATGCCCGCGTGGATCGGGGTCACCCGCACCGGGTAGGCGGTGGTGGCCGAAGCCTGAGCGACCGAGACCTCCAGCAGCTGCCGTTGCGCCTTGTTGGACGGGGATCCGAAGTTCGCCATCACGTCCAGGGAGATGCTGTACACGGCATTGCGCGTCGCAGGGAACGTGTACGTCGCGGTGACGGTGGCGCCGCCGTTGCTGGCAGGGTCCGCACCTGAGGCGAATCCCGCGACATTCGTGTCCCCGACGTAGGCGGCGGTCGCATTGCCCTTCGCCCCCGTTCCCTTCGTCCAGCCGGTGTACCCGGCCTGACCGCTCAGGAGCGTCCCGCTGCCGCCCCTCACGCCCTGCGTGACCGTGAGGTACGTGGGCGGCGGCGTCTCGCCTGACGCCGCGTACGCCGGCGCGGCTCCGACGATCACGACCGCGGGTACCGACCAGGCGATCCCCGCCACCAGCGTCCGCCGGCTGACTCCGTTCCTGAGTCCGTGCGCAGGCGCGACGGCACTATCAAGCAACTGCTCCACTTCGGCCCCCTCATGCCTCGTGGCGCGCGCCAACAAACACTCGCCCGCGGGCGCCTCAAACGCGCGCGAAGTCGAGTCAGCTGTCAGCGACCCCTCGCCGGACTCGCCCCAAATACGAGCCGGACGCGCTCAGCGTAAAGGGATGTGGCTCCCCTCCGGTAGAACCCACGCGGGTGACTTCCAAGGTGAATCGAGGGCGATGCAACTGGCTACCGCGGCGTACCCCTCCACCGGTCGATCGGCCAGATGATCGCGACGACTCTGCCGACCACCCCCGTCCGGGTGGCCCACCGCCAGCAGGACGCCTGGTCGGCTTCCGCCGAGCGGCACCGCACCGCGGAGTCGCTGGAGTTCGTCCGGTTGTCACCGAGCATGAGGTAGGAGTCCTTCGGCACCGTCACGGGGCCGAAGCAGCGCTCCGAGCGCGGCGTCGTCGTGCAGTCGAGGCTCTTCGGCGTGAACGGGAAGTCGTTGAAGAGGTAGGTCTCCTCCAGCGCCCGGCCGTCGATCTCGACATTGCCGTCCGCCGAGCAGCAGGACGCGACCTGTCCCGGGGTCGCGATCACCCGCTTTACGAGCGTGTGGTCACCGGACGGGCCGAACCCGGTCCACTGTCCCAGCCAGAGCCAGGCCGCCTTCAGCGGCGACGGATCGACGCGCGCCCCACCGTCCCACGCGTGGCTGGCCTCGAAGACGATGACCTCTCCGTCCCGCGGTTCGGCGTTGCGGTACGCGAGCCGGTCGACGAGCACCCGGTCGCCGGGGAGCAGTGTCTGTTCCATCGACCCGGACGGGACCCAGTACGGCTTCGCCACGAAGCTCAGCACGAAGCTGAAGACCGCGAACGCGATCAGCAGCTGGCCCCAGAAGCTGCCGGCGAACCGGCGCAGGGGCCCGTGGGCGCGTTGCCGGGTCTGGGTCACCCGCCCATTGTGCCGGTTCGGCGTTCGCGAGGATGGCGGACGTGTCCTGGCTGAGGCTGGGACGGGGTGGAGCGGCACTGCTCTGTTGCACAGTCAGCAGCCGCCCCCGTCGTCGTCCCGGGCTGGACCCGGGACCCCCAGCAGCCTGACAGCTACGCAGGTGCAGGGATCTCGGCATGTGCCGGGACGATGCGCCACCCACCGTCCCGGTACCGGAACCCCGTCGTCGTCCCGGGCCTCGACCCGGGACCGCGGCGTGGGCGAGCCAGGAATATCGACCGGCAATCCCGGCCCATCCACTGGTATTCCGTGCAACCACCATGCACAACTGTTCACATTCCTGGGGCCGGACGAATAGCGCGTTCTGCGGCCCGGGAAGTGTCAGTGCCGGCTTGTAACGTTCTCGATATGGAACAGGAGTTCGGGCAGTGTGATGATGGCCAGTTGCTGGCCACCATGAACAGCTGCCTGGACGCCCTGACCGATGACCGGTTGCGGCTGTCCACCGATGCCGAGCAACTCGGCTTGTTGCAGGACGTTGTCCGGTTGGCCGGACGGCTACAAGGGTTCGAGCAGCAGTTGGCCGCCCGGATCGAGAAGTCCCAGGCGGCCTGGAACGAGCGCAGGACGTCGACCAGGACCTGGCTGGCCGAGAGCATGAACCTGACTCCTCGGGAAGCAGCCCGGATCATCCGGGCCGGCCAAGGACTGGCCCGGTTCCCGCTCATCGGTGCCGCTCAGGCCGGGGCGGTGTTGCCGGTCCAGGCCGAAGCCATCACCGGGGTGTTGGCCCAGCTGCCGAAAGAGTTCGACGACAACACGATCGTTCAGGCACAGACAATGATGGTTGGTTTCGCTGAGACCCATAACAGTGCCGAACTACGTCGTCTCAC
>JAFKJK010000008.1 GCA_017306015.1 Propionibacteriaceae bacterium
GTGCGCCGGTTGTTGTGTGACGCCGACCTGCTCCCGGTCGTCCTCGGCTCCCACTCCGAACCACTCGATGTGGGCCGGACCGTGCGGCTGGTCACCCCAGCCATCCGGGCAGCACTCGAACTGCGTGATGGTGGTTGCATCTTCCCCGGCTGTGACGCCCCACCAGGTGGGTGTGAAGCCCACCACGTGATCCCGTGGTGGGCCGGTGGTGTCACAGCGTTGCGCAATCTGGTGTTGGTGTGTCCGCACCACCACGGGATCCTGGAACCCAGCCGAGACCCGAACGCGGACCGGTGGAAGATCCTGTTCCGTAGCGACGGCATCCCCACCGTGGTCCCACCCCGGCGGGTCGACCCCCGTCAACGGCCCCGCATCCACGCCCGCCTCACCACCCGACACTGACCCGGACGCCCGCTCGTCATCCCGGCCTACGCCGGGATGACGAGCGAGGGTATGCCCAGGTCTCGTCGTCCCGCGCGCCGACCCGGGACCCCCGGCAGCCGACCAGCCGAACCCGGCCAGCCGTCCCAACAGACCCGCGTCCACGCCCGTGCCATCACCCGACACCAGGCACGCGCCCCCGCGTGGGATCCCGGCTTACGCCGGGATGACGAGGCGTGAACGGAACGGGGACGGTACCGTTCCGTCCCAGGCCGAGCGTCGTCGTCCCGGGCCCCGACCCGGGATCCTGACGACCGACCAGCTGGACCGGCCAGCCGGGCCCAACAGCCACGCGTTCACGCCCGTTTCACCGCGCGACACCAGACACGCGTCCCAGGCGAGACCCGGGCTTTACGCCGGGATGACGAGCCGTGGTACGAAATCGAACCGTCCCCATTCCGTGCCACAGGACCGCGTCATCCGGGCTCTCATCGGGATCTGAGATCGAACGCGCCATCGCCACCTAACGAGGTCCCGGCTTTCGCCGGGATGACGAGAGGGCGTCGAGACGACAGGCGGGTGTCAGGGTGACGAGAGGGCGTCGAGACGACAAGTCGGCGTCGGCTGGGGGACGAGAGTGCCTCGCGATGATAGGTGGGCGTCGGAGTTACGGAAGCGGGGCCGGACCCCCCATCGCCGGGTGCAAGGTCATTGTCATCCCGGGCTCCAACCCGGGATCTGGGATCGAACGCACCATCAATGCCAACCGAGGTCCCGGCGTTTCGCCGGGATGACCGGACGGTGCGGGATGGCAAGAGGGCACCGGGATGACAAGGAGAGACTGCGGACAGCCGAGGGTCCGCTTCGGCAAGCTTCAGGAACGACCGCTGGTCCGTTCCAGCCGTTCGGACGGCAGCGTCCCCACACCCGGACACCGCTCGAGGGTGTCCGGGGCGAGGCTGTCGGTAGTCCTGCTGCATCCCTCCCCGGGCGCGGGCTCACTATCCTGCTCCCAGGCTCAGGAAGGCAGGACATGGACAATCCGACGACCAAGGAGCTGACCCGGCAGGGCCGGGCGCTGCGTGAGCGGTCGCCGCGCGCGAGCCTCGGCACGGCGCCCAATCTCGACCGCGATCCGGTGGCGATCCTGGACGCCCAGAACGCCGCCCGGCTACCCGAGCTGGTCGGCGTCCGCTGGGGACGCATGGCCGCGTCCCCCTTCGCGTTCTACCGCGGCGCGGCAGCGGTGATGGCTCACGACTTGGCGCCCACCCCGGTCAGCGGACCGGTCGTGCAGGCCTGCGGCGACGCCCACCTGGCCAACTTCGGCTTCTACGCCTCGCCGGAGCGTGCACTCCTGTTCGACCTGAACGACTTCGACGAGACCACGGTCGCCCCCTGGGAATGGGACGTCGAACGGCTCGCCGCGTCGCTGGCCATCGCGAGCCGGGAGAGCGGCTTCGGCGCGGCCAACGAGCGGGCGGTGGCCGTAGCCGCTGCCCGCAGCTATCGGGTGACGATGCGGCGGGCAGCGAAGCTCAGCGCCCTGGAGGTGTTCCACACCCAGGTGACGGCTGACGACCTGTTCACGATCGGCGCGGCCACCGACCGCGACGGCAAGGAACGACGTCGCCGGGTGAAGGAGATCGGCCGCGCGACGGCGAAGGCCAGGGCGCGGACGTCCGAGCACGCGCTGGCGAAGCTCTCGGTCACCGACGACTCCGGGAGCCTGCGAATCGTCCAGCAGCCGCCACTGATGTACCGGCCCGACACCGCGCCGTCGGATCTGACCGAGGTGCCCGAGCGGTACCGCTCGACGGCGTCCCCGGACATCGAGGCGCTGCTCCGCCGCTTCCGTGCCGTCGACTACGCCCTTCGGGTCGTCGGCGTGGGCAGCGTCGGCACCCGGTGCTACATCCTGCTGTGCGTGGACGCGTCGGCGAACCCGCTGTTCCTCCAGGTGAAAGAGGCCTCGGCGACCGTGCTCGGGCCGTACGCCGGCGAAGGCCGGTACCGGCACAACGGTCAGCGGGTGGTCGCCGGCCAGAGGATCATGCAGGCCGCCTCCGACCCGTTCCTGGGCTGGACCGAGTCCGAGGGACGCCACTACTACGTCCGCCAGTTCCGCGACATGAAGGGCGGCTTCGAGATCGAGCGGCTCTCCGCGCAACTGCTGGCCGACTATGCGGTGCTCTGCGGGGGAGTGCTCGCCCGGGCGCACGCCCAGAGCTGCGAGCCGGCGCTGATCGCCGGCTACCTCGGCGGCGGCCCGGCCTTCGACGACGCGATCGCCGCGTTCGCCGTCCGCTACGCGGACCAGAACGAGCGCGACCACGCCGCCCTGGTGTCCGCGATCGCCGGCGGACGCGTCCACGCCGTAGCGGGAGCCTGACCGTCGGTTGCCCGGCCGGCGGAGTTGCCTGCGCTCGATTAATGAGTACACTCAATAATGAGTTCACTCAGTAACGAGGAGAGGCGATGACCGAAGCGAGACCGCGCAGGGACCGGAACATGGACGCCAAGCGCGCCCGGATCTTCTCCGCCGCTGCGACGCTCTTCGCCGAGCGGGGCTACGCCGGCGTCACCACCCAGGCGGTGTCCGACGCCGCCGACGTCGCCGCCGGCACCCTGTTCCGCTACGCCGCCACCAAGGCCGACCTGCTGCTGATGGTGTACAACGACGAGTTCGCTCACGCGATCGAGGCCGGCCGACGGGCGGCCGCCGACCACGACGATGCGGCCGAGGCAGTGTTCGCCCTCGTCCTCCCCGTGCTGACCCGCAACGCCGAGCAGCCGGAGAACGCGATCCACTACCAGCGGGAGCTGCTGTTCGGGCACGGCCCGATGCTGCACCGTCCCGCCGGGCTGCGACTCGTGGCCGACCTGGAGGACGCGATCGCCGCCGTCCTGCTGCGGGCCGGCGGGCGGGACGACGAGCCGACCCGTGCTGAGGCGCAGCGCGCGTCCCGGCTGGTGTTCGCCGGCCTGCACCTCGCGCTGGCCCAGCCGGCGACGCACGCCCATTCCGACAAGTCCGCCGCGGATGAACTCCGCGCACAGGTGGCGCTGGTCGTCCGGGGGTACCTCGACTCCATCGGCCACCACTGATCACCCTGCGAGGCCCGCAGGAAACCACAAGGAGAGAGACATGACCCGCAAGGCATACCTGATCGGCGCCGGTATCGGCAGCCTGTCGGCAGCCGTCTACCTCATCCGGGACGGGCACTGGGACGGCTCCCAGATCACCATCCTCGGGCTGGAGACGCATGGCGCCAACGACGGCAACACCGTCGCCGCGTACGAGAACGAGTACGGCCACGGCAAGCTGGCGAACAACGCCGGCTACCTGAACCGCGGCGGCCGGATGCTCAACGAGGAGACCTACGAGAACCTCTGGGACATCCTGGCCACCATTCCGTCCCTGACCAGCCCGGGGAAGTCGGTGACCCGGGAGATCCTCGACTTCGACCACGCCCACCCGACCCACGACATCGGCCGGCTGATGGACGCCCAAGGCCCGCGCACCCGCGGCGACGCCGACGACTACGGCCACATGCAGTTCGACAACACCGACCGCATGTTGCTGACCAAGCTGATGACCCTGCCGGAGTCGAAGGAGGCCCGGCTCGACAACATCAGCATCGAGCAGTGGTTCGCGTCCAGCCCGCACTTCTTCGAGACGAACTTCTGGAAGATGTGGGAGACGACCTTCGCGTTCCTGCGCAACAACTCCGCCATGGAGCTGCGCCGCTACATGAACCGGATGATCCTGGAGTTCAGCCGGATCAACACCCTCGAAGGGGTCACCCGCACCCCGTACAACCAGTACGAGAGCATCATCCTGCCGATGCGGGCCTGGCTGGAGGACAAGGGCGTCACCTTCGTCAACAACCGCAAGGTGACCGAGTTCGTCTTCGCCGACGACGACCGGCTGCGCGACGAGATCCGCGTTGTCGGGCTCAAGTACGAGGCGGTGGACGACGACAACCGGCCCGGCGAGATCGAGGTGTCCGACGGCGACCTGGTCTTCTGCACGAACGGCTCGATCACCGACTCCACCTCACTGGGGGACCTCGACACCGCCATCGTCGAGGACACCCGCTACGCCCCGTCCGCCGCGCTGTGGAAGCAGGCGACCGAGCACGCCTACGGGCTGGGCAACCCGGACGCCTTCTTCGGCGACCGGACGCAGAGCGAGTGGACGAGCTTCTCGGTCACCACGAACAACCACCTGCTGGTGAACGAGATCGCAGCGATCACCCGCCAGCTGCCCGGCAACGCGCTGAACACCTTCGTCGACAGCAACGCGACGATCTCGGTGGTCATCCACCACCAGCCCCACTTCGCGGCGCAGCAGCCGAACGAGACGGTCTTCTGGGGGTACGCGCTGTACCCGCGGCGGACGGGTGACTACGTGACCAAGCCCTTCATCGAGATGACCGGACGGGAGATGCTCACCGAGGTGCTCGGCCAGCTCGACCACGTCGACACCCGGGCGGTGAAGATCTCCGCGAAGTCCGACGAGATCTGGGACTCGATCGTGAACGTGGTGCCCGCGCACCTGCCGTACGCCAGCGCGCTGTTCGCCCGGCGCGCCAAAGGCGACCGTCCCGACGTCGTCCCCGCGGGGTCGAAGAACCTGGCGTTCATCAGCCAGTTCGTCGAGATGCCGTTCGACATGGTCTTCACCGAGCAGTACTCCGTGCGGGCCGCACAGATCGCCGTGTACCACTTCCTCGGCATCGGCGAGGACAGGCTGACGAAGCTGCACCACTACGAGCGTGACCCGAAGGTGCTGGCCAAGGCCGCGATGACGATGTTCCGCTGAGCCCGGTTCGAGCCGGCCGGTCCGACGGCTCGATGGGCGAGGATGGGGGCATGCCCGCCACCGAGAGCACCGACTACCCGCGCATCGCCGCCACGGCGGGCACGCTCGCCGAGCTCGAGCCGTTGGTCGTTCAGTGCCGGGCCTGTCCCCGGCTGGTGGCCTGGCGGGAGGCGGTCGCAGTGGAGAAGCGGGCGGCTTTCCGCGGAGAGGTCTACTGGGCGCGTCCCGTCCCCGGATTCGGGGACGACGCCGCAGGGATCGTCGTGGTCGGACTCGCGCCGGCCGCGCACGGCGGCAACCGGACCGGACGGATGTTCACCGGCGACCGCTCCGGGGACTTCCTGTTCGCCGGGCTGTACCGCGCCGGACTGGCCAACCAGCCGACCGCGGTCTCCCGCGACGACGGCCTGCGGCTGACCGGCGTCCGGCTGCTTGCACCGGTCAAGTGCGCGCCGCCGGACAACAAGCCGACACCGGTCGAGCGCCGCACCTGCGCCCCCTGGCTCGCCCGTGAACTCGAACTGCTCGGCCCGACGGTCCGGGTGCTCGTCGCCCTCGGCGGTTTCGGCTGGAAGGCGCTGCTGGACACCCTCGCCGACCTCGGCTGGACGGTACCCAGGCCGCGTCCGACGTTCGGGCACGGCGCCGAAGTGCGGCTGAGGGGCCCGGACGGACGCGAGGTCACCCTGCTGGGCTGCTTCCACGTCTCCCAGCAGAACACGTTCACCGGACGGCTCACCCCGGTGATGCTGGACGCCGTCCTCGCCCGTGCGGTCGAGCTGGCCGGTGGGTCGGTCTGATCTGACGCTCACCCAGGCGATTCAGTCCGCCGCCCTGCTGAGGACGCGCACCCGTCCAGCGGCTCCGTCCACCTCGACGCGGTCGCCGGTTCGCAGCCGGACGGTGGCGTCCCCGCACCCGACGACGGCCGGGACGCCGAGTTCGCGGGCCACGATCGCGGCGTGACTCAGCGGCGCTCCTAGGTCGGTGACGATCCCGCCCGCACGCGGGAACACCGGCGTCCAGCCGATGTTGGTGAGCCGGGTGACGAGGATCTCGCCGGCCTGGAGTTCATCGGCGTCCTCGAACCGGTCGAGCCGGCGCACCACGCCCTCCACGGTGCCGAGCGCCCCGGCGTGGCCGACGACCACGTCGGAGCCGTCATCGGGCAGCGGGTCTGCCCGGACACCGGCGACGTACACGTCCGTCCTGCGATCGGGGTCGGCAGCCCAGGCGAACGGGTCGAACGACCCGCAGATGATGCCCGGCAACGGCGGCAGTTGCCGGTACCGCCGGTAGGTGTCGCGTCGGAGCGCGAGCAGCCCGAGCGCGCTGCGATCGCCGTCGAGCGCGGCCAGCAGTTCTTCGATGGTGAGCAGGAACACGTCGTCGCCGATGTCGAGCAGGCTGCCCGCCCGGAGGGCGAACCGGCGCATGACCCCGGTCGTCCGGACCCCCTCGGAGCGGACGGACTCCCGCAGCGCCGCCCGCCTGGCGGCCCGTTCGAGCTGGCGACGAACCCGTGCAGCGAGCCGGGCGTCGCGCGTAGCCAGCCGGCTCAGCGCGGCGTCGAAGGCGTCCTGCTGGCGTTGCCGTCGGACGCCGAGGTCGGCGCCGCCGACTGCCTGCGCCAGCATCCGGTCGAGCCAGTCGGGGTCCTCCGCCGGCCGGGGCCACGCCAGTTCCGCCTCGTTGACGCCTCGGTGCCCGAAACGGTCGAGGTACTGCTCCCGCGAGAGCCGGCCGGCCAGAACATCCTGCAACCCGGCGGCCGGGCCGAGGCTCTCCAGGTCTCCGACGAGTCCGGACAGGTTCGACATCAGCGCCGAGGCGTCGTCCGCACCGAGCTGTTGACGGAGCTCGGCCTCCAGGAGCGCGGGGGAGTCCGAGCCGGCGGCGATCACCGCCCAGAAGGAGCCGATGGAGAAGTCGAGCAAGGCGTCGTGCCACAGCTGCCGCAGCTCTCCGGTAGTGGCGCAGGATTCGACCGCGGAGATCAGTTCGGCGCAGCGGGGCTGGTGGCCGCGCAGGAAGGCCGGCAGGCGACGTCGCGTCCAGGCGATCCGGGCCAGGCTGCCGAGCAGGGCCAGGCCGGCGTCGTTCCAGTCCCGTGACGTCATCGGCACCAGCGGCACCGGGACGTCGGCCGGCAGGTCGCCCCACCAGCCAGCGAGCTTGCGATACGCGTCTCTGGGGTCGAGCTTGCCGGACTTCCCGCGCCGCGCGGTGATCTGGACCGACAGGTTGGCGTAGGGCCGACCGCCGATGGAGCCGGCCATCTCCCGTCCCCGCAACGCCATGGACGGGCCGCCGTTGGCTTGCTGGTACGCCATCCAGGAGATGGTCAGCGGAGTCTGCGCCTCGGGATTGGCCTCGCCGAGATTGGTCGCCGACCACAGGCAGGCTCCGGCCAGCGAATCGTTGCGTTCCGCCGTCCGCGGCTGCCACGGATTGAGGGTCGTGATCGGACGGGCCTGGAGGATCCACACCCGACCACTGGCGAGGGCCCATTCGATGTCCTGCGGCACTCCGGCGAAGATGCCCTCGATGTCGTGCGCGCACCGATGCAGCACGTCCGCGACGGGACGCAGCGCGTCCGGGCCGGTGTACGCGCCGGAGGGTCGGGCCAGGCTGAACTCCGTCCCAGTGCTGGACCCCGACACCAGACTCTCGCCCAGCCCGTCCACAACGCTGCCGGTCATCCGTCCGAGGTCGCCGGTGAGCGGGTCAGCGGTGAACAGCACGCCGGCCTGTTCGGTCGGGACCAGCGCCTGGACGACCACCGCGACCTCGCCGTAGCGGCTCCCGACCGCCTCGCCGTAGCTCGCCACGCGGCCGGACTCGCCGGAGGCCAGCACGGTGGCGATCGCTGCGGGCACCTGTCCGGCGCTCACGTCGAGGACGGTCTCGTAGGCGCCGGCGAAGGAGGCGGACGCCGAGTCCTCGGCGAGCGCGGAGGAGCGGACGGCGAACCGCTGTCCGTCCGGGAAGCGCGCCAACTCCGCTGCCAGCGCGTCCGCAGCCGAGCGGGTCAGCGGGTGAGCGTCGAAGGCGCGCGGCAGCAGGACGAACCCGCGGGGCACCGGCAACCCGGCCCTGACCAGCCGCGACAGTGCCCGGGCCTTGCCGCCGGCCGTGGATTCGCCCGGGGGCAGTTCTCCGAGCCGGTAGACCGCCCGGCCAGCGGGCGCGTAGCCCGTCCTTGTGAGCGCGCGGCCGGTCCGGCGCCCCGCGGCCCAGCCCACGAACCACCCGATCGTGCCGCCCATCGGGGCTGCCAGGATGGCCCATGGACTGAACCCGGTGAGCCACGCGCCGCCGAAGCCGAACACCGCTGCCACCGCGTTCGCTGTCGTGCTGACCAGGCGGGCGGCGCCGCGGTCAGTCAGGAACATCCGCGTCCCCGAGGATGGCCGCCGTCCCGGGGTGCCGGGCGACGACATCGTCCGCTCTCGCGATGGCGATGCCGTGCTTCAGGTCACCGAAGACGAGCAGCTTGTCGCCGACCTCGATGCCGAAGTCCCGTCTCGCCTGCGCCGGGATCACGATCTGGCCGCGCTCGCTCACCGTGATCGCGCCGTAGAACCGCTTGTCCGGATCCTCCCGATGGTTCATCGTCCCTCCCATCCGTCTTGGATACAAGATACATCTTGCATCCAGAAAGGCACGTGAACGATCGGGGACAGGTACTTCGGTTCACGGCTGAACCGTTGGGGACAGGTACTTCGGTTCACGGCTGAACCGTTGGGGACAGGTACTTCGGTTCACGGCTGAACCGTCGGGGACAGGTACTTCGGTTCGCGGCTGTCGCGGGTTTGGGCTGGGGATTCGTGGTGGTGGGTGGCTGGGCTGGTGCGGGGATTCCGGCGTGCGCCGGGACGACGGGTGGGTGGAGGTGGAAGCCAGTTCATCGTGAACGGTTGGAGACAGGTACTTCGGTTCGCGGTTGTCGTGGGTTTGGGCTGGGGATTCCTGGTGGTTGGGTGGCTGGGCTGGTGCGGGGGATCCCGGCGTGCGCCGGGACGACGGGTGGGGGGAGGCGGGCGCCGGAGCCGCCGGCACGTCGCGTTCCTTGGCCTTCGACGGGTTGAACGGTTGGGGACAGGTACTTCGGTTCACGGTCGACTCGGGATTCGTGGTGGTTGGGTGGCCGGGCCGGTGCAGGGATCCCGGCGTGCGCCGGGACGACGGGTGGGGGAGGTGGAAGCCGGAGCCGCCGGCACGTCGCGTTCCTTGGCCTTCGACGGGTTGAACGGTTGGGGACAGGTACTTCGGTTCGCGGTTGTCGCGGTTTGGGCTGGGGATTCCTCGTGGTTGGGTGGCTGGGCCGGTGCGGGGATCCCGGCGTGCGCCGGGATGACGGGTGGGGAGGCGGAAGCCGGAGCCGGGCTGAACGGTTGGGGACAGGTACTTCGGTTCACGGTCGACTCGGGATTCCGGTGGTCGGGTGGCCGGGCCGGTGCGGGGATCCCGGCGTGCGCCGGGACGACGGCTGGGGGAGGAAGTGGAAGCCGGAGCCGCCGGCACACCGCGTTGCTTTGCCTTCGAGGGGACGTCCTTCGACAGCCTCAGGATCCGGACAACCGAGGTTCAGGCAGTGGGGGAGTCCACCGGCTGGCCGGGCGTGACGCGTCCCTCGCCGTGCACGTGGCGCCGCACCGTTCGGTAGGACGCCGCGGCGATCAGGGCGGCGACCGCTCCGAACGCCACGACCGCCAACAGCCCGGCGTGGTAACCGGAGCTGTCGATCAGGTTGCCGGAGACACTCGACCCGATCGAGACGCCGATGCCCAGGCCCGTGCCCATCCAGCTCAGCCCCTCGGTGAGGCGGCTGGTCGGCACGAGCTTCTCCAGCACGGTGTTGCCGGTGATCAGCGTCGGCGCAACCGTGGCGCCGAACAGCATCCCGATCGCGCCCAGCAGCACCACCGTATTCGCGAAGGGAAGCAGCGCGGCGGTGACGAACATGGCGATCACGCCGATCAGGAACCGCTTCGAAACCACGCCCGTCCAGGTCCTGGCCCCATACCAGAAACCGGCCAGTCCGGACGCGATCGAGAACAGCGCGAGGATCACGCCGGACGCCGCCCGCGCATCCCACGACGTCGCGGCCGCAACCACGCTGACGTCGATCGCGCCGAACATGCTGCCGATCAGCACGTTCACCGCGACCACGGCAGCCACGCCGGGCACGAAGAGGATCAGCCGCCGCCAGAGCGAGGTGGTCGTGTCTGCGGCCGTTCGCGGATGCGGCGGCGGTTCGGTCTCCCGCTGGGAGTAGAACAGCTTGGCCCCGACAAGGGAGAGCACGATCGGTGCCACCAACCCCGCGACTGGGTGGACGCCGACCGACAGCGCCGTGGCCGCGACCGGACCGATCGCGAAGGTGAGTTCGTCGAGCGTCGACTCCAGCGCGAACGCCGTGTGCAGCCGGGTGGGGTCGTCGAGCACGTAGTTCCAGCGAGTTCGGACGAGCGCTCCCGGTGCGCCGCCGGTCGCCCCGCTGATGACGATCGGCGCGAACAGCGTCCAGGCCGGCAGCTTCAGCAGCGCGAGCACCACCACGACAGCGAGCATCGTGGCCGACACGACGACGGCGGGGTACATCACGCGGCGCTGGCCGTACCGGTCGACCAGGTTCGACAGCACCGCCGTCCCGATGGCCCAGGCCACGCCGTTCGCGGCGGCCAGCGCTCCGGCCAGCCCGTAGCTGCCGTAGAGCGAGGACACCATCAGCACGATGCCGAGGCCCATCATCGCCCCGCCGGAGCGGGCCAGCAGACCGGCTGCGCAGAACTTCAGCGCGCCCGGAATGGCAAGGATCTCCCGATAGGCACGCATCGAACCATTCTCTCACGACTCCCGCCGCGATCCGTCCCACCCAGGGCGTCCGTGCGCTAGCGTCAGGGCCGTGCCCAGCAAGCCCGGCCTCATCGAGGTGGTCGGAACCGAGCCGGCCTTCCACCTGAGGGCGGACGGGGTCAGCTACCTGTTCCGCGTCACCCGGCACGGCCATCTCGAACACGTCCACTTCGGACCCGCCCTCGGCCACCTCGAGGCGGCCGCCGACTACGAGCCACTGGTGGTCAAGCAGGCGTCCGGCCACTCCGGCGTCACCTACACCGAGTCCGACCCCGGCTACTGCCTGGACTACGTTCCGCAGGAGGTCTCGGGCCTCGGCAAGGGCGACTACCGGCTGCCGTCGGTCGAGGTGCGGCTGCCGGACGGCGGGACGACCACCGACCTCCGCTATGTCGGGCACACCCTCCACGAAGGCGTCGTCCCTTGTCAGGACGGCTTGCCGACGGCCATCGCCGAGCCCGGCCAGGCTGCGACCCTCGAAGTGCGGCTCGCCGACGGCGACCTGGAACTCACCCTGTTCTACACGGTCTTCGCGGCGGCCAACACCGTCACCCGGCGGACGGTGCTGACGAACAACGGCGCCGGGCCCGTCGCCATCCGCCGGTTGATGAGCCAGCAGGTGGACCTGCCCGACCGGGGCTTCGACCTGGTCACCTTCGACGGCGCGTGGGCCGCCGAGACGCACCGGCACGTCCGTGCGGTCGGCCGGGGCATCTACATCAACAGCTCGGCCACCGGGTTCTCCAGCAACCGGCACAACCCCGGCGTCCTGCTCGCCCGGCGTGGTGCCGGTGAGGATCACGGCGAGGTCTACGGCTTCAACCTCGTCTACTCCGGCAACCACTACACCGCCGTCGAGCTCAGCCATCGCGAGCAGGTGCGGGTGCAGTCGGGCATCAACCCGGTCGGCTTCGACTGGACGCTGGGGTCGGGCGAGCGCTTCGAGACGCCCGAAGCGGTGCTCTCCTACTCCTCGGACGGGTTCAACGGGCTGTCGGCCAACCTGCACGCCTTCGTCGGCGACCACATCGTCCGCGGCGAGTGGGCCGACCGGCCGCGTCCAGTGCTGCTGAACAGCTGGGAGGCCGTCAGCTTCGACATCAACGAGCGCAACCTCATCGCGATGGCGCGGCAGGGCAAGCGGCTCGGCGTCGAACTGTTCGTCCTCGACGACGGCTGGTTCGGCGACCGGAACGACGACCGGGCCGGCCTCGGCGACTGGGACGTCAACCCCAAGAAGCTCCCGGACGGACTGGGCGGGCTCGCCTCGAAGGTGCGCGACCTCGGCCTCGACTTCGGACTGTGGGTCGAGCCGGAGATGGTGAACCCCGACTCCAAGCTGTACCGCGAGCACCCCGACTGGGCGATCCAGCTGCCCGGACGCGAGCCGTCGCTGGGACGCCACCAACTCGTCCTCGACCTGACCCGACCCGAGATCCGCGACCACATCGTCGCCGAACTCTCCACCGTGCTGGACTCCGCCCCGATCAGCTACGTCAAGTGGGACTCGAACCGCACCTTCTCCGATCTGTACTCGACCGCCTGCCCTGCCGGCGAGTTGCCGCACCGCTACGTGCTCGGCCTCTACGACGTGCTCCGCCGGGTGTTCGGCCCGCGCCCGCAGATCCTGCTGGAGAGCTGCGCATCCGGCGGCAACCGGTTCGACCTCGGCATGCTGTGCTTCTCCCCGCAGGTCTGGGCGTCCGACTGCACCGACCCGATCGAGCGGCTGGCGATCCAGCTCGGGCTGAGCTACCTGTACCCGCCCTCGACGATCGGGGCCCACGTCACCGCGTCCCCGTCGGAGCAGACGCTGCGTGCGACCCCGCTGTCCACCCGGTTCAACGTCGCGGCGATCGGCGTCCTCGGCTACGAGCTCGACCCGCGCAGCCTGACCCCGTCCGAGCGGCGGGAGGTGCGCGCCCAGATCGCGTTCTACAAGGCGCATCGCGCCACCTGCCAGTACGGACGGCTGCGCCGGGCCGACCCCGTCCGCCCGGGGCAACTGACGGTCAGCCTGCACGACGCGGACGGCGAGCCGCGGCTGGTCGGCCATTACCAGACCCGGCTCACCGCCGCCGGGCCGCCGGAGTGGCTGCCGATCCCCGGGCTGGACGCGTCCCGCCGCTACCGGGTCACGGCGCGTCCGCAGAGCCACTCGATCCGGGACTTCGGCCGGCTGGTGAACCACATCAGCCCCGTCCCGATCAGGGACGGCGGCACGCTCCAGCGGCTGGTCGACCGGCACTACCGGATGCCGGCCAACGCCGAGACCTACTCCGGAACCGGGGCCACCCTGTCCCGGCTGCAGCTGGCGCCCCAATTCGACGGGTCGGGCATCGACGATCGCACCCGGCTGCTGGGCGAGTACGGGTCAACCCTCTATGTGGTGGAGGCGGAATGAGCACCCAGACCGCGGTCGTCGACCGCCGCAACAAGTGGACCTTCGGCATCGGCACGGTGGGCCGGGACATGGTCTACACGCTGGTCAGCATCTACCTGGTCTACTTCCTGTCCGACATCCTGCGGCCCTCGGCTTCGGACTTCCTGTGGGCCAGCTCGCTGATCCTGGCCGCCCGGCTGTTCGACGCCGTCGCCGACATCGTGATGGGCGCGATCGTCGACAACACCAAGAGCCGCTGGGGACAGTACAAGCCGTGGATCGCCGGGGGAGTCGTCGCCTCGGCGGTGTTCACCGTCCTGCTGTTCACCGACATCCACCTGTCCGGGGCGGCGTTCGTGGTCGTCTTCGCCGGCATCTACCTGCTGTGGAGCCTGTCCTGGACGGCCAACGACATTCCGTACTGGTCGCTGCTGCCGGCACTCAGCCTCGACCAGCGCAAGCGGGAGAGCATCGGAGCGGTCGCGAAGGCGTTCGCCACGATCGGGCTGCTGGTCGTCGTGGTCGCGGTGCTGCCGGTCACGTCCGCCCTCACCCCGGCCTTCGGCCAGACCGGGGCCTGGACGGTGTTCGCGATCGGCGTCGTCGTGATCATGCTGGCCGGACAGGCCGTCACCCTGTTCGGCGTCCGCGAGCCGAAGCTGGCCGTCGAACAGGAGCGCACGAACCTCCGCGAGCTCGCCAAGGTCGTGTTCGGCAACGACCAGCTGCTGTGGGTGGCGATCTCGATGGTGCTGTTCATGACCGGCTACCTGACCACGACCACCTTCGGCACCTACTTCTTCAAGTACGTCTACGGCGACGAGGACATGTACTCGCCGTTCGGGGCCATCCTGGTGGGCAGCCAGCTGATCGGCTTCGCGATCTTCCCCGCGCTGGCGAAGCGGTTCTCCCGGCGGGCGCTGTTCAACGCCGCCATCGCGCTGATCCTGCTCGGCTACGTGGTGTTCTTCTTCAGCCCGATGAACATCATCCCCATCGGCGTCGCCGGCTTGCTGCTGTTCATCGGGGACGCGTTCGTCACCATGCTGATGCTGGTCTTCCTCACCGACACGATCGAGTACGGCCAGTGGAAGCTCGGCCGCCGCAACACCGCGGTCACCTTCTCGCTGCAACCCTTCATCAACAAGGTGGGGGCGGCGCTCAGCACCCAGATCGTCGCGGTGCTGGTCGTCATCGCCGCGGTCAACCCCGACCTGCCGGGAGCCACCACACCCGCGGGCCTGATGACGATCCGGCTCGGCATGCTGGTGCTGCCACCGGTCCTGATCGTGATCAGCTACCTGATCTACCGGGCCAAGTACCGGATCGACGACAAGCTGTACGCGCAGATCCTGGCCGACCTGGCCGAGCGGGGACAGATCAGCGGCCGGAACTGAGGCGGCAGCAGCGAATTGCCCACCCGGCCGTCCGCCTGCGGGCCGGGGAGGCGGGCTGGCGGTAGCGTCGGTGGCAACGAAGGGAGTCACCATGACACATCTCGCTTTCGAAGCACCGCCGGAGCAGAAAGTGGTCAGTTCGATCCGCGCTGCACTGGGCATCACCGGGCTGGTCTCGTTGGTGATCGGCGTCCTGATCCTGTTCCAGCCCAAGGGCGTCGGGATGGTGATCGCCGGCTTCCTGGCCGCCTACGTCCTGATCGCGGGCCTCGCCTACCTCGGCATCGGCATCTTCTCCAGCCGGCTCGGGTTGTGGCCCCGGATCGGGCACCTCGTCCTCGGCGCACTGTTCCTCGTCGCGGCCATCGTGACCTTCGCCAACCTGGGCGCAGCGGTGGCGGCACTGGCCCTGGTGATCGGCATCATGATCGGCATCACCTGGATCATCGAGGGCATCGTCGCGATCACGCTGCTGCCTGATGCGGGTTCGAAGGTGTGGACGGTGATCTACGCCGTGATCAGCATTCTGGGTGGCATCGCCCTGGTGACCTCACCGCTGTGGGGGACGGCCCTGCTGTTCTGGCTGCTCGGCATCTGGCTGGTCGTCATGGGCATCGTCCAGATCGTCCGCGCGTTCCGCTTCGGAGCGGTCGCCGCGTCCTAGTCACGCCGCCTGCGCCGGGACCGACGCAGGCGTGGACTGCCCCGGGTCGCCTGGCTGCGGTTCACCCTACGCGTCGTCCCCGATCCTGACCCGCGACCTCTGACGGCCACTCCTACGCGTCGTCCCCGGCCTCTGGTGACCACTCCTACGCGTCGTCCCGGGCTCCGACCCGGGACCCCCGGCGGTCGGGTAGCGACGTTGGTGCGGGGATCCCGGCGTTCGCCGGGACGACGCAGGTGGCGGTGGACCGGTTTTCCTGGCGGCCCACCTGTACGCGTCGTCCCCGGCCCCGAGCCGCGGCCTCTGGTGACCACTCCTATGCGTCGTCCCGGGCTCCGACCCGGGACCCCCGGCGCCCGGGCAGCGACGTCGGAGCGGGGATCCCGGCGTTCGCCGGGACGACGCAGGAAAGGCTTGGGGGCCGAGTGGCCACCTGGCTCAGGGTTGCTCGGCCAGCGTGACCGTCGCCGCGGCACGCTGGCCGTCGCGGACGAACTCGACCGGGACCTCGTCACCGACCTTGCCGGACAGCTGCAGCGCCGACAGCGTCAGGCTGGTGGCCTGGCCGCCGTTCAGGCGGGTGATCACGTCACCCTCCCTGAGGCCGGCCGTCGCGGCCGGTCCACCGGCGCTCACCGCCTGGACGAACAGGCCTGAGGTGGTGCCGAAGCGGTCGGCGACGTCCGGGGAGATCTCACTCACCGACAGGCCGAGCCACGGGTGACTGGCCCGGCCGTTGGCGATCAGTTCCGAGCTGATCCGCTGCGCGGTCGCCGCCGGCACGGCCCAGCCGATCCCGACGCTGCCGCCACCGGCCGTGCCGTCGGAATTGGGGACGGTGGAGATAGCGGTGTTCACACCGATCTGCAGGCCCGAGCAGGTGACCAGCGGACCGCCGGAGTTGCCGGGGTTGATGGCGGCATCGGTCTGAACGGAGTTCATCAGCACGGTCGTCCCACCACCCGACTTCGGTGCCGGCACGTTCCGGTTCAGCGCGCTGACGATGCCGCTCGTCACCGTCCCGGAGAGGCCGAGGGGAGCGCCGAGCGCCACCACCGGCTGGCCGACCCGCAGCGCCTCGTTGGGAGCCAGTTGCAGCGTCGGCAGGCCGGTCTTGTCGATCTTGAGGACGGCGAGGTCGGTCAACGGGTCGGTCCCGACCAGCTTCGCGGCAGCCTTCGTCCCGTCGTTGAGCAGCACCTCCAGCGTCCCGTTGCCACCGGCCGGCGCGATCACGTGATCGTTGGTCAGGACCATGCCGTCCGAGCTGATGATCGAACCCGACCCCGAGCCCGAGCCGCCGGCTGAGCCGACCAGCACGGTGACGACGGCGGGCAGCGCCCGGGACGCGACCCGCTCGGTGTTGCACGAACCCGGTCCTGCGGTCAGGGTGACCGCGGCCACGGCGCCGATGCCGCCGGCGATCAGGGTGATCACCGCCGCGATCGCCAGCACCGACGCCCAGGTCAGCGATGCCGAGCGCCGCCACCACCGGGTAGCTTCTGTCATGGTGAGAGCCTATTGCCTCGCCGGGCCGATACGCTGACGCGGTGACCCCGGTAGCGATCACCTTGACGATCCTTGTCCTCGCAGTGATCGCCTTCGTTTCCAACCGGATCTCCATGGGCGTTGTCGCGCTCGGGGTGGCGATCCTGTTGTGGGCGTCCGGCGTGCTGACTCTCAACCAGGCGCTGGCCGGTTTCGGCGACCCCACGGTGATCTTCATCGCCGCGCTGTTCATCGTCAGCGAGGCACTGGACGCGACCGGTGTGACGGCGTGGGCGGGCCAGCAGGTGATCAGCCGCGGTGGCACCAAGCGGACGCCGCTGCTGGTGGTGATCGGCCTGCTGGTGGCGGTGCTGACCGCGCTGATCAGTGTCAACGGCGCGGTGGCCGCGCTGATCCCCGTCGTCGTCGTTGTCGCCATCCGCTCCCGGCTGGCTCCGAGCCAGCTGCTGATGCCACTGGCCTTCAGCGCGCACGCCGGCTCGATGCTCGCCCTCACCGGCACGCCGGTGAACATCATCGTCAGCGAAGCCGCCGCCGATGCGGGTGCGCGGCCGTTCGGCTTCTTCGAGTTCGCCCTCGCCGGGCTGCCGCTGCTCGCCGGCACCTTGCTGATCATCGTCCTGCTCGGCAACCGGGTGCTGCCGACCCGCGAACCGACCGTCCTGTCCTCGGACGTGTCCGCGCTGGCCAAGGTGCTGCGGCTGCAGTACCAGTTGCCCGACTCGACCGACCTTGTGGGAGTGACGAACGGGATCACCGAGGTGGTCATCCCGCCGCGCTCCGAACTGATCGGTGAACACTTCTTCACCGGCATGACCACCCCGAGCGGCAGCCTCGTCGTGCTCGGCGTCCAGCGCGCCGGCGGGGACGTCACCGGCGAGGACGCGCGCCTCCAGGCGGGCGACACCCTGCTCCTGCGCGGTACCTGGGACGACCTCGAGCACCACACGTCCGGCCCGGAGGTCCTGGTCGTGGACGAGCCGGCGACCCTGCGTCGCGCCGTCCCGCTCGGTGCCGGCGCCAAGCGTGCGATCGGCATCCTCGCCGCGATGGTCGTGCTGCTGGCCACCGGTGTCGTGCCGCCGGCCATCGCCGGCCTGCTCGCGGCCTGCGCCGTCGTCGTCACCAAGGTGCTCACCCCGTACCAGGCGTACCGCTCGGTTTCCTGGACGACGGTCGTGCTGGTGGGCGGCATGATTCCGCTGTCGACGGCGTTCAGCACCACCGGCACCGCGCAACTGGTCGCCCAGGGCGTACTGAACCTGGTCGGCAACGCCACCCCATACCTCGGCCTGCTGGTGATGTGCGTGCTCGCCGTCGTCCTCGGCCAGCTGATCTCCAACACCGCGACGGTGCTGATCATGGTCCCGATCGCGACCGTGCTGGCCACCGACCTGCACGTCTCGGTGCTGCCGTTCCTGATGGCGTTGACCGTCGTCGGGGCCGCGTCCTTCCTCACCCCGGTGGCGACGGCCGCCAACACGATGGTGATGGAGCCGGGCGGCTACCGGTTCACCGACTACTGGAAGCTCGGGCTGCCGCTGCTGCTGCTGTTCGTCGTGGTCGGCGTGTTCTGGGTTCCGCTGATCTGGCCGTTCTGAGGAGACATGACACAGAACATCCCCCTGGCGGTCGTCCTGACCGTCCTCGCATCGGTCGCCCTGGCGGTGGCGTCGGTGATCCAGCACCTGGCCGTCGGCGACACCGCCGGCCAGCCGGGGACGAAGCTGTCCGGCAAGCAGTTGCTGGCCGTGATCCGCAACCCTCGGTGGCTCGGCGGGCTCGCGCTCACCGGCGTCGGCGCCGTCCTGCAGATGACGGCCCTGCTGCTCGCGCCGGTGACCGTGGTGCAGCCCATCGGCGTCCTGGCGGTGCCGTGGACGATCCTGCTCGCGGCGCGCGTCCACCGGCGTCCGATCGCCGGCCAGATGTGGGGCGCGGCAGCACTGACCGTCGTCGGGACGGCGGCCTTCGCCTGGGTCGCGATCACCCATGCCGCGCCGGCACCAGTGCTGAACGACACCTGGCTGGTCGTTGGGACGCTGGCCGGCTTCGGTGTCGCAGCGTTGCTCGCGCTGGTCGGCTCCCGCGGTCCGCTGGCGTGGCGCTGCCTGGCCTGGTCGGCCGCCGCCGCGGTCATCTACGGCTCCGAGTCGGGCGTGGTGAAAGCCATCGGTCACTACACGACCAGCCGCCCCTGGCTCGCCTCGCCGACGTTCTGGTTCCTGGCCGCCTCGATCCTGGCCGGCATGGTGTGCGCGGGCATCTGGATCCAGCAGGGCTACGCCTCCGGCGCAGCGGAGACCGTTGTCGGCACGCTCAACGCCGCGGCTCCCGTCGCCGGAGTGGCCTACGGGATCGCCGTCCTGGGCGAGGGCGTGAACATCACCGCGGGCGCCGCCGTCCTGATGCTGCTGTTCGCCGCCGTCGCGATCTACGGGGTGGTGCTGCTGTCGCGCTTCCATCCCGGAGCGGACGCCGACGCACCGCCCACGACCGTCGCCTCGATCTCCGACTGACCGGCGCGGCCGTCACCGCTGGAGGCAGAACTCGTTTCCCTCGGGGTCAGCCAGCACCGTCCACTCTCCTCGCTCGGCCAGCACGGTGGCGCCCAGTCCGATGAGCCGGGCGACCTCCGTGGTCGCGTCAGCGGCGTGGAGGTCGAGGTGGACGCGGTTCTTGACCATCCTCGGCTCGGGCACCTTCTGGAAGAAGAGCCTCGGCCGGATGCCCGCAGCGGCTTCGACGAGGACCGTGGGGTCGTCCTCGGGGTCATCGATCCCCAGCCCGCGGAGACGGGTCAGCTCTGCCTCGTCGTAGGGAGCCACCGAGTATCCGTCGAGCGCCGCGGCCCAGAACCGGGCCAGCGACGCGGGATGCCGGCAGTCGATCACGACGTCGCGGATGGAGGCCATGCCTCCATCTTGCGCCGAATGCGGTCCGACACGGTCCGAAACACCCCCGTGCCCACCCGCCGGGCCGCCTGCTGCGCCATGATGTTGCCACTGCTGCTGAAGACGTGAGGGAACAGATGAACCCGGTGTTGGCCTTCGTGGTCGTCATGCTGGTCTGGACGGCTGCCGACTGGGTCGCCAAGAAGACCAAGTCGCTGCTGTCGAGCCTGTTCGTGGCCTCGATCATCTTCCTGGTCGGCTTCATGACCGGCCTCTTCCCGTCCACCCTGCTGCAGGACTCGTCGCTGCTCGGCCTGGCCGGTGTGGTGGTCGGCTTCATCATCGTCCACCTCGGGACGGTGATCAGCATCGACGACTTCAAGAAGCAGTGGAAGACGC
The DNA here is from genome assembly GCA_017306015.1 of Propionibacteriaceae bacterium. Taxonomy (GTDB): domain Bacteria; phylum Actinomycetota; class Actinomycetes; order Propionibacteriales; family Propionibacteriaceae; genus Propionicimonas. The sequence continues at coordinate 20,318 of JAFKJK010000008.1, forward strand.
TGCTGATCGGCATCGCCACGGTGGTCGGCATCGGCATCCTGCTCGTCGTCGCGACCCTGATCTTCGGCACCGGGATGCCCCGGGTCAACGACTACGGCGAGCTGGTCGCCACCGGACGGGACTTCATGATCGCCGGCATCGGCGCGCTGTCCGGCGGCACGATCTCGGTGCTGATGGTTCAGGAGGCGGCGCTGGGTGCCGGCCTCACCACCGTCGCGGCGTTCCCCGTCCTGATCGCGGCACTGCAGGGACTGATCGGCTTCCCGCTGACCTCGATCATCCTCCGTCGTGAGGCGGCACGGCTGAAGGAGGACTACCGGGCCGGGCACATCGCGGTGCCCGCGGACGAGGAGGCGGCGGCCGAGTCCAAGGGGATGCTGCCCGACTTCCTGCGCACGACGCCGGGCACGCTGTTCTGTGTCGGCATCGTGGTGCTGGTCAGCATCTGGATCAACAACATCACCGGCGGCACGCTGAACACGTTTGTCGTCGCCCTGATCTTCGGCATCACCCTCCGTGCGACCGGGGTGTTCAAGCCGTCCGTGCTGTCGGGGATCGACGCGTACGGGCTGATGATGCTGGCCATCCTGATCATGGTGTTCGGGCCGCTGGCGACCCTGAGGCCCGCCGACCTGCTGGCCCTGGCCTGGCCCCTGGTGCTGGTGTTCGTGTTCGGCGTGATCGGCATCGCCGCGTTCTCCGCCGGCGTCGGCAAGCTGCTCGGCTACAGCGTCCCGATGTCGATCGCCATCGGGCTGACCTCGCTCTACGGCTTCCCGGGGACGATGATCCTGTCCCAGGAGGCCGCGCGAGGCGCCGGGGAGACGCCCGAGGAGGTGGCGGCCATCGAGGGCCAGATCCTGCCGAAGATGATCGTCGCCGGCTTCTCCACCGTCACCATCACCTCGGTCGTCGTGACCGGGATCATCGCATCGGGCATCGGAGGCTAGGAGGCAGAGATGGTGCGTTTTCTGTGGAGTGTGGCCGTCAACCTGGTCTCGGCCGCCGTCGGTGTCCTGCTGGCCACCCTGATGCTGCCCGATTTCCGGGTGGAGTGGAACGGCATCCTGGTGGCCGTGATCGTGCTCACGATCGCGCAGGCTGTGCTGGCCCCGTTCGTGTTCAACCTGGCCCGCAAGTACGCCTCGGCCCTGCTCGGCGGCATCGGGATCGTGTCGACGATGCTGGCCCTCTTCATCGCCTCGCTGTTCCCGGGGGGAGTCCACGTGACCACCTTCGCCACCTGGGTGGTGGCGGCCTTGATCATCTGGATCGTGATGGCGCTCGGCGGCTGGCTGCTGCTCGGCTGGGTACTGAAGCGGTTCGTCAAGGACGCCCGCGCCGGCCAGTAGGGAATCAGGCCAGGGTCTGCATGGTTGTCGAGGTGAGCCACCTCGAAAGGAAGTAACCATGACCATCGCCGTCACCGGAGCCACCGGCCATTTCGGCCAACTCGTCATCGAGCACCTGCTCGCGCGGGGAGCCGCTCCCGGCGAGGTCGTCGCCCTCGTCCGTGATCCGGCCAAGGCGGGCACCCTCGCCGCGGCGGGCGTCGAGGTTCGCGCATTCGACTACGACCAGCCGGACGAGCTCGCGTCCGCGCTCGCCGGCGTGCGGTCGTTGCTGCTGGTCTCCGGGACGGCGATGGGACGCCGGGCCCAGCAGCACCAGGCGGTCATCGACGCGGCGCAGGCTGCCGGCGTTGGCCGGGTGCTCTACACCAGCGCGCCGAAGGCGGACGACTCGATCAACCCGGTCGCGCCGGAGCACAAGGCGACCGAGAACTACCTGGCCGACAGCGGCGTCCCGCACGTCGTGCTCCGCAACGGCTGGTACCACGAGAACTATGTTCCGGCCCTGCACACGGCCGCCTCGACCGGCGAGGTGCTCACGGCTGCGGGGGACGGACGGGTCGCCAGCGCGTCCCGCAGCGATCTCGCCGAGGCGGCGGCCGTCGTGCTGCTGAGCGACGAGGTGGGACGGGTCTACGAGCTCACCGGTGATGTGGCCTGGAGCTTCGACGACCTCGCTGCCACGATCGGCGCGATCCTCGGCCGCGAGGTCGCCGCGCGCAAGGTCAGTGCAGCCGAGGAGGCTGCGATCCTGCGCGACGCCGGACTCGACGAGGGCACCGTCGGCTTCATCACCGGGGTGGACGCCGCCATCGCGGCCGGGGAACTCGGTGCCGTCAACGGTGAGCTCGCCGCGCTGATCGGGCACCCGACGGCGCCCATCGCCGACACCCTCCGGCAGGCTTCCTGACCACGGGCTAGCCTGTGGGCCCGGACGATCACCGTCCGGGCCACGGGGGAGGCGGGTTGCTGAGACAGTTCGGTCCGAGCACCTGGGTGGCGCTGGTCGTCGGCGCGGCGCTCGCGGTGGTGCTGTTCGTGCCGGTGGTCGCCTACCGCTACCGGAAGGCCGGACGGCTGCGTCCGATCGACCTGGTCACGCTGGTGCTGGTCGCCACCTACTTCGTCGCCCTGTGGAGCTACACCCTGGTGCCGCTTCCCGAGGACGACACCTTCCGCTGCGTGGCCGCCCAGCTCCGGCCGCTGCAGTTCATCGCGGACATCCGGGCCGACCCGCACCGGTTCCTGCGCAACCGGGCGCTGCTGCAGGTGCTGCTCAACGTGGTCCTGTTCCTGCCGCTGGGGTTCTTCTTGCGGATCCTCGCGCGCCGCGGAGCCGTGGTGGCGACGCTGGTCGGGTTCGCCGTCTCGGCGACGATCGAGTTCACCCAGCGCACCGGCATCTGGGGGCTCTACCACTGCGCCCATCGGGTCTTCGACGTCGACGACATCATCGTCAACACCTCCGGCGCCCTGCTCGGCTCGCTGCTGGCGCTGCCGGTCGCCGCGCTGCTCGACCGGCGTCGTCCGCTGCCCGCGGTGACCAGGGTCACCCTGGGCCGCCGTCTGGTCGGGATGTTGGCCGACGGGATGCTGATCGTCGGTCTCGGCGGGAGCCTCATCGTCGGCTGGCGCGCGTTCGCTCTGTACGTGCTCCAGTGGCGGCTGGCGGACCTGCCGACCTCGGTGGAGACAGTGCTGGGCTACGGCGTGCCGGCGCTGCTGGAGGCCTGGTGGGTCCTCGTCCGGGGCCGGACGCTGGGCGAGGGGGTCGTCCAGCTCCAACCCACGTCGCCGGGCACTCACGTGCCGCTGCGGAGACTGGCCAAGTACGTCACCGGGGTTGGTGGGTTCGTGCTGTTGGCCTCAGACCTGGTCCCGGTCCCGCTGCTCTTCTGGGTGTTCCTGCTGGCGAGCCTGGTGGCGGCCGTGGCCACCGACGACCACAGGGGGCTCAGCCACCTCGCCGCGGGCATGCGGTTGCGGGTTGAGGTCGTCGAGCCGGCCGGGCTCTGACGGCGGCGCCTTCTAGACTCGGGACGAGATCCCGAACGAAGGAAGCAGATGTCCCGACCCCGCCGCGCCTGGCGCCTGTTGGCTGCGACGGCTCTGGTGACCAGCCTGGCCGCCTGCGCGGCGAGTCCCGCGATCACGCCCGGGACCCGGCCGAACGCCTCTGCCGGCCCGTCCCGCGCGCCGAGCACCGAGACCGATCCGGTCAGACTGGCCCTCAAGCTGTCCAGCCTGCCGGGCTGGACGGCACCGAGCAGTGAGGGTGGGGGAGTGTTCAGCCGGCCCATCCTGAACGACGGTGGCGCGGTCACCTGGAAGGTGCTGGACGGCGCGAACAAGGTGCTGAAGAACTACACCGGCTCCGGGCCGGTGGCCTTCGGCGACGGCTCCACCTACACCACCGTCCCTGGCGTGCTCACCTTCCGCGGCAACAACTACCGGGACGCGCCGGTCTACGGCAGTACCGACATCAAGGACAAGCGACTGCAGGTCGTCTGGACCCAGACCACCGGGGACGTGTACGCGGAGGGCTCGCACTGGGCCGGGGCCGGCTGGACCGGCCAGCCGCTGCTGGTGAACTGGCCGAAGGACACCAAGCAGGCGATGGGGCTCACCCAGGCCCAGATCGACAATCCCGACTTCGTCGAGGTGGTCTACCCGGTCGTGGACGGCCACGTCTACCGCCTCGATCTCGCCACCGGCCAGCAGACCAAGCCGCCGATCGACTCCGGCTTCGCGTTCAAGGGGACGGGCTCGATCGACCCCAGGGGCTACCCGCTGCTGTACTCCGGCATGGGCCTGAACCAGAACGGATCGATCACCGATGGCCGGTGGCGCTACCGGATCTTCGACCTGATCGGTAACAAGGAGGTCGACGGCTGGGACGGCTCGGACGCCGGCGCACCGCGGGACTGGGGCGCGTTCGACTCCTCCTCGCTGGTCAACGCCGCCACCGACACCCTGATCGAACCGGCCGAGAACGGACTGATCTACAAGGTGAAGCTGAACGCGTCCTTCGACGCCGCAGCCAAGAAGGTCAGCGTCAAGCCCGAGTTCCACAAGCTCGACTACAACACGCCGGTCTCCTCCCGGCACGGCATCGAGGGCTCGGCCGCCGCCTTCCGCAACCTGATGTACGCCGGCGACAACGACGGCAACATCGTCTGCTGGGACGCCACGACGCTGCAGGTCGTCTGGGTGCACCCCACCGGTGACGACACCGACGCCTCGATCGTGCTGGAGGACGACAACGGCACCCCCTTCATCTACACCGGCAACGAGATGGACAAGCGCGGCGAGGCCGGCGCGAAGTCGGGCCCGATCACCATCCAGAAGCTCAACGGCTTCACCGGAGCGACGGTGTGGCAGTACCAGATCGACGCGGTCTACAACGAGGCCGTCAACGGCGGGCTGATGGCCACCCCGGTGCTGGGGACGGGAGAGGTCTCCGACCTGGTGTTCTTCAACGTCGCCAAGACCGGCTCGAACAAGACCGGCACCCTGCTCGCCCTCGACCGCAAGACCGGTGCGGTCGCGTGGAGCCGGGCGCTGCCGAACTTCGGCTGGAGTTCGCCGCTGATCCTGACCGGGACGGACGGCCACAGCTACGGGATCTTCGGCGACTCCAGTGGCCTTCTGCACCTGTTCAACCCGAACACCGGCGAGGACTACTCGACCCTGCAGCTGAGCCAGAACATCGAGGCGTCGCCTGCGGTGTACGGGAACATGCTGGTCGTCGGCACCTACGCGAAGAAGCTGTACGGCATCAGGATCAGCTGAACTTTCGCCAAGCGCGGGCGAGTCTCACCCGGTCGTTTGATCTCGGGTACCACCATTGAACCCGTGAGGCCGTTCACCTATGCGCTCGCGGCCGGTGCTGTCACCGGGACGCTGCTGTTCTCCGGCTGTGCCGATCCGCTCAACTGGGGCTCGGCGTTCGCGCCGAAGCCCAGCGCCAACCCGCCCAGTCCGTCCGTCTCCAGCGCGCCGGTAACCCCGTCCACGCCCGGAGGCACGCCGTCGACGATGCCCTCCCAGACGCCGAGCGACGCGCCGTCCTCGTCGGAGCCGGTCACCGGCAAGGCCAGCGGGTCGATGAAGCTCTACGCCTACGAGGTGTCCAGCCGGTTCAGCGGAACCTGCACGGTGGGGGACACGATCAAGATCGCCGTCGGCGACCACGCCAACGACTTCTACGGGACGGTCGACGTCACCGTGGTCCTGGACGCTCAGGCGACCAGGGTCAAGTCGATGATGGCGGTCTTCGGCGAGGACAGCGAGGGGATCACCCGCCAGATCAGCTACACCGGGGCGGCGCCGGCCAAGGGTACCTCGGCGAAGCTGACCACGGCCGGTCAGCGGTACCAGATCTCGGGCAACGGCCTGGCGGTCGAGACCCGCAACGGCAAGGACTCCAGCCGGCTGATTCCGTACGCCCTCGACCTCACCTGCACCCCCGGCTCCTGACAGCGGCAGGCGGGTCTACTTCTTCGGCTTGGGCTTCGGCTTCGACGGTGCCTTGGCGACCTTCGCGGTGGCCTTGGAGGTCTTCGAAGCGGACGCGAAGGCAGTGGTCTTGCTGGTGACCTTCACCTTCACGGTCTTCCCGACGTCCTTGGTGGTCAGCTTGTAGCTGGTCTTGGTGGCGCCACTGATCTTGGTCGAGCCGCGGTACCACTGGTAGGCGAGCTTGATCTTGCCAGGGCCCCAGGTGCCCGGGGTGGCCGTCAGGGTGCTGCCGACCTTGGCCGATCCGGTGATCTTCGGGGTGCCGATGGCGCCGAGCTTGCCCTGCTTCACCGTTGAGGTGGCCTTGGAGAACGTGCTCACGCTGTAGTAGCCGAGCCGTGAGCCCACGGCGCGAACGGTGAGGGTGGCCTTGTAGTCGTCCGCGGTGAGGGTGTACGTCGCCGCGGTGGCGTTCGGGATCGGCTTCTTCGACCGGTACCACTGCCAGCCGACCGTCACCGGTCCGGGCGCCCAGGTACCGGCGCTGGCGGTCAGGGTCTTGCCGGCGGTCGCGGTGCCCTTGATCGTCGGTGCGGGCGTCTTGGTGAGCTTGGCGGGGGTGATCGCCGCGGTCGCGGCCGATGCGCGCGACACCGAGGTGTAGGTGGCCCGGCTGCCGGTGGCGACCACGTTGACGGGCTGGCCGGCGTCCTCCGGCTGGAGGGTGTAGGTGGCGGCCGTCGCCGCAGCGATCGCGGCGCCTCCGCGGTACCACTGGTAGGCGATGTCCACCTTGCCCGGTCCCCAGGTGCCGGGAGCGGCCGCGAGGGTCTTGCCGACCGTGGTGGTCCCGCTCAGAGCCGGGGTGGTGGCGGTCTCCAGCAGCATGAACAGCCGCGACCAGGTCTTCGCGTTGGCTGCCCCGGTCGCCTCCAGGCCGTTGGCGGACTGGAAGGCCGTGAGCGACTCCAGGGTCACGGCGCCGAACGTCGCGTCCGGGTCGGTGGCGTAGCCGGCCTGGGCGAGCAGGACGTTCAGGGCCGCCGCGCTCGGGCCGTCCTGGCCCTTCTCGGTGGAACTCATCAGTGCGGTCAGCGTGAGCGGTCCGGCCTGACCGTCGGCTTCGAGACCCTTGGCCTTCTGGAACGCCTTCACGGCGGCCTCGGTCGCCGAGTCGAAGGTTCCGGTCACCTTCACGGTCTTGCCCGCTGCGGTGAGCAGATACTGCAGCGCGGTGACCTTCGGGCCGGACGCCTTGGCGAGCAGGACGATGCTCAGCGGTGCGACGTCGTACTGGGTGAGGTCGTAGGCGTCGATGACCTGGCGCAGTTGCTTGGCGTAGCCGGCCGGGTCGGAGCCGCCTTCGAGCTGCGCGATCGCGTCCACGTAGCCGGACACGCTGTTCTGCGCGCGCCGGGCGGAGGCGTAGCTGGAGTCGTCGGCGACGAGGGCGGCGTGGTCCAGCACCGAGTTGGAGAGCGAGGTGTACTTGCGGTACTTCACCGTCTTGCCGCTGCTGGTGACGGCGATGCAGCCGGACTGGTAGCTGCTGATCGAGTCGGCCTTGACCACGCCGTCCTGCCCGACGAAGTTCAGCTTGGCGTAACGCCGCATGCCTGCGAAGTAGGACCGCTGCTTCCAGTAGGAGAGCGTGGTCTTGACCACGCCATAGGCGTGGCCGCGGGCCTCGATGATCTCCCAGTCGCCGTTGGAGAGCTTCTTAGTGACCACCGCGACGTGACCGATGCCGTTCGCGCGGGCCGGGTTGTTGCGCAGGAAGACCAGGTCGCCGGGCTTGGGGGACGAGGTCGACACCGCGGAGGTCGCGTCGTACTGCGCCGCTGCCAGGTCGGTGATCGGGTTGCCGGAGCGCCCGAAGAGCCATTCCACCAGTTCCGAGCAGTCGAAGGCCTTCGGGTTCGCGTTCGTCAGCGCCGCCTCGGCCCCCAGCACGTACTTCTTGCCGACCTGGGCCTCGGCGAGCTTGGCGAACTCGGCGGCGGTCATCGTCGCGGAGCACCGGGTGTTGAAGTAGTTCTTGGCGTCGGTGGCCAGCTTGGCCGTACCCCAGTCGGAATTCACGGCTGCCTGGGCGATCGAGACCGAGGCAGGGACGCCGTACTGGCGTTGCGCGGACTGCGCGGGCGTGACCACGGACGCGATGAAGCTCTTCTTGGTCGCGTCGGACGCTGCGGTGGCGTCCGGCGCGCCGGCCAGGCCGAGACCGCTGAGCAGGGCGATCCCGAGAACGGTCGAGAGAGCACGGACGAGGGGCTTCACGCCAACGATTTACCAATGAATGACGACCGCCGAGCAAGTCCCCCAACGAGGGTTGGGCCCTCATCCTGTGGTTACGAGTCGCTGTGACTAGGGGAAATACGCCAAACTGGGGTAAAGGCGTCGTTCAGGGTTTCAGGCCGACTCAGAGTCCAGATCCATTGCGGGAAGGCCGTGGACGGGATAGGTGACCGGCCGCGCCGGGACGCCGGCGACGGTGGTGAACGGAGCCACGTCCTCCAGCACGACCGAGCCCGCGCCGATCTTGGCACCTTCGCCGACCACGATGTTGCCGAGCACCTTCGCTCCGGCGCCGATCATCACGCCGCGGCCGATCTTGGGATGCCGGTCGCCGCCGACCTTCCCGGTGCCGCCCAGCGTCACCTCGTGCAGCATGGAGAAGTCGTCGTCGACCACGGCGGTCTCGCCGATCACGACCGAGGTGGCGTGGTCGAACATGATGCCCTTGCCGATGCGCGCGCCGGGGTGGATGTCCACGGCGAAGACCTCCGAGATCCGGCTCTGCAGGAACAGCGCCAGCGCGGTGCGGTCGTGCGTCCAGTAGTAGTGGGCGACGCGGTAGGCCTGGAGGGCGTGGAAGCCCTTGAAGTAGAGCAGTGGCTGCGAGTAGCCGCGGGTCGCCGGGTCGCGGCTGAGCACGGCCCTGAGGTCCTCCCGGACGGCGGCGCCGATGGTCGCGTCGGAGTCCAGGGCTTCGCGGATGAGTTCGCGCAGGGTCAACGAGGTGATCGTCTCGCTGCCGAGCTTGGCCGCGAGGATGAACGAGAGAGCGTCCTCCAGCCGGGTGTGGGACAGCACCGTGGTGTGCAGGAAGCTGGCCAGGGCCGGCTCGGAGTGGGCCTCCGCGCTGACCTCCGTCCGGATGCGCGACCAGATGTCGTCATGGTCGATGCTCACGGGCGATCCTCGGTCCTGGCGTATGCGAGTGGATTCAACTGTCACACACGCTACAACACCGGTATCAGGGCGCTTCTTCCCCCTCGTCGCCGGTCTTGCCGAGGCCCTCTTCGCGACGCCGGAGGTCCTCCTCCCACTCGCGCAGCCTGGCCTCGTGTTCGTTCTGCTTCTTCAAGGTGCGGAGGAACTCCGGATCGTCGTCCGGGGCGATCGTCCGCGGCTGGGCGGCGAAGTCCCGGATCGGCCAACCGTCCTGTGCCGGGACGGACCCACGCCGCGGCCGGCCGGCGAACAGCCAGGCGATCGGACCGGCGAAAGGCACCAGCACGATCAGCAGGACCCAGGTCCACCGGGGAAGGTTGCGGGTCTGGTCGGCGGGCGTCTGGACGGCGTCCACGAGGCAGGCGACGAGCAGCACCACCTCGATGATGAACGGCAGCGCGCGAAGCATGGCCTACTCCTCCTGGACCCAGTCCCAACGATAGGCCAGCCGGGCAAACGTCCGCGCCGCTCAGGCGGCCAGCGAACGCTGCCGGAGCTGGCCGCTGAAGGCCTGGGCGAGCAGCCGGCCGTTCCGGGAGACCTCGGTGTCGTGGCGCTGCATGCTCCTGCGCATCTCGCGGGCATCGCCATCGCCCAGTTCAGCCCAGCGCCCCATCAGGTCGGGCGAAGCCTCGGGGTGGAACTGGACGCCGACCGCGGAGCCGATCCGGAACGCCTGGTTGGCGTACCGTTCGCTGCTGGCGAGCAACGTCGCCCCGGGCGGCAGTACGGTGACGACGTCGGAATGCGACTCGGCGACCAGCGAGGTCGCCCCGACCGCGATCCGCTCGGTGAGCGGGTCCTGACGGCCCATGCCGGTCCAGAAGATCTCGTGCGCACCGTGTTCGCCGCCGCCGGGGTCCGCCACGGTGACCGAGCCACCGAACGCCTCGGCCAGGAGCTGGTGACCGAGGCAGATCGCCAGCACCGGTACCTCTGCCTCCACCAGCTGCACCAGCAGGTCCTTCAGCGGGTCTATCCAGGGGTGATCGGCCCGGTCGTGGACGCTCATCGTCCCGCCGAGCAGGACCACTCCGTCCCCGACGTCGGCCGGGGTCGGCACCGGGCCGCTCCACAGCGGGCGGGCGCGCACGAGCACCCGGCTGCTGGCCAGCCAGGGTCCGAAACGGTCGACGGGCACGTGGGGATCTGGCTGCAGGATCGTGGCCTGGACTCCGCGGGGCATGAAGACAGGGTAGGCAGCGATCTTCACGGGAGTGTTACGGCGAGTGATCAGCTTCGTTCCGCGGGAATACGCACCCCCGCCAGGTGGTTGAATGGTCAACAATCGCTAGAGAAAGCCGTCCATGACCACTGCCGTGACCGCCGTCGTCCCTGCCTCCGCCATCTTCACCGAGGCGCACACCGCGTACCGGTTCACCGAAGCGCCGGTGACCGACGCCGAGTTGGCCGAGATCTACGACCTGGCGAAGTTCACGCCGTCCGCCATGAACGCCCAGCCGCTGCGGATCACCTACCTGCGGACGGCGGAGGCGAAGGCGCGGCTACTGCCGCTGCTCGGCGGCAACAACCGGGACAAGTCGGCGTCCGCTCCGGTGGTCGCGATCCTCGCCGCCGACACCGACTTCCACCAGCACCTGCCGGTGGTGAACCCGCAGAGCGCTGGGGCGAAGGACGCGCTGGCCGCCAACGAGGCCCACCGCGTCCAGATGGCCAGGAACAACGCGTGGCTCCAGGCCGGTGGCTTCATCCTGGCCGTCCGCGCAGCCGGACTGGACGCCGGTCCGATGGGCGGCTTCGACGCGGCCGGCGTGGACGCCGAGTTCTTCGCCGGCACCCCGTTGAAGTCGATCCTGATCGTGAACATCGGCCACGTCGCCGAGGACGGCAACTTCCCGCGCAACCCGCGGCTCGGCTTCGACCAGGCGGTCACGCTGCTCTGAGCGCCTCCAGGACGGCGGCGATCGCCGTCGGGTGAGTGGTGATCCGGGCATGCCCCTCGATCGGCAGCACGATGTTCGTTGCGCCGTCCAGTTCGCTGCCGAGGGGGACGTGCTCGTCCCAGCTGGCGTAGATGGACGTGATCCGCGCGTTCGGCGCGGTCTGCAGCGCCAGTGACTCGATCAGTGGAGCTCCCGGGCGTAGACCGCGCAGGTGCCGCAGTGGCAGCAGCTCCGCTCTCGAGGAGCCGATCCACGGCGTGGCCAGAGCCACCATCCGATCGATTCGGCGATCGCCGTCCCTGGCCATCGCCAGTTTTCCGATCAGGCCGCCCTTGCTGTGTGCGAGCAGCGTCACCGCGGTCAGGTCGCTGCGCTCGAGGTGGTCCAGCAGCAGCGCGGCGCCGCCCTCGATCGAGCCGCGGGTGTACCTCAGCTCCGGCAGCACCCGCACTGGATGGCCGGCCTCGTGCACCCGGGTGATCAGCGGACGCAGGAACCGCCAGTTCTCGCCCGAGCCGGGCACCACCACCACCGGAGCCAGCGACCCGGACGCGAACAACTCCGGGTCGGTCGGCGCCGCTATCGTCGCCGCCCACATCAGGGCGCTCAGGGCGTAGTCCTTCGCCCACAGGAATGCCGAACGGCCGGTCATCAGCGTCCGCCGCCTGCTGGACCGGCGACGGGTGTCGTGCCGGCACGGGCGACGACCTCCGACGCCGGCGCCGGACAGTCAGGCTGGCCGCCGAGCTGGCGCGTGGCTGCCATGACTGCTGCCGTCAGACCCGGCCCGACCCCTCCCATGTGCTCACCCTTACCTTCGTGGACGGTGCCGTCAATGGCGGTGGCCCCAGCCCGGAGAGGCATCCGGCCGAGCGGAGGCAGCGAGACGAACACGAGGTCATCGTCACCGTGGCGCTGGCCCGGTGGATCCTCGCAGGAGCAGAGCGGTCGCGAGGCGTTGCTGGTGGGTGCTGTCCGGCTGGTCGGTTGCGGTGATGGCTTCGACGAGGTACTCGGCGGCGAGGCGGCCTTTCGTCGCGATGGGCTGGCGGATCGTCGTGAGGCCGGGAATCGTCCAGCTCGCCTCGGTCAGGTCGTCGAAGCCGGAGACGGACAGCTGCCGTGGAACATCGACCCCGGCTTCGCGGGCCGCGTCGAGGATGCCGAAGGCGATGATGTCGCTGAACGCGACCATGGCAGTGGGTCGCTCGCGTCGCGTCCAGAGTTCCCGGAATGCCGCGACACCACCGGCGCGGGTGCAGGGGGTCTCGATGATCGTGATGCCTTCGCTCTCCGGCGTCATTCCCGCGGCCGACAGCGCCTCGATCACGCCCTGCATCCGGCGCTGCACCGGGCCTCGCCAGTTGCGGTAGCCGCCGGGGGTGTCGGTCTCGATGGCGACGAAGGCGATCCGCTGATGCCCTTGCCGCAGCAGGTATTCGACGAGTTCGCGGATCCCGTCGGTCTCGTCGATGTCGACGCTGGGGACGCCCTCGTGCCACTCGCTGTCGACGAGGACGAACGGGATGCCGCGCTGGCGCAGGGCGGTGACTTCCCCGCGGTCGTATTCCAGTCCGCTGACGATGAAGCCGTCGACCGCCGCGTACGGGATCGCCTTGAGCATGGAGCCCCGCAACGGCGGGACGAGCAGGAGCGTGAGCCCTTCCTGCTGGCAGGTCTGCCCGATGCCCTGCAGGAACTGGGTGTAGTAGGGGTTCTCGAGGACCTTGTCGAGCTGCTGGGGCAGGAGGAGCCCGAGGCTGTCGGTGCGCTGGGTGCGCAGCATCCGGGCTGCGGGGTCCTGGCTGTAGCCGAGCTCCTCCGCGGCGCGCAGGATGTTCTGCACAGTCGCCTCGGACAGCTTTCGGGCGTCGTTGAAGGCGAGTGAGACCGCCGACTTGGAGACGTTCGCGCGGTTCGCGACGTCCTGGATGGTGACGCGACGGCGGGCCATCAGTGGGTCCCGAGAATGATGGCGCTGCACGGGTCGAGGTGCAGCGGTTGCCCGAGGAGACGGGCGAGGTCGGCGTCGGCGGCGGGCTGCACCGTCGTGCCCTGTCCGCGGTGGACGATCGCTGCGGCTGCGGCGTCGTCAAGGGTTCGCATGAGGAGGACTGTATCGGGGTCGATCGCGGATGCCCGGAGGGTGCCCCTGCGGAGCGCGGGGAGGGCCGCCCGCTTCGCCGCCAGGTCCTGGATCCCGGTCAGGAGGTGCCGGTTCCAGGCGGTCTCGTCCCAGACCATGCCGGCCCGGCAGCCCGGGTCGTTCTCTCCGGTCATGCCGACCTCGTCGCCGTAGTAGAGCATGGGGGCTCCCTCGGCGGCGAACATCATCGTAAAGGCGAGCAGGGCGGCGTCCGTCCTGCCGTGATGTCGGGTGAGGACGCGTTCGGTGTCGTGGGACCCCAGCAGGTTGAGCATGCCGTGGTGGTAGCCGGACGGGATGCGCTCGCGCAGGCTGTTCACGCCGGCGGAGAAGGCTGCGGCGTCGACCGTTTGGTCGGCGGTGAAGCCGAGGACGAGATCCCTGAGCGTGTAGTTCATGGTGCCGTCCGCCAGATCGCCCTGAAGCCATTCGGCCGGGTCGCGCCATTCCTCCGCGACGATGTACAGGTCTTCGCCAAGGGGCTTGACGACGTCGCGGAACTGTCGCCAGAAGTTCCGGTTGATGTAGTACGGCACGTCGAGGCGCCAGCCGTCGATGCCCTGCTCGATCCAGTAGCGGGCGAGGCGGAAGTGGTGGTCGCGTACCTCCGGGTTGTAGGCGTTCCACTTCGGCAGGTAGTGGCAGCCCGAGCAGGTGCGGTAGTTGGGCTCCGGGTGGGGCGTGACGGGGAAGCCTTCGACGGAGAACCAGTTGACGTACGCCGACTGCGCCTCGTTGGCGACCACGTCCGTGAACGCCCAGTGCCCGTCGCCGCAGTGGTTGAGCACGGCGTCCAGGACGACGCGGATCCCGCGGTCGTGGCAGGCTGCCAGCAGCCGCCTGAACGTCGCCAGGTCGCCCAGCCGATGGTCGATGGTGAAATAGTCGCTCGTGTCGTAGCGGTGGTTGGTGCGCGCTTCGAAGATCGGGGTCAGGTAGAGCGCGTTGGCGCCGACCGCCTGGATGTGGTCGAGGTGGTCGATGATCCCCTGGAGGTCGCCGCCGAGGAAGTTGTCGCGGGTCGGCTCGGCGTCCCAGGGCTGCACGTCGGGCGGGTCGAGGCTGTGGTCCCCGTTCGCGAACCGCTCGGGGAAGATCTGGTAGAAGACGGCGTCGGCGAGCCAGTCGGGTGCGGTCATCAGTCCTTCAGTCCGGTCGTGGCGATCCCGCGCACCAGGGCGCGCTGGAAGAAGAGGAAGACGACGATGCTGGGGACGGTGGCGGTGAGCGTCCCGGCCATCAGGTAGTTCCAGGAGGTGCCGTACCGTCCGACGAAGGAGGTCAGGCCGAGCTGGATGGTGCGCATGTCGTCGTTGTTGGTGACCAGCAGCGGCCACAGGAAGTCGTTCCAGGCGAACAGGAAGCTGAAGATCGCCAGCGTCGCCAGCGCCGGTGTGGACAGTGGCACGACGACGCGGAAGAACGTCCCCGACCGGCTGCAGCCGTCGATCCGGGCGGCCTCCTCGAGTTCGAGGGGGATGGTGGCGAAGTACTGCCGCAGCAGGATGATGCCGAAGACGTCCGCCAGCCGGGGCACGATCAGGGCGGTGTAGCTGTCGATCCAGCCCAGCTGGGCGACGATCGCGTAGGCCGGGATGACGGTGACGAAGGTGGGCACCATCAGGCCGGCGAGCAGGACGGTGAACAGGGCGCGCTTGAACGGGAATTCGAGCCGGGCGAAGGCGTAGGCGGCCAGGGAGTCGAAGACGAGGTGGCCGGCGACGATGCCCGCGGCCATGATCAGGCTGTTGGCGTAGTACTGCGCGAACGGCGCGGACTGCCACGCACGGGCGTAGTTCTCCCAGTGCCACGAGGTCGGCAGGATCGAGGTGTTGGTGTAGGTCTCGGCGCGGGTCTGCAGCGACGTGGTGAACATCCACAGGAACGGGACGACCACCAGCACGGAGCCGGCGATCAGGACGGCGTGGCGGGCGAGGACGCCGAGCTGGCGCGGCTTCATCGGTCGTTGCCCTCCGCGCCGCTGATGCGCCACTGCACCAGGGTCACGCCGAGCACGAGGAACAGGGTGACGAACGCGATCGCGGTGCCGTAGCCGAACTCACCGAGCCGGAAGGCGGTGCGGTACATGAACATGCCGAGGACCTCGGTGCCGCCGCGCGGGCCACCTTCGGTGAACACGTACACCAGGTCGAACGCCTGGAAGCTGGTGATGAGCGCCTGGACGACCACGAAGAAGGTCATCGGCGACAGCAGCGGGACGGTGAGGTGACGCAGTTGCTGAGCGCCGGAGGCGCCGTCGAGGCTGGCCGCCTCGTAGATGCTGTGCGGCAGCGCCTGGAGGGCGGTCAGGTAGAGCACGGCGTTGAAGCCGATGTTCTTCCACACCGTCAGCAGCGTGAGCGCGCCGAGGGCGAGCCAGCGATCCTGCAGCCAGTCGGGCCCCTGGACGCCGAACAACGCGAGCACCCCGTTGACCAGCCCGGACGGGTCGAGCAGGTAGCGCCACACGATCGCCGCCGCGACCGAGGAGGTGACCACGGGGAGGAAGTAGATCCCGCGGTAGATGCCCAGGCCGCGGATCGGGGCGTCCAGCAGCAGGGCGACGCACAGGCCGCTGACGACGCTGAGGACGCACACGCCGGCCGCGTACAGGACGGTGACGAGCAGGCTGTTCCAGAACTCGGGATCCTGGGTGAGCCGGACGTAGTTGTCGAAGCCGACGAAAGGCTTGGTGGGGTCGAACCCGTTCCACGAGGTGAGGCTGATCTGGCCCGCGGACAGGATCGGGTAGAACACGAACACCCCGAGCACGATCAGCGCCGGGGCCAGGAACACCGCGGCGGTCAGCATCTGTTCGCGGTCGTAGCGGCGGCGCCCGGGGCGGGCCGGGCGGCGGCCGCCCGGGAGGGTCGCTCCCGGGCGGACCGCCGTCTGCTGGGTGGTCACGCGAGCGTCAGCCCTTCGCGATCACGTCGTTGACCGCCTTCTCCGCTGCTGCGAGGGCGTCGTCGACGCTCGCCTCACCGGCGAACGCCTTCTCGATCTGCTGCGCGAACGCCAGCGAGATCTTCGGGTACAGCGGGGTGTTCGGACGCGCGTGGGCGTCCGCCATCTGCTCGACGAAGGGCAGCAGGCGCGGCTGGGTGCTGTTCACCCAGTCCAGGTAGGCGCTGGACTTCGCGATCGAGTTCGTCACCGGCAGCATCCCGGTGGCCTCGCTCCACTTGGTGACCTGGTCGCCGGCCAGGAACCAGGCCAGGAAGTCCGCGGAGGCCTTGGCGTTGGCGTCGGAGTTGTTGAACACCATCGCCTGCTCGCCGCCGAGGTTGGTCGCCGGCTTGCCGTCGCTGGGGTAGGGAGCCTTGGCGACGCCGAAGTCGAACGGCGGGTCCGCGGCCCAGATGCCGACCATCCAGGAGCCCTCCTGGGCCGAGCCGCCCTTGCCCTTCTCGAATTCTCCCCACTTGCCGTACGGCGACGCACCGGACGTGATCAGGTCCACCCAGAACTGCAGCGCCTTCTTGCCCGCAGGGGTGTTGAACGCGGCCGCGGTGTTGTCGGCGTTCAGGAACTCCCCGCCTGCCTGCCACAGGTTCACCTGGAAGTTCCAGGTGACTCCCTCACCGCTGTCGCCGGCCTGGGTGTAGAGGTCGTAGCCGGGCTTCCCGGTCTTGGCCAGGATCTGCTTGGCGTCGGCCATCAGCTCCTCCCACGTTGTCGGCGGCTTGTTCGGATCGAGACCAGCCTGCTTGAACAGGGTCTTGTTGTACATGTACGCGAGGTTGTTCGCCGACACCGGCACCGAGACCTGCTTGCCGCCGATCGTGCCGAACGACGTGAGCGCCGGGTTGATGTCGGACAGGATCTCGGCCGGCAGCAGGCCCTTCAGGTCGGCCAGGTTGCCGATCTGGTTGATCTGCGGGACCCAGACCAGGTCGCCGATGGCGATGTCGGGCAGGGTCTTCGAGGTGGCGGACGCGCGCAGCTTGGTCAGGAAGTCGGCGTTCGGAACCATCGAGGTGGTGATCTTGACGCCGGGGTGGGACGACTCGTAGTCCTTCACCATCGCGTCGAAGGTGTCGGCGTTGGTGCCGTCCCAGTAGTGCCAGATGGTGATCTGTGCCGGTGCGGCGCTGGCGGCGGGACCGCCGCCGGTGGTCGCGGTTCCTGACGGCCCCGTGCAGGCCGCGAGCGCGAGGAGGCTTGCGACGCCGGCGGCGACAAGCCTGAGTGGACGGTGCATGGTCTTCCTTTCAGAGGTTGTGGCGCTGGTCGTCGCGCCCGGTTGGGTCACTGCCGGCGAGCTGGAACCAGCTCGTGCTGTTGGGTGGGAGGACGGTGGGCTCGGGGGCGGGCTCGGTGGTGACCACTCGAACGCCCACCGGCCACGACGAAGGCACTGGCTGGGGCCGGTCGGTGAAGTTCACTGCGCACACTCCCATGCCGCGGGTGAAGGCGAGCAGCCCGTCCGGGCTGTCGAGCCAGTGGAGCGACGGCGCGGTACCGAACAAGGGCCGCCGCCGGTGGATCAGGTCCCGGTAGACCGCCAGCGGTGAGTCCGGCCTGCGTTCCTGGTCGTCCCGGGCGAAGCGAGCCAGCCAGGCCGGCTGCGGCAACCAGGCGGGCGCACCGCCGTCCGGTGAGAAGCCGAGGTTGGCGCCGTCCGCTGCCCAGGGGAGCGGCACCCGGCAGCCGTCGCGGCCGAGTTGAGCGCCGTCGGAGCGGAACCAGATCGGATCCTGCCTGGCCTCGTCCGGCAGGTCGAAGACCTCCGGCAGGCCGAGTTCCTCGCCCTGGTACAGGAACGCCGAGCCCGGCAGGGCGAGCAGGAGGCCGGCGGCCGCCTTCGCCCGGCGAACCCCCAGGGCCATGTCGGCCGGACCCGTCCGCCTGGCCGCGGAGATCATGTCCGTCGGGGGCGGCGCGTCGAGCAGCTGGGTCTGGCCGTACCGCGTCGCCGCCCGGTGGACGTCGTGGTTCGACAGCGCCCAGGCCGGCGCCGAGCCCGCGACCCGCAGCCCCTCCTCGATGGCAGCGCGCATGCGACCGGCGTCCCACGGCTGGATCAGGAGCCCGAAGTCGAAGGCCTGGTGGAGTTCGTCCGGACGCAGGTAGTCGGCCAGGCGATCCTGCGACGGCAGCCACACCTCGCCGACGAAGTACTTGCCTCCCGGGTAGGAGTCGCCCAGCGCGCGCCACGACCGGTAGATCTCGTGCACCTCCGGCTGGTCCCACATGACCGAGTTGTGGCCACGTCCGTCATGGTCGGGCAAGCCGAGAGCCTTGACGGTCCCGTGGGCCACGTCGATGCGGAAGCCGTCCACGCCGCGGTCGAACCAGAACCTCAGGACGTCCAGGAACTCCGCGGCCACGTCGGGATTGCGCCAGTCGAAGTCCGGTTGGGAGCTGTCGAAGCTGTGCAGGTACCACTGCCCGGGCTGGCCGTCCGGTTCACTGACCCGGGTCCACGCCGGTCCGCCGAAGACACTCTCCCAGTTGTTCGGCGGCAGCTCGCCGTGTTCGCCGCGGCCGTCCCGGAAGATGAACCGGGCCCGCTCCTCGCTACCCGGGCCGGCGTCCAGCGCGGCCTGGAACCAGGCGTGGTCGGCCGAGCAGTGGTTCGCGACCATGTCCATCAGGACCCGCAGGCCCAGGCCGTGCGCCCTGTCCAGGACAGCATCGAAGTCGCCCAGGGTTCCATAGGAAGGATCGATCTGCCGGTAGTCCGCGATGTCGTAGCCGTGGTCCCGCTGCGGCGACAGGTAGCACGGATTCAACCAGACCGCGTCGCACCCCAGCGCAGCGATCGCGTCCAGCCCGTCCCGCAGGCCGGCGAGGTCGCCAACGCCGTCCCCGTCGGCGTCACGAAACGAGCGCAGATACACCTGGTAGACGGCCGGCTGGGACGGCAGGGGGCCGAGCTTGTCGGACTGAGCCAGCGATGTGGGCAGAGCCAGCGTCACAGATCCCCCTCGTCGATGATCGACCGTTGGCCGAGGTGTTCGGTTTACTAAACCGATCCAACACTGCCGCCACCACCCTGTCAAGAGTCTCTTCTGCCGGCACGCGGTGCACGGCGGCGTCGGCCCTCAGGTGCCCGCCACCTGGCCGGAAGCTGGCCGGCGCCGGCTCAGCTGTCCAAGGAGCGGCTGCTGCTCAAGCCGGCCAACGCCGTGCTGCGCGATGAGATCGGCGGGCCAGTGACGCGACCTGGTCGGGCTGCTCCCTCGTTGAGGACGTGCGACGGAACACTTCGAGGAGCACTGGCTGAGCGCATGCGCACCTCAGCCCGCCGCCGGACATCAGCGGTGCCGGGAGACCAGGTTCACGAAGACGTCCTCGATCGTCGGCTCGACGACGTCCACCTCCGCTCCGGCGAAACCGGACGCGGCCAGCCGGTTCGCGATGTCGGCCGCACTGAGCGCTGACGACGCCGGGACCACGGCGTGCAGCGAGGCGCCCGACAGGTACGCCTCGGTGATCTCGGGGTCGGCCTCGAGGGCCGCCATCGCCAGGTCGGCGTCGGCGACGGAGATGTCGAAGATGCGGGTGTCCACCTGCTCGGCCCGCAGTTCGTCCGGCGTGCCCTCCGCGACGATCCGGCCGCGGTAGATGAACGCCAGCTGGTTGCAGTGCGCGGCCTCGTCCATGTAGTGGGTGGTGACGAAGAGCGTCACCCCGCGTCCGGCGAGGTCGTAGAGCAGGTCCCAGAACTGGCGCCGCGCGACCGGGTCGACGCCCGACGTCGGCTCGTCCAGGAACAGCAGCTCGGGGGAGTGGATCGTCGCCGCTCCCAGCGCCAGGCGCTGCCGCCAGCCGACCGACAGATTGCGGGTGAGCTCGTCCTCGCGGCCGACCAGGTCGGCCATCCTCAGCACGTACTCCCGCTGGGCGGCGAACTCGTCGTCCGGAAGGTCGTAGACCCCGGCGTAGAAGCGCAGGTTCTCGTCGACCGTCATGTCCTCGAACAGGGAGAACTTCTGGCTCATGTAGCCGATCCGGCGCTGCACCCGGTCGGGGTGGCGGACCACGTCCTCGCCGAGCACCAGCGCCCGTCCCGAGTCCGGACGCATCGTGCCGCAGAGCATCCGGATCGTCGTCGTCTTGCCGGACCCGTTCGGGCCGAGGAAGCCGAAGATCTGGCCGCGGGGGACGGTGACGTCGATCCCGTCCACGGCGGTGAACGTGCCGAAGGTCTTCGTGAGGCCGGTGACCTCGACCGCGAGATCGCTCACTCCGTGATCCTCCTTCTGGTCGCGATCAGGGCCGCGGTGAAGATGACCGCAGCGAAGCCGGCGAGCACGAGCAGCGGGACGGCCAGGGCGGCGAAGCCGCTGCCCTTCACGAACGAGCCGCGCATCACGTCCAGTGCCCAGGTCATCGGGATCAGCTTCGTGAACGGCTGGATCACCGCCGGCATCGAGTCGATCGGGAAGATGAACCCGGACAGCACCATGGTCGGGATCATCAGGAACATCATCGCCTGCTGCGCCTGCTGCCTGGTCCGCGAGACCAGCGAGATCAGCAGACCGATGCCGATGTTGGTGAACATGAACAGCAGCAGGCCGACCACGACCACCGCCAGTTGGCCGTTGAACGGCACCCGGAACCACAGCGTGCCGCCGATCGCGACCAGCAGCATCTGCGCGGTCGCCAGTGCCGCGTAGGGCGTGATCTTGCCGATCAGGTATTCCCCGGCCCGAATCGGGGTCACGAACATCTGCTCCAGCGTCCCCGACTCGCGCTCCTTCACCACCGCCTGGCTGAGGATCGCCATCAGCGAGATCATCATGATGATCGCGATCAGGCCGGGGATCATCGTGTTCACCGGATCCATCGTCGGGTTGAACATCACCCGGATCTGCGGGTCGACCCCGGGCGCGGCGACGCTCACCCCCTGCTGGGCGATCCGGTCGGTGTTGAACTGGGCGATGATCTGGGACGCGTACCCGGAGCCGACCGACGACACCTGCGAGTCCGAGCCGTCCACGATGATCCCGATCGGCGCGGTCTCGCCGCGGGTGAGCCGCGCCTCCGTCCCGGCGGGGATGACGAGTGCGACCGTGACCGTCCCCCGGTCGAGCAGCGGACGCAGGTCGTCCTCGCTCGCCGGATGGCTGGTGATCGTGAAGTAGCCCGAGCCGGCGAACGCAGCCTCCAGCGTCCGGGAGGTGATGGTGTGGTCGAGGTCGACGACGGCAGTGCGGAGGTTGCGGACGTCGACGGCCACGACGTAGCCGAACATGATCAGCTGCAGGATCGGCATCAGCAGCACCAGCCGGATCAGCAGCGGGTCGCGGCGGAGCTGGGTGAACTCCTTCCAGATCAGCAACCGGACGCGTCGGGCGTTCATGCGGGATCCCCGCAGAGTTGTTCGGGGGAGCGCAGCGGAGGAGAAGAACTCTGTGGGGTGTTCATGCTCGCGCCTTCCGCCCGTAGATCACGGCCGAGATCGCCATCATCACCATCCCGTACACGGCGAGCGCCACCAGCTCCGGCCAGATGTCGGGGAACCCGCCACCTTTGAGGAACACCACGCGGGCGATCGTCACCATGTACCGGGCGGGGAAGGCGTAGCTCACCCACTGCAGCACGACCGGGATCTGGTCGAGGGCGAACGCCAGCCCCGACAGTAGGAACGACGGCAGGAACGCCAGCAGCATCGCGATGATGTTCGCGGTGTCGAGGCTCGGCGCGATCGCGGAGATCAGCAGGCCCATGCCGAGCCCGGAGAACACGAACAGCGCGGCTCCGACAGCGAGGGCCCAGAAGTCCCCGCGGAGGGGGACGGCGAACAGCACCCGGCCGATCCCGATGATCATCGCGACCTCCGCGAACGCGATGAACGTCCACGGCAGCAGCTTGCCGAACATCAGCTCGAGCTGTCGCAGCGGGCTGACCTGGAGCTGCTCCTGCGTCCCGAGGTCGCGTTCGCGGACGAGCGTCACCGCGGTCTGCTGGACGGTGACGATGGCGATGATCACCACCATCAGCCCGGGGATCAGGAAGTCCGAGCTGCGGTGCTCGGGGTTGTACCAGGTGCGGATCCGCGGCTCCAGCTGGCCGAAGCCGGAGATGTCGAGGCCCTGCTTGTCGGCCCAGTCCTTCGTCATCGCCTGGTTGTAGAGCTGGTTGAGCGCCACCGAGTAGGCCTGGGACACCTTCGCGGACGTGGGCTCGCTGCCGTCCACGAGGACGGCGACCTGGGCCTTCTCGCCGGCTGCCAGCGTCCGGGCGAAGCCGGCGGGGATGATCACGGCCACCTTGGCGGTGCCCGCGTCGAAGGCCGCGTCCGCATCGCCCAGGGTGCTGCCGTGCGCCACCACGTCGAAGAAGGTGGACGCGTCGTACTGCTGGGCGTAGGTCCTGCTGTCGACGGTCTGGTCGAGATCGATGACGATGGTCGGCACATGGTCGACGTCGAAGCTGACCGCGTAGGAGAACAGCAGCAGCTGGATCACCGGGGTCAGGATCACCATCACCAGGGCTCGCGGGTCCCGGCCCAGGTGCCTAAACTCCTTGCCCACGATGGCGCCGATCCGCCGGGCCGACGCCCTCATGCCGCGCTCCGCTCGGCCAGCAGGGCGAAGACCGTCTCCATGTCGATCGGCACCACCCGGCAGGGGTACGGCAGTGCCGCGCCCGGGTCGGCGGGGGAGTCCCACAGCACCCGGACGAGGTTGCCGAGCAGGTGGGCCGACAGCACGCCGGGTGCGTCCCGGAGTTCGGCGAGGGCGGCGCGTGGGTCGGGCGCCGTCACCTCGACCAGCCGGCCGGGGACGAGCGCCTTCACCTCGTCGGGGGTGCCGGCCTGCTTGATGCGTCCGGCTTCCAGGAACGCGATGTGGGTGCAGCGTTCGGCCTCGTCCATGTACGGGGTGGCGACCAGCACCGTCTTGCCGTCCCGATGCAGGCCGGCGAGGATCCGCCAGAACTCCCGGCGGGACACCGGGTCGACACCCGTGGTCGGCTCGTCCAGCAGCAGCAGGTCGGGGGCGTGCATCAGTGTGGTGGCCAGCATCAGCTTCTGCTTCATGCCGCCGGACAGCCGCCCGGCCTGACGGGTGCGGAACTCGGCCAGCCCCATGCTCTCGAGCAGTTCGGCCGATCTCGTCCGCCGCAGCGCCTTCCCGACGCCGCGGACGGTGGCGAAGAAGTCCAGGTTCTCCGCGATGGTCAGGTCGGGGTACATCGAGAACCGCTGCGACATGTAGCCGATCCGTCCGGTGATCTCGTCGGCGTCGGCGACGACGTCGTGGCCGAGCACGGTCGCCGTCCCGCCACTGGGACGCAGCACGGTGGCGAGCATCCGGATCAGCGTCGACTTGCCCGCCCCGTCCGGGCCGAGCAGGCCGAACACCGCGCCCTCGGAGATGGCGAGGTCGACCCCGTCGACGGCCCTCACCTCCCCGAAGGTGCGCGCCAGGGCCCTGGTCTCGACGATCATGCTCAGGCCAGCGTCGCGTCCACCGGCATGCCGGCCTTCAGGGCTCCGGTGGTGTCGGAGATCTTCAGCCGCACCTCGTAGACCAGCTTGGTGCGCTGGTCCTTGGTCTGGACGCTGTTGGGTGTGAACTCCGACACGCTGGAGACGTAGCTGACGCTCGCGTCGAAGGTCTGGCTGAGCGAGTCGGTGGTGACGTGGGCGGCCTGGCCGATCGTGACGTTCCCGATCTGGGTCTCCGGCACGAAGATCCGGACGAACAGGTCGTTCGGGTCCGAGATCGTCAGCAGGGTCTTGCCCGGCGACGCGTTCTGGCCCGTGTTGGCCACCAGCGAGACCACGATGCCGGCACGCGGCGCGGTCACCTTCGTGTAGCCGAGTTGCACCCGGACCAGCTGGACGGCGGCCTCGGCCTTCTTGACCTTCGCCTCGGCCGAGGTGATGTCGGCCTTGGTGGAGTCGTCGTCGTTCTTGACATTGGTCAGGGACGCCTTCGCGACCGCGACGCCCTGCTGGGCCTGGTCCAGCTGGAGTTTCAGCGCCGAGTCGTCCAGCTGGACGAGCAGCTGGTTCTCGGTGACCCGGTCTCCCTCGGCCACCTTGACCGCCGTGATCCGTCCGGCCAGCGCGGACGCCACCTGGTACTGATTGGCCTCGACCGATCCGGTGAACTGGTTGGCTGCCGCCTGGCTGGACTGGGTGGCGCTCCACCACCACCAGATGCCGCCACCGATGAGCAGGAGCACGACCAGGACGATCACCGGGATCGGGGGGTGCTTGCGCTTGGTTTCTGCCATGTCAGTTCCTCAGGATCTGCAACCGGAGATGGATAGTTCGACCGGGACGCCTGCTGGCAGGATCCCGGTGGCGGTGACCTGCACCTCGACCGCTCGGGTGAGGTGCACCTCGTCTGTGGTGGTGTTGGACGGCGGGTAGACCAGCTCGGTGCCGATCCGGGTGAGGGTCGCGCCCATCGTGGTGCCGGCGGGCATCCAGTCGCCGGTGATCGTGGTCGCGTCCCCTTCGCAGACCCGGCCGAGCTGGTCGGGGGCCAGCCACGCGGTCACCGTGCTCGGCTCGTCCGTACGGATCCGGGCGAGCGTGGCGCCGGGGGCGAGCTGGTCGCCGACGGCGGCGACGCTGAGCACCGTCCCGTCGACCGGGGAGGTCACCGTGGCCAGGGTGACCTGCAACTGCGCCAGTGACACCGGAATCGCGGACGCCTCGGCGCCGATCCTCGCCAGCTCCCGGGCGTCGACCAGCTGCTGCCGCGCGTCGCTGATCTTGGCGTCCGCCTCGGCCAGCTTGGCCAGGCCGTCGTCGGCCTTCTTCAGTCCCTCGGACAACGTGGGCAGGGCCACGGCGATCTTCTTCAGCCCGGCGTCGATCTTCGCGATACCGGCTTGGAGTTGGGTGATGCCGGCCTTCAGTTCGTCCTTGGAGGGGATGCCGGGGACCGGGACGGGTGGGTAGTTGGCGAGCAGCTTCTGCGCGGACTGGAGCTTGGTCACCAGCTGGGCGCGGGTCTTCTTCAGCTGCGCCTGGGTGCGGACCAGCTGTGCCCTGGTGGACTTCAGCTTGCTGATCGCGTCCTTGACGTCGGCGCGGGCGTCGCTCACGTCGGCGGCCTTGTCATAGGTCTTGCCGATCGCGGCGGTGAGGACGCCGACCTGGCTCTCGGCCACCTTCTGGCCAGCCTTCGCCATCTCGATCTGGGCGAGCAGCACCGCGTCGTCGATCCGGGCGACCTCCTGGCCGGCGCGGACGGTGTCACCCTCGGCGACGAGCACCTTGTCGACGCGCTTGGTCGGGGCGGACTCGGACAGGATCGGGACGGAGACCACCGTCGGGTCGTCCACCACCGTGCCCACGGCGGTGACCGAGGTGGACGGTGCCGAGCAGCCGGTCACCACGGCCAGCACGGCGATGGTCGCCATCCACCGCGGCAGGCTCATCGCCGCACCGTGAGCAGGAAGGAGTCGACCAGGTACTCCAGCGTCGCCCGGTCGGGGCCGTGGACCTCCTGGTTGCCGATGACGCCGTCCAGGATCACGTAGCTCATCAGCGGGCCGATGAACATGCGTGCGCTCAGATCGGGGCGCGGGACGGAGATCAGGCCGGCGGCCTCGGCTTGCAGCAGCAGCCGCTGGGTGCGCGCCAGCAGCTGTCCGGGCAGGGCGTCGCGGACGAGCAATCGCAGTTCTGCGACGCGGAAGGCCTCGCCGAGGAGGAGCTGGATCAGCGCGATCGCCTCGGGCGTGGTCATCCGATCGGTCAGGGCCACGGAGAAGGCGACCATCACCTCTCGCAGCTCGGACAGGCTGGTCATGGCGGTGTTGGGGGCACGGTCGAGGCTGAGCTGCGCGAGCTGCTCGGCGACGATGGTGGTGAGCAGGTCGACCTTGGTGGGGAAGTAGGCGTACAGGGTCTGCTTGCTGACGCCGGCCTCTGCGGTCACCGCGTCCATCGACGTGGCGGAGTAACCCGAAGTCAGGAACAGCTTGCTCGCCGCCTGTGCGATCTGCTCGCGCTTGGCGGCCTGTCGCTCGCTCAGCTCCCTGGCCACGAATCAAACTGTACCGTTCAGTTTGATTGAGTCAAGCGACGGTGCCCTTGCTAGCCTTGGCGCCGGTGAACGGAAGCCGTGTGAAGCTGGTCCATCAGGCCTGGGTCGTCGCGTCCGCCTGGTTGGTGACCCGGGTGGTGCTGCTCGCGGCATGGTTGCCGGGCTGGCCCGAGTTGGCCGGGGACGTGCACTACTACTGGAAGAACACCGCCGCGTTGGCGTCGGGGACGGCGTCCGCTGCCAACGTCATGGTCGAGTACCCGACTCCCGTCCTGTGGCTGCTTCGGCTTCCGCTGCTCCTCGGCGGTGGGACGGAGGACGGCTTCCGGCTCGCCTTCCACGCGATCCTCGTCGCGCTGGATCTGATCTTCACGATCCTGCTGTGGCAGCGGGGACGGGGGTGGCTGGCCACCTGGTTCTGGATCGTCTTCGTGGTGGCGATGGGCCCGATCACCTATCAGCGGCTCGACCTGGTTCCCGCCGTCCTCTCCGCGACGGCACTCCTCGCGCTCGCGGCGCGCCGGCCCGCCGGGGTGGGGGCGGCGCTGGCGGCCGGCGCGGGACTCAAGTTCTGGCCCGCCTTCCTCCTGCCGGTCTCGCTGCGTGGCGAGAAGCGCAGCGACGCGATCACCGCGGCGGTCTTCACCGGGGTCGGCCTCCTCATCGTGGTGGGTTCGATCGCGTACGCCGGCATCGCCCGGCTCGTCTCGCCACTGGTCTGGCAGTCCGGCAGGGGCCTCCAGATCGAGTCGGTCTGGGCCACTCCGCTGATGGTCGCCCGGATCGCCGACCCGCAGGCCCATCCCGTCCACTACTCGGCCTGGCAGGCCTTCGAGGTCTTCGGCCCCGGCGTGGACGCCCTCCTCGTCGCCGCCAGTCTCGCCACGCTGCTGTCCTACGTCGCCTTCCTCGTCGGCTACGGCTTCTGGATCGCCCGGCTCTACGTGCGCCGGGAGTCGCCCTCGGTCGCGTCCGCGGGTCTCCTGATGGTGACCGTCGTGGCCATCACCCTGATCGCCAACAAGACACTCAGTCCGCAGTACCTGCTGTGGCTGGGAGCGCCGGTCGCCGTGCTGCTCGTGCTCCAGCCGCGCCTTCGCTTCCCCGCGGTGCTGGTGCTGCTGCTGGGTGTGCTCACGCAGCTCGTGTACCCCGTGCTGTACAACGTCCTGCTGGCCGGAGGGCCGGGAAGCGCGGTGGTGGCGACGCTGCTCGCGCTGCGGAACCTCGGGCTCGTCGTCCTCACCGGCTGGCTGGTGGTCGGCTCCGTCCGGGTGCTGGCTTCAGCCGACAAGTAGGCTGTGCCGCATGGTTGATCCGATCGGGCGACCCGCGCGCAGGTTGCTGCCCGAGCGGGTGCTGAAGTCCGGTTGGACATGGCTGTTCGTCGGTGCGGTGGTCGTCTACGCCGGCGCGCTGGCCTGGCTGTACGCGGACGTCCTCAGCAGCATGAAGGCGAGCGCGGACGCCTACGTGAACCCGGCCGCGATCCGGCAGGCCGCCGGGCTGGCCGTGCCGACCGTCCTGTTCTGGACGGTGGTGTTCATCCTCACCGACCGCTACCGTCCGCAGCGCTTCATCGTCTGGTTCGTCACGCTCGGCTGGGGGGCCGCGGTGGCGGTCCTCCTCGCCTACCACGTCAACACCTGGGCGGCCCAGCACCTCGGCATCGCCGGCGCGGGCGATCCGGCCAGCGGCGCCCGGGCGGCGATCTTCGTCGCACCCTTCGTCGAGGAGGCGTGCAAGGCGACCGTGATCTTCCTGATCGCGATCTTCGCCCGCTACCGGATCACCTCGAAGGTGTCCGCGATCGTGCTCGCGGGGCTGAGCGCGGCCGGCTTCGCCTTCACCGAGAACATCGTCTACTACGCCCGCGTGATCGTCTTCGCGTCCACCACCATCCAGGCAGGGGACGCGGACCAGGCGTTGGCATCCATCGTGATGCTGCGCGGTGTCTACACCGCCTTCGGGCATCCGCTGTTCACGATGATGACCGGCATCGGCATCGCGGTCGCCCTGCGCACCCACAGCAAGGTGGTCCGCGTGCTCGCTCCGCTGGCCGGCTACTGCGCGGCCGCGTTCCTGCACATGCTGTACAACTCCCAGGCCAGCATGTCGGACGGCAACGCCCAGCTCATCCTGTACTTCGCGGTCGCCCTGCCGATGGTGCTGACCGCCGTCGTCTACGTCGTCCGCCAGATCCTCGCCGAAGGCCGGCGGCTGCAGGCCCGCCTGTACGACTATGTCCAGCTCGGCTGGCTGCCGACCTCCGACGTCCAGGTGTTCTCCAAGGTGCGGCTGCGGGCGTGGGCGCCGATCATCGCGATCACCCGGGGCTGGCGGTGCTTCCTGGCCACCCTGGCGCTGCAGCGGACGCTCACCGAGCTCGCCTACCTGCGCGACGCCGAGGTCAGGGGCATCGACGGCCGAACGGCGATCACCCGCGAGCGGGAGCTGGTGGAGCAGGCGAACAGCCTGCGCACGACCGCGATCAGCGACCCGCGCGGGCAGAAGCTGAATCTGCCTCGCTGGCGGCGCTCCAAGCCGGTAACCTACCCGGTGCCGAATTACCCCGGACCGGCGGGGCTCGGCGGCAACTGGCCGGCGCCGCCGCCGGGCCAGCCGCCGGTCAAGGCAGGAACCTCCAGGAGGTCGTGATGAGCGTTGAGCGGCTCGCCGCTGCGCTCACCCGACTGCAGGCCGTGCTGGCGGCCGTGCGGCTGCCCCTGGACGTCCCGGGAGCCGAGACCGCCCGAGGCCTCGCGGCCGAGCAGCAGAACCAGATCGTCGACTACCTGCTGCCGAGGCTGGGACGGCTCGATGCCCCGCTGCTTGCCGTCGTCGGCGGCTCGACCGGCGCAGGCAAGTCGACCCTGGTCAACTCGCTGATCGGCCGGCAGGTGACCGCGGCGGGCGTGATCCGGCCGACCACCCGCTCGTCGGTGCTGATCCACCACCCCACCGACGCCCGCTGGTTCGCCTCCGGCAAGATCCTCCCCGGGCTCGCCCGCAGCCAGGACACCGTCGCCGACCCCAGGGTGCTGCAGCTCGTGCCGGAGCCGAGCCTGCCGGCCGGCCTGGCGATCCTCGACGCTCCCGACGTCGACTCGGTCGTCGCGGAGAACCGGGTGCTGGCCGCCCAGCTGCTGGCGGCCGCGGACCTGTGGATGTTCGTCACCTCTGCGGCCCGCTACGCCGACGCCGTCCCGTGGCAGTACCTGCGGGACGCGGCCCGACGCAATGCCGTGGTCGCGGTCGTGCTCGACCGGGTGCCGCCGGCGGCGATGGACGAGGTGCCGACCCACCTGGGCCAGATGATGAGCCAGCGCGGTCTCGGCGCGTCCCCGTTGTTCGCGGTGCCGGAGACCGACGTGGACGCCGAGGGGCTGCTGCCCGAGGCCGCGGTGGCGCCGATCCGGGCGTGGCTGGCCGACCTCGCCGAGGACTCCGTCCGCCGCAACCAGGTGGTCGTGCAGACGATGGACGGCGCGCTCGCGTCCCTGTCGGCGCAGACGCCGACGCTCGTGGCCGCCTCGGCCGCCCAGGCGGAGTCACTGGAGACGTTGCGGACGGACGCGGAGAAGTCGTTCGCCGAGGCAGCCCGTTCGGTCGCCGCCCAGACCGCGGACGGCAGCCTGCTGCGCGGCGAGGTGCTGGCCCGCTGGCAGGACTTCGTCGGCACCGGGGAGTTCTTCCGGGCCGTGGAGAAGAAGATCGGCCTCTTCCGCGACCGTTTCGTGCAGCTCCTCCGCGGTGAGCCGAAGGAGGCCGAACAGGTGAAGCTGGCGGTCGAGTCCGGCCTGGAGGTGCTGATCCGCGAGGAGGGTGAGGCCGCGGCGCGGCGGGTGGTGTCGGCCTGGGAGGCACACCCGGCGGGCCGGCAGCTCCTGGCCCGCGACGACGCCCTCGGCAGGGTCAGCGGTGACTTCGGCGACGCGTCCGCCCGGCTCATCCGTCAGTGGCAGGGCGACGTGCTCGAACTCGTCGCCACCGAGGGCAGGGCGAAGAAGGCGACCGCCCGCTACCTCGCGCTCGGTGTGAACGGTGCCGGGGTGGCGTTGATGATCTTCGTGTTCTCGCAGACCGGTGGCCTGCTCGGGGCCGAGGTCGGGGTGGCCGGTGGCACCGCCATCCTCGCCCAGCGCGTACTGGAGGCCGTGTTCGGGGAGGATGCCGTGCGTCGGCTGGCGAAGACCGCCAAGGAGCAACTCGACGCCCGGGTCGAGGGCCTGATGGCCGCCGAGCTCGCCCGGTTCTTCCGACTCGTCGACGAGATCGGCCTGGATCAGGAACAGGCCGCCAACCTGACCGCGGCCCTGGCCGAGCTGGACGCTGCCCGAGCGGCAGAGGACAGGTTCACCGAGCGGGCGATCCCCGTCCCGGCCGAGCTGCCGGAGCTCGCCGCGCAGGCGACGCGACGGCCGGAGTTGAACCCCGTGCCGCAGCCGGAGCCGGCCGAAGCGGAGCCCGAGCCGCACCCCGAGCAGCCGGAACCGCAGCCAGAGCAGGAGCTGTCGTGAAGCCGGCAGCCCGTCTCTCCGAGCGGCTGAAGGAGCTGTCCACGGCCGTCGAGGCGTGCGAGGGTCGCAGCGACCCGGCGGTGGTGGACCGGGCCCGAGGGGTCGTCGCCCGGGCCGGCCAACGGATGGCGTTCAGCAGCGACGTGACCGTGATCGCGCTCGCCGGATCGACCGGGTCGGGCAAGTCGAGCCTGCTCAACCGGCTCACCGGCACCGAACTCGCCGAGGTCGCGCTGCGGCGTCCGACCACCTCGCGGGCGATGGCCGTCGGGTGGGGGACGCAGCTGCCGAACGAACTGCTCGACTGGCTGGACGCCGGGCAGCGGCACCTCATCGCCTCGCCCGACCCGAGGCTGGCGAACCTCGTGCTGCTGGACCTGCCCGACCACGACTCCACCGAGGAGTCCCACCGGATCACCGTCGACCGGCTGGTCGACATGGTGGACGCCCTGGTCTGGGTCGTGGACCCGCAGAAGTACGCCGACGCGGCCCTGCACCAGGGCTACCTGGCCCCGCTGGCGAGCCACGCCGACGTGATGATGGTGGTGCTGAACCAGGTCGACCGGCTGGACGGCGCGGCGGTCGAACACTGCATGAAGGACCTGCGCCGGCTGCTCGACGCCGAGGGACTGAAGGCGACTCCGCTGATGGCAACCTCGGCCGTCCGCGGCGACGGAATCTACGAATTGCGTGAGGCGCTGCTCGGGACGGTCGCCAAGAAGCGCGCCATGGCCAGCCGGTTCAGCCTGGACGTGACCGCAGCGGCGCGGGCGCTGTCCGACGACCTCGGGCCGAAGGTGCCGGCGAAGCTCAACCCCAGCCTGTGCGAGGCGGTCACCGAGACGATGGCGGACGCGGCCGGCGTCCCGGTGGTGACCGCCGGCCTGGCCAAGGCCTGGCAGCGCCGGGGCCGGATCGCCACCGGCTGGCCGCTGCTCAGCTGGATCGGCCGGCTGCGTCCCGACCCGCTGAAGCTGCTCCGGCTCGGGACGGCGGCGAAGGCCGAGCTGAGCCCGACCGAGGTCAGCCGGACCTCGCTGCCCAAGGCGTCGAGCGTGCAGAGGGCGCGCGTCGACGAGGGTCTGCGACGACTGGTCGACCAGGCATCGGAGGGGATGCCGACCGGCTGGGCGAGAGCAGTACGGCAGGCTGCCCGCAGCAACGACGCGCTGCTGGCCGACGACCTCGACAAGGCGATCGCCGGCACCGACCTGGCGGTGAAGTCGCCGTCCTGGTGGTGGGTGCTGTTCACGCTGGTGCAGTGGCTTCTGATCCTCGCCGTCGTCGGTGGTCTGGCCTGGTGGCTGGTCGGGCCGTTCCTGGCCGCGTCCGGCTTCGCGGTGCCGATCCTGAGCTGGTACGGCGTCCCGGCGGGCCTGTCGGTCGCGGTCGGCGGCGTGCTCGCCGGGCTCCTGCTGGCCGGCCTCGGCCGGCTGCTGGTCCGCGCCGGAGCGTCCGGACGGGCGCGGAAGGCGCGCAGGCAGCTGGAGTCCGCCGTCGCCGCGGTCGTCGCCGAGCAGGTGTTCGCTCCTGTCCAGGTCGAGCTGGACCGCTACCACGCGGCCAGGGACGCCCTGAAGAAGGCTCTGAAGGACCGTTGAGCTGAGGGACCGCCCGGCTGTGGACAACCCGCTGGCTGTCCACAGACAGGAGATCCGCTGACCCATCCGGCGCCGTCGTCCCGATAGTGGAGGCCGAGTGCGACGGAAAGGGCAAGCAATGGACTCCATGATCTGGATGAGCGGCAATGTCGGCGGCGACGTCGAATTCCGAACGGTGCGGGACGGTCTGGTCTACGCCGACTTCAGGCTCGGCTGCACGCCGCGGTACTGGCGGGACGGCGAGTGGGTGGACGCGGCGACGACGTGGATCACCGTCAACTGCAACCAGGCGCTGGCCGAGAACATCCGCGCCAGCATTCGCAAGGGCGACGCCGTCGTTGTCGTCGGCAGGCTGCGGACGTCCCGGTGGAACGACTCCGAGGGCACCACGCACGAGCGGCTGCAGATCGAGGCCAGCATCGTCGGCCACGACCTGTCCCGCGGGGTTGCGCGGTTCCAGCGGACCAGCCGGGTGCAGGCGGTCGACGACGCGGGCAAGGAGACCGGGAGCCGGACGGCCGAGGTGGCCGACGGCTCAGCCGAACCCGACGAGGGCGCCGAGACCGGCGCGACCGGCCGGGTGCCGGCCGCCGCGTAGGCGTCCGGGCCTCAGTCCCTGGTCAGCCTGCGGTGGGCGGTGCGGTGCGGCCGGGCCGCCTCCACGCCGAGCCGGGCCACCTTGTTCTGCTCGTAGTCGGCGTAGTTGCCCTCGAACCAGAACCAGACCGCGTCGTCGGCATCCGTGCCCTCCCAGGCGAGGATGTGGGTCGCGACCCGGTCCAGGAACCAGCGGTCGTGCGAGATCACCACGGCACAGCCGGGGAACTCCAGCAGGGCGTCCTCCAGCGACTGCAGGGTCTCGACGTCCAGGTCGTTGGTCGGCTCGTCGAGGAGCAGGACGTTGCCGCCCATCTTCAGGGTGAGGGCCAGGTTGAGCCGGTTGCGTTCACCGCCGGACAGCACGCCGGCCAGCTTCTGCTGGTCGGGGCCCTTGAAGCCGAAGGAGGCGACGTAGGCTCGGGACGGCATCTCGAAGCTGCCGACCTTGATGTGGTCCAGCCCGTCGGAGACGACCTCCCAGACGTTCTTGTCAGCGGCGATGCCGGCGCGGTCCTGGTCGACGTAGGAGAAGGTGACGGTGCTGCCGACCTTGAGCTGGCCGGAGTCCGGCTGCTCCTCGCCGACGATCATCTTGAACAGGGTCGTCTTGCCGACGCCGTTCGGCCCGATCACCCCGACGATGCCGGCCCGGGGGAGGGTGAACGACAGGTCCTCGATGAGCACCCGGTCGCCGAACCCCTTGGTCAGCTTCGACGCCTCGAGGACGTCCGAACCGAGCCGGGGGCCGGTGGGAATGTTGATCTCGGTGAGGTCCACCTGGCGGTTCCGCTCAGCCTCAGCGGCCAGCTCCTCGTAGCGGGCCAGGCGGGCCCGGTTCTTCGCCTGCCGGGCCTTGGGGCTGGAGCGCACCCAGTCCAGTTCCCGCTCGAGGATCTTGGCGCGCTTGGCGTCCTTCTTGCCCTCGATCTGCAGCCGCGAGCGCTTGGTCTCCAGGTAGGTGGAGTAGTTGCCCTCGTAGGGGTGGAGCTGGCCGCGGTCGACCTCGCAGATCCACTGGGCCACGTTGTCCAGGAAGTACCGGTCGTGGGTGACCACCAGGACCGCTCCCGAATAGGCCTTGAGGTGGCCCTCCAGCCAGTTCACGCTCTCGGCGTCCAGGTGGTTGGTTGGCTCGTCGAGCAACAGCAGGTCGGGCTGCTCGAGCAGGAGCTTGCACAGGGCGACCCGACGCCGTTCGCCACCGGAGAGCAGATCGACGACCGTATCGGCCGGCGGGCACTGCAGCGCGTCCATGGCCTGTTCGAGTTGGGAGTCGAGATCCCACGCGTTGCGGTGGTCGATCTCGTTCTGCAGCCGTTCCATCTCGGCGCCCAGGGCGTCGTAGTCGGCGTCCGGCTCGCCCATGGCGAGGGCGACCTCGTCGTAGCGGTGCAGCAGGGCCTTGGTGTCGGCGACGCCTTCCTCGATGTTCTCCAGGACGGTCTTGCCCTCGGTCAGCGGAGGCTCCTGCAGCAGGATCCCGACGGTCTTCTCCTTGGCCAGCAGCGCGTCGCCGTTGTCCGGCCTGACCAGTCCGGCCATGACGCCCAGCAGCGTCGACTTGCCGGCCCCGTTCGGGCCGACGACGCCGATCTTGGCGCCCTCGAAGAACGACAGGGTCACGTTGTCGAGCACCAGCTTCTCGCCCAGCTTCTTGCGGACGTTGTGCATGGTGTAGATGAACTCGGGCATGCGGGGGATTCCTTCGCGATCGGAAGCGGCGTCCAGTATGCCATCGCTGGCGCCGGCCGGCCGCGTCGAGGGTCGGCAGCGCTCGTCGGAAGGAGTACGTTGTTCCCGCAAGGCTGCGTAGCCCTGTTCCACTCCGATCGAGAGGTTTCCGATGAGGCACCATCGGCTCGCCTGGGTCGCGGCCGTCTCGGCGATGACCGCGCTCCCGTTCGCCCCTGTCACAGCTCAGGCAGCGGTCCCCGCGAGGGCCCTCACGCCGTCCGATGTCGTCGCGCCCACCGTGGTGAAGCACGTGAGCACCGACGTTGACGGCGACGGCACTCGCGACTCGATCAGCCTGACCTACCTCGGCGCGAACCAGTTCACATTGACCGCCACCACCACGAAGGGCACGTCGGCTTCGGTGACGTTCACCTCTGTCGTCGATCCCGATCACGGTACCGCCGGCTCGGCGTGGTACGGCGCGTCCGCCATGGACGGACGCAAGGGGTCGGAACTGATCGTGAAGCGCAACACCCCCGACTCGATCCTCAGCGGCGGCCCCACAGCGCTGAGCGTCTACACGTGGCGCTCGGGCAAGCTCGTTGCGGAGGCTGCGCCGGCTACGCCCAAAGGCAAGGTATGGGTGGTCAACGACGACGGTTCGCCCGCGCGCGGCTACCGGTTCTTCTCCAGTCACGGCCACCGCTACGTCGACGCGAGCTGGCTCAAAGCCGTCAGCAACCGGACGGGCTGGAAGGGCAGCGTCGTCCGCTCGGTGTGGCGCCACGGCGCCTGGGTGAAGGTGTCGACGCGCTCCACCAAGACCCTCACCTGGGGCAGCTGGAGCATCGCCGGGCCCAGGCTGCTGCTCGGCCAGGTGAACGTCGACGTGAACGGCGACAGCCGGCCCGACCTCGTGTCCTTCTACCAGAACGGGATCAGGCACTACGTGGTCAAGGTCGCCACCGGCAAGAAGACAGTGGAGCAGGGCTTCGCCGCGGAGGACGCGGGCTTCGTCGGGGCGGCTGCCCTGGACGCGGTCCCCGGCGCCGAGCTGATCGTCAAGACCGAATGGGAGACGCCCCTGTGGAAGGTGCTGACCTGGCGGGACGGGAAGCTCACCAGCCTGCCGGGCCCGAACGCGCATGCGGGCTCTGCCGGCGTGTGGGCCGGTGCGGGTGACGAGACAGTGACCAACTACACCACCAGCGTCGAGGACGGGAAGCACTACGTCACCGAGACCTGGAAGGCCGACGAGTCCGACATCGCCCACGTCAAGAAGTGGGTCTGGCAGGCCAACGGCTGGACCACGGTCAGCGACTGGACCCAGGTCACCCTGACCGACGACCAGGTGAGGGCCATCCACTGGCGCGGGTTCACCGCCGCCGACCTGGTCACGCCCTGACGGCGCGCCGTCGGGGAGTCAGCGCCTGAGTCACGTCAGACGACCGACGCGCGGTCGAGCGGATCGCTAGTCAGGTGCGCGGCGACGTGCTGACCAGCAATTCGGCCAGCGTCAGCGAGGACCGTCCCAGCAGGTCGGAGACCTGATACCGGCAGGAGAAGCCGTCGGCGAGCACCACGGCGTCCGGGCCGGCAGCCTCGATGGCGGGCAGCAGTTGCGTCCCCGCGACGGCGACCGAGACGTCGTAGTGGCCCTCCTCGACGCCGAAATTGCCGGCCAGGCCACAGCAGCCGGTCACCGTGACGACGTCGGCACCGGTCCGTGCCAGCAGCGCGGCATCGGCGTCCCAGCCGAGGACGGACGCGTGGTGGCAGTGCGGCTGCGCCACCACGGTGAGCCCGGTCAGGTCCGGAGGTGTCCAGTCTGTGGTGGCGAGCAGTTCCGCGAGCGTGTGGACGCCGGCGCGCACCTCGGCCAGCCGCGGATCGTCGACCAGGTCGGCGGCGTCGGAGCGCCACACCGCAAGGCAGCTCGGTTCCAGGCCGAGCACCGGCGTCCCCGCCGCGATCACCGGATGCAGCACGTCGATCGCGTGCCGGAGCAGTCCTGCGGCGTGGTCGCGCTGGCCGGTCGTGATCCAGGTCAGCCCGCAACAGGCCGTCTGCTCCAGGATCCGGGGGGCGAAACCGGCCCGTTGGAGCACCTCGACCACCGCGGCCAGCCGGCCGGAGTCCAGGTTGGCCGTGAAGTCGTCCACCCAGACGACCACCGGGCGCCCGCTCGTGGCGGAGGCCGTCCGCGCCCTCGGGGTGAACCGCGGGACGGTCCGGCGCGGGTCGATGCCGGCCAGGCGCCCGGCGAGCCTCGTCCCGGCCAGCGCATTCGCCACCGCCGGTAGCCCCGGGACGGCGGTGACCAGCCGGGCCCAGGTCGGCAACCACCCCAGCGAGTAGTGGGTCCGCGGGCGGAGCCGGCCGCGGTAGCGCTCGGCCAGCAGCTTCGACTTCGCCGTGGCGATGTCGGTGCCGGTCGGGCACTCGCTGGCGCACGCCTTGCACGACAGGCAGAACTCCAGCGCCTCGGCCACCTCCGGGGCGGACCAGCCACCGGTCACCAGCCGGCCGTCCGCCATCTCCTGCAGCGTCCGCGCCCGGCCGCGGGTGGAGTCCACCTCGCGTCCCGTCGCCTGGTAGGACGGACACATCGTGCCGCTGTGGGTGAGGCACTTGCCGACCCCGGTGCACCGCTCCGCGCCCAGCGCGGGCAGTGGCCGCCGCAGGTCGGCGTCCAGCGGACGCGGGTCGACCAGCACGCCGGGGTTGAGCAGATCGTCGGGATCGAAGATGTGCTTGACCGCGCCGAACAGCGCGATCGCCTCGGGGGAGTACATCCGCGACAGGAGTTCTGAGCGGGCGCGGCCATCCCCGTGCTCTCCGGAGAGCGAGCCGCCATAGCCGACCACCAGCTCGGCTGCTTGTTCGACGAAGCGCCGGTAGCCGGCGATCCCGTCCGTCGTGGCGAGGTCGAAGTCGATCCGGACGTGGACGCAGCCTTCTCCGAAGTGGCCGTACGGCAGTCCGCGCAGCCCATGGGACGCGAGCAGCGCGTCGAAGTCCCGCAGGTAGGCGCCGAGTGCCTCCGGCGGCACCGCGGCGTCCTCCCAGCCGCCGTAGGCGGGACGGTCGAGGGCGACCGCCGCCCGCCCGGCCGCGTCGGAGCGGGCCCTCCACAACTCGGCAGTGCGGGCGGGGTCGGTGAGCACGACGCTGCCGAGACCGCCGGTCGAGTGAGCGAGCTCCGCTGCCCGGGCGGCGACCTCGGCGGGGTCGTCCCCGGCGAGCTCGACGATCACCCAGCTGTCACCGTCCGGCAGGCCGGCGACCTCCAGCAGCCGGCGGTCGATGCCCTCGACGGCCGTCGGTCGCAGCGGCAGGACGACCGGCATCGCGTCCGCTGCCGTGGCCATGTCGGCGAAGCCCAGCACGACCAGCGCCGAGTGCACCGGTGCTTCGACCAGCCGGACGGTCGCGCCGGTCACCACGCTCAGCGTCCCCTCGCTGCCGGCGAGGAAGCGCGCCACGTCGAAGCCGTGTTCGGGGAGCAGGTGTTCCAGCGAGTAGCCGGACACCTGTCGGGAGAACCGGCCGAACTCGGTGCGGATGACGCCGAGATTGGCCAGCACGAGGTCGTGCAGGCTGCGCAATGTGGGGGAGTCGTCCGGACGGGTACCTGGACCGACGCCCAGCCGTTCGCCGGTGCCGGTGACCAGATCGAGGCCGACGAGGTTGTCCGCCGTCCGCCCGTAGCCGAGCGCCCGGGCGCCGCAGGCGTTGTTGCCGATCATCCCGCCGATCGTGCAGCGGTCGACCGTCGCCGGGTCCGGCCCGAAGCGGAGGCCGTGCGCCGACGCGGCCCGGGTCAGGTCGGCCGCGACCACGCCTGGCTCGACGCGAGCCGTCCGTCCGTCGGGATCGAGGTCGAGGATCCGGTTGAGGGACCGGCAGTCGATCACCACGCCCGGCCCGATCGCGTTTCCGGCGATCGACGTGCCGGCACCCCTGGCGGTGACTGGACGTCCGGACGCCCGTGCCTCGTCGACGACCGCGACGAGTTCTGCCGTGGTGGCCGGCCGGGCGACGGCAGCCGGTGGCACTCGCTGCAGCGAGGCGTCCGAGGTGTAGAGCGCACGCGCCAGCGTGCTGGTGTCCAGGCGGACGCCGGTCACCTATCCGACCAGGGCGGGTTCGGGGCCGTCGATGACCGCACGCATCAGCCGTCCCAGCGCGGCGAAGTCCTCCGGGTCGACGCGGTCCACCAGGATCTCGCGCACCGACTGCACGTGGGTCGGCGCAGCGCGTACCAGCAGGCTCCACCCGTGCTCGGTCATGGTGGCGATCACTCCGCGGCGATCGGACGGACACGCGCGGCGGGTGACCAGGCCCTTGGACTCCATCCGGGCCACCGTGTGGGTGAGCCGGGAGCGCGACTGCCTGGCGCTGTGGGCGAGGTCCGACATCCGCAGGCTGCGCCGCTCGGCCTCGGACAGTTGCACGAGGATCTCGTACTCGGCCAGGTCGAGGCCGAAGGGCCGCAGGGCCAGCTCGAGATGTTCGTTGATCCGGGTCACGCCCGAGAGGAAGGCTCGCCAGTCCCGCTGCTGCTCAGCGTCGAGCCAGCGGGGCTCACTCGTGTCGGGCATGGCCTCAGCTTACCAAGAAAGTTGACGGTTCAATGATTCTGCCGTGCGTGCGGTCGGGCACCGTCGCTTTCCCGTCCGCTGCCTCCAGCCTAGACTGCCCACACGGTTCGACGATGACCGATCCACGGGTGTCCGGGAGGGAGCGCAATGACGAGCGACGACCAGGCCTTGTCCGAGTTGACCAATGTCGGCCAGTTGCTGGCCTGGCGGGTGGCCCGGAGTCCCGAGCGGGAGGCCTTCCGTTACCGCGATGCGGACGAGAACTGGGTGAGTCTCACCTGGACGCAGACCTGGCAGCGGGTGCGGACACTCGCCGCCGGCCTGCTGGCGCTCGGGCTGGAGCCCGAGCAGCGCGTCTCGATCGTGGCTGGCACGAGGATCGAGTGGGTGCTCGCCGATCTCGCGATCAACTGCGCCGGCGGGGCGACGACCACGATCTACCCGAACACCACCGGCAGCGACTTCCAGTACATCCTGGTTGATTCAGAGTCGGTGCTGGTGATCGCGGAGGACGCCGAGCAGGTCGCGAAACTGGACGCCGATCCGGCCGCGGCCGCCGGGATCCACCATGTGGTCGTGATGGACGGCGAGGGCGACGGCGAGCGCGTCCTGTCCTGGAAGCAGTTCGAGGAGGCCGGTGAGAAGCTCCTCTCCGCAACCCCGGACGC
Source organism: Propionibacteriaceae bacterium (assembly GCA_017306015.1). GTDB lineage: Bacteria > Actinomycetota > Actinomycetes > Propionibacteriales > Propionibacteriaceae > Propionicimonas. Next base: position 60,056 of record JAFKJK010000008.1, read on the forward strand.
CGTGGACGCCATGCTGGACGCGATCCGTCCCGACAACCTCGCCACCTTGATCTACACCTCCGGTACCACCGGCCAGGCGAAGGGCGTCGAACTGCTGCACAGCTGCTGGCTGTACGAGGGCCGGACGCTGAAGCAGATGGAGATCATTCCCGAGGGCTACACCCAGTACCTGTGGCTGCCGCTGTCGCACGTGTTCGGCAAGGCGCTGATCGCTGCCCAGCTGGCCATCGGCTTCGCCAGCGCGGTGGACGGCCGGATCGACAAGATCGTGGCCGGGCTCGGCGAGGTGAGCCCGGAGTTCATGTGCGGAGCGCCGCGGATCTTCGAGAAAGTCCGTGCCGCCGTCCTGCTGTCGTCGCCGCGGGGCGCCGTGAAGGACCGGATCGCACGCTGGGCGTTCGCCGTCGGCCGTGCGTCCCGGGAGTACCGGCTGGACGGCCGGCCGATGCCGGTCTCGATGCGGCTCGCCTACTCGGTCGCCGACCACCTGGTGTTCAGCAAGCTCAAGGAGCGGATGGGCGGCAACATCCAGTTCTTCATCTCGGGATCGGCGAAGCTCAGCGCCCAGGTCCAGGCGTGGTTCTACTCCGCGGGCCTGCTGGTCGTGGAGGGCTACGGGATGACCGAGACCAGTGCGATCAGCTGCTTCAACGTGCCGTGGCTGCCCCGCTTCGGGACGGTCGGGCCGGCGCTGCCCGGCACCGAGCTGCGGATCGCCGAGGACGGCGAGGTGCTGATCAAGGGGCCCGGGGTCATGCGTGGCTACCACAACGACCCGGAGCACACGGCGGAGGTCATCGTCGACGGCTGGTTCCACACCGGCGACATCGGCGAACTGGACGCCGACGGGTACCTGTCGATCACCGACCGCAAGAAGGACCTGATGAAGACCTCCGGCGGCAAGTACGTCGCGCCGGCGAAGGTGGAGAGCGTGATCGCGGCGACCATCCCCTATGTCTCGCAGGTGGTGGCCGTCGGGGACGGCCGCAAGTACATCTCGGCCCTGCTGACGATGGACCGGGACAACCTCGCGAAGTGGGCGGCGCGTCACCAGCTCGGCGACCTTTCCTACGAGGAACTCACCCAGCGTCCCGAACTGCGGCACACCCTGGAGCGGTTCATGAAGTCGGCCAACGGAAAGCTGGAGCGCTGGGAGACCGTCAAGCAGTTCGCCGTGCTGCCGGCCGAGTTCAGCGTGGACGACGGCGGCGTCACGCCGAACATGAAGATCCGCCGCAAGGTGGTGGCCGAGCGCTTCGCCGACGTGGTGGCGTCCCTGTACGACGACGAACCCGTCGAGTGACCTACACCTGCCGGGTTCCGCTCCGCTGGGTCGACCTGGACGCCCAGGGCCACGTCAACAACGCCGTCGTCGCCGACTACCTGCAGGAGGCGCGGGTCGGCTGGCTGCTGTCCGGGCCGAACGCGCATCTGCTCGGCAGCTCGACGATGGTGGTCTCGCACCAGGTCGAGTACCTCGCACCGGTGCTGTTCGACACCCGTCCGGTCGAGGTGCAGCTCGCTGTCGGGATCGTCGGTGCCGCCCGGTTCGCGCTGGGCTACTCCGTCGTGCAGGACGGACGGCTGCTCGCCCGCGCCCGTTCGATGCTGTGCCTGTTCGACTACGACGCCGGCCGGCCCCGCCGGATGACGAATGCCGAGCGGGCCTGGTTCTCCGCGCAGTCCCAGGCCCTGGATCCCTTCGCCTCGCTCGGCAGTTGGCGGGTGGCCGAGCGTGCCCACACCTACGGCTTCGTCGTCCGCTGGTCCGACCTCGACCCGTACGGCCACGTCAACAATGTCCGGGTGTTCGACTTCGTCGCCGAGGCCCGGATCCGGATGGGACCGGACGGCTCCGACACCCGGATGCAACTCGCCGCCGAGCAGGGACTCACCTGGATGGTCGCCCGGCAGGACGTGGACTACCTCGGCCAGATCGCCCACCGCACCGAGCCGTACCAGGTGCGGTCGGCGATCGGACGGGTGGGACGGACGTCGGTGACGATCGTCGCGCAGGTCGAGGATCCGGTCGACGGCGCCGTGCTCGCGCGTACGAACACGGTCCTGGTCAGCGGAGACGCGTCCGGGCGTCCGGTCCCGTTGCCGGCCGACATGCTCGCTGCCGCGCAGCGCTGGCCGGCCGAGGTCAGCTCCGCGGGTGCCGCGAGGACGCTCGGACGACCAGTTCGGGAATGAACAGTTCGGCGGGCCGGCCGGTCAGCAGCAGGTCGGCGGCCGCCCAGCCGAGTTCGCGCATGGGCTGGCGCACCGACGTCAGCGGGACGGCGAGCTCGGTGTCGAGGAAGAGGTCGTCGTAGCCGACCACCGAGACCTCCTCGGGCACCCGGACCCCACGCTCGCGCAACGCGCGGAGCACCCCGAGCGCGACGATGTCGTTGACGCTGAACACGGCCGTCGGCGGACGCTCCGAGGCCAGCAGCTGTGCGGTCGCGGCCTCGCCGGCGCTGGCATTGGGATGGGCGAGGTGCACGACCTCGAGCACGTCGGACGGGTCGAGCCCGGCGGCCCGGACGGCTTCGATGGCGCCCTGGAGCCGCAGTTCGCTGGGACGCATGTTCTCGGCCGCCGCGAGGAAGGCGACCCTGCGGTGGCCCTGTTCGAGGAGGTGCTCCACGGCGAGCCGTCCGCCGCGAGCGCTGTCCACCCCCACCGAGGGCAGGCTGCCGGGCTCGGCGTCCATCAGCACCGAGCGCAGGCCGATCCGTTCGAGTTCGGCGAGCCGCTCGATCGTGCCGTCCATCGGCGTGATCAGGACGCCGCGGACGCCCTGCTCGGCGAGCATCCGCAGCAGCCGGGCCTCCCGCTCGGCGTCGCCGTCGGAGCTGCAGATGATCAGCGACAGGCCCTCGGAGTCCAGCCGGTCCTCGATGCCGCGGAGGAGCCCGGTGTAGAACGGGTTGCTGACGTCGGAGACGACGGCGCCGACGGTCGTGGTCGCCCCGGAGCGGAGGTTGCGGGCCGTGGCATTGCGATGGAAGTGCAGCTGGGCCATGGCCGCCTCGACCGCGTCCAGGGTCTTCGGGCTGACGATCTGGGGCCGGTTCAGGACATTCGACACGGTGCCGACGGAGACGCCGGCCAGTCTCGCGACATCCTTGATGCTCGGACGGTGTTCCACCGGCACCTCCCTCTCACCCGCGCTGGTAGCTGATCCTGCCACGGAAGACGGTGGCGACGACGGGATCGGGCAGTTCGCGGCCGTGATACGGGTTGTTCCGGCCCCGCGAGGCGGAGGCGTCCGCGTCGACGACGGCCCGCGCGGACGGGTCGACGAGCACCAGGTTCGCCGGTTCGCCGATCGCCAACCGGCCGCCCTGGCCGGGGACCTGGCCGATCCGGGCCGGCGTGGAGGACATCCGTCGCACCAGCGTCGGCCAGTCGATCCGTCCGGTGTTCACCATCACGTCGACGACCACGGCGAGGGCCTGCTCCAGGCCGAGCATGCCGGGCAGGGCGACGTCGAAGGGATGGTCCTTGTCCTGGCGGGCGTGGGGGGCGTGGTCGGTGGCGACGATGTCGATCGTCCCGTCGGCAAGGGCCTCGCGGACCGCGTCCAGGTGCTCGGAGGTGCGCAGCGGCGGGTTCACCTTGAAGGTGGTGTCGTAGCCGGCCACCAGCGGGGTGTCCAGGAGGAGGTGGTGCGGGGTGACCTCTGCGGTCACCTGGACGCCGCGCCGCTTCGCCCACCGGATCACCTCGACGCTCTCGGCGGTGGAGACGTGGCAGACGTGCAGCCGGGAGCCGGCCAGCTCGGCCAACTGGACGTCGCGGGCCACGATCACGCTCTCGGCCTGGGACGGCCAGCCGGGCAGGCCGAGGCGCCCGGACCACTCCGACTCGTGGCAGCAGGCGTCCGTCCCGGCCAGGCGGGGATCCTGGGAGTGCTGGGCGATGACGCCGCCGAACGGCTTCACGTAGGTGAGGGCCCGCCGCATCACCAGGGAGTCGGCCACGCACCGGCCGTCGTCGGAGAACACCCGGACGGACGCTGCCGACTTCGCCATCAGGCCCAACTCGGACAGCTCCGAGCCCCCCAGCCCCTTGGTGACGGCGCCGACGACCCGGACCTCGCAGTGCCCCTCCCGCTCGCCGAGGGCCTGGACGTACTCGGCCGCCTCCGCGGTGTCGGTGGCCGGTGTGAGGTTCGCCATCGCGTGCACGCAGGTGAAGCCGCCCCGGGCGGCGGCGGCCGTTCCGGTGGCGACCGTCTCGGCGTCCTCGCGTCCGGGCTGGCGCAGGTGGGTGTGCAGGTCGACCAGACCGGGCAGGGCGAGCAGGCCGTCCGCGTCGACCCGGTGGACGCCGGCCGGCGCGTCGGCGGGGTCGGCGAACCGGCCGTCGGCGACGAACAGGTCGCCGCTGGTTCCGTCGGCCTGCCGGGCGCCGGTGATCAACAGGCTCGTGGATGCGCTGGTCACCCTTGGGCTCCTTCTTCGGCGGCGAGCAGGTGGTACAGCACGCTCATCCGGACCGCGACCCCGGCCGAGACCTGGTCCAGCACGAGCGAGTTGGCGGCGTCCGCAGCGGCAGGGGAGATCTCCACGCCGCGGTTCATCGGGCCGGGGTGGCAGATCGCCGCCGTCGGCTTGAGCCCCGCCAGCCGCCCGGGGGTGAGCCCGAAGCTCTCGGTGTACTCCCGCTCGGTCGGGAAGAAGCCGCCGGCCATCCGCTCGCGCTGCACCCGAAGCATCATCACGATGTCGGCCGAGGGCAGCACCGCGTCCAGGTCGTCGGTGACCTCGCAGCCCCAGTCCTCCACGCCGGTCGGCAGCAGCGTCGGCGGGGCGACCAGCACCACGTCGCCGCCGAGGATCCGCTGGAGGAGCACGTTGCTGCGAACGACCCGGGAGTGCAGCAGGTCGCCGACGATCGCGATCCGCTTGCCGGCGAAGCCGGTCCCTGGGCCTTTCGACGTGCCGTTCGCCACCCGGGCGAAATGCTGCCGCATCGTGTAGGCGTCCAGCAGCGCCTGGGTGGGGTGCTCGTGCTGGCCGTCCCCTGCGTTGATGACGTGCGCCCGCACCCAGCCCGCGACCTGGCTGGCGGCGCCGGATGACGAGTGCCGGATGACGAAGGCATCGGCACCCATTGCGTCGAGGGTGAGCATGGTGTCGCGCAACGACTCACCCTTGGAGACCGAGGAGCCCTTGGCCGAGACGTTGATCGTGTCCGCCGACAGCCACTTGCCGGCGATCTCGAAGGAGGTCCGGGTGCGGGTGGAGTCCTCGAAGAAGATGTTCACGATGGTCCGGCCGCGCAGGGCCGGCAGCTTCTTCACCGGGCGGGACTGGACCTGCTGCATCTCGACCGCCAGGTCGAGCAGCGAGAGCACCTCGGACTCGTCGAGGTCGGCGCAGCTGAGCAGATGCCGCATCAGGCGTCCTCCCCGGTCCCGGTGATGGTGATCGCGTCCCGGCCGTCGAGTTCGCTGACCTCGACCCTGACCCGCTCGCCGTCGGCGGCCTGCACGACCCGGCCGACCTGGTCGGCCGCGATCGGCAACTCGCGGCTGCCCCGGTCGGCCATCACGGCGAGCCGGACGGCCCGTGGACGGCCGAGGTCGCGGAGGGCGTCGAAGGCCGCGCCGATGGTGCGTCCGGAGTAGAGGACGTCGTCGACCAGGACCACCACGGCGTCGTCGATGCTTCCGGGCAGCGAGGTGCGTCCGACGGGGCGGACGGGGTTGGCCCGCAGGTCGTCGCGGTACATGGTGATGTCGAGGGTGCCGAGGCGGACGGGCGCGCCCTCGATCTGCTCGATCAGCCCGGCCAGGCGTCCGGCCAGCTGGACCCCGCGGGTGGGGATGCCCAGTAGGACGAGATCGGCAGCACCGCCGTTGGTCTCGAGGATCTCGTGGGCGATCCGGTTGAGTATCCGGGAGAACTCACGATCGTCGACTACCGTCCGTGCCACGCAGGTTCCTCGCTCTCCGCCCGGTACTTGCACGTATGCGGCCGGGCTTCGAGCCGCCAGACTAGCCGAACTCGGCTACGGTCTTGCCATGCTTCCAGGACTCTACGTGCTGCAACTGCCCGGTTGGCCGGTCGCGCCCACGCCGACGGTACTCGAGCTCCTGACGCCGACGCTGTTCATCCCGCTGGCGGTCGCTGCGGTGATCACGGTGCTGGTGATGGGGCCGGGCTGGCGTTCGAAGCAGTGACCCCTCGCCCTTTCGACGGGCGCAAGTGCGGGGCTCACGAGCTGGCGGCCTCCTGACAGTGAAGCGCGCGTTCGGCGTCGTCGCGGCGCTCGCCGACCTGGCGTGCGACCGAGTCGTTGAGGTGGGCTGAGGCCAGCCAGGCGTCGAATTCGGCCAGACGCGTCCTGGTCAGCAGGGTCTTCGGGAACAGCAGCCCCAGCGCGTTCTGCCGAATCACCGAGCTGCGCTCCGACCAGCCGTCAGTGCCCGCGGAGATCTTCGCGGCGAGTTCCGCGTACGCGGGCAGGTAGGGCAGCAGGATGTCGTCCTGGCCGACCTGGGCGAAGTTCGTGCAGATCTGGTACTGGGTCTCGTTCGGGGTGTCGGCGACCGTGGCGAGCCGCCAGGCCTCCGCCTTCTGCTCGGGATCCGGCAGGGCCGCCCGCGCCCCGGCTGCCCGCTCGGCGCCCCGGGCGGTGTTGTCGCGGGCGAACTCGGCGTCGATCTCGTCCGCGCCGACGGCGCCGGCGCGGGCAAGCTGGGTGAGCAGGTGCCAGCGCAGATCGGTGTCGATCGCCAGCCCCTGCGGGCTCTCCTCGCCGCTGAGCCAGGCCTTGACCACCTCGGTCTCGGGCTCGGTGGTGGCGGCGGCCGCCAGCGCTCGCGCATAGCTGAGCTGGTGGTCGGAGCCCGGCTCGGCGCCCTTCAGGAGGCGGGCGATGCCGGCGACGAAGCGCTCGTTCAACGCTGCGCGGGCGGCCGGCGGGGTGTAGTAGTCGATCACCGTGCGCGACTGGCTGAGCAGGGAGCCGACGGCGGTGGAGTCGGTCTCGGTGTCGATGCCGGCCAGGGCGAGCTCGACGAAGTCGGCGGGGCTGAGTTCAGCGTCGCGGCACATGTCCCAGGCGGCACCCCAGCACAGCGCCCGGGCCAGCGCGGAGTCGAGGGTCCCGATGCCACTCACCAGTGTCTGCAACGAGTCGTCGTCGAGCCGGATCTTGGCGTAGGTGAGGTCGTCGTCGTTGGGCAGGAGCAGGGCGGGACGCCGCCGTCCGACCATCTCCGGGATCTCGGTGACGGCTCCGGCGATGTCGACCTCGATCCGGTCGGTGCGACCCAGGCGGTCGTCGATCTGGTCGTAGCAGCCGATGGCCAGCCGGTGGTGGCGCAGCGTCGGCCACTGCTCGGTGGCGGTCTGGCGGATCGCGAACCGGGTGAAGATGCCGTCGGCGTCGACGTCGAACTCGGCGCGCAGGGTGTTCACGCCGGCGCTGCGCAACCAGTCGGCGGCGAAGTTCGACAGATCGCGTCCGGACGCTGCGGCCAGCGCGGCGAGGAGGTCGTCGAAGGTGGTGTTGCCCCAGGCGTGCTCGGCGAAGTAGGCCCGGACGCCGGCGAGGAACGCGTCCTGGCCGACGAAGGCGACCAGCTGGCGGATCACCGATGCGCCCTTGGCGTAGGTGATGCCGTCGAAGTTCAACTCGACGGCCTCGAGGTCGACCATGTCGGCGGCCACCGGGTGGGTGGACGGCAGCTGGTCGGCGCGGTAGGCCCAGTTCTTGCGGGCGTTGCAGAAGGTGGCCCACGGGTCGTCCCCGACGCCGGTGCGGGCGCGGAGTTCGGCCTGGCAGAAGTGGGACGCCCACTCGGCGAACGACTCGTTGAGCCACAGGTCGTCCCACCACTTCATGGTGACCAGGTCGCCGAACCACATGTGGGCGAGCTCGTGCAGGATCGTGTTGTCGCGGGTCTCGTAGGCGGCGTTGGTGACCCGGGAGCGGTACAGGTACTCGTCGCGGATGGTCACGCAGCCGGCGTTCTCCATGGCGCCGGCGTTGAACTCGGGGACGAACACCTGGAGGTAGTCGGCGAACGGGTAGGGCCGGCCGAAGGCCTCCTCGAACACGTCGAAGCCGCCGCGGGTGGTGGCGAAGAGCCGGTCGGCGTCCAGGTACGACGCCACGGACTGACGGCAGGCGAGGGTCAGCGGGACCGTGCCGGCCAACCCCTGGTAGTCCTCGGTGACGGTGTGGAAGTCGCCGGCGATCAGGGCGGTGATGTAGCTGGAGATCGGTGGGGTGGGGGCGAAGTCCCACCGCGACGTGCCCTCCGACACCGGAACGGGACGGACGGCAGGCGAGTTCGACAGCACTGTCCACTCCGAGGGGGCGAGCACGCTGAGGTGGAAGCTGGCCTTCAGGTCGGGCTGCTCGAAGCACGCATACATCCGCCGGGCGTCCGCGGTCTCGAACTGGCTGTAGCAGTAGACCTTGTCGTCGACCGGGTCGACGAAGCGGTGCAGTCCCTCGCCGGTGCGGCTGAACCGGCACAGGGCGGTCACCACCAGCGTGTGGTCGCCGCCGCGGACGCGGAAGTTGAGCTTGTGGTCGCGGAAGGCGTCCGGACGCAGGGGACGGCCGTCGAGGGTGGCGCTGACCAGGCGGTCGGCGATCAGGTTGACCCAGGTGTCGGTCTTGGCGTTGCTGTGGAACGTGAGCGTCGAACTCGACCCGAACAGCGTGGTGGGGTCGTAGTCGAGACCTCCGAAGCCGCCGGAGAGGTCGACGGTGACGCGCGCCGACTTGGCGGTGAGCACCGCCGAGCGGGCGGCCGCCTCGCGGCGGGTGATATTGGCCGGATACATGGGACCTCGCGGTTTCTGGGGGCAGCGCAGTGTTGAACGGCGGGTCAATCTTGGCACGACGTAGGCTGGCCGCTCGTCAAGCGTGGTGGAGGGAGGCTTCGTGCCCGAGGGTCACGTGATCCATCGCCTGGCCGCGGAGATCAACCAGGCCTTCGCCGGCCGCCCGGTCGCGGCGTCCAGTCCGCAGGGACGCTTCGCCGCAGAGCTGGTGGACGGCAGTCGCCTTGAGGCCGCCGAGGCGTTCGGCAAGCATCTGTTCATCACGTTCGAGGACGGACGGGTGGTGCACATCCACCTGGGCCTGATCGGGAAGCTGCGGTGGGTTCCGCCCGGTCCGGTGGCCGCGCCGGCGACACTGCGGCTGCGGATCGAGCGGGCAGCCGAAGCGCTGGAGTTGCGCGGACCGCAGACCTGCGAGCTGGTGACGCCGGTCGAGCAGGCGGCGATCGTGGCCGAGCTGGGGCCGGACCCGCTGCGCGGCGATGCCGAGCCGGAGCGGGGGTGGGAGCGGTTGCGGCGCTCGGCGCGTCCGGTCGGGGCGCTGTTGATGGACCAGCGGATCGCGGCCGGGGCCGGCAACATCTACCGCTGTGAGGTGCTGTTCCGGGCGCGGCTCGACCCGTTCCTGGCCGGGAACCAGGTCACCCGGGACGAGTGGGACGAGGTCTGGGCCGACCTGGTCGAACTGATGCCGTCCGGGGTCAGCGACGGCCGGATCGACACCGTCCGGCCGGAGCATTCGCCGGAGACGATGGGGCGTCCGCCGCGGGTCGATCGGCACGGCGGGGAGGTGTACGTGTACCGGCGGGCCGGCGAACCGTGCTTCGTGTGTGGGCGTGGGATCAGCCAACGGGAGCTCGCCGGCCGCAAGCTGTACTGGTGCGAGAGCTGTCAGGCGGGGCGATGATCGCCTGGGACGAGGCCGAGATCGGCGTCGACCCGGACGGACTGGCCGTCCGGCTGCTTCGGGGCGGTCACCTGGTGGTGGAGTTGGGCTGGGTCGGGGCGAAGGGCGCCGAGGCGTCCATGGTGGCCGACGACGAGGTCGAGCACAGCCTGGGCACGTCACTCGGACGGCTGCTGCAGCGGCAGGCGGTGAACGACGGCTGGCGGAGCCGCTGGGTGCTGATCCGGGAGTCGGGAGGGCCAGCGGGCGTGGCTGAGCGCGTCCGGCTGACACCGGGGCCGGAGTATGCGCTGTGGAGCTGGGGGAGCGGGGTGACCGCGATGCTGGCGGTGTGTCCTGCGCATACGGCGGGGCCGGTGCTGGGGCTGCGGCTCGAACAGGGCTATCTGGCTCTCGCCGGACGTCCGAGCGAGGGCGCGGTTTCCGCGGAGTACCTGGTGGCGCCGGACGAGGCGATGCTCGGCAACGGCGAGCGGCTGGTGACGGTGCTGGCGGGACAGTGGTACCCGACGTTGGCGGCGTTCGAGTCGCGGCTGCCGGGGTGGGTCGCGGAGACTCAGCTGGACGACGGTGTGACGTGGTGGGGCGACGTCGCCGACTTCGGCATCAGCGTCCCGGAAGGGGTGGAGCTCGGCTACCACGGCGGTGCGGTGTCGATGGACGGGCCGATCGGGTTGCAGACGATCGAGGTGCACACGCCGCGGGGGTTGAGCCGGCTGGAGCTGGAGTGGGTGCCGCAGCTGGAGGCCGTGCTGCATCCGTTGGCGGTCGGGCTCCTGAGGTCGGGGCGTCCGCCGACGATCGCGGAGGCGCTGTGCCTGCAGTTCGCGGCCGACCGGAAGGCGGTGTGGCTGGACCCGGCGGCGCAGGACCTGCTCGACCAGGTGGACTGGGAGGCGGACGGATCGCTGCTGGCGGCGGCGTTCGCGCTGGCGAGGGGACGGTCGCTGGGCGAGGCGGCGATGGTGTCGGACGGGCTGCGGCTGCTGGCCCGGCAGCCGGCCGGCATCGGGTTCGGCCGGGTGGTGATGGCCGGTTTCCTGGCGTCCCTCGGGGTCGGGCTGGACGCGCACGACCGGTGCCTGGAACTGCTCGGGCGTCCGGCGGTGGGGCGGACGGCGTCCCTGGAGAGCTCGCTGCTGCACTACCGCAGCGCGGACTTCGGCCAGGCTGAGCTGGCCGGGGTGGCGAACCGGTTGGGCGGACTGTTGCCGGGCGAGGCGCCGCTGCTCGGCTGGACGGAGCTGGCGCAGCTGATCGGGCTGCTGGAGCTATGTCCGCCGGAGTGGCCGGAGGCGAACCACTACGCGCAGGTGGCGAGCAAGGCTCGGGGCCACCTGCTCTGCGCGTACGTGGACGGGCGGGTTGCGGATGCCGAGCCGCTGGCGTGGCTGCTGCTGAGCCCGGAGCTGAGCCCGGCACTGTAGAGTTGCCGCGCACAACCGGGGCGTAGCGTAGTGGCTAGCGCGCCTGCTTTGGGAGCAGGAGATCGCAGGTTCGAGTCCTGTCGCCCCGACCGTCGGTGCCCCATGCTCGGGCTAGGCCTTATGTCTCGTTGACTAGGTCAAACACCGCAGAGGCGACAGGCGACCCGCACCCAGAAGAGGCCATGTCAAGACTCCCGGTGCCCCAGCTAAGCCCGAATTGGGGCTGATTTGGGGCAAGCGAAACCCCTAGCCACAGCGACATGATGGTTCTTGGGCTTCCTGCCGATCAGGAGGTCCCCCTGGGTCAGGAGGGCCGGTCCTTCGGCAGCATCGAGCGCCGGAGTCGGTACTGCCTTGCGCGTCACGTCGGCCCCGATCGGCAGCGTTAGGACGCGCCGCACCGGTTCTCGGAGCGAATCGACGCCGAGTTCTGGCTGGGCGAGGTGCACCGCTCGATCGAGCGCCAGGAGTGGCGTCCGCCGGTGAAGGTGAAGGGCAGGCCGGACGACCTGGACACCCTGGCCGGCTACGCGCGGCACTGCCTGGCCGAGCGTGAGCTGACCCCGCGGACGCGCGAGGAGTACGGCCGGCTGCTGGAGAAGCTGATCGCCCCGACGCTGGGGAGTTACAAGCTGAAGTACCTCGAACCCGACCAGATTCGCCGCTGGTACTCCACGGTGCTCTCGGCGGACCGTCCGGTGCAGCGCAAGCACGCCTACTCGCTGCTGCGTTCGATCCTGCGCGAGGCCGAGGACGAGGGCCTGATCGACCGCAACCCGTGCCGCGTCCGCAACGCCGGCAAGGTGCGCCGAACGCGCGACATCGAGCCGGCCACTCCCGCCGAACTCAACAAGCTGCTGGATCTTCCGCCAAAGCAAGGGCTGCCGGTGGTGCTGGCCGGGTGTTGCGGCCTGAGGTCGGGGGAGGTGCGCGGTCTGCGGCGGCGCGACCTGGACCTGACCGAGGGCGTGGTGCGCGTCCGGCAGGCGGTGACCCGGACGAAGGGCCAGGTGCACGTCGGCGCTCCGAAGACGGCGGCCGGCAACCGGGACGTCGGCATTCCGCCGCACCTGATCCCGTACCTGGCGAAGTACGTGGCCGCGCTTCCGGTGACCGGACGCGACGGCTTCCTCTTCCCGGGCGGAGACGGCGTCTCGCCGATGTCGGAGAAGGCTCTGCGCTACGCCTACGGCAAGGCGCGCAAGGTCATCGGCCGGGAGGATCTGACCTTCCACGACATGCGCCACTCGGCCGCGTCACTGGCTGGCATGACCGGCGCGACAACCGCCGAGCTGAAGGCGATGATGGGCCACGCGACCGCCGGGATGGTCGAGCGCTACCAGCACGCGACGCGGGCGTCCCGCTCGCGGCTGGCCGAGAACATGAGCAAGCTCGCCGAACTCTGAGGCCGGCGCCCGATCAGTGGCTTGGCTGCCGATTGTCCGAACTGCGAAATGGAGAGGCCTCGGGGATCAGCTAGGGCTTGCGGTGCCCATTACGCGGCTTCGCTCCGTCGAATCACTTCTTGGGGGGTCGACCCGGGTTGCGGTAGGTCAGTTCCTCCGAATTCGAGAGAGCATTGACACCCTCGAACACCTGCCTGCGACCGTCCTTGCGACCCTGCTCGTAAACGGCTTCAAGCACCTGCGCGAGCTTCACTCCGTGGTAGAGGTCCATGTCCTCAGTCACGTCTTCGAGCGCCTTCCCAACCTTTTCACCTGCGTAGACGTTCACAGGATCGACCGTCGGCAGTTTGAGCTCGTGCTTTCGCGGCCCACTTCGTGCAGATCCCATCGAGGCTCTCTTCCTACGTCGCGACTGGAATGACTCTCGATTCCTAGCACACTCAACCCCGAGATCGCGTGTGAACGGCGGAACTGCGAGGCCGCTCGCTTGAACCTGGAAGGGTTGCGAGGTTTGAAGGCCGCAGAAGGCGAAGGGTTTCCCCTCCACGACATGCGCCGTGGAGATCGAGCTGAAGGCGATGGTGGGCCACGCCACCCCAGGCATGGTCGAGCGCTACCAGCACGCGACGCGGGCGTCCCGGTCGCGGCTGGCCGAGAACATGAGCAAGCTCGCCGAGTTTTGACGCCTATCGGTTAGCCCAGGGGTCTCGCGGGTCGTTCCCGACCAGTTCCCGGTCGTGCTGCCAATCCGGATCGGTGGGGCTACTGAACAGCTCGGCGATCTCGTCCCAGCGCCTCCAGTGGGTGGGTCCCGCCGGCATCAGTCGCGCGCTCGGCCGTCCGGAGACCGTGATCGTGAACTCCTCCCCGGCCTGTGCGCGGCGCACCAGCTCGGCGGCGTTCTGACGAAACTCCTTCAGGTCCATGTGGCTCCTCGCCTCACCGGGTTGCTGTGGACGACCGTACGTGGCTCCAAGGACACCAATGCCCGACCTGTCAGCGTCCGTACACAGGCATGACGGGGATGACCTTCGTGGCGACCTGGATGATCGCGTTGGCCGCATCGATGGCGTCGCTGACCTCGCGGCCGGTTGCGGTTGCTCCGTCCGGTTCGGGGTAGGCCGAGCTGTTGCGGATCTGTCGCATCCAGCCGAAGGCGCGCACGGCGGGCTGGTTCGGCGGCTCGAGTTGCGCGAGGACCGCTTCCCGGAGCACGGCGTGGCCGCCTTCGCCATTGCCCGGCCGCAGTCCCTGGTTGACCAGGATGGCGGTGAGGGCTTTGCGGGCGGCGTCGTAGGCGGCGGTGAACGCGGTGATGGTGTCGTCGGTGGTCGCGAGCACGGCGGCGGACTGGACCGCCTTGCGCGCTTGTTCGAGGAGGACTTGGGCGTGCTGCTCGTTCGGGGTGACGCGTTCGAGCCGGCCTTGTGTGATGAGCCGATCAATGTCGGCCCGGCCTTGCTCCCATCGGGTGACGGACATGGGTCAGGTCCCTTCGACTTGGTGGAGGTTGTCAATCAGCGTGATGAGGGGACGTTCCTGGACGGTTGCGACGAACGGATCTGTGCCGGCGAGCCAGGTGGCACGATCGACGACAGTGGCGTTGACCGGCCGACGCAGGGTCGTCGAAGCGTCTTCGGCGAGTTCGTAGAGGTCGGTGCGCGTCGGCTCCCCGACGACGAGGAGGTCAATGTCGGCGGGGGGTTGCCCAGGTGCGCCGGTTGCCCGTGCCGCCCAGGAGCCGTAGATCGCGGCGTAGTCCACGCCGTCGAGATTCGCCAGGCGTTGGCGCAGCACGTGTGCCGGCCCGAAGGTGATGGCCAGCAGTGCTGTGAGGGGCTGGGTCGCCGGGTTGTCGGGGTTGGGCGTGACGAGCCGTGACCGGCCCTGGCGGCGTTCGAGGACGAAGCCGGTGGCGGCGAGCCGGTCGATTTCGCGAAGCACCGTGGTCTCGGGGATGTTGGTGGCTCGGGCGATGTCGACGATGCTGTGCTCGCCGGGGGTGAGGAAGACCCAAGCGAGGATCTCCCCTTGGGCCTGGGACCGCAGCAGGGGTAGCAGTGCCGGCGCGGGAACCTTCATAAAGTGGAGTATATCACCCGAATCATGCAGGATACTGGGCAGTTGGTTGACGCCAGGGCGTCAGGCCGGGCAGGCGGCACGAGGTGGCAGATCTTCACATCGCTTGGTCCTCCGGTGTCCGGATCGCGCCCCTTCTGAGGCTTAAGGCTGCGGAAGGAGTTCACCATGGAACAGCAGCGCTACGAGTCCCTGGCCCAGGCGGCCGAGCGGACGGGGATCAGCCGAAAGACCCTGCGACGCCGGATCGCGTCCGGTCAACTCCCGGTCTTCTCCAGCGGGCGGCGTATCCTCCGCGTCCGTCCCGAGGACGTCGACGCGATGCTGCGCCCGTTCTGGCTCGGGTGAGCGGCCGGGTCAGACCAGTGAAGAGGCCCCCTGCTTCCCCTGTTGGGCCTCAGCGCAGCGCCGGGATGAGGAGATGAGCGAGCCACCTTCCCGCGACAGCACTCGCCTGCACGAATGCCGGCACCAGCCAGCCTGCTTGGTTGCACCAGTACAGAACCGCGCCAACGGCCAAAGTGGCGACGACTCCGGGTAGCTGTCTGCGGAAGCGTTGCCTCGATCCTCCACGTCGGCGCTTGGGCGTATGGGTCATGCGAATCGTGCTTTCATGTGAGGTTAGGTGTAGTCGGTTCTCCTGGATAGGAGCGTGTATTGGGTCTCACCAGCCGTTCTTTCTCGAGGGCGCGCGCGTCGCGCTGCTGCGCAGCCCTCGCCTGCGCCGGGCTGAGTCTTCGCTGCCAGTCGACTCGTCCCCTGACGATGAAATAGTGGGACCTGCAAGGGAGGCCACTGGCGTGGACCGAGGGATGTAGGGAAATCTCTCCGTCGAAGGTGATTCGCCATCGTGCCGGGGAGAGCTTCGTGACTACTCCATTCCCGCAGCCACATGGGCACAAGTGACTGCCGGTCGAGTACTTGATCGAGATGTACAAGACCGACGGTTGCATGGGAGTCGGGAAGGTATCCACGAACTGTGCGACGAAATGGATGTCATTGCTCACTGGGCACCTCATTGCGAATCTCGTTCGCGAAGAGCTTGTATACCGTCTCGGTGATCGGGCTGTGAGTCGCGTAGATGCCGAGGTAACGCTTCCACTGAATGGTAGCCAGGGTTGCGTTGAGGCAGTTGAGGTCGGCTACTTGGATGTTGGAGTGATAGTCGTCCTCCCCGACCGCGACGGGCGTGGAGGTTGGAAGCTCGGCTTGCCCCGAGGGCCAGAACGACACCACCTTCATCAGCCCGGTGAGACGACCTTCGACCTGCCGGAAGCTCATGCCGACGTCGACGAAGGGGACCTGATGGTCGCGAAGCCAAGTCATGATGGCGGACCGTTCCGGCGCATCAGCGGCGGCAAGGAAGGCGAATGTGGTGCCATTCAGGGCGTCTAGCGTCTCCGCAGTTAGCGCATAAGGGTGCGGTTTGATGCCAAGATGCATCCGAGAGTACTGCTTAGCGAAGTACTCGGCCTTGTTGTGTCCTACGTCCAGATCAGCGCCGGCCGCCGCACCGGGAGCCCTGAAGGCGTTGTGGGACTGAAGTGTGTCGCCGTCGAACAACCAGATCCGATCAACCCAAGTCTTGGACACTTGATCGAGGATGTAGCTTCCGGTTCCACCGACACCGATTATCGCGACCGTGTGGCCCCGATAGAGGTTATTGAGGGCCGTGAGGCCGGCTCGAGTCGTGTTGGTGTCCCGGTAGGCAAGGGGAAGGTCATCGTCCGTCTGCTGAAATGTGGCGCCGGGTGTCGCCGACACCGTTGGATCTATCTCTTGCGCAGGTCCTTGAACGATCCGCACATAGCGCGTGACCTTCTCGTAGATGCTGGAGTAGTTGCCACTCGGCGGCTTGAAGGAGAGCATGTACTGCGCTTGCGTTCCATCGCCGAGGTCGCGCGGACTCCATGTGCCAAGTGCTCCACCCTGTTCGTCGACCGGGGCCTCGCCTGAGAACCAGATGGTGTGGTTGCCGGTTACGTCGGCGACAGGGTGGATCGAGTCGTTTACAGGCAGCGCGAGTCGACCGTCCGCGTGGATGCCGTCAGCGGCAAGATACGGAACGTTGTTCACGATGAGGTACCCGTGGCAGAGTTCCAGGCGGAACCCGTCCCCGAGGAGCCGCTCGATCGGGTCGTCAGGATCGATTGGCAGGCTCGACATCGAAGACCATCCCTTCCTTCACCGGAACGGAGTGGCCCTTCCGCAGTGGCTTGTCGGGGCCTTCGCCCTTGCTGTACTCCACGGTGGTGCCTGCCGGGTCGTACGCCTGGCCCGGGAAGGCGAGCTCAAGCACCTGCTCAAAGCTGATCTTGTGCTCGGCCCAAGCGTGAGGCTGAGTGTTGACGATGATGGTGACGGGCTGGTGTCGGGCTTCGGTGTTGGTTGAGGTCATGTCCTGCTCCTGTCTGGCATGGATGGTGGGTGTGCATCGAAGTCGATGCACTGAGTCGATCTTAGAACATCCTGCGTCGGTTATCAAACACTGCGTCGAAAGTGGCACACTGGTCCTCGTCACCCCGCGGTCGCTTCGTACGGCAAGGTAGAGGAGAGGTATGACAACCAAGGTGGACGTCGGCGGTCTGTACGCCGCGCTTGATGCTGAGAGGGACGCCCGGGGTGTCTCGTGGCGCCAGTTGGCGAAGGAGATCGGCGTCAGTCCCTCGATGCTCTCTCGTCTGGGAAACGGTCAGCGCCCGGATGCCGACGGATTTGCGACCTTAGTTCGTTGGCTCAATATGAGCGCGGAGGCCTTCATGATCGAGGAGGGGGTCGAGCGCCCAGGTACGGAGCCGGACCTCGTCGCGCAACTCGCACCGCTGCTCCGCGCACGCCAAGACCTCGACGACAAGGACGTCGACTACCTTGAAGAGGTGATCCGAGCGACTCTCAGGCACGTGCAGGCTTCGCGGGGGGCGTCCGATTGACGTGGCCGTGAAGATCAACAAAGCGGCATGCAAACGCCTTGCTGCTGAAGCGCGCTCTGAGCTCGGCCTGCGGCCGATGCAACCCCTCAACCCGGCGGAACTGGCCGAGCTTTATGGCATTTCCGTGTTCGCGCTGAAGGACCTTCCGGTCCGCTCGGAGGTGCGTCAGTACTTCTCACTTACGAGAATCGAAGTCTTCTCGGGTGCTCTGGTGCCTGTCGGGTCTGGGGTCGTGATCATCGAAAACGATTCCCATGACCCCGCCCGTCGGCGTTCGACAATGGGACACGAACTTGCCCACGTTCTCTGCGAACACCAGTTCTCGGCGAGCTTGGTGAACGAACGTGGATGTCGGGTGGTCGATTCGCTCCAGGAATCAGAAGCAGCCGAGGTCGGCGGCGAGCTACTGATTCCGTTTGAGGCTGCCAAGACGCTCGCGAGGCGCGGTGCCACCGATGAAGATGTGGCCAAGCAGTTCGGGGTGAGCCTGGCATTTGCCAGATGGCGGATGGACGCCACAGGGGCGCGGATCATTGCGCGCCGACAGGCCGCCGCCTACGGCAGGCTAAGAAGGGCGTAGGGGTAAGCCCACCCGCACTGGCCGGAATGTCGCCGTGCGTTCCGTTGACCCCTGGCGGGAGTCGCGCAGGCCGGGACGGGCCCGAAGTGGAACCGCGCGGGTGCTTGTGGAATGCCCCAACGCGCGGCCCAGGGGTGGCCGTGGGCTCGAACAACCCACCACCCGGCTCCGCGACTGATCTGCGTCCGCGATGGACACCACCCGTCAGGCGGCGCAGCAGCGCTTTGGCCGCAACTGAGCGACTCACGTTGGGGGAGCGCGCTCAGTGCTTCGAGCTATCCACGCGCTGGAGGTAGTGGTCGACCAGGTTGCGCATGGGATCGTCGATGGTCGGAAGATCGCGGTTGTAGAGCAACCCGGTGGCGAGCTGCATGGTCAGCTCGTCGAGGAGGGTGACCCACTCGGAGACATCCCGTTTGTGCGAGCGTTGCGGCGACGTGATGGCGTGGTCGACGGTCTCGGGGGAGACGGATCGCGCCGTCCGGATCATGGCGTCGGACAGGATCTGGCGGTCTCCAGCGGGGGCGCTCAACCCCTGTTCTTCGACGCGGGCGAGCACGTCCATGAGTAACTCGGGCCGGCTCGCGACCATCTCGACGACCGCGTCGCGATCGAGGTTTCGCTCGATCTGCTGGCGCCGTTCCTTCTCCCAATCGCTGAGCCGAGCGGCGGGTGAAACGACCTTCACGACCTCGGTTTTGACCCCGACGATCTCGTTCCCGCGGCGCTCGATGGACGCCTCGACCCGGCATCGCGCCGAGCACCAGACCGGACGCCGGCCGCGGCCCTTGTACGTCACCGGAGCACCGCACCGGGGGCACCTGAACGTCTTCGCCGGATCGCGGATCACCTCTCGCATGCGAAGCTCCTAGTGGGAAGAGTGTTGCATTTCATACTAACGAAATGGTGAAGTGCATGCCAGAGGTGTGTGATGCTCGTAAACGTCTGAAATCAGGGGTTTCGAGGCCGGTTGGTTACGTGGTCTCGTGAAGTTCTGGGACGGGGCCCCGAGGCAGGTTCGGCGGGATTCGTCGCGTGTCGGGTGTCTGGAATGGCCAGGTCGGCGGGCTTAACGGGAGTGAGTACACCCGAACGAGGAGCTCGCGATGGTCAGGCAGGATTCCAACAGGAGGCGCGCCGCCGGGTCACCGAAGCCGTCTCGGCCCAACGCAAGGAACGCCTGGAACAGGAACGCCGACTCGCCGATCTCGCCGTCGCTATCCTGACCGCGATCGACGAACGCGACGAAGCCGTCAACTCCGCCGAACAGCAGGCAGCGGATGCCGTCCGCGCACTGATCGCCGTGCGCCTCAGCATCGCGGAGATCACCGAGCTGTGCGCCGGCCAGATCGACGCCAAGGAACTCACCAGGCTTTCGCGGCTCCCAGCCGAGCCGGTGGCCGCGTCCGGGGTGAAATCGTGAACGGTTGGCGCGGCAGTTGGGCCGCAGCACAGATCACCGGCGTGATCTTCAGCAGCCTGGTTCTGGATCATCGTCTGCGGACTCTCGCTCCCCGCGCTGATCGTGACGGCTGCCATCGGCGTCACGCGCGTGATCGGACGCAACACCCGGCCCATGCTGTGGTGGCGCTTCGGAGCCACGCCGGCGAACGCCTTCCAGCGCGACACGATGCTCACAGCGATCGTCCCGATCGCGTCGCTGCGCGGACGCCACCAGCCGTCGGTCTGGATCGGCCGGCGGATCATCGGCGGCCAGGTCGTCATGCCCTCGAGCACTGCCCTGGTGGTCAGCCCGGAGTTCGTCGGCCAGGTCGCCAACGGCCGACTGACCGACCGGCAGGCCAGCGCGATCATCAGCCAGGCACTCGGAGCCGCCGAGGTAGTGGACTCGACCCTGGACACCTGCTCGAGGCTTACTGCGTGCCGTGGCAGCTGGTTGAGGTGATCGTCGCCAGGGTCAGCCAGTTCGCTGCCCGCCACCGCACGCTCCGGATCTCGTGGAAGACCCGCTGGTTCGTCTTCGGCGTCGCCATCGTCGACAACTACCTCAACGTCCGATGGGCAGCGTTCGTCGGTGTGATCGTGATTGCTGTGCTGTCCTGGGCGACGGGACCACAACGCGGGAATGATCCTCGTCTGCTGACCCCAACATCCCCACCTGGTCCACGAGATTGCCATCCTCGCCGATCGGCGCTGCCGCGCCGCCATCGACCGCACCAGCAGCTCACTGGAGGAATGGCACCGTTACGGCACCCCCGGCTTCCTCGAACGTCTCAAGACCCGCACCAAGAACAGATGCGACGAGCACCACAGCACCTGGCCCGCCCAAGGCCGCCACACCCGGTACATCGGCCGCGAGGCCATATCCCGCAAGGGCCGCCCAGTTCGACGGCGACCTCGCCGCGATCAGCCCGCCGAAGCTCCAATCCGAACCGGGACGGTCCTGCGCTTCGCGTGAAAGCCCAGCGGCGACCTCACCGATCCCGACACAGGCGAGGTGTTCTAGCCGCTGGACAGGGGGCGCGCACCACGCAAGTGAGGACCGCGCAAAGGGCATCAGCAAATCCGCGCGGTCCTCGCCCTTGGGCGTCGAGCCGGTCTTCGAGGATCGCGGCGCGTTGCCACCGCAGCTGGTCGAGCAGACACCACGGCGGCAACACGCGACACCGCGCTCGGCCTCACCTACCTCCTCGCGCTGCCGGTCGGCGCGGCCTTGTAGCAGCGTCGGAGGCTGCCGGTAGCGTGGAACACGCACCCAAGTCGGCTTGAGACGCACCTCAACGCGGAGGAGACTAACCGCAGCATGACATTGCCTAGCACCAGGTGGTTGCGCAGCCCCAGCGCCACCGAATGTAACCCTGACGCCCACCGTCAAGGGGTCACCCGATGAACTCGCAGGTGCCGGGCGACACCCCGGATGGGCAGGCGGAACTACTCGACCGACAGAGCCGGTCTGCTGATCGGCTGATCGGCGCAGGACTCGCGATGACGGTGACTCCCGCCGCTTCCGGAGTCGACGGCTTCCAGCGGTCATCCACCACCTGGAACCTGCTGGCGCTTACCCCGGGGTACCTCCCAGATGAGCACGGCCCGTACGTTGAGGCGCTCACGGCGACGCTCACGAACGCCGAAGTCAAGAACATCGCGCTCTCTGGCAACTACGGTGTCGGCAAGAGCAGCATCCTTAAGCGGTTCTCGGAGCTTGAAGATGGTCGAGTCGTAGAGCTGTCGCTGTCGACCCTCGCGCCAATCGAAGCATCGGCGCTAGACCATTCGGTGCCCGTACAAGCGACGACGCCAACGAATCGCATCCAGCAAGAGATCGTCAAGCAGCTTCTCTATCGCGAGGAGCCTAATCGTGCGCCGGGATCGAGGTTCCGCCGCATCGAACGGTTTGATTGGAAGCGTGAACTTGCGCTCGCCGGGATCGTCGGCATCGCGGTGGCAGTAGTCTTCTTGCTCACGGGGTGGGGCGTGACCATCACCACGACGTTCAAGCCCATCATTGATATCGCGCTTTGGGTCTATCCGCTCATTCTTGCTTTGACGACCGGCGTCATCGTCAGCGCGAGGTCCTTGCTGCACGGCCGCGTACACATAAAGGCCTTCTCCGCAGGCCCAGCCGCTGTCACGCTGGATGAGAAATCAGTCTCGTACTTCGATCAGTACCTCGACGAGATCGTCTACTTCTTCGAGACATCGGCATACGAAATCGTCATCTTCGAGGACATCGACCGCTTCAACGACTCGCACATCTTTGAGACGCTCCGCTCGCTGAACACCCTCCTCAACGCAGCACCTGAGATCAGCCGAACGGGCCGCACCATTCGCTTCGTCTATGCGATCAAGGACAGCATCTTCGACCGCATCGGGCTGGAGTCCGAGGGGAGAAAGGACGCCGCGCTCGAGGACATCACCGATCCCGCACAGGCTGAATCGGTTCGCGCCAACCGCACGAAGTTCTTCGATCTCGTCATTCCTGTCGTACCGTTTATCACCCATCGGAGTGCCCGCAACCTGGCCAGCAAGCTGCTTGACGGGCTCGAGACCAATGTGTCACCAGACCTCGTAGACCGCGCTGGACGCTTCGTGCCGGACATGCGGCTGCTCAAGAACGTCCGCAACGAGTTCGTCGTGTTCCGCGACAGAGTCTTCTCTGGTGACGGCAGGGAACTCGACCTCAGCGAGACCGACCTCTTCGCGATGATGCTCTACAAGAGCACTCACCTGACCGACTTCGAGGCCATCCGTCTCGGGAGCAGCAAGCTGGACAAGCTCTACGCCGCCCATCGCAAGCTGGTAAGCACCAACATCCGAAGGGTTGAACGCGAGATCCGTGCCACGCGTTCCGCGCTCGCCCGAGCCGGTAAGTCCGCAGAACGGAGCGAGCGGCTTGGAGAGGCGCTCCTGGCCCACGTTGCTCGGAACGTCCGTGCGGCTGGATTCCAGGATCACGGCTCGCAGTACGCTCTCGGGTCGTCGCCAAAGTCTGTGG
The DNA here is from genome assembly GCA_017306015.1 of Propionibacteriaceae bacterium. Lineage (GTDB taxonomy): Bacteria > Actinomycetota > Actinomycetes > Propionibacteriales > Propionibacteriaceae > Propionicimonas. The sequence goes on from JAFKJK010000008.1 coordinate 82,645, forward strand.
GGGAGTTGAAGCAACCAGCCTTCTGGCTGGAGTTAGCTGATTCGGAAGGTGTGGCACTCACATGGCGCAACAGGAGCTACGGCCAGGTGTTGACTTTCACCCGATCCGACCTCGGTGAGGCACTCGGAGAGCCGATCGACGCGGCGGCATGGGAAGAAGCAGACAAACAAGTTCTAAACGACACGCTGACTGACCTGTTTGAACAGCTCAAGTTCCTGCGGAGTGCAGACATGGGCGGCGCCATGAAGCGTCCGGAGTTTCTCGTGGAGTACGAAAAGGTGCAGCAACCGCTTGAGGTGGTCGCTGAGAAGCTGCTGACTCGCGGCCTCGCATTCGAGCTGATTCGTGAGGGTTACATCAACAGGAACTTTACGCTCTACACGTCAACCTTCCACGGCGACCGAGTGGGTCCGGCGGCAACCAACTTCATCATCCATCACGTGGAGCAGAACCTGATGGATGTCGATTTTGAACTGTCAGGGGAGGACGTCGACGCGGTGGTGCGCGAACGCGGACCGGCCGCACTCGGTGAGCCCGCGCTCTACAACATTGCCGTACTTGATCGTCTGCTCCAGACCGATGTTGAGAAGGCAGACATCATGGTCGCCTCGATCGCAAGGCTCGGAGAATCGGCTCGCGAGTTTCTCCAGGCGTACCTAAATGCCGGGAAAGAGCGCGCACACTTCCTGGCGCGGCTCATGGGCAAGTCGGCCAAGATCCTGCATTACCTCGTGTCGGAGGTGGAGCTCGACGATGCCACGCGTCTCCAGCTTGTGAGCGACGCTCTCGCGAACCTCGCACCCGGCCTCAAGTACTTAACGGACGACGCGACCGGCAAGTACCTCGCGGACCACTACACCTCACTTCCGGTATTGATCAAGGAAGCCGTCGATTCCAAGGCCGCGTCGAGCATCGCGATCCTCTTTCTCATGGCTGGAATCAAGATTGTCGAACTCGGCGTCCTTACAGCGACTGTGCGCAGCGCGTTCGTTTCTCGGAACTGTTACGTGATCTCGAAACCAAACCTCCTCGCCGCGCTGGGCGAAGGCGCCGGCCTCGCGCTCGATTCGATCCGCTCTCTTAACGGGAAGGTCTACGAATACCTACTCAACAATCTCGAGGACTATCTCAAGGCTGTCGAGGGGTCCTCTGCCACGGTTGAGTCATCCGATGGCTTCATCGAGGTCATCAAGGACGTCCTGGAGCACGATGAGGATCACCTTGATGGCATCATCGCTAGAGCGAGCGACGACAGCCGCGTTCTCAATCTGGCTGATGCGCCCGAAGCATCGTGGCCCGCGCTTGCAAGATACGGCCATTTCTCGGCGACGTTCGGGAATGTCATTAACTACCTCGGTGACGGAGACTCGATAGATGCTGACCTATCGGCACTTCTGAAGGAAGCTCGCGCAATAACCGCCGTCGACGAGGCCGCGGAGGCGGACAAGGTTCGGCTTGCGCTTGCGATCCTCGCTGCACACGCCCACATCCATTCCACGATCCGCGTGCCGCTTGTGGTGAGCCTCAAGCTAAGTGAGCCGCTGGAGGCGACGGCGATTGCCGCATCCAACAGCATGCTGTTTCCGCTGCTCGTAGAAAGTCATGTAATTGCTGACGACGCCGGGACCTACGAGCACCTTGGTCAAGTCGACTGGAAGTGGCGTGAGGAACTGATCCTTGTTTCGCGTCGGTTTAAGTCGTTCATGACACCGGAGCTCATAGGGGAGGATCTCGCGGCGTTGCTGGCAAGCAAGAGAATCAGCAAGGCGATCAAGGTCAAGACACTGGACGCAGCAGCCGACTATGCCAGCGCCAGTGATGCGTCCGGCCGACGTCAGCTCGCCCGGTTTGCAGTCGCGAGTGAACGCGGGCTGCCGCTCGACGTTGTCCAGCAGCTACCCGCAGATCGCGCTGATTCCCCGACGGTGCTTACCCTCCTCGAGCCACACTTGGAAGCGATCGATGACGCTCGGCTGTTCACGATGCTGCACGCGATCGGCGGCGCGTATGCTCAGTTAGCACAAGTGGGGCGCGACCGACCGGCCATTCCGGACACGTCGGCGAATCGTGCGCTCCTCAAGTCGCTCAGACTACGCGGGATAGTCACTAAGGCCGACGTTGAAGGTGTGTCGCTTCGAGTCAGCAAGAGACACAAGTAGTGACTGAGAGGTTCAGGTCGATGCTCCCGTCGGAGCTGTGAGTCGTCCGGGGCTGCCGACTTCGTCCTGACGAGGCTCAAGCGGAAGACCCTCGACTGGAGGCGCTGCCCCTCACGCGGCCGGCAGGTGTCGGCGACGGTCGAAAACTGAACAGTTCGACGGTGAGAAGTGAACGCTCGACGACGATCGGAGAGTGATCACCTTGGAGGGCTGGGCACTGATCAGGAGGCTGGCTGGGGAGGGTGAGCCGCATGCGGCGATCGCTCGGCGGTTGGGATCTCGCGGACGACGGTGGTGAAGGCGGTCGCCTCTGACGCGCCGCCGAGGTATGTGCGCAGTCAGCAGCGACGTCGTTCGTGGCGTTCGAGCCGCGGGTGCGGGCGTTGCTGGAGGAGTATCCGGACCTGCCGGCGACGGTGCTCGCGGAGCGGGTCGGCTGGACCGGTTCGATGACCTGGTTCCGGGAGAACGTGACCCGGCTGCGGCCCGAGCATCGCCGGGTCGATCCGGCCAACCGGCTGACCTGGGAGGCCGGCGACGCGGCTCAGTGCGATCTGTGGTTCCCGCCGAAGAAGATCCCGCTGGCGAACGGCATGAGCACCCTGTTGCCGGTGCTGGTAATGACCGCGGCCGGCTCGAGGTTCGTGCTGGCCCGGACGATCCCGACCAAGACAACCGAGGACCTGCTGCTCGGCACCTGGCAGCCTGGCGTGCATCGGACAACGTCGACTGTGCGCTCGCCCGCCGCCATCGACACTGGCGGGCGAGATCCGCTCGCACGGACCGCTGCGGCTATGGAGTCCGAAGCATCTCGGAGACATATATCAGCCGGCTGTGGATCGTCTCGAGACGTCGACGACCGGTCGGCGCAGGCTGTCGCGCGCGTAGGTACACGCCGATCTCTCGGACGTCGTTCTGATCTCTGCGGAGTGATTGATTCGCCGCGCCAACAAGCCCTGGACCAGGGTTGGCCTGCATTGGCCGGCAGGCCTCGTTGAAGACCGCGAGGCTCCCACGGGAGCCGTGCGCAAGGTTGTTGCGCATAGCTCGCAGTAGCGCAAGGAACGACGCCGCTTCGGCGTCGCCCGCCAGAGCAATCACGAGGGCCTTGTGCGCTTGCGAGTGATGCTTGATCGAGTCGGTCTTCCATGCGGCAACATCCCGGAAGCTGATGTTTCTGCCGTCAGGATCGAGCAGCGTCTCGATTTGGGACAGCCTCGGATTTGGGGGAACGGTCAACGCGCCCGGCGAGAATGCCTCGATGGCACTCCGCGCCCACGAGCCCTTCACCTCCTTGTCAAGCGTCCCCTGCATGTCCCGCACGAACGCGGTGGGCGCGCGCCGAATCGCGGCGACGTGCCAGCGGCCCTGGAACACCTCCCACAATGAGCCAAGCCGAAACGCAGTATCCTCTGCGACTCGCTTTGCGGTCGACGCCGGTTCGCCGGCTTGTCCCAAGATGCGCTCTAGGCCTTGATATTGGCCAAGGGAGTCTCGAACCTGCTGCTGGAACGCGTCGAGGTATCGATTCGGGCTCGCCGCGCTCACGCGTCTGTGCTTCCTACTAGTCCGCCTCGCTTGCGGGCGCCTCCGCGACTGACGTGGGACGCGACGTTGATCGTCGCCGCGCTGACAAGCCAACCCACGTACGCTGCCGCTCCGGCATAGCCCACGATGCTCCCCCAACCGGCACCACCGCTGAGCGCAGCGACGACTACCGCGCCAACGAGGACTCCACTCATGATGAGTTCCATGCGCTGAGGATGTCGTCTGACCCACGAGGCCCGGTAGGTCGTCGCATTGGCGATTGCGAGATGCACGGAGTACTTGGCTTGGCCCTCAGCCAAGTAGGTGAGGCGCCGGATCGTGCCCTCGCGATTCAGGTACGGCTTGACCATGATCCTGCTCGTCTCGTTGTCCAGGCTCGCAATCGCCGCTGTCTCGCCAAGCGCGCCCACGACCGCAGGCCTATCGGACGTGAAGGTAATACCGCCGGCCGGCATGTCACGTTCGGGGATCTCTGGGCCGCCGACGTGTTCGATCGAGATTTCGACGAGCGTCGGTCGCTCAAGCCTCTTGCCGCGGAAGATCACTCCCAGATCAGGGTCATTCGGAATGCCGATCTCGCGCTGCTTGATCAGGATCTGGAGCTGCGACTTCCTCGGGCGAAGCCAAGCGATGATCCCGAAGACGAGTCCAGCGACCCCTACAACCACTCCAACGGCGCCGAACCACCAGTTTGAAGCCGTCCACCAGTCGTTCACGCGGGCATCGTAAGGCCTGTCGTCGCACCGGAGCGGCACTCGACCTCACGCGTCCGCAGGTTGCCGGCGCAATAGCGCGGTCTGTTGGCGCCGCCGCTGCCGTCGTCACCAGGATCCCGCGGCGCAGACGGAGGGCACGCGGTGCCCAGAAGCGGCCAGATCCGGCCGCATCCGTGGCAATCGGTGACGAGCGAGCGCACGTCGGCTACGAAAGCCTGAACATCTGTCCATAGGTCGCGCACGGACTTGATCGCCCAGGACGGGCGACAGGTTCACATGCTGGAATCTCTGCCCCAGATAAGCCCCAACTGGCGGGTGAGATCGTCGCATCTTGGTTATAACACCTAGTCAAAGGCCAGTTACGCGCTCCCATCCCTCCGGTTCGAGTCCTGTCGCCCCGACCAGTGGGCAAGCTCGCCGAGGTGTGGTGGCTGCTGGGTCGTGTCGTCTTGGTCGTACTGGGATGACTTCCGCAACGAGCCTTCACAGAGCCGCTTGCCAGGTCAGGCCGCAGCGGTGTCGAAGAGCCCTTGCTCTGGGCGAGGTGGTCGGCTCGGTCCCGAGCCTTCGGGGCAGATCTTCGCACCTCGCGGGCTGGTGTCCGGTCGTCGCCGGTCATTTCGAGGCGCCGGCGCATCATGCGCGTCCACGCGAGGGTGTCGGCGCCATGCGGCGTCGGCGGTGGCTCGGCCGAGTGGTCGGCGCAGGGTATCCGGGTGAGTAGCGTGCTGCTGTGCGGATCTTGGTACGGAGCGCGACGATCCTCGGTCTGGCTGTGGCATTTCGTTGGTGGCACACCGGTTGGGGAGCGAGCCGGGTCGAACGGGAAGAGCCTCTCCCCGGGGACGAGTTCCCCGTCTCCCGTTTCGGGATGCGTGCGACGCGGGCGATCACGATCGACGCGTCGCCCAGCGATGTGTGGCCGTGGCTCGTCCAGATCGGGACGGGGAAGGCGGGCTGGTACTCCTACGACGTACTGGACAATCTCGGACGCCCGAGCGCTGTGGAAGTGCTCGACCGGTGGCAGGGCATCGCACCCGGTGATCCGGCCGCTCCGATGAACCCGTTCGCCGCCGTTGAGGCTTCGCCGTGGCGGGTTGCACAGGTGGTCCGCCATGAGACCCTTCTGTGGCGCAACCCGGGCGCAGGGACATGGGTCTGGGTGCTGCGTCCGACCAAGGACGGGAGGACCCGGCTGGTCACCAGGATCCGTGTCGCCTACAACTCGGTCAGCGGTTTGGCGTTCGCGCCGATCCTCGAGCTTGCCGACTTCCCGATGTACCGGCGCATGCTCCTGGGAATCAAGCAACGAGCGGAAGCGCTTGCGGGACGGCACGACTCGTCACACCCCACGCCCACTCGAGCCCGGTGAGCCCGGTACGTCGAGCGACAGCCGTTCGGCAGCTTCGTCATCGGGCAACCGCGGACGCGCTCTCGGGCGCCGATCAGGACTGGCGACCGGCAGCCGACCCGCTCGTTGCGTCGATTGCAGGACGACCTACGCGCTGGGTGACGTGGTCGGAGCTGGACGGCCGGGATAGCTGACGCCGGTGAGCTCCTCGGAGATCTGCCAGATCCGCCGGGCGTCCTCGGCGCTGCGGAGGCGCCCGTAGAGCTGCTGGGCTCCGGGCGGCCCGCTGAGATGCCCCGGATGCCGAGGACCGTAGAGGCCGCCGCGGGTGGCGAGGGGTGAGGTGGCGGCATAGAGGGCAGGCAGTGCCGCGCTGTCGGCGGTGCCGGTGATGCCCAGTCGGGACATCGCGGTGATCAGTCGCCTGCCGGAGGTCGCCTGGTCACGGCCGAGCTCCGGCCGTGCCGCGAGCAGGCTCGTGGGCGCGACGCCGGGGTGAGACAGATTGGCGGTCAGCTCCCAGCCGTCCGTCCGGCTGCGCCGGTCGAGTTCGAGGCCGAACAGCCCGAACGCGATCTTGGACTGACTGTAGGCGCCCATGCCGTTGTACGAGTGCTCCCAGTTGAGGTCGTCCCAGTTGATCTCCCCCTGATTCGCCGCCACGCTGATCTGGCAGGTCACGCGTGCGTGCCCGGCTCGGAGCAGCGGCAGGAGCTGGGCGGTGAGCGCGAAGTGCCCGAGGTGGTTGGTGCCGAATTGCAGTTCGAACCCGTCCGCTGTGGTGCGTCGCTCGGGCGGCGTCATCACGCCGGCGTTGTTGATCATCAGATGGATCGGCCGGCCTTCGCTTCGGAGTGCCTCCCCGAGCGCGGCGACGGAGGCGAGCGAGGACAGGTCCAGGTCGCGCAGCGACACCGTCGCGTCCGGTGCAGCTCGCCGGATCTCCGCTGCGGCGCGCTCGCCCTTCTCCCGGCTCCGGACGGGCAGGATCACCTCGGCGCCCGCCGCGGCGAGCCGGGACGCGATCCGGAGCCCGATGCCGTCGCTGGCGCCGGTGACGAGGGCGGTCTTCCCGGACTGGTCCGCGACGATGATGTCGATCGGTTTGCGTGGCATCGGACTGCTCCTTGAGATAGCGATGTGTCCAACGATGGCCGAGGCGGCAGGGGCCGTACAGGGTCCGCCGATCCTGGGATCGGGAGGCCGAGGATCGGTCGTCGCGGGTGCCGAGAAGGCGTGCCGACGCCGAAGGGCGGATCGGCGATCCGTGGCACGGGCGACGCAGAGAGGCTAGAAAGGACAGGAAGGGAGGCGTGCCGTGGTGATCGATCGAGCCGGCTTGGCCGAGTTCCTGCGCAGGCGCCGCGAGTCGCTGCAGCCGGAGGACGTCGGGCTTCCGCGTGGACAGCGTCGCCGGACTGCCGGCCTGCGTCGAGAAGAGGTCGCCGCGCTGTGCCACATGTCGAGTGACTACTACTCCCGGCTCGAACGGCAGCGCGGCCCGCAGCCGTCGGAGCAGATGATCGCCGCGATCGCCCAGGGGCTGCACCTCTCGCTCGGCGAGCGCGATCACCTCTTCCGGCTCGCCGGGCGTCATCCGCCCGTGCGGGGGGCCGCCAGCGAGCACATCAGCCCGGGCCTGCTCCGGGTGCTCGACCGGCTGCAGGACACTCCTGCCGAGATCGTCACCGAGCTCGGTGAGACGCTGCGTCAGACACCGCTCGGGGTCGCGCTGACCGGCGACCTGGCCGGCTACAGCGGGCCTGCCCGCAGCCTCGGCTACCGGTGGTTCACCGATCCGCTCGCGCGTACGCTCTACGCGCCGGAGGACCACGTCTTCCTCGCCCGCCTGTGGGTGTCCGGGCTCCGTGAGGTCGCCACGCTGCGCGGCCCCGGATCGCGCGCGAGCGAGCTGGTCGACCTGCTGCTCGTCCGCAGCGACGAGTTCCGCGAGGTGTGGGAGCGCCACGAAGTCGGCCTCCGGCCTCGCGAGGCCAAGCACTTCGTCCACCCGGAAGTCGGGACGCTGGAGTTGACCTGCCAGACGCTGCTCGACCCCGTGCAGTCCCACTCGTTGCTCGTGTATACGGCGGTCCCGGGTACGGAGAGCCACGAGAAGCTGCAGCTGCTCTCGGCGATCGGGGTCCACTGAGGCACTGGTTGGCCCGGGCAGTCGCGATCCCGCCTTGGGGGGTCGTCGCCCGAAGAGTGGCGGTGAGGCCGGGCTGCAGACTGGTGCGCGTCGGCGAATGCCCGGGTGCGCGCGCAAATAGCTTGAGTCCGCGCACCGGCGACCGAGTCCTGGGGCCGGGGCCCGCAGGCGTCACAGCCCGCCGAACAGCGGACCTCGTCGATCTCGCCGGGAGGAGCGAGAGCGATGCGACCGATCGGACCAAGCGCGACACAGACTCTGAACGGCTCGTGCCGTGCCCGCAATTCCAAGCTATACCGGAGAGGGGGCCTTGCCGCAAGGCCCCCCGGATGGCGCAGAATCTCGCCTCGTGCCTGATGTCTTCGCCCTTCCCTCCCGTCTCGCCGCGAAGGCGGACCCCTCGCTGATCGACGCTGATCGCGTGCACTTCGCCGCGATCGCGGACTGCCTTCGTCGGCAGCTCGCCGACCTCTCCGTCCGGCTGGACGAGCTTCGCAGGGCGCCGGGACGACGCGGCCGGGGCGCGATGGAGCGCGATCTCGACATTCACCGGCTCAGCGGGCGGCTCCGGCTCCTGCAACGGTTCGGAGTGGACTCCTGCCTGGGACGGATCGTCGCCGCGGACCAATCCGAACCGACCTACATCGGCCGGATCGGACTGAGCGACAGCGCCGGTCGTCAACTGCTGGTCGACTGGCGCACTCCAGCGGCCGAGCCGTTCTTCGCTGCGACCGCCGCGCACCGGCTGGGGCTGGTCAGCCGCCGCCGGTACCGCTGGGCCGGCGGACGGATCACCGACTACTGGGACGAGGCGTTCACCGCTGATGGTGCCGACGGCCTGGCGCTGGACGACGACTCGGCGTTCGTCGCCAGTCTGGGCGCCAGCAGGTCGGGACGGATGCGGGACGTGCTGGGCACCATCCAGGCCGATCAGGACGCGATCATCCGGGCCAGCTCCCACGGGGCGCTGGTGGTCGAGGGTGGTCCCGGCACCGGCAAGACGGTGGTCGCGCTCCACCGGGCCGCCTACCTGCTGTACGCCGATCCCCGGCTGGGCGGCGGTCACGGCGACCTGCTCGTGGTCGGACCTCACCAGCCCTATCTCGCCTACGTGGCCGACGTCCTGCCCGGCCTCGGCGAGGAGGGAGTGGCCACCTGCACCGTCCGCGACCTGGTGCCCGAAGGCGTCGACGCCAGAGAGGAGGCCGACCCCGACATCGCCCGGCTGAAGGCGGACGCGCGCATGGTCGATGCCGTGGAGGCCGCGGTCCGGTTGTACGAGGAGCCGCCCACGGAGTCGTTCGTTGTCGAGACCTGGTGGGACGAGGTCACCATCACGCCCGCCGACTGGGCCGAGGCATTCGACTCCGCCGCCCCGGGCACGCCGCACAACGAGGCCCGCGATGACATCTGGGAGGCCCTGGTCGACATCGTCATCGACCGGCACGACCAGAGCGAGGTGTCCGAGAACGACGTGAGGCGATCCGTGGCCCGCAACGGCGACTTCGCCCGAACCTTCTCCCGCGCCTGGCCCATCCTGGAGGCCGCCGACCTGGTCTCCGACCTGTGGTCCGTCCCGGCGTACCTGCGCCGCTGTGCACCGTGGCTCACCCCGGAGCAACGCCGCGCCCTGCACAGAGCCGAGGGATCGCAGTGGACGGTGGCCGACCTGCCCCTGCTGGACGCGATGCGGCATCGGCTCGGCGACCCGGATGCGTCCGGGCATCGACGCCGACGGGAAGCCGTCCTGGCCGCCGACCGTGCCTACATGGACGACGTGGTGGACTACCTCCTCGACACCGACGACGACCCGGATAGTGGCCTCCAGTTGCTGCGGCGCGACAGCCTGCGCGGCGACCTCGTCGACGAGGACGCGCTGCCGCCGCTCGACCACGACCGGCTGGCCGGGCCCTTCGCACACCTGATCGTCGACGAAGCCCAGGAACTCACCGACGCGGAGTGGCAGATGCTGCTGCGGCGTTGTCCCTCCCGCAGTCTCACCGTCGTCGGTGACCGCGCCCAGGCCCGCCACGGTTTCGCGGAGAGCTGGCAGGAGCGGCTGGCGCGGGTCGGACTCGACCGGGTCCGCCGGTCCAGCCTCACCGTCAACTACCGCACGCCCGTCGAGGTGATGACGGCGGCCGAGCCGGTGATCCGGTCCGTCCTGCCCGATGCGTCAGTGCCGATCTCCATCCGTCGCAGCGGGGTGCCGGTGAGATGCGGCCCCGCTTCCGACCTGCCAGCCGTCATCAGCACCTGGCTCGACGAGCACGCCGATGGCACCGCCTGTGTGATCGGCGAACCCTCGTTCGCATCGACCGAGCGGGTGCACTCCCTGGCACCCGAACAGGTCAAGGGACTCGAGTTCGACCTCGTCGTGCTCGTCGACAGTCACGAACCTGGCGGGACGATCCAGTGCGCCGTCGACCGGTACGTGTCCATGACCCGGGCCACCCAGCAACTGGTCATCCTCGCCGGCTGAACCTCGCGCGGGCCCGGTGGCGTCGGGCATCAAGCGCCGGGCGCCATCCCAGACAGCACCTCGGGCGGAACTGATACCCGTTGCGTCCCAGCTCGCCGGACGGGACGATCGAGGCATGACCAAGTACCTCATCTCCTTCCCCAGCGACGCGATGGTCCTGACCGAAGAGGAGTTCCCCGTCGTCGTCGCCGAGTCACACGCGGTCATCGAGGAGGCGAAGGCGGCCGGCGTGTACGTGTTCGGCGGCGGGATCGAGGAGGCGGTCGCCCCGGTGCTCGTGTCCGCCGACGGGACGGTGACCGCCGAGACCTATGGCACCGAGCTCACCGGAGGGTTCACGATCCTGGAGTTGCCGAACCGCGAAGCCGCGGAGGAGTGGGCGAGAAAGGTCGCTGTCGCCTGCCGCTGCTCCCAGGAGCTCCGGGAGTTCGGGTACGACCCACAGAGCTGACGGACCTGGTTCCCTAGCGGAGTTCGTCCTCGGTCGGAAGCGCCTCTCCCCGCTCCCTGAGCCAGGCCAGGGTGTCGGCATCGAGGTAGGGGACGATGCGTGCCGGCACGGCGCCGGCCTCGCGAAGCTCCTCCGCCACGATCCGCAGGACGGTGCGCTCGAGCCAGACGTACCTGACGCCCTTGGTGTCGATGTCGCTGATGCCGACGACCCCGGTGTAGCCCTCCGGGTCGGAGACGTCATTCGGCGTGTAGCTGTCGTCCTCGTCAGCGCCCGCCACCTTCTCGTACTGCTCCTCCGTCAACTCGCGGCCGTCCTCGACCACCCGCAGGATGCGGCCCTGCGCCCTCCTCAGTGCCTTGGTCAGCAGGGCCGGATCGGGACTCTGCAGCACGCTGTGGTCCGGGCCGGTCACGGCGACGTTGACCAGCACGCTGTTGTTGAGGGGAAGGAAGGTTCGCGGGTCGCAGGTGATGTCGCCGCCTGGCGGGAAGTCGTGCTCGACGGCGCGTCGCCAGTTCTGCTGCTGCCGTAGCAGGACCGAGAGATCGTCCGGCGTGTCGTTCTCGGCGTCCTGCTCGGCGATGGCCCACAGGCCGAGCTGGTCGTTGTGGCCCTTGCTGGTGTCCGTGCCCTCGCTGGTCGCCAGGCGCCGGTACGGGGACGACCCGGCTGCCTGCGGCGTCGCGGAGGTCTCCGGTGCGCCAGTCGTGCCCGGCCCCGGGACGATCGCGCAGCCGGCCAACCACACCAGCGCAACGCAGGACACGACCGCTCGGACACCACGCACGCTCACCCAGCAATGATCGACCATCGACCACTGCCGCCTCACCCATTCGCGCGAACCACCGCTGCGGCCGGGTCGCCGTAGCCGCCGAGCGTTCGGCATCAAGCCGGACGTGTCTGCCTCGCGTCCTAGCCTGACCTTCGTGACCGCTTTCAGTTCGCTGCCCGTCCGTGAGGTGATCGGTGAGCCGGGCGGTGACGATCTCGGCTGGCCGTTCACGATGGGGCCGATCAGGCAGCTGCTGCGGGACGGGCTGGAGCTCTCCGAGCTCACCGTCCTGGTGGGGGAGAACGGGGTCGGCAAGTCGACCGTGATCGAGGCGATCGCGATGGCGTACGGGCTCAGCGCCGAAGGTGGCAGCACCTACGTGAGGCCGTCGGAGCGTCCCACCGAGTCGCCGCTCCACGAACGGATCCGGCTGGTGAGGGGCCTCAGCCGGTCGCGGTGGGGCTACTTCCTCCGTGCCGAGACCATGCACGGGCTGCTGACCTTCCTTGAACAGAACCCCGGGGCGGACGGTCCCTACCACGAGCGCTCACACGGACAGGCGTTCAGCGAGCTCCTCGACGCCAAACTGGTCCATCTCTCCCGGCGGGGCGGCTTCCTCGTGCTCGACGAACCCGAGGCCGGGCTCTCGTTCCTGACCCAGGTCAAGCTGGCCAACCAGCTCTCCCAGCTGCGGGACGACGGCATCCAGGTGCTGATGGCAACCCATTCCCCGATCCTCACCGCCACCCCTGGCGCCCGGATCGTCGAACTGGACGAGGACGGCTTCCAGCCCCGTGCCTGGAACGAGTTGATGACCGTGGCGCTGTACCGGCGCTTCCTCGCCGACCCCGGCTACTTCGGGCTGGAGTGAACCCGTCGACGGATCAGGCCGACGACGCCACCCACGGCCCCGAGCAACGCGCAGGCCGCCACCGGCACGGTGATGCCGGCGATCGGACTGCCCGCGAGGAGGTCCTGGTACGACATGCCGCCGAGGAACGCGACATCACCCCACAGCGCGACGAACCGCGAGCCCGCTGTGAGGACCACGATCTGGCTGAGCGCGATGCCCGTCGGACGCAGCGCGAGGACCGCGATCGGCAGCGCCGAGTACCACGGCCAGTACATCGGACTGACCGCGAGCACGGCGACCGCGATCACGGCGCAGCCGGCCAGCCAGCTCGTCGGGTTGCGTCCCCAGCTCGCGGCCAGCACCACCACGAGCAGCGCGCCAGCTGCCGCCAGGGTTGGCGTGAGGCCGGGCTCGGAGCCTGGGGCGTCCGCGAGCACGGTGGCCAGCCACCCGGCCGGCGACAGCGACGCTGTCGGTGTCGTGCTGGCCCGCAGCCCGGCAAGGGTGTCGGACCCGACCCACCAGGGCGACCACAGCCACCAACCGCCCGCGATCGACGCGAGTGCGCTGATCCCGATCGCCAGCCCCTGCCGTCCCCGGTGCTTCGCCTGCCGCAGGAGCATGACCGCGACCGGAAGGGCGAACGCGATCGGCGACCACTTGACCAGGGTGCCGGCGGCGAGCGCCAGCACCGCGACCACCGCCCAGCCCTGGAGGGCCGCGACCAGTGCCGCTGCCGTGAAGAAGATCGCTACCGCGTCGTTGTGGCCGTCCACGCCGAACTCCAGTACGACCAGGGGATTCAGTAGCCAGGCGGACGCTGCGAGCGGCCCGGCTCCCGGACGCAGCCGGCGCGCCGCCGTCCAGGCGAGCAGGCCGGTACCGATCGTGGCCGCCACGACCACCGCCTTCAGGATCAGGACGGCCGTCGGCAGGTCCCCGCGAGCGCCGAGCACGGCGAGCTGCTCGGTGTGCGTCCACAGCGGGCCGTAGGGGGTCTGAGGGTGTACCGGAGCCCACCCCTGCGCCATCAGCGACGCGCCGAACGGCGTGTCGACGACGTCGGCCGCGGCGGTCACGTACGGGTTGTGGGCCGGAGTCGCGGCCAGGTAGCCGTGAGCCAGGTACGAGTACAGGTCGATGGACAGCGTCGGGGTCGTCGGGACGAGGACGAGGTGGCCGACGATGCCGGCTCCGGCGGCGATCAGCCCGACCAGCCGGCCCCGCGACCACCGGACCACCACCAGCAGCAGGACGTACAGCAGCAACTGGATCCCGACGAGTGGCAGGTACCGGTCCGGCGCCGAGGCGAGCGCCGCCGGATCCGTGGGCGGCCGTGGCACAGCGCGAGGGTCGGCGGCGGGCACCCCGTTCAGGAAGACGCTGCGCTGCACGTCCAGCAACAGCCGGTACACCACCGCGCTCGCGGCGAGCAGCACGAGCACCGCCGCAACCGTGGCCGGGTGGCTCCCGGCACGGTCGGACGGGGCTGCGCTCATGGCACCTCATCCTTGCCCGTCCCGCGTCGCGAGGGAAGGTTCCTCAGGCGAACACCGTCACCACAGCGAAGGCGGTGGTCAGGCCGATCTCGACCAGTCCGATAACGAGCGGACGCACCGGACGCCGCGCTGCCACCGTCGGAAGCAGCCACGCCCTCACGGCCGTCAGCGCGAACAGGACGCACCAGACCGGTGCCAGCGCCCCCAGCGCTGCTGCGATACCTGCGGCGATCGTGACGCCCACGTGCCAGGCGACGGAGGCGGCGAGCCAGCCCGAGCGGCCACGCTCGCGGATCATGCCCTTCACGTGCCAGACCGTGCCGAACAGGTAGCCGAACACCAGCCCGGTGTGGACGAGGGCGGCCGTGCCGGCGGCCGTGCCCAGGCTGCCGAGCAGCTCGTCCGCCGTGACGAACCTGGTCACGAGCACCATCAGGCTCGCGGCGGCGGTCGTCAGCGCCCCGCTGGCGAGGCTGCGCTCCCGGCGGGTGGCGGCGAGGACCAGGGCCGCGCCGACGAGCGGCGCGAACGGCACGATCCAGGCGAGCAACGCCGGACCGATCAGCAGCAGCGCGAGGCCGCCGCAGGCGGCAGAGGACAGCCCGTAGACCAGCAGCGGCGTGCGGGCGGCCGGACGCCTCCGTGCCGGCGCCTTGAGCCAGGCGGTCGCCGCATTGAACGCGAGATAGCCGATGATCCAGCACGCGACCACGGGGACGAGTTGCGGGGCGGTGGGTGCGCCGTCCCTCACCCGCAGGATCCAGCCGACGACCACCGGGAGGGCGAGCATGAACCAGGCGCCGTGCTGGCGCGGCAGCCACGCCGCGGACGCGCGGCGTCGACGCGGGTCCCCAGGCATGGGTCGATGCTATCGAGCGCGCCCCCGGGTCCGGCGTCCCCGGTGATGGCGGGACGCCTCGGCGAACTCGATGGATCAGCTCGCTCCGGGCCGGTTAGCCCGCCGACGGTGGGGCCGGCTCTCCGCGTCCACCCCGCAAGAGATAGATGCCGTAGACGCAGATGATCGTGGAGATCGGCGCCTCGACGGCCGCGATGGGCAGCGTGCCCAGCTGCAGGCTCAGGTCGTGCAGCGCGTGGATCGCGATCAGCGGCCAGATCGTGTTGGTCCGCAGTCGCAGCGCGGCCAGCCCGACGCCCTGCACCGCTGCGCCGAATGCCTGCAGCAGGATCAGCACCGAGAAGCCGCGCAGGGCCGAGTTCGAGAGATGACCCAGCCCGAACAGCAGCGAGGATCCCAGCACGGCCGGCCACACCCCCAGCGGACGGAGCACGTCCACGATCACGCCTCGCCACACGATCTCCTCGAAGACCGCGGTCGCCACGTAGCCGATCAGCAGCACCGCCACCGTGGAGGACGCCGGGACCTTGAGCCCTGCCACCAGAGGCGCCGCCAGCAGCACGACCGGCAGCCAGTAGAACCGGAGGTCCCGCCACTGCGAGACCGGGGTGAGGCCGACCTGTGGCCACCACCGCAATGCGGCGACGACCAGGACGGCGAGCACCGCCAGCACGACGACCAGGACCAGGCTCTGGCTCGGCCCGGTGACGCTGTAGCCCGGCAGGGTCGGGACCAGCACCCCCAGGACGAACGCTCCGCCGACGGTGAGGACGGCGACGGCGACCTGCAGCACCACGACGGACACCACCGGATGGGCCCTCAGGCGGGCTTCGACTGTCCGGATGGGCTCGGGCGCGGCTGGGGTCGTCATCGGGATCCTCGTCGGCTGGGGTTGCGGCGCATCAGGATAGGTCGCCGGTCACGACGGACGCCACAATGTCGAGACAAGGGCGTCGGCGGGCCTGCGGGATTGGGGACGGGCCGGTACGATTGGGCCACCAATGCTGAGGAAGGTCATGACAGCCGTGAAAGCGAGCCGCCTGATCACAGGCGCGGTGGGCGCTGCTGTCGGCGTGCTCGGGCTCTCAGCGGTCTGGCCGGGCCTCTCGGTCCTGAACGCCGATTCCGGGCTCTGTCTCCAGGTCAACCCGGCGCAGGGCTGGATCGGGCTCAACCTCCATCTGTTGATGGCCAGCGAGGCCTGCCCCGAAGGCAGCTTCGCCCCGGGCCCGGCTCTGGCCACCGCCGTCGGCTTCTCCGTCGTCGTCTCCCTCTCGGTGCTCATCGCCGGGCTGACCAGCATCGCCTTCGGGGTCGGGTTCGGCATCGCCATTCGCCGCGCGCTGCGGCGGGCCCGTGGCTGGTGGCGGCGTCGGTTGCGTCCCGCCCGCCTCGGCGGCCTCGTCCGCCCGGCTCCCGTTCCGGTTCCCGTCCGGGTTCCCGGACGGCGCGTGCAGCGCAGCCACTCCCCGCGGCAGCTCCGCGGACCTCCCACCTCCTGCTGAATCGCACGGACGGACGCGCCGCGTCCGCCTCGTCGTGCGTTCACGTCCCCAACCACGACCAGCAGGAGAAACCCATGAGCCCGACCAACAAGAACAATCCCGACAAGAACAACCCCGACGACACCCCTGACAAGAAGAAGCCGGCGCAGCAGCCGGCCGACCCCAACAGCCGTCGGCAGCGCCTCCGGGCCGAGCAGGAGAAGGCTGCGCGCGAGGCGCGGGTACGCAAGATCATCACCTTCGGCGGCCTCGGAGTGGTCGTCCTGGCGGTGATCGGCCTGGTCACGTGGGGGGTGATCAGCGCGACCAATGCAGCCAAGCCGATCAACAAGGTCAACGCCACCTACGCCGTCGTGATCGGGAAGGAATCCGCTCCGGTCACCCTGGACGTCTTCCAGGACTTCATGTGCCCGGTGTGCGGCGAGTTCGAGAAGGCCAACTCCGACGACATCACCAGGATGGTCGACGACGGCACGGTCCTGCTGCGCATTCACCCGATGAACTTCCTCGACGATGCCTCGCTCGGCACGAAGTACTCGACCCGGGCGGCCAACGCCTTCGTGACGGTCTGGAAGGCCGAGCCCGACAAGGCCCTGGCGTTCAACAAGCTGTTGTTCGCCAATCAGCCGAAGGAGAACACCACCGGCCTGACCGACGCCCAGATCGCCCAGATCGCCTCCCAGGCGGGGGTGAGCGCGTCGGTGATCGACACCTTCGCCAAGGGTGAGAACACCGACTTCCCGACGAATACCACCAACGCGGCGTTCGCGTCCGGCGTCACCGGTACCCCGACGGTGTTGATCGACGGCACCAAGTTCGACGGCAAGCTGTTCACCCCCGGTGTCCTCGGCGCGGCCATCGAACAGGCCGTGAAATCCAGCTGATGGACCTGCTCGAGCGCTTTCATCGGTTCCGCCAGACCGATGGCTGGATCTTCTCGACGATGCTCTTCTCGGCGTGCATCAGCCTCGCGGCTGCGTTCGTGCTGAGCATCGATGCCATCGAGTTGGCCCGGAACCCGTACGCGAACCTGTCCTGCAACATCAACCAGGTGATCAGCTGCGGCACCGTCGGGAACTCACCGCAGGCACACCTGTTCGGCTTCCCGAACGCGTTCCTCGGCCTGGTCGCCGAGCCGGTGGTGATCACGATCGCCGTGGCCAGCCTGTGCAAGGTGAAGTTCCCACGCGGGTTCATGCTGGCCGCACAGATCGTCTACACCCTCGGTCTGATCTTCGCGTACTGGATGTTCGCACAGGCGATGTGGGTGATCGGCGCGTTGTGCCCGTGGTGCCTGCTGGTGACCCTGTCGACGACCCTGGTCTTCGCCACCCTGACCCACCTCAACATCCGCGACAACAACCTCTTCCTGCCGGCGAAGGTGCAGTCGGCGCTGGAGTCGGGGTTGCGGATGGGGCTTGACCTGCTCGTGGTGGTGCTGTGGCTCGCGGTCGTCGTCGGGCTGGTCTTCGGCAAGTACGGGATGGCGCTCTTCGGCGCCTGACCGCTCGCGTGTGCCGGGCCGTTGAGCCCTGCGCTAAGCTCCTTACTGACCGGTAAGTAAGGAGCGTCATGGAGACCAGGAAGCGCAACCAGCTGCTGGGGTTGCTGTTCGCCGGCGTGCTGATGGCGGCGCTGGACATCGCGATCGTGGGCCCGGCGCTGCCGTCCATCCGCGCCGAGTTCGGCCTCGACGCGCGCGGGGCAGCGTGGGTGTTCTCGGCCTACGTGCTGGCCAACCTGATCGGCACGCCGCTGATGGCCAGGCTGAGCGACCGGTTCGGTCGCCGCGCGATCTACACCCTCGACATCGGGCTGTTCGCCCTCGGTTCGGTGCTCGTTGCGGGTTCCCACGGGACGGGGCTGTTCGCTGTCCTCCTGGTCGGACGGGTGGTGCAGGGACTGGGCGCCGGCGGGGTGTTCCCGGTCGCCAGCTCCGTGATCGGCGACACCTTTCCTGCCGACCAGCGTGGCCGGGCGCTGGGTCTGATCGGTGCCGTCTTCGGCATCGCCTTCGTGATCGGCCCCATCCTCGGCGGCCTCCTGCTGGGCTTCGGCTGGCAGTGGCTCTTCCTGATCAACCTTCCCGTGGCAGCGGTCGTCGCCGCGTGGGGGTGGCGGTTGTTGCCCCACCAGCCGCTCGCTCCCACAGCGAGGTTCGACGTCGCCGGCATGACGGTCCTGGCGGTCGCCCTGGCCACCCTCGCGTACGGCCTGGGCCAGATCGACACCAGCCGGTTCTGGGCGTCCGTGATCGAACCGCAGGTGGCCGGCTGGCTGGCGGCGTCCCTGCTCGCCTGGGTCGTGCTCGTCCCCCTGGAGCGACGTGCGGACAGTCCCGTCTTCCCGGTGACGCTGTTCTCCCGGCGGCAGCTTCGGCTGGGCTACGTCCTTACCGCCGGCGCCGGGCTCGGTGAAGCCAGCCTGGTGTTCCTGCCGTCCCTGGCCGTCGCCGCGCTCGGCGTCAGCGCGGGAGTCGGCAGCTACCTGCTGATGCCGGTCGTGCTGGCGATGGGCGCCGGCTCTCCCATCGCCGGACGGCTGCTGGACCGGTTCGGCTCCCGCTCCGTGATCCTCGCCGGCGTCGCCCTCTTCGCGGCGGGAATGTTCGCGCTGGGCGCGACGGCCGCTTCGCTGCCGATGTTCATCGTCTCAGGACTGCTGATCGGTGCCGGCCTGTCGGCGCTCCTGGGGGCCCCGGTGCGGTACGTCACCCTGAACGAGACGAGCGCGGACGAACGGTCGGCCGCTCAGGGCATGGTGACCACGTTCACCAGCATCGGCCAGCTACTGGGCTCTGCGGTCGTCGGAGCCGTGGCGGCCTCGCTGCCCGGCGCGGCCGGCTTCGAGGCCGCGTTCAGCCTGCTGGGTGCCCTCGGCGTCGTCCTGCTGGTGCTCGCCCTCGGCCTCAAGTCCCACGGCCAGGAAGCTCCGCGCGAGGCCAGGGAGGCGTCCCATGCGTGACCGGATCCTGGACGCGGCCACGGCCCAGTTCGTCCGCCGAGGCTACGACGGCGTGTCGATGGCCGACATCGCGGCCGAGCTGAACATCACCAAGCCGGCGCTGTACTACCACTTCGCCGGCAAGGCCGACCTGCTCGCCGAGGTCTTCACCAGCTACCTGGACGAGCTCGCTGCCGTGGTCGAGGCGAGCCGGGACATCCCCGGCAGCGCCGACCGGCTCCGCGCGATCGTGCACGGCCTGTTCGACCGGCCGGCCGAGCGCCGGGCGATCATCCGGCTCGCGATGCACGACATCGGCCGCCTCGACGAGGAGTACCGCACCCGCTTCGCGACCGCCTACCACGAGCGTTTCCTCGACAGGCTGGGGGACCTGTTCGCCCGCGGCGCGGCAGCGGGGGAGTTCGTCGACAAGGATCCGGATCTCCTGGTCCGGCTGTTGCTGGGCATCCTCTATCCGCTGTTCACCCCGCCCACCGCAGGAGCTGCCGAGGCGGACTCGGCCGACGTGGACGACCTCCTGGACGTGTTTCTCTGCGGTCTGGTGGTGCGTCCGGCAGACTGAGAGGCGACCGGACTCGGGGAGGATGGATGCGGCGACTGCCGACCCTCGGTGTCCTCGTGGCAGTGTCGGTGGTCGCCGGCTGCGCGAGTGCCCCTCCCGCGTCCAGCGAGTTGAGCGCGGCGATGTCCGCCGCGAGCTCGTCGGTCGGCCGGATCCTGGCCTCGCGCTGTGAGGCACCGCCGGTGTCCGGCAGCGCGTTCGCGATCGGGGACGACCTCGTCCTGACCGCTGCCCACGTGGCCGAGAAGTCGCGGACGGTGTCCGTCCGCTTCCCCGGACGACCGTCGGTGCTCGCGGACGCGGTCGGCGAGGATCCCACCCGCGACCTGCTGCTCCTGCGCGCCCGGGAGTCGCTGGCCGTGCCGGGCCTGCAGCTGGCCACGGCGGACGCGCCGACCGGCGAGGTCCTGGGCCTGCTCGGCTACCCGGACGCGGGCAGCGGCGTCCAGACGCGGGCGGGCCGGCTGGTCGAGACCGGCTTCACCACCGGTTTCCGCGGTGCCGACCAGCAGTTCCTCCGGCTGGACGCGGAGTCGGCGGGCGGCAACAGCGGCGGCACCGTGATCGACTCCAGCGGCACCGTCCAGGGACTGATGGTCGCCGTCATCCCGAGCCTGCGGATCCGCGAGTCGTCCCGCGTGTCCACCCTCGCCGTCCCCGCAGCCGACGTCGCAGAACGCGTCGCCCAGTGGCGGGCACCCACCGCGTCGGTGCCGACCTCGGTCGGTCAGGCGTGTCCCGGGGAGGGTGACGAGCGGCACGCGCCGCCGGTGCTGACCACGTCCGGTGCCGACCCGATGACGCCGGAGGCCAGCCAGGTGATCTGGCTCGCCATGGCGGGGTGGAACGCCGGCCAATGGCACTCCGCTGCCCAGCAGTACACGGACTCCGGTCGTGCCGATCTGGGCCTGGTCAGCGATGCGCCGGTCGTCTGGTGGCAGTCGGTCGACGTGTCGGGGGTGAACGCCTCCGGAGACATCGTCACCGCGGACGTCGGAACGCGGAGCGTCGTCGAGGGCAGGTGCCGGACGCAGCAGTGGCGTTACCGGCTCAACTCCACCCAGGGCCCCTGGCTGATCGACTCCGTCGAGCTCATCGGGGCCGAGACCGGCTGCTGAACCTTCGGCCGGGTTTCAGTCGAGCACCTCGTCCACCCGGACGCAGTCCATCCCGAACGCGTCCGCCACCCCCGGGCAGGTGACGGCCCCGCGGGCGGTGTTGAGGCCGAGGGCGAGCGGGTGGTGCTCGCGGCAGGCCCGCTTCCACCCCTTGTCGGCCAGCTGCACGGCGTAGGCGAGGGTGGCGTTGGTGAGTGCCCAGGTGGAGGTGTTGGGGACGGCGCCGGGCATGTTGGCGACGCAGTAGAAGGTTGAGCCGTGGACGGTGAAGGTCGGGTCGTCGTGGGTGGTGGGGTGGCTGTCCTCGAAACAGCCGCCCTGGTCGATGGCGACATCCACCAGCACCGAGCCGGGTTTCATGGCGGCGACCATCTCGTTGGTGACGAGTTTGGGGGCTTTGGCTCCGGGGATGAGGACGGTGCCGATGACCATGTCGGCGCTGAGGACGTGTTCGCGGACGCTGAGTCGGGTCGACACGACTCCGTGTACCCGGTTCTCGTACCGCCAGAAGCTCATCCGCAGCTTGTCGAGGTCGGTGTCGAGGATGGTGACGTCGGCGCCCATGCCGAGGGCGACGTTGGCGGCGTTCTGGCCGGCGACGCCGCCGCCGAGGATCACGACCTTGGCGTTGTCGACGCCGCCGACGCAGCCCATGAGCACGCCGCGTCCACCCTGGGCCTTCAGCAGGGCGTGCGCGCCGACCTGGGGCGCCAGGCAGCCGGCGACCTCGCTCATCGGGTAGAGCAGGGGGAGGAGCCCGTTGGGCAGCTGGACGGTCTCGTAGGCGATCCCGGTCGTCCCGGCGTTCAGCAGTGCCTCGGTCAGCGGCCGATCGGCGGCCAGGTGGAGGTAGGTGAACAGCAGCAGGTCGTCGCGCAGGTAGCCGTACTCGGAGGCCACCGGCTCCTTCACCTTCAGCACCAGCTCGCCGGTGGCCCAGGTGTCCGCGGCGGAGTCGAGGATCCGGGCGCCCTGCGCGACGTAGTCCTGGTCGCTGATCCCGGAGCCGAGGCCGGCACCGGACTGGACGTACACCTCGTGACCGTGACTGGCCAGTTCGGCCACACCGACCGGCGTTATCGCCACCCGGTACTCGTGGTTCTTGACTTCGGCTGGGACTGCGATGCGCATGCTCGTCCTCTCTGGTGGCCGTGTCGCCGGCAACAGTCTGGCACGCCGGACGTGTGTCCAGCCCCCGCGACTCCCGGCGAAGTTCCGAGGCTGTGCGCGGTAGGATCGGGGCGAACGTGCTCCGGGGTCGGTGTAATTCCGAACCGGCGGTGACAGTCCGCGACCCGGCGCCTGCGGTGGCCACACCTGCAGGCTCCGGTTGACCTGGTGGAACTCCAGGACCGACGGTGAAAGTCCGGATGGGAGGCAGCACGGGCGAGCCGTTGCGCGCACGACGCGTGCCGGCCAGCCCCGCTTTCCCTTCGCCTCGGACAGAGGTGGAGGTCTGATGAAGCGCGCGGCGATCGCCCCGATCCTTCTCGGTGCGCTGCTCGTCGCCGGCTGGGCGGTGTCCGCCGGCCCGGGGACGATCCTGCTGCCGACCCCCGCCCAGGTGGTCGTCCGCCTCGTGGAGAGCCTCGCCGATCTGGACTTCTGGGGCTACGTCGGGGTCACGGTGCTCGAGGCGCTCGGCGGCGTCGTCCTCGGCGTAGCGGTCGCACTGCCGCTGGCCGTCCTGATCCACTGGTCGGCCTGGGTGTCGGCGGCGGTCAACCCCTTCCTCGGTGCCACCCAGGCGATCCCGGCGATCGCCCTGGCACCCCTGCTGGTGCTGTGGATCGGCTACGGCCTGGTGCCGGTGATCCTGCTGTGCGCGCTGATCGTCTTCTTCCCGATCCTGATCTCGGCGGTCGTCGGCCTGCGCCACGTCGACGCGGCCGTGGTCGACGCCGGACGGATGGACGGGGCCACGAGTTGGCAGCTGCTGGTGCACATCGAACTGCCGATGGCCCTGCCCAGCATCCTCGGCGGCCTGCGCAACGGCGTCAGTCTCGCCGTGACCGGGGCCATCGTCGGAGAGATGGTGATGGGCGGCAACGGGCTGGGCACGGTGCTGACCGTGCAGCGCGGCAACGTCGACACCGCCGGGATGATCGCCACGATCGTCGTCCTCGCCGCCATCGCCTCGGCCGCGTACGCCGTCGTCCTGTACGCCGAACGCACGTCCCGGATCGTCAACTCGCTGCGGCCCAACAGATCGGAGAGTTCCTGATGTCGCGCAAACCCCTCGTCGTCCTGCTCGGGGCGTTGCTCGCCCTGGTCGGCTGCACGGCGGCACCAGGCCCGTCCCCGTCCCCGTCCCCGGCGCTGCCGACGCCGACCATCGGCCTGACCTACATTCCGAACGTCCAGTTCAGCCCGTTCTATGTCGCCGAGACCGACGGCCACTACACCGAGGAGGGCGTCCAGCCGATCCTTCGCCACCACGGCACCTCGGAAGGGCTGTTCACCGCCATCGCGGCGGGACAGGAGCAGTTCGTGATCGCCGGCGGCGACGAGCTGATGCAGGCGCGCGCCCAGGGCGTCGACCTGGTGGCCGTGGCGACGTACTTCCGCAGCTACCCGGTGGTGATGATCGTGCCGGCGGACTCACCGATCAGGACGCTGGCCGATCTGAGGGGTCACACGATCGGCCTGCCCGGCAAGTACGGGGAGAGCTGGTTCGGCCTGCTCGTCGCACTGAAGTCCGCCGGGCTCACCGAGGCCGACGTGAAGATCGCCGAGATCGGCTACACCCAGCAACCGGCCCTGACCAACGGACGGGTGGACGCGGTCGTCGGCTTCAGCAACAACGACGCCGTCCAGTTCGCGCTGGCCGGGGTGGCCACCAGGAGTCTGCCGATCGCGTCCGGCGAGGTCCCCCTGGTCGGCGCATGCCTGATCACGACCCACGCCTACGCGTCCGCGCACCCCGATGTGGTGAAGGCCGTGGTGGCCGGGACAATGGCCGGAATCACCGCCGTCGTCGAAAAACCTGAGCGGGCACTTGAGGTTTCTGCCCACTACGTCCCCGACCTGGACACGGCGGCGGGGAAGGCCTCGGCCACGGCCACCCTCGCCGCCACCAAACCGCTGTGGACTAGGGACGATGGCACGGTGGACGCCACCCTGGACGAAGCCCAGTGGAGCCGGATGGCCGACTTCCTGGTGTCCTCTGGGATCACCGCGAACCGGCAGGACCCCACCGCGGCAATGACGAATAGCTTCATCCCGGCCCGATGAGGAGCCGCTGACGATAGCCTTGTCCCGCCCCTGAGGACCTTGCAGCAGGAAGACGGATGAGCGACTACCGGGTGCCGGGTTGGGATGAGTACTTCCTCAACATCGCCGGAGCAGTAGCGACGCGTGCCAAGTGCACCCGCCGCCGGGTCGGTGCTGTCATCGTTCTGGACCGCCGCATCATCGCCACCGGCTACAACGGTGCCGCGCCGGGCCGTCCCGACTGCCTCGAGGGCGCCTGCCCCCGCGGTCAGCTCGGCTACGACCAGGTCCCGGGCCTCGGGGACTACGACCGTCCCGGGACGCCGGGGTTCTGCATCGCGATCCATGCCGAGGTGAACGCGCTGCTGTTCGCCACCCGTGACACCAAGGGTGGCACCGCCTACATCACCGACCCGCCGTGCCCCGGCTGCCGCAAGGCCCTCGCTGCCGCAGGCGTCGTCCGGGCCGTCTGGCCGGACGGCGAACACTCGGCCGAGCAGCTCGTCGACTGGGTGAACGCCCCATGAAGCTCAACCTCCAGACCGGCCAGTTGACCGCGTGGGTCGAGCGCGGCGTCGCGCTGTTCTGTCTGGGCACGCTGATCCCGGCCGCCTTCGGGGCAGCGGCGCAGATCCCGTACATGGCGTCCTGGTGGACGATCACGGTCGGCGGCGGCATCGTCGTCGCATCAATCGGGATGATGATCTTCAGCTTCCTCGGCAGGAGGCTCAAGGGGTGGGCGCTGGTGTACGTCGCCATCGTCACCATCGGCCTGATCACCTGGCCCGTCGGCTGGCAGTCGCCCGATCCGGCCACCACCAGTCCCTGGCTGTGGATGTGCCTCGGCGTCGCGGCCGTCTGCCTGGCCGTCACCAGCGGGACGGCCTGGGGTCTCGGCTACGCACTGGTCGCCGGGCTGCTGTTCGCCGTCGTCCGGATGACCCCGTCCGGCCAGAGCACCACGCTGCTCGGAGCGGTGCAGGACATGATCGTGCTGGTGATGAACTCCTCGGTGGTGATCGTCGCCCTCGGCGTCGTCGGACATGCCTTCACCAGCCTGGACGAGCTGGAGTACGCCTCGCGCCGGGAGGCCACCGCCGCCGCGATCGACGAAGCCCTCGTGGAGGAGCGGCACCGGCTGGACGGCATCGTCCACGACGAGGTGATGACCACTCTGGTCGCCGCCGCCCAGAACCCGAACGACGCACACATCTCCGCGCAGGCGCAGCGGGCGGTGGATCGGCTGGCCCAGGCCGAGGCGCCGGCCGAGACCAGACTGCCGGTCACCGGCGACCAGCTGGCCTGGCTCGTCAACGACGTGGTCTCAGCCCTCGTCCCGCAGGCCCGACTGGTCTCCGAGCTCGAGGAACTGGCGGTGCCGCAGCAGGTCGCCAGCACGCTGGGCATGGTGGTGCGCGAAGTGGCGCTCAACGTGGCCAAGCACTCGAAGGCCGAGCATGTCGAGGTGCGGCTGAGCAGTCCCCGCCCCGGGGACGTGCTGGTCTCGATCACCGACGACGGCATCGGCTTCGACCCCGAGCAGGTGCCGAAGCGCCGGCTCGGCCTGCAGGTGTCCGTCGTCTACCGGATGTGGGCGATCGGCGGACACGCCGAGATCCTCTCCCGTCCCGGCGACGGCACGACCGTCAACCTCAGCTGGGGTTCGCACGGTGAGCCGACCCAGCGGATCAAGATGGACCCGAAGGAGCGTTCGGAGCGGCCGCGGCGGATGCCGGACATCCCCGAACTCAGCCGTTCAGCCCTCGTCCGGCTGGTCTGGATCCTGGTGGCACTGCAGTTCCTGCTGGGCTGGACGAGCCTGGACCGGGTCACCAGCACCTGGCAGGTGTTCGCCGCCCAGGCGCTGGCTGTGCTCGCCACCATGGTCACCCTGTGGCGCTCGGAGCAGAACCCGATGAAGCGCAGTTCGGCGATCGTCGCGGTCACTCTCCTGATCGGCGTGACCCTGCTGGTGCAGTCGGTGCTGCCGCAGGGCGACTGGCCCGGCTACGCCACCTGGCACAGCACGGTCGTGATGGTGCTGATGGTCTCGATCCTCGTCCGCGGCCAGGAGCAGGTCGCCTGGATCGGGGTCGGCGTCTACGCCGTCGTCTCCGCCGTCTGGGCCGTCACCGAGGGGCTCAGCGCCGGCGACGTCCTGCGGGTCGGCTTCGGGCCGTTCTCCTGGATGCTGGTCGCCCAGCTCCTGCAGACCTGGCTGATCGAGATGGCCGACCGGATGGTAGCGTCCCGCCGCTCGTCCGCCGCGGCCAACCGGGCGATCGCGCAGAGCTTCTCCAAGATGGTGCTCCGGGACGTCTGGCTGACCCAGCTGCGGGCGCAGGTCGGGCCGCTGCTGTCCCGGATCGCCGACCCCAACTACGAGCTCACCGCGGCCGAACGCGAGGCCTGCCTCGCGCAGGAGAGCCGGCTGCGGGACGCGATGCGCGCCGGCAACCTGGTGACCGAACTCACCTCGGATGCGATCGAGGTGGCTCGCGGTCGCGGTGTCGACGTCCGGCTGGTCGACAGCCGGGGGACCCGGCTGCCGGAGGACGTCCGCGCGGCACTGACCCAGCACCTGGGCCGGCTCCTCACCGACGCCAACACCAAGCGGGTCGTCGCGCGGGCCGCTCCGGAGGGCTACGAGGACGTGGTCACCGTGCTGGCCGTGAAAGAGGACGGTACGAGCGAATTGGTGGGACTCGACGCCCACGGCCAAATGAACACGCGTTAGGGTGACGGCATGATCAACACAGCGGTTATCGACGACCACGAGGCCATCCGGATCGGCATGTCCGCGGCCCTGGCCGCGCACCCCGGCCACGAGGTCACCCTCGTCGGCGGCGCCGGCACCGTGGACGAGTTCCTCGAGAACGGCACCGCAGCCGACGTCATCCTGCTCGACCTGCAACTGGACGACGGCTCGGATCCCCTGGTGAACACCGAGCGGCTGATCGACGCGGGCTACAAGGTGCTGGTGTACTCGATCGCCGACAACGTCCGCCTTCTTCGCCGGGCGCTGGCCGGCGGCGCAGCCGGCGTCTGTCGCAAGGCCGAGCCGATCTCGGTGACGATCGCCTCGATCGAGGCGGTCGCCGACGGCCAGGTCGTGATCAGCCAGGAGATCCTGGCCGCGATCGAGGGCGACGCGTCCTATGTGGCGGCGAACCTGGGCCCCCGCGAGCGTGAGGTGCTGGCCCTGTACGCCGGCGGCTTCGAGGTGCCGGAGGTCGCCGAGCGACTGACCATCACCGAGAACAGTGTCAAGGAGTACCTGAAGCGGATCCGGGTGAAGTACACCAACGTGAACCGGCCCGCCGC
Source organism: Propionibacteriaceae bacterium (assembly GCA_017306015.1). Taxonomy (GTDB): domain Bacteria; phylum Actinomycetota; class Actinomycetes; order Propionibacteriales; family Propionibacteriaceae; genus Propionicimonas. The sequence continues at coordinate 110,176 of JAFKJK010000008.1, forward strand.
CAGCAAGCTCGACCTGTTCCGGCGGGCCATCGAGGACGGGATCGTGCCCCCGGTGGAGCCGCACCAGTAGTCGCGCCGGGCTCCGCTTCCGCACCGACGATCTGGCAGGGGGCGGTCAGTACCAGCCGTGGGAGCGCTTGAACGACCAGGCGCCGCACGGTGTGCCGTAGCGGTCGTGGACGTAGTCGAGGCCCCAGGCGAGCTGGGTGGCCGGGTTGGTCCGCCAGTCGGAGCCGAAGGAGGCCATCTTGCTGCCGGGGAGGGCCTGCGGGATGCCGTAGGCCGAGGAGTGCGGATTGTCGGCGTGGACGTTCCACTCGCTCTCGCCCATGATCACGTGGTCGTAGCACGCGAACTGGGCATCATCCCAGCCGTACTTGTTGAGCATCATCTGGCGCGCGATCTCGCGCGGATCGGTCGTGCCCGGTTCGTAGCCGAGCTCCTTGACCCTCAGCTCGTGGCGGGCCGCGATGTTGGCGTTGGCCAGTTCGATCGCCTGGCTCTGGTCGAACAGCAGGTTCGCCCGCGACTCGGCCAACAGGGAGAGGCTGATGCCGGCTCCGGAGCCCTCGACCGCGGCTGCCTGAGGGGTGGACGGAACCAACGCCGCCGCCGCGAACGCAGCGAGCACGCCCAGCTTCACCACCCGAAGCAACCCCATTTCTCAAGTATTTCATATCTTCCCTTCAGGTTCTGCCAGTTCGGCGAATTGGTCCCGACTCGCCCCCAGTAGGCTGGCCGGGTGCAGCTGCGGCAACTCCAGGACGGTTCGCTCGCCGATGGTCTGAAGGCCGCGCTGGCCGGGCTCGGGCCGGTGGCGCCGGCCTGCGAACCCCGGTTCACGGCGGCGCTCGCGCTCGACGAGCCGGTCACCGAGGACGGGGCCGCGGTCGTCGTCCCCACGTCGGGCACCACCGCAGAGCCCCGGGCCGTCGTCCTCACCGCCGCGGCGGTCAGCTTCTCGGCCAATGCCACCCACGCGCGTCTCGGCGGGCCGGGGGACTGGGTGTGCGCCCTGCCGACGCAGCACATCGCCGGCGTGATGACCGTGGCCCGCGCCGTGGTGGCCGGCACCGGCGTCCGGTTCGCGCGCGGAGACCTCGCAGACCTTCCCCGGCCCGCCGGCCGCACCTACATCTCGCTGGTGGCGGCCCAGCTCGACCGGGCGCTGGCCGAGCCCCGCGTCGCCGGGTTGCTGGCCGGGTACGCCGCCGTCCTCGTCGGAGGCAGCGCCATCCCGCCCGGCCTGGTGGAGCGTGCGGCCGCTGCCGGCATCCGGGCGGTCACGACCTACGGCGCGTCCGAGACCTGCGGCGGCTGCGTCTACGACGGCTTCCCGCTCGACGGTGTCCGGGTGGAGCTGGACGACGACCGGATCGGCCTGGGCGGCCCGATGGCGTTCGCCGGCTATCGGCTGCGTCCCGAGCTCACCGCCGCCGTCCTGGACGGCGACCTGGTCCGCACCAGCGACCGTGGACGGTTCGCCGACGGCCGGCTCCAGGTGCTCGGCCGGGTGGACGACGTCGTCATCTCGGGCGGGGAGAAGGTCGACCTCGCCGCCGTCCAGCACGCCTGCGATGCCGCCTTCGGACCGCCGGCAGCGGGCGGCGTGGCGGTGCTCGCGGTGCCGGACGAACGGTGGGGGAGCCGGATCGTCGGGCTCACCACCGGAGACCTCGCCCTCGCCGAGGTGCGGGCTCGGCTGGAACCTGCCGTCGGCCGGGCCGCCGTCCCCAAGGAATTGCGGCGGGTGACCGCGATGGCGTACACATCCCTGGGCAAGATCGACAAGGTGGCGCTGCGGCGGGCCTGGGAAGACGAGGCGTGAGCATGGCGAGTGTGGCGCAGTGGGTCGAGGGCGCCCGTCCGAGGACGCTCCCGGCCGCCACGGCCCCGGTCATCGCCGGCAGCGCCATCGCGTGGTTCCACGGTCAGTTCGACGGCGTCCTCGCAGCACTCGCCCTCGTGGTGGCGCTCGGCCTGCAGGTCGGGGTGAACTACGCCAACGACTACTCCGACGGCATCCGCGGAACCGACGCCGCGAGGGTCGGTCCGATGCGGCTCGTCGGCTCCGGTGCCGCCGAGCCCTCGGCCGTCCTCGCCGCGGCGCTGACGTCCTTCGGGGTCGCGGCGGTCGCCGGCGTCGCGATCGTGGTGATCACGGGCCACTGGTGGCTGCTCCTGGTCGGAGCGGCGGCGGTCGCTGCGGCGTGGTTCTACACCGGCGGATCGCATCCCTACGGCTACCTCGGCCTCGGCGAGCTGTTCGTCTTCATCTTCTTCGGCCTGGTCGCGGTCACCGGCACCGTGTACATCCAGACCGGGACCCTGACCGCGACGACCTGGTGGACGGCCATCGCGATCGGTGCGCTCGCCTGCGCGATCCTGGTCGCGAACAACCTGCGGGACATCGACGGTGACCGGGCCGCCGGCAAGCGGACCCTCGCCACCCGGCTCGGGGACCGCGGCACCCGCTGGTTCTTCCTCGGCCTGCTCGGCGTCGCGGCCGTCGGCGTGATCGCGGTCGCCGCGACGAGTTCGTGGTGGGCGCTGCTCGGCCTGATCATGGGCGTCGCGCTGGTCGGACCGGTCCGGGAGGTGCTGCGCGGGGTGTCCGGACTGAGGCTCATCCCGGTGCTCAAGCGCGCTGGGCTGGCCGAACTGCTCTGCGCGGCGGGCATCTTCATCGGCCTGCTGATCGCCCGGTGATGACCGGCGTCCTCGCGTACCGCCTGCCCCTGCGGAACCGGTTCCGCGGCATCACCGTCCGCGAAGGCGTGCTGCTGCGCGGACCGGCCGGCTGGGCCGAGTGGAGCCCGTTCGCCGAGTACGCCTTCCCCGAGACCGGCGCCTGGTGGCGCGCGGCGTGGGAGGCGGCCAACGTCGGCTTCCCCGCACCGGTCCGGGACCGGGTGCCGGTGAACGTGACCGTCCCCGCGGTGGACGCCGCCACCGCGCACCGCCTGGTGGCCACCTCGTCCTGCACGACGGCGAAGGTCAAGGTGGCCGAGCGCGGGCAGGCCTTCGCCGAGGACCTCGACCGGGTCGAGGCGGTCCGCGACGCCCTCGGCCCGTCCGGGCGGGTGCGGGTGGACGTCAACGGCGGCTGGCAGGTGGACGAGGCGGTCGTGAAGCTCACCGAACTGTCGCGATTCGGCCTCGAGTACGCCGAGCAGCCCTGCGCCACCGCCGAGGACCTCGCCGAGCTCCGGGTGCGGCTGGCCCGCGGCGGTGTGGACGTGCTGATCGCCGCCGACGAGAGCATCCGCCGCCAGGGCGACCCCGAACGGGTGGTCGCACTGGACGCCGCCGACATCGCCGTGCTGAAGGTGCAACCGCTCGGCGGCGTCCGCAGGTGCCTGGAGCTGGCCGAGCGGCTGGGTCTGCCCGTGGTGGTGTCGTCGGCTCTGGAGAGCTCGGTCGGACTGGCGGCCGGAGTCGCCCTGGCCGCGGCGCTGCCCGAGCTCCCGTACGCCTGCGGGCTGAACACGGCCGCGATGTTCGCCGCCGATGTCACCGCCGACCCGCTGGTCGCCGTCGACGGCGCGATCGCCGTCCGCCCGGTGACGGTGGACGCGGACGGGTGGCAGGCTGGGCCCGAGGCCACCCGGCGCTGGCTCGCCCGGCTGGACGAGTTGCCCGCCGAACTGAGGAGGACCGGTGAGTGAGTCGCAGCTGTGCGCCCGTGCGGTGATCGGTCAGCTCATCGCCCAGGGGGTCAGCGACGTGGTGCTGTGCCCGGGCTCCCGCAGCGCCGGGCTCGCCCTGTGCCTGGACGAGGCCGCCCGCTCCGGCCTGCTGCGGCTGCACGTCCGCCTCGACGAGCGCGTCGCGGCCTTCACCGCGCTCGGTCTCGGGAAGGGTTCCGGACGCCCGGCCGCCGTCGTGACGACCTCCGGGACGGCTGTGGCCAACCTGGCTCCGGCCGTCCTGGAGGCCCACCACGCCGGCGTCCCCCTGGTGGTCGTCTCCGCCGACCGGCCGGCCGAACTGGTCGGTGTCGGGGCAAACCAGGCGACGGAACAGACCCACCTGTTCGCCGGCTTCCTGCGCTACCGAGCCCGGATCGGTCCGGCGGCGCCGGCCGCCGCCTGGCGGGCGCACACGGCCCGCGCCGTCCTGCTGGCAGCGGGCGCGACCGGCGGCACGCCCGGCCCGGTCCAGCTCAACGTGGAACTGCCGGCCCCCCTGGTGAGCGCCGGTGGCGCGGCCGGACCGGTGCCGGGCGCCGCGGTGCTCTCGGGGCCGCACGCGGTCGCCGCGCCGTCCGTCCTCGCCGGGACGCCGCGCACCCTGGTCGTCTGCGGGGACGCGAGCGTGTCACTCGGGCGTCTGGCCGCCGAACTCGCCGAGGCCGCCGGGCTGCCGCTGGTGGCGGAGGCGTCGAGCAACGCCCGGGTCGGCGGCTCCGCGCTGGCCTGCGGCCGGCTGCTGCTGGCCGGTCCCCTCGGCGAGCAGGTCGAGCGGGTGATCGTGTTCGGACGCCCCAGCCTCTCGCGTCCGGTGACGGCCCTGCTGTCGCGGGACGACGTCGAACTCGTCGTCGTCACCGAGCGGCCCGACTACGTCGATCCGGGCTGGCGCGCGGCCCTGGTGTGCTCGGCGGTCGACGTCGAGCCGGGCCCGGCCGACTGGCTGGACGCCTGGCGGCGGGCGGACGCCGAGTGCTCGGCCCGCGTGCTGGCGCGCACCTCCGGCACGCCGGTGCTGACCGGCCCGGAACTGGCGCGGCTGGTCGTCGCGGCCGTGCCGGGCGATCAACTGCTGTGCCTGGCCAACTCGAACCCGATCCGCGACGCGGACCTCGCCCCGATCGGTTCCGACCCGGCACCGGTCCACGCCAACCGCGGCCTGTCCGGCATCGACGGGACGGTGTCGACGGCGATCGGGGTCGCGCTCGGCGGTGGCCGGCCGACCACGCTGCTGTGCGGCGACCTGGCCTTCGTCCACGACGCCGGCGCGCTGGCGATCGCGCCGGGGGAGCCCCGTCCCGAGCTTCGCGTCGTGGTCGCCGACGATGCCGGAGGCAGCATCTTCGCCACGCTCGAGTACGGCCGTCCGGAGTTCGCCGGGGCGTTCGAGCGGGTGTTCGCCACTCCGACCGGCGTGGACCTGGTCGCGATGGCCGCGGGCTTCGGCGTCCCGGCTCGCCGGCTGTCCGGTGCGGACGAGGTGGCCGCAGCGCTGGCCGAGCCGATCACCGGGTTCGAGGTGCTGGTCGTCGACGTGGACCGCACCGGGCGTGCGAGCCTGGCGTCGGAGCTGGCTGCCGGCTGATCGGCGGGACGGGATCGAACCGCCCTGCTCCGTCTAGCTGGAGTACGCAGTGATGTCGATGGCGTACCGGTCCCAGCGGTAGCAGTGGTCGCCGTACTCGACCGGCTGACCGGACGGGTCGTAGGCCCGCCGGGACATCGTCAGCACCGGATCGGTCGGTTCGAGGTGGAGCAGCCGCTGTTCGTTCTCGTTGGGGTGCCGAGCCGAGATGTGCTGGTAGCCCACCGCAGGGACGATGTTCCGTGCCCGGATCAGGGTGTACAGCCCGTAGACCACCAGTTCGTCGGTCTCGAGGTCGGACCAGTCGGGTCCCAGCCAGTTGCGCAGGACGGCCACCGGGCCCTCGTCGACCGTCCGCAGCCGCTCGACGAAGACCAGCGGGCACTCGGGATCCAGGCCGAGCAGGCCGGCGATCCTGGTGTCGACGTAGTCGGTACGGAAGTCGAGGACCTCGGTGTGCGGGTTCTGGCCCTCGCGCTTGAGGTCGTCGTAGAGGCTGGGCAGGCCGTAACGGCGGTGCACGACCTCATTGGCCACGGTCGTGCCGATCCCACGCCGGCGCACCAGCAGGCCCCGGGACACCAGCTCGATGATCGCCCTGCGCACGGTCGGCCGCGACAGGTTGAGCCGTTCGGCCATGGACAGTTCGTTCTCGAACGCGTCCCCGGGCTTGAGCACTCCGGTGTCGATCGCCTCGGCCAGCTGCTCGGCGAGTTGGTGGTACAGGGGAACCGGGCTGTTGCGGTCGATCTGCACCGGGAGCTGCTGCGCCATACCGGGCAACATAGCGCAAATCATCCTGGATTTGCGCACGGTGTGACCGTTTCATGTCTGCTTGGCCTAAATGGCTGACAAAGCCCTGGATCGTCTCGGTTCGTGAGACATCCGGCGGCCCGGGGAGGGTCAGGACAACGCCCGCAGCCAGCGGCGCAGGGCCACGGTGGCGCGGACGTCGTCCTCGTTGTACCTCAGGACGCGGCACCGGGCAGCATCGCGGACGGCGGGGTCGCCGGCGCCGACCGCCTCGTCGAACCACGCCATGCTGTTCAGCCCCCCGGGCTCCTCGTCCCGCCAGTCGAAGCCCGGCCCGGCGCTGGCGACGGCCTTCAGCCCGAGCCCGTTCGCGCCGAAGAAGTTGGCCCGGACCAGGTCGAACAGGTCGAAGAAGCGGCTGGCCGCGAAGTCGCGGGCCCAGCCCAGCGTCGGCTCGCCGGTCAGCGCCAGCCGGTTCAGCCGGATCACCTCGTAGTCGGAGTAGTGGAAGACGAGCGCATCCACCCCGTCGACCTGGTCGCGCAGCCAGCACATGGCGCGACGGGCGAGATCGAGCTCCGCGGCGTCGTCCAGCTCGCTGAAATCGCTGAAGTGACGGTAGTGGCCGCCGTCGGGTCCGCTCACCCAGAAGCCCCACAGGTAGACCCGGTCGGTGCGAGAGGTCTCGATGTCGATGTCGATCTCCACGTCCGCACCCGGCACGGCGACGGGACCGGGTCGCAGGCGGTCGAGTTCGGTGCCCGTCGCCAGCAGCCGGGACCGGCGCTGCACCATCCGGAGACGGTCCTCGGCACCGGCGCGATGAGCGACGGTCGGCAGGTAGCGGGGGAGGAGGACGTCCACGTCGGCGGCGGCGAGGTCGGCCACCGTGGTCACTCCGGCCAGCCGCAGCCCGGCGATCTCGTGGCGGTCCAGGGGCGACTTGTTGATCCGCAGGCTGAGGTCGTCGTCGTCCAGCAGCGATCGGCAGGTCTGCCACCAGACGCAGTAACTGCACTCGTGGCTGACGATGGGATGCGGAGCGTCGGTGATGTCACCGGACGCGGCCGCCTCCGCGAGCCGGACGCGGGTGCCGAGCTCGTGCGCGTACCGATCGAGGGCGCTGACGAGCCTCCCGCCGTCGTCGTCCACGTTCTGTTGCGGTGCCGCGGGGACGACGGGCTCCGCCAGCCCCACCCAGGTCGCCACGGGATCGGCCGACTCGATCCGGTCGGTGCCGATGACCAGGCCGACCGGCTCGTCCGCCTGGAAGCCAGTCGGTCCGAGCAGCAACCACAGATGCGCCAGTTGGAGGGCGTTGGGCCAGCGCCAGTGCCAGCGGTAGCGCCAGCCGGTGCCCTGGATCGGCTCACCCGGGTGCGGCAGCCGGGAGTACCGGAAGGGCAGGTCGTCCTTGCGGGGATCGAGCGCTCGCTGGAACTTGACGACCCCCGGCACGTAGCCGCCCGCCGGGTGCCGGACCAGCAGGTCGGGCCGACCCTGGCGGTGCTGCTCCCAGTCCCGTGGCAGCAGCGCGCCGATCACCACCGGCGCGCCGGCGGCCAGCGCGGCCAGGCATGCAGCCTCCTGGTCGTCGTGGGACGCCGTGGCCAGCCCGCGCAGGTCGACCGTCCCTTCAGCGGCCGCGATCCGGTCGAGCACGTCCTTGCTGAACTCGCCGCTGCCCGGCAGTCCGCGAGGGGCCTCCACAACCGGTCTGGACAGGTCGGGACGGAACGCGTACACCGTCTTCAGGGGGCAGCTCCTGGCCGCGTACGGGTCGAGGGTGAACATCAGCGATAGCCGCGATGCAGCGCGACGACACCGCCCGTCAGGTTCTTCCAGCCGACCGCGCGCCAGCCGGCTGCCGTCATCCGGGCGGCCAGCCCACGCTGGTCCGGCCAGGCGAGGATCGAATCGGCGAGGTAGTCGTAGGCGACCGGGTTGGAGGAGCTCAGCGACGCGATCCTCGGCAGCGCCTGGACCAGGTAGTTCCGGTAGACGTCCCGGAACGGCTTCCAGGTGGGGGTGGAGAATTCACAGACCACGATCCGTCCGCCCGGGCGGCTCACCCGGTGCAATTCGGCCAGCGCGCCGGGCACGTCCTCGACGTTGCGCAACCCGAAGCTGATCGTGACGGCGTCGAACACGCCGTCGGCGAAGGGCAGGGCGAGGGCGTCGGCGTTGACGAAGGCCAGCTGCGGCTGTCGCTGCTTCCCGACGGTCAGCATCCCGGCCGATAGGTCGGCAGGGACGACGAAGGCGCCGGCGTCCGCGAACGGACGGCTGGACGTGCCGGTGCCGGCGGCGAGGTCCAGGATCCGCTCGCCGGACCGCGGCCGCACCGCCGCGACGGTCTGGGCACGCCAGTGGCGGTCCTGGCCGAGGGAGAGCAGGTCATTCACCAGGTCGTAGCGCGGCGCCACTTCGTCGAACATCCCTGACACTTCGTCGGGGTTCCGGTCCAGGTCGGCTCGCTGGTTGGCTCGGTGCACGGCCCAAGCCTGCCACGACCGGCTGACATCCAGGACGCGGGCCCGCCCACCGGGGCTGTGGCCCGGTCCCCGTCCGGGCGCCCGACCGGGCTGTCAGCGCTGGGCCCTACCGTGTCCGCATGCTGTCACTCACCGCTGCGAGACCTGCCGACTGCGACGCCCTGGCCCGGACGTCGCGGGCCGCGTTCGACGCCGACGTCCTGGTCGGTGCGCCGGGCCCGGGCGGGCCACCGGGCTACGACTCCGCCGAGTGGTGCCGCAGGGCGCTCGTCTGGGGCCGGGTGTTCGTGATCGCCGAGGACGGCTGCACGGTCGGCGGGGCCATCCTGATCGCCCACTCGGCGGACTGGATGGAGCTCGGACGGGTGTGGCTCGAGCCGTCCGTGCAGGGCCGTGGCCTGGGCCGGGCCGTGCTGGCCGACCTGGAGCAGCGGGCTCCGGCCGTCCGCCGCTGGACGCTCGACACTCCGGCCTGGAACCTGCGCAACCGGCACTTCTACGCTCGCTGCGGGTACGCCGAGGTCGGCATCGACGGCGACTCGGTAAGGTTCGAGAAGCGGGTGGAAGCGGAGACGCCGGGCTGAACGGGCCCTCGACCGGACGGACCGGAACGAAGCACTTCGCTGATGGGGGAGAATCGCAGCATGGCGCGCAAGACCCCGGTGCTGAAGGCGACCGGTTTGAAGAAGGCCTTCGGGCCCGTGGTGATCGTCGACGGCTTCAACCTCGAGGTGGCGGCAGGGGAGGCGGTGGCGCTCACCGGGCGCAACGGCGCCGGCAAGTCCACCGTGTTGCGTTGCCTGATCGGGGCCGAGCGGCCGGACGAGGGTGCGGTCGAGGTGAACGGGATCAAGGTCAGCGAGACCGACCCGCGGATCCGTCGCGACGTCGCCACCGTGATCGACGACCTGGACTTCTTCCCTGACCTGAGCGTTGTCGAGCACCTCGACCTGCTGGCAAGGGCCCACGGTGTCGCGGATCCCGACGGCGCCGTGGACGAGGTGCTGGAGGAGGTGCAGCTGGTGCCCCAGTCGGGACAGTTGCCGGGCACCCTTTCCAGCGGCCAGCGCCGGCGGCTGGCGCTCGCCACCGCCTTCGTGCGTCCCCGCACCCTGCTCGTCCTCGACGAGCCGGAGCAGCGGCTGGACACCGAGGGGGTCGCCTGGCTCGCGGAGCGGCTGCTCGCCGAGCGCCAGCGTGGGCTCGCGATCGTGATGGCCAGCCACGAGCCGGCCCTGGTCGACAAGGTCGCCACCCGGATCGTCCGGCTGGGGGACCGCGGACGGGTCGAGGCGGCGAGTGAGTAAGAAGTCGCGGCGGCTGATCCGGTCCGGCGGCCAGCCGGCACCGGCCCCCGCCGAACCCGAGGTCGTCCCGGAGGCTCCGGCACGGACGTTCTTCTTCCTGCCCGACAGCGAACCGGTCGCGGTCGAGGAGGCCGAGCTCCACGAGCTGATGAAGCTGTGGCGCCACGGTCGCGCCACCCGGACGCTCGGCCAGGTCATCTCCGACAGCTATGTCACGGTCTTCAGCGTCGTGCTGGTGGGCGCGATGGTGATCAGCACGGTGATCAACGCCCAGCAGGGCATGACCGGCTGCAGCACCGCGGCCTGCGACACGGGCCGGCTGCTGGTTCCGACGGCGGTCCTGTTCGGCTCCTGGGGGCTGGGCCTGGGCCTGTCGCGGCTGTTCGGCCCGGTGCTGGCCTCCGCGGCCGAGGGCTCCTGGCTGATGGACGCGCCGATCAGCCGCCACCGCCTGCTCCGCGGACGGCTGGTGCTGCCGCTGTTGCTCGGGTTCTTCGTCCCGGCACTGCTGACCGGCCTGGTCGCCGCGCTCTCGGGCATGGACTGGCTGTCGGTGCTGGCCTGGGCGCTCGCGGCCGGCAGTGGGGCGCTCGCCCAGGTGGCTCTTGCCGCGAGCGAACAGACCCATGAACGGACCTGGCTCCTCCGCCTCCTGCAAGGCATCTGGGCCGCGCTGGCGGTCGCGATCCTCGCTCTGGTGGTCTCGGTGGCCGCTGCGTGGCTGCCCGCGAGCGCGATCGCGGGTGCGGGCACCCTGCGCGGGCTGGTGTTCGCGGTCGCGGGCATTGCCGGGCTCGTCGCGGTCTGGTTCGTGGTCGCCACGCTCCGCCGACTGGAGCTGATCCGGCGGGCCCGGCTCGTCTCGGGCGGGTCGCTGGTCTCGGGCATGCAGGGGGCGATGTTCGCCCTGGACCTCGGCCTGATCCGCGACATCCTGGTCGAACGGCGATCGATCGAGCGTGGCCACGTCCGGCCGACCCGGGGGCATGGGCTGGGGCTGAGAGCGCTGATCTGGCGTGACCTGCAGCGGGTGTTCCGCTCGCCGGGGGCGCTGGTGCCGCTGGCGCTGAGTCTGGTCGTGCCCTACGCGGTGGACGCATTGCGGATGAGCCAGCTCAACCCGTTGCTGAGCGGGCTCGCGCTGGTGATCACGCTGGTGCCGTTCCTCGGCGGCCTGCGGGTACTCACCCGCACCGGTGGCATGGCCCGGTCGATGCCGTTCAAGACCACCCAGCTGCGGACGGCTGCGATGGCCGTTCCGGCCGGGCTGGCGATGCTCTGGGGGCTCGCCGCGGCTCCGGCCTTCATCGGCATCTCCGGCAGCGGGGCCGACCGCACCATCGTGGACGGCCTGATCGCGGCGGGGATCACCGCTGTGGCCGGCGTCCTCGGTGCCGTCCGCTGGGTGACGGCGAAGAAGCCCGACTTCTCAGCGCCGATGATGGCCACCGCGTCCGGTGCCCTGCCGCCGACCCTGCTGTTCAACCTCTTCGCCGGGCTGGACATGGTGGCCCTGGTGACCGCTCCGCTGATCCTGGGCGCGCCACCGGTCTGGTCCGCCGCGCTCGCCGTCCTGGTCTTCATCGTGCTCCGCGGCACTTTCAACATGGACGACCTGCGCTCCCAGCAGGAGGAGGCGCAGAAGGAGATGGCTGCGGCCAAGCAGGCGCGGACGGAGAAGATCAAGGTCCCGCGTCCGACCCGCTGACCGGTCGCGCCGCCGCTCAGAGCAGCGCGCTCACCTCGTGCAGCGTGTCCACGACCAGATGCGCGCCGGCCAGCCGGCCCGCCGGGAACGTGCTGGTGACCGCGACGACCGTGCCCACGTCGGCAGCGAGAGCGGACGCCACGCCTGCCGGCGCGTCCTCGACCGCGAGGCAGTCCGGGGCGGCGACGCCGAGCTCCCGGATCGCCAGCGCATACGGCTCCGGATGCGGCTTTCCGTTCGCCACCTCGTCCCTGGTCACGACGAGGTCGAACCGTTCCAGCAGGTCGCCCAGGCAGGTGCGCGCCCAGTCGAGCGTGGCCGAAGTCACCAGGGCGAGCGGGACGCCGGTCGTGGCGATCAGTTCGGCCGCGCCGACGGTCAGCGCCGGACGCGGGAGGCTGACCATGTGACCGAGCAACTCGGCCGTCATCACCGCCAGGTCCTCACCCGCCCACGGACCGGGCTCACTGGCCAGGACGTCGTCGGCCCGCCGCCCGGTGAAGCTGGCCAGCAGGTCGTCGCCCAGTGGCCAGCCGCGGGCCGCGAACCAGTCGCGGAACACCTGCCGGTGGAACTCTTCGGAGTCCACCAGCGTGCCGTCGAGATCCAGCAGCAGCGCTGCCGGCCGGTCAGGCGTCGACACTGAACAGAGGTTCTCCGGCGATGACCTCACGACCGGTCGCCAGCTCGGCCAGCGACCCGGCCGGACGGTCGAGCGCGACAACCAGCACCGTCGTGGTGATGCCGTCGTCGCTGATCTCGGCGGGGTTCCAGACCACCATCGGATCGCCGGCTGCGACCGTCGCACCTTCGCTGGCCACGAGCTCGAAGCCGGCGCCGTCCAGCTTGACGGTGTTGATCCCCAGGTGCACCAGGACGCCCAGGCCGTCGGCGGTGACCATCGCGAAGGCGTGCGGGTGCAACTTGAGGATGGTGCCGGCCACCGGCGCGACCACCGTGGTTCGCGCCGGCGACGGCTCGATGGCGACCCCCGGTCCCACCATCTCGGCGGCGAAGACCGGGTCGTCGGCCTCGGTGATCGGGAAGACCCGACCAGGACAGGGGGAGAGGACCTGCATCACATCAGGTCTTCGATGTCTTCGGCCAGGTTGTCGGCCTCGGGGCCGACGACGACCTGGACGACCTTGCCGGCGGAGATCACGCCGTGGGCCCCGGCGGCCTTCAGCACCTTCTCGTCCACCTTGGCCGGATCCTTGACCTCGGTGCGCAGACGGGTGATGCACGCCTCGATCTCCACGATGTTCCCGGCCCCGCCAAGACCGGCCAGGATCTGCTCGGCTTTGCTGCTCATTTCTCTCCTCTCGGGGGGCCTTCTTCGGCCCATGCTTGACAGCCTGCGCAGAACCATAGCATGATTTCCCGCAAGTGGTACGGACCAGTACGGTCCAGTACGGACCAGGAGGCGCAGATGCCGAAATCGAGCGGGGCACGGCTCGTCGACGGCCCCCAACCCAAGCACCAGCAGCTGCGGGACCAGCTCGTGGCGATGGTCGTCCCCGGTCAGGCCATCCCGTCCGAACGGGACCTGATGACCACCTACGGTGTGTCCCGGGCCACCGTCCGCCGGGCGATCGACGGTCTCGTCGCGGACGGACTCCTGCAGCGCATCCAGGGCCTCGGCACGTTCGCCGTCCGGCCACGCCTCGAGACCCGGCTCCACCTCGCGTCCTTCAGCCAGGACATGCGCCGGCGCGGTCGCAACCCGTCGACCCGTCTGCTGTCGCTCACCCTCGCCGAGCCGCCGACCGAAGTCGCTGCCGCACTCGCCCTCGGCCCGGAGGGGAAGGCCTGGCACCTGGTGCGCGTTCGCCTCGCCGACAACGAGCCGGTCGCCCACGAGGACGGCTGGTACCCCGGTGACCTGCTTCCGGAACTCGACCGGCAGGACGTCGCGGGGGGATCGCTCTACGAGATCTTCGGCACCCGCTACGGGCTGTGGGTCGACCACGCCGAACAGACCCTGTGGGGGGAGTCAGCCGACGCGTCGCTGGCCCGGACGCTCGCCGCCCCGCAGAGCACCCCCCTGCTGGTCTTCCGGCGTGTCTCCCGCGCCGGCGGCCGGCCGATCGAATACGTGGTCTCCCGCTACCGCGGGGACCGCTACCAGGTCCATATGGAACTGAGCCGGGACGACCTGTCGCCGGCTGAACCAACCCCGAAAGGAAGCAAGTGAGCACGGAAATGGCGGCCGTTGGCCGATTCAACCTCGCACCACTGCAGAAGTTCGGCCGCAGCCTGATGCTGCCGATCGCGTCCCTGCCCGCCGCAGCGCTGCTGCTGCGCCTGGGCCAGGACGACCTCCTGGGCAAGGACGGCCTCGGCTGGAACGCCGTCGCGTCCGTGATCGGCGCTGCTGGCGGCGCGCTGTTCGACAACCTGCCCCTGCTTTTCGCCGTCGGTGTGGCCATCGGCATGGCGAAGAAGGCGGACGGCTCGACGGCCCTGGCCGCGGTCGTCGGCTACCTGGTCTTCAAGAACGTCGGCAATGCCATGTCCCCGCTGATCGGCCTGCCGCTCGACGACAAGGGCGCCCAGACCCTCGTCAACTACAGCGTCCTGGGCGGCATCCTCGTCGGCCTGATCGCCGGCTGGCTGTGGCAGCGGTACTACCGGATATCGCTACCGCCCTATCTCGCCTTCTTCGGTGGACGCCGGTTCGTCCCGATGGTCACCGCACTGGCAACGATGGCCCTCGCCGTGCTGATGTCCTTCGTCTACCCGGCGTTCAAGGCCGGCCTGACCGCAGCCGGTGAATGGGTGGCCGGGAACGCCGTCGCCGGTGGATTCGTCTTCGGGACGATGAACCGTCTGCTCATCCCGCTGGGCCTCCACCACATCCCCAACAACATCGTCTGGTTCCAGATCGGCGACTTCACCAAGCCCGACGGCACCCTGGTCCACGGCGACCTGACCCGCTTCTTCGCCCATGACCCGTCCGCGGGAATTTTCATGACCGGCTTCTTCCCGATCATGATGTTCGCCCTGCCCGCCGCCTGCCTGGCGATCTGGCAGGAGGCCAAGCCGAAGAACCGCCTGGCCGTCGGCGGCATCATGTTCTCGGTCGCGCTGACGTCGTTCCTCACCGGTGTCACCGAGCCGATCGAGTTCTCCTTCATGTTCCTGGCCTGGCCGCTGTACATCGCCCACGCGGTCATGACCGGCCTGTCGCTGGCCATCACGAATGCCCTGGGCATCCACATGGGCTTCGGATTCTCCGCCGGCCTGTTCGACTACGTCCTGAACTGGAACATCGGGACGAATCCGTGGCTGATCATCCCGATCGGGCTCGCGTTCGCCGTCGTCTACTACTTCATGTTCCGGATCGTGATCCGGAAGATGAACCTGAAGACGCCGGGACGCGAGGACGAGGACGAGGAGAGCACGCTCTCCCTCGACCCGACCGCCCAGTAGTAACCCCGCCCCGTCCGCCGACTTGTCAGAGTCCCAGCTGGTCATCGCCGGCCGGGAACCTGACAAGTCGGCAAGGATGGGGACCATGAGCCGGTCCGACCGGCTGAGAGGAAGCAATGGAAGTCATCATCTGTCCCAGTGCCCAGCGTGTCGGCGAGGTCGCCGCTGTCAAGGCCGCCCGGATCGCCGCTCCGATCGGCCCGAGGGTCGTCCTCGGCGTGGCCACCGGCTCGTCGCCGGTCCAGACCTTCGCCGAGTTGGCCCGGCTGGCCGAGGCCGGCGAACTCGACCTCTCCGAGGCGTCGGCCTTCGCACTGGACGAGTACGTCGGAATAGCGGAGGGACATCCGGAGAGCTATCACGAGATCATCCGCAAGACCGTCACCGAGCCGATGCACCTCGATCCGTCCCGGGTGCACGTGCCGGACGGCTTCGCGGCCGACCTCGCCGCCGCCTGCCAGGAGTACGAGGACGCGATCAAGGCCGTCGGCGGCGTGGACATCCAGTTCCTCGGGGTCGGCTCGAACGGCCACATCGGCTTCAACGAACCCACCTCGTCGCTGTCGTCGCGGACCCGGATCAAGACCCTCGCGGCCCGCACCCGGGCCGACAACGCCCGGTTCTTCGACTCGATCGACGACGTGCCGCGGCACTGCCTCACCCAGGGCCTGGGCACGATCATGGACGCGCGGAACGTGATCCTCGTGGCGACCGGCGGCACCAAGGCGCACGCCATCGCGCAGGTCGTGGAGGGCCCGGTGACCTCGATGTATCCGGGATCGGTGCTGCAGTTCCACCCCCACGCCACGATCGTGGTCGACGAGGACGCGGCGGCCGAGCTGTCCCTGGCCGACTACTACCGCGAGACCTACGCCAACCTTCCGGACTGGCAGCGGCTGGACGTGTGATGATCCTCACCGCTGACCAACTCCTCCTCCCCGACACGGAAGCCCTTGTCCGGGGCTTCATCGAGATCGACGGCGAACGGATCGTCGCCGCCGGCGAAGGGACGCCCCCGCGTCCGGCCGACGAGCACCTCGGGGGGACGGTGGTCCCCGGCTACGTCGACGTCCACAGCCACGGCGGCGGCGGCGCGTCCTTCGTCACCGAGGACCCGGACGTCGCCCGCCAGGCACTCGCGGCCCACCGGCGGCTCGGCGTGACCACGATGGTGGCCTCGCTCGTGACCGGCACAGTGCCGGATCTGAAGCGCCAGGTTGCCTGCCTGGCCGGCCTGGTCGAAGCGGGGGAGCTCGCGGGGATCCACCTCGAGGGTCCGTGGCTGGCGTTGAAGTACAAGGGGGCGCACCCTCCGCGGCTTCTCGCCGACCCGCAGCCGGCCGACGTCGCCGAACTGCTGGACGCCGGTCGCGGCACCGTGAAGATGGTCACGATCGCGCCCGAACGGGCCGGGGCGATGGACTCGATCCGGCTGATGACCGCCCGGGGGGTGGTCGCGGCGGTCGGGCACACCGACGCGAACTTCGACATCTCCCGCGAGGCGATCGCCGCCGGGGCCACCGGTGCCACCCATCTGTTCAACGCGATGGCGCCGTTGCGCCACCGCGAGCCGGGCCCGGTACTGGCCCTGTGGGAGGACCCGCGGGTCTACCTCGAACTGATCATGGACGGGGTGCACGTGCGTCCCGAACTGGTCGCGTTCGTCGCGTCCACCGAGCCCGACCGGGTGGTGTTCGTGACCGACGCGATGGCCGCAGCGGCGTCCCAGGACGGCGACTACGTGCTCGGGGAGCTCCCGGTGGAGGTCCGCGGCGGCATCGCCCGGATCGCGGGCACCGACACCATCGCCGGCTCGACACTGACCCTCGACCGGGCCGTCCGCAACGCTGTCGCTGCCGGTGTGCCGTTCGTCCGCGCGGTGCGCTCGGCCACCCAGATCCCGGCCGACTACCTGTCGCTGCCGGACGTCGGCCGGGTGGCCCCGGGCAAGCAGGCCGACCTGGTCGTCCTCGACTCGGGGTTGACCGCGGCCAGGGTGATGCACCGCGGCGGCTGGATCTCCCGGGACTGAGCGGGCGCCGGCCCTAGGCTGGGCGGGTGCTCGACTCGCTGAAATCCGTCCGCTGGCTGCGGGTGGCGCTGTTCTACGGCCTGGCGCTGGGCTGGGCCTGCCTGGTCACCGCCGGGCTCTACCTGGTCCGCCAGCGCGACCTCAGTTCGACCGGCGTCACGACGCTCGCCCAGGTGGTCCTCGCCGTGCTCTACATGCCCGCACCGGCAGCGGCCGCCGTCCTGATGCGACGGCTGGACCACCGACCGTTGCGGATCCGGGCGTCGTTCACCGGTGTCGGCGGCAAGCTGGCCCGCGTCGCCCCCCTCGTCGCTGCGTTCGTCGTCGTGACGATGCTCGGGATGATCGTGGCCAGCTGGCTGGCCGGCAACGTCCTCGGCATCAGCGGTGCGGGGAAGCTGGTGTTCGACGTCGACGACCTGGTCGCCAACATCCTGGTCAACCGGCCGAGCATGGACGCCCAGGCGGTGGCCGGGCTGGTCGCCGCCACCCCGCCGATGTGGGGCCTCGCCGGGATCACGGCCGTCGAGGCGATCATCGCCGCGCTGACGGTGAACGCCCTTTTCGCCTTCGGCGAGGAGTTCGGCTGGCGCGGATGGCTGGCCGACGAACTGCGTCCGCTCGGCGCGGTCCGGGCCAACCTGGTCACGGCG
Source organism: Propionibacteriaceae bacterium (assembly GCA_017306015.1). Classification (GTDB taxonomy): domain Bacteria; phylum Actinomycetota; class Actinomycetes; order Propionibacteriales; family Propionibacteriaceae; genus Propionicimonas. The sequence continues at coordinate 127,833 of JAFKJK010000008.1, forward strand.
CTGCTGTGGGGGCTGTGGCACGCGCCGATCATCCTGCTCGGCTACAACTACGGCGGCTCTCGCCTCGGCGTGGCGTTCATGGTGGTGCTGTGCGTCCCGCTGGCCTTCGTGCTGTGGCGCGCCCGCGAACTCACCGGGACGCTGTACGCGCCGGCTGCGGTGCACGGTGCGTTCAATGCCTTCGCCGGCTTCTTCCTCCTGGTGCTGGTCGACCCCAATCCGCTGCTCGCGGCTCCCGTCGGGCTGGTCGGTGCCGGGGTGCTCGGTGTGGTCGCGGTGCTGCTGTGGCTGGTGCCGATCAAGCGGACGGGGTAGTAGGAGCACTGATGGATCCGGCGGGATTCCCTGCCCGCCGTTCAGGTTGTGTTCATCATCGGCGGTTACTCTGGACAGCGACACCGGACTCGCATAGGCCACCTGGCCGCTCCCGCTGGAGGACCTGATGACTTCGACTCACGCTCGCCGCGAGTTGCGGGTCGGCCTCGTCCTGACCGCCCTGGCGGCCACGACCACCCTGCTCGCGGGCTGCGCGACCGTCAGCCCCGGCGGGACCTGGACCGGGCTGGCCCCGGCGACCCCAGCTGTCAACGGGGCGACCTTCGGCGCTCCCGAGGCCACCGCTGACGAGAGCCCGTCGGCGAGCCCGGCGAGTCCGTCCACCAGCCCGTCCCCGTCGGCCCCGACCACGCCGCCCCCACCCGTCGACCCGCTCGCCGGAGTCAGCAAGAAGACCCTGGCCGAGTTCAAACCCTGCCTGAAGAAGCGGGTTGCGCCCCGGTCGTCGGGGTCGTGTGCCCGGCTGGTGGTGACGAAGCTCAAGTCCGCCGGCTTCTACCCGTGGACGAAGACCAGCACGATCAACGTCGCGGCGGCGAACGCGATCCTCAACTACCAGCGCTCGCGCGGGCTGCAGGCCGACGGTGTGGTCGCGAAGCAGACCTGGATCGCATTGGCGACCAAGGCGCCGGCCGTCCCGAATGTGCTGCCGGACAAATGCAAGGGCAAAGGCGTGTGGCTGTGCGTCGACCAGGCGCACCGCAAGCTCACCTGGGTGAAGAACGGCAAGGTCGTCAAGACGTTCAAGGTCCGCCTCGGTGGCTACGCCTACCTGAAGAAGAAGGACGCCAAGGAAGGCAAGTGGAAGGTCTACGCGACCGCCAACGGCACCTGGAAGGTGTATGACAAGAAGGTGGACCCGCCGAGTGAGAACTACGGGTCCGGCGCGATGCCCTATTCCACGATGTTCTATCCGGACATGTACGTCCACTACTCGCCGGGTTTCCATGCGGTCGGCTACCGCGAATCCAGCCACGGCTGCGTCAACATCGGCAAACTCGCCGACGCCAAGTGGATCTTCAAGAACACGCCTATCGGCGCGAAGGTCTACGTGTTCTCGCCGAAGGTGGCCTGACCTCCGCCCCACCCGGTAGCGCTCAGCCCGGTGGTCTCGGTACCACTTCGAGCCGCTGAGCACAGGTGTCTCTTCTTCCCCGGGTAACTCCTCACCCGGGTCAGATCTGCGCCGGCGCCCGCCATTGTGAATATCCGGTGTCCGGCCAAGAATTCATCTTGATCCTCGTGCCAGTTCTGAGCCGGAGTGGCGTGGGACGGACGCCGCCCACACGCCTCGGGGTGGATCCCGGCGGGCACTCTCCGCGGATCGCATCAATGCCCATGAGCCGGGGTGCGCGGAGACCCACCCTGGACGAGGAGGTGCACCACACATGAGTGACACGACGACTTCCACGCGGGCGGTGAAGCGTGACCCGGTCCGCAACGGGAGCGGGCTCAAACAGCTCGGTGGTCTGTGGGGAGAACTGCTTGCCGAATTCCTCGGCACGTTTGTGCTGATCAGCTTCGGCGACGGCGTGGTGGCGATGGCCGTCGCCGCGCTCCCCGGATCGGGACGGGCCGCGACCTCGACCACGATCTTCGCAGCCGCCGGTGACTGGCTGCTGATCACCTGGGGGTGGGCGATGGCGGTGACCATGGGGGTCTACGTCGCCGGCGGCGTCAGCGGTGCCCACATCAATCCCGCCGTCACGCTCGCCCTCGCGGTGCGGCGCAAGTTCGAATGGTCCAAGGTTGTCCCGTACTGGATCGCCCAGGTCGTGGGCGCCTTCGTCGGGGCGGCCCTGGTCTACCTCGTCTACTTCAACGCGATCGACGCCTTCAACGTCGCATCGAAGACCACGAGGACGGCGCCCGGCGGCCTGGCGACCTATTCGATCTTCGCGACCTTCCCCGCGCCGTACTTCGGCGGCAACAGCGTCGGCCCGCTGATCGACCAGATCGTCGGCACCGCCTTCCTGCTGATGCTGATCATGGCCATCGGTGACCTCCGGAACACCGCCGTCAAGGCCAACCTCGGGCCGCTGATGGTCGGCTTCGCCGTCGCCGCGATCGGGATGTCGTTCGGCGCCAACGCCGGGTACGCGATCAACCCCGCCCGCGACTTCGGGCCGCGCCTGTTCGCCTGGATGGCCGGTTGGGGACCGACGGCCCTGCCGGGAACGATCCCGGGGCAGTTCAGCTGGTACTTCTGGGTGCCGATCGTCGGTCCGCTGATCGGCGGCGTCATCGGCGTGCTGCTCTACGACTGGTTCATCGGCAACGTGCTGAACGCCCGTGCCCAACTCGCCGAGGTTCCCGAGGTGGGCCGGCTGCCCGAGGACAATGCCCCGGGTACCGCAGCGGAGGAGTAGGACGGGCCGTTCAGCCCCGCCCGACGGGAGTTCCCAGGGCCTCGCGCATGGGCAGGAGTTTCGCCTCTGTCTCGGCGTACTCCTCGGTCGGGTCGGACCCGGCAACGATCCCGCAGCCCGCGTAGATCGTGATGGTCCGCGGGTCGTCCGGGTGCAGCCGGCCAGACCGCAGCGCGATGGCGAACTCCCCGTCGCCGCGGGTGTCCAGCCAGCCGACCGGGCCGGAGTAGCGGCCCCGGTCGAGGTTCTCCAGCTCGGCGATCGCTGCCCGGGCCGGGCCGGTCGGCGTCCCGCACACGGCCGCGGTCGGGTGCAGCTCGGCGGCCAGCTTCAGGGCCGACACGCCCGGGGCGGCGACGCCGGTGATGTCGGACGCCAGGTGCAGCACGTTGGGCAGTTCCAGCACGTACGGTGCGTCGGGGACGTTCATGCCCGAGCAGAACGGTGCCAGCGCCCCGGCGACGGACGCCACCGCGAGCTCGTGTTCGATGAGGTTCTTGCCGTCCCTGGCCAGGGCATGCGCGAGCTTGAGGTCGAGTTCCTCGGTGCCACCCCGCCGGATGGTTCCGGCGAGCACCCGCGACAGGGCGAGACCGCCCTCCCGTCGCAGCAGCATCTCGGGGGACGCGCCGAGCAGCCCGGCAACGTGGAAGGTCCAGCAGGACGGATAGCGCCGGGTCAGCTCCGTCACCAGCCAGCGAGGGCTCAGCGGATCGGTGGTCTGGACGTCCTCGCCGCGAGCCAGGACGACCTTCTCCAGGCCGTTGGTCTCGATCCGCCGGACGGCGGCCGCGACGGCGTCCTGCCAGTCCGTGCGGGACAGGCTCTTGCCCACGACCTCGGCGCCGGCGGGGGCCGTCGGTGGTGGCAGTTGGGCCGGCAGCTTGGGCAGCGGCGCGCCCTCCGGATGCAGCACGGTCAGCCAGGAGCGGCCCCTGCGGTGGCCCAGCACCATCCGGGGCACGACGACGACCGACTCCTCGGTGGTGTGGCCGGGATCGAAGACGAAGGATCCGAACGCGACCGGCCCGCTGCCGGGGTGGTCGCCGAGTTCGGTCTCGCACTGCACCGAGGCGGCGAAATCCTGCCAGCGACTCTCCGCCTGCGCGAAGTCGACGCCGGTGAACCGGGCCACCTCACCGATGCCGACCATGCCCTGGCCGTCCCTCAGCCAGGCGGTGCCGTCGGAGCGGAAGTGGTTCGCCAGTTGCGGCGGTTCGGCCAACTCGATGGTGCGGGCCCGCCACCGCGGGCGCGCAGAGGGACGGATCACGCGCGCAAGGTTAGCCGCAGGGGCGGCACGCACCCGCATCGCCGTGCCCGGCGTTGCCAAATGGCCCTCGGCAGGCCAACTGCCTAGACTTGGCCGAGTGCCAACACTCCGAACCGACGCCGACGTTGTCGTGGTCGGGGCAGGCCCCGGGGGATCGACGGCCGCCGCCTATCTCGCCGCTCGCGGACTCGACGTCGTCCTGCTCGAGAAGGCGAGCTTCCCCAGAGAGAAGGTGTGCGGGGACGGGCTCACCCCACGCGCGGTCAAGCAGCTGATCAAGCTGGGCATCGACGTCAGCCCCGAGGCCGGCTGGGTGCGCAACAAGGGCCTGCGGGTCTACGGCGGACGCACCGAGCCGTTCGAGCTGCCCTGGCCGGAGCTGGCCGAGTTCCCGCCGTACGGGCTGGTCCGGGCGAGGTCGGAGTTCGACAAGCTGCTCGCCGACCACGCGGTCGCGGCCGGAGCGAAGCTGCACGAGCAGACCACCGTGGACGCACCGATCATCGACGACGCGTCCGGACGGATCGTGGGCGTCACTGCGAGGGACGGACGCAGCTTCCACGCCCCGGTCGTCGTCGCGGCGGACGGGAACTCGTCCCGGCTGGCGCTGGGAATGGGGCTGGCCAAGCGCACCGACCGGCCGATGGGAGTGGCGGTCCGGGCCTACTTCACGTCCCCCCGGACGAACGACGACTACATGGAGTCCTGGCTGGAGCTGTGGGACGGCAAGCCCGGGGCATCGAACCTGTTGCCCGGGTACGGCTGGGTCTTCGGGATGGGGGACGGCACCGTCAACGTGGGCCTCGGCACCGTCTCGTCGTCGGCCGAGCCCACGAAGCAGAACTACCGGGACCTGTTCCACCGCTGGCTGGCCGCCACCCCGCCGGAGTGGGGGTTCACCGAGGCCAACCGGGTGGGCCCGACGCTGGGTGCCGCCCTGCCGATGTGCTTCAACCGCCAGCCCGCGTACAGCCGCGGCCTGCTGCTCGTCGGGGACGCCGGCGGCATGGTGTCCCCGTTCAACGGGGAGGGGATCTCGTACGCCATGGAGGCGGCGGAGATGGCGGCCGACGCGATCGCGGACGCACACTTCCGCGGCTTCGGCAGCCGCAGCGCCGAGCACGCCCTCGACGGCTACGTCAGCCAGCTGCGCAGCGAGCTCGGTGGGTACTTCAGGCTAGGGCAGGTGTTCGTGTCGCTCATCGAACACCCGCAGATCATGCACATCTGTACCCGGTACGGTCTACCGAGACCCACGCTGATGCGCTTCACCATGAAGCTCCTCGCGCACCTGTACGACACGCGGCGGGGTGATTGGATGGACATGGTGATCCACAGCCTGACAAAGATGGCACCCTCAGCATGAGGACACCGACGCGACCGCTGTTCACGAAGGGATGCGACCCCAGATGAGCCCTTACCTGCCGATCCTCGGGATCATGGTCCTGGCCGGTGCCTTCCTCGTCATCTCCATCGCGCTCAGCGCGGTGACCGGGCCCCGGCGCTGGAACCGGCGCAAGTACGACTCCTACGAGTGCGGCATCGACCCGACGCCGCAGCCTGTCGGCGGTGGCCGGTTCTCGATCAAGTTCTACCTGATCGCGATGCTCTTCATCGTGTTCGACATCGAAACCATCTTCCTCTACCCGTGGGCGGTCACCTTCAACCAGCTGGGCCTGTTCGCCCTTGTCGAGATGGTGTTGTTCATGGTTACGGTGTTCATCGCGTACGCCTACGTCTGGCGTCGCGGTGGCCTGGAGTGGGACTGAGAGCGGGGAGGCTGACCGACATGGGCATTGAGGACAAGATCCCCCAGGGCGTGGTGCTGACCACCGTGGAAGGCATCTTCGGCTGGATGCGGCAGGCGTCCTTCTGGCCGGCGACGTTCGGGCTGGCCTGCTGTGCGATCGAGATGATGGCCTACGGCACTCCGCGGTTCGACGCCGGACGCTGGGGCCAGGAGGTGTTCCGGGCCTCTCCCCGGCAGGCGGACCTGATGATCATCTCCGGCCGGGTCAGCCAGAAGATGGCCCCGGTGCTGCGGCAGGTGTACGACCAGATGCCGGAGCCCAAGTGGGTGATGGCGATGGGGGTCTGCGCCTCCAGCGGCGGCATGTTCAACAACTACGCCATCATCCAGGGTGGCGACCACATCGTGCCGGTGGACATCTACGTCCCCGGCTGCCCGCCGCGGCCCGACATGCTGATCGACGCGATGTGGAAGCTGCGCAAGCAGATCGTGGCCAAGCGCCCGATCGGGGCGCACGCCGAGGCGTTGGCCGCCGAGGCGGAGCAGGCGGCCCTGGTCGCGCCCACCACGGCGGAGATGAAGGGCCTGATGCGATGACCGAGAAGATCCCCGGCGAGGAGAAGACGATCAAGGCGCCGGTCACCGACCCCGAGGCCTCGCCGAAGGCGGGGCTCGAGCGTGAGGACGCCCAGCCCGATCCCGAGCTCAGCCCGGTCACCGAGCAGGGCTCGAAGCCTGTCGCCGTTCGCCGCGGCATGTGGAGCGACGGCACCGGTGACACGTCCGGTTTCGGCCGGATCGTCCGGGAGTTGCCGGCTCCGGCGGCGGCGCGGCCGCCGCTCGGCTCGTACTTCGACGCCATCCACGACCGTTTCGTCGCCCTCCACCCCGCGATGCAGGTCAAGGTGGTGGTCGACCGTGGCGAACTCACCTTCCACGTCGCCCGCCAGCACCTCGTCGAGGTGATGCGGACGCTGCGCGACGACCCTTTCCTGAGGTTCGAGTTCTGCGCGTCGGTCTCCGGCGTCCACTACCCGAGCGAACAGGGCGCGGAACTCCACGTCGTCTACCACCTGGGTTCGATGACCCACAACCGGAGGCTGCGGGTGGAGACGTCCTGTCCGGACGCGGACCCGCACGTCCCCAGCGTCGTCGCCGTCTATCCCGCCGCCGACTGGCACGAGCGGGAGACCTGGGACATGTTCGGGGTGGTCTTCGACGGCCACCCGCACCTGACCAGGATCCTGATGCCGGACGACTGGGCCGGCCATCCGCAGCGCAAGGACTACCCGCTCGGCGGCATCGCGGTCGAGTACAAGGGTGCCGAGGTGCCCCCACCGGACGAGCGCAGGAGCTACCGATGAGCCAGACCACCGACTTCTACGCCGGCAGCGGCGAGACCGCGGAGGGTGCGGTCTACACCGCGATGGGCGGCGGTGACTTCACCAGCATCGCTGCCGAGCAGGCGGCTCGCCAGGACGAGACCCTGGTGATCAACATGGGGCCGCAGCATCCGTCCACCCACGGCGTGCTGCGGTTGATGGTGGAGTGCGACGGCGAGACCGTGGTCAGCATCCGTCCCGGGATCGGCTTCCTGCACACCGGTATCGAGAAGAACATGGAGTACCGGAACTGGACGCAGGGCACGACGTTCGTGACCCGGATGGACTACGTCGCCCCGATCTTCAACGAGGCCGCCTACTGCCTGTCCGTCGAGCGGCTGCTCGGCATCGAGGACCAGATCCCGCAACGCGCAACCGACATCCGGGTGCTGATGATGGAACTGTGCCGGATCGCGTCCCACCTGGTGGCCATCGGCACCGGTGGCATGGAGATCGGCGCGCTCACGGTGATGACGATCGGCTTCCGCGAGCGCGAGGTCATCCTCGACTTCTTCGAGGCGGTCACCGGGTTGCGGATGAACCACGCCTACATCCGTCCCGGCGGGGTGGCCAACGACCTGCCGGAGAACGCCATCTCCCAGCTCCGCGACGTGATCGGCTGGCTGGAGAAGCACCTGCCCGAGTACGCCGACTTCTGCAACGAGAACCCCATCTTCAAGGGCCGCATGTGCGGGATCGGCTACCAGGACCTCACCGCCTGCTTCGCCCTCGGCGTGACCGGCCCGATGCTGCGCTCGACCGGCTACGCCTGGGACCTGCGCAAGCAGCAGCCCTACTGCGGCTACGAGACCTACGACTTCGACGTCCCGACGTGGGACACGTCCGACTCCTACGGCCGCTTCCGGGTGCGGCTGGCCGAGATGTGGGAGAGCCTGAAGATCGTCAAGCAGTGCACCGACCGGTTGGAGGCGTCCACCGGTGAGCCGGTGATGGTCGACGACCCGAAGATCGCCTGGCCGGCCCAGCTCGCGCTCGGCCCGGACGGGCAGGGCAACAGCCATGAGCACATCAAGCACATCATGGGCGAATCGATGGAGGCCCTGATCCACCACTTCAAGCTGGTCACCGAAGGCTTCCGGGTGCCCGCCGGCCAGGCGTACGTCCCGATCGAGAGCCCCAAGGGCGAGCTCGGCTGCCACGTCGTCTCCGACGGCGGTACCCGGCCGTACCGGGCGCACATGCGCGATCCCGGGTTCAACCACCTGCAGTCCGTTCCGATCCTGTGCGAGGGCGGCATGCTCGCCGACATCGTCGTGGCGATCGGCTCGATTGACCCCGTGATGGGAGGAGTCGACCGATGAGCGGTCACGAGTTCCAGTCCTGGTTCCCCGCGTCGGGGACCATCGACATGAGCGACACCGCGACGAACATCGACGAGACCACGCTGGCGGAACTGCGCCAGCTCGTGGCCCGCTACCCGCAGCCCCGCTCGGCGCTGCTGCCGATGCTGCACCTGGTGCAGAGCGTGGACGGGCGGATCTCCCCCGCGGGGATCGAGGCGTGCGCCCAGATCCTGGGCATCACGACCGCCCAGGTGTCCGGCGTCGCCACCTTCTACACGATGTACCGGCGCCGTCCGGGCGGCAAGCACCACATCGGGGTCTGCACCACCGCGCTGTGCGCGGTGATGGGCGGGGACGCGCAGCTGGACGACGTCAGCGACAAGCTCGGCATCGAGGTGAACGAGACCACCCCGGACGGCCGGTTCAGCCTCGAGCGCGTGGAGTGCAACGCCGCGTGCGACTTCGCCCCAGTGATGACGGTCAACTGGGAGTTCATGGACAACATGACCCCCGAGAAGGCCGAACAACTGCTCGACGACCTGGCCGAGGACCGCGAGGTGACGTCCACCCGGGGTGCCAGGATCACCAGTTGGCGGGAGGCGGAGCGGGTGCTCGCCGGCTTCCCCGATGGGCGTGCGGACGAAGGCCCGAGCGCCGGCGAGGCGTCCCTGCTGGGCACGTCGATCGCCGCGGCCAACGGCTGGACGGCGCCGGCGCCGGAGGAGGCGAAGTGAGCGACACCCTCACCCCCGTGCTGACGGCGAACTGGGGGACCGACAAGTCCTGGACGCTGAAGGCCTACCGGGCCGCCGGCGGGTACGCCGCGGTCGGCAAGGCGCTGAAGCAGACGCCGGCCGAGGTCACCGGCATCGTCAAGGACTCGGGCCTGCGCGGACGCGGCGGTGCCGGCTTCCCGACGGGGATGAAGTGGAGCTTCGTCCCGCAGGACAACCCGAACCCGAAGTACCTCGTGGTCAATGCCGACGAGTCCGAGCCGGGCACCTGCAAGGACATCCCGCTGCTGCTGGCCAGCCCGCACACGCTGATCGAGGGCATGATCATCTCCGCCTACGCGATCAACTGCCACACGGCTTTCGTCTACATCCGCGGCGAGGTGCTGCACGTCCACCGCCGGATGCAGCAGGCGGTGGCCGAGGCCTACGCCGCCGGCCTCCTGGGCGCCGACATCCTCGGCTCCGGCTACGACCTGGACATCATCGTCCACGCCGGCGCCGGCGCGTACATCTGCGGCGAGGAGACGGCACTGCTCGACTCCCTTGAGGGGATGCGCGGTCAGCCGCGGCTGCGTCCGCCGTTCCCGGCGGTCGCCGGGCTGTACGCCTCGCCGACCGTGATCAACAACGTCGAGTCGATCGCCAGCGTCCCGGCGATCATCAACAACGGTGCGGCCTGGTTCGCCGGAATGGGCACGGAGAAGTCCAACGGCATGACCATCTACTCGTTGAGCGGGCACGTCGCGCGTCCCGGCCAGATCGAGGCGCCGATGGGGATCACGCTGCGGCAGCTGCTCGAGCTCACCGGCGGGGTCCGCGAGGGCCACAAGCTGAAGTTCTGGACGCCCGGCGGGTCGTCGACGCCGATCCTCACCGCCGAACACCTGGACGTCCCGCTCGACTACGAGGGCATGGCCGGTGCCGGGACGATGCTCGGCACCAAAGCACTGCAGATCTTCGACGAGACCACCTCGGTGGTCCGCACGACGCTGCGGTGGAACGAGTTCTACAAGCACGAGTCGTGCGGCAAGTGCACCCCGTGCCGCGAGGGGACGTGGTGGCTGGTGCAGCTGCTGCGCGACTTCGAGGCCGGCAGGGCGGTCGAAGGCGACATCGAGAAGCTGCTGGACATGTGCGACAACATCGGCGGCCGGTCGTTCTGCGCCCTCGCCGACGGCGCCGTCGCCTGTGTCACCAGCGCCGTGCGCTACTTCCGGTCGGAGTTCGAGGCCGGCTACACGACGCCGGCGTGGGAGCTGTTCCCCTACGAACGCAGCGCGCTCTTCCCGGTGAGGACCAAGCAGCTGGTCACCAGCGGAGAGGGGGCCGACGCGTGAGCGTCCAGACGAAGGCCGAGCAGACCCCGGTGCCGGTGGAGACCATCACGGTCACCATCGACGGCATCGAGATCGAGGTGCCCAAGGGCACGCTCGCCATCCGGGCGGCGGAGATGATCGGGATCGCGATCCCGCGGTTCTGCGACCATCCGCTGCTGGACCCGGCCGGGATGTGCCGGCAGTGCCTGGTCGAGGTGCCCGACATGGGCAATGGCCGGGGCATGCCGAAGCCGCAGACGTCCTGCACGATGGAGTGCGCCCCGGGGATGAAGATCAACACCCAGCTCACCTCGCCGGTGGCCGAGAAGGCGCAGCGCGGGATGCTGGAGTTCCTGCTGATCAACCACCCCCTGGACTGCCCGATCTGCGACAAGGGCGGCGAGTGCCCGTTGCAGAACCAGTCGCTGGCCAACGGGGACGGCGAGTCCCGCTACGAGGGCGTCAAGCGGACGTTCCCCAAGCCGGTGCCGATCTCCGCGCAGATCCTGCTCGACCGCGAGCGGTGCATCATGTGCGCCCGCTGCACCCGGTTCTCCGAGCAGATCTCCGGAGACCCGTTCATCGCGCTGGTCGAGCGCGGCGCCCTGCAGCAGGTCGGCCAGTACGCCAAGAAGCCGTACGACTCGTACTTCTCCGGCAACGTCGTCCAGATCTGCCCGGTCGGCGCCCTGACCTCGACCTCGTACCGGTTCGTCAGCCGGCCGTTCGACCTGGTCAGCACCGACTCGACCTGTGAGCACTGCGCCGGCGGCTGCCAGCTGCGGGTCGACACCCGGCACGGCGTGGTCCGCCGTCGCCTGGCTGGTGACGCGCCCCAGGTGAACGAGGAGTGGAACTGCGACAAGGGCCGGTTCGCCTTCGTCAGCGCACGCGGCGAGGACCGGCTGACCCAGCCCCTGATCCGCGAGGACGGCGAACTGCGGGTCGCGTCCTGGCGGGAGGCGATCGATGCCGCCGTCGCCGGACTCGCCGCGGCGGGCTCGTCGGTCGGCGTGCTGGTCGGCGGCCGGACGCCGATGGAGGACGCCTACGGCTACGCCAAGTTCGCCCGCGCCGTCCTCGGCACCAACAACGTCGACTTCCGCTCCCGTCCGATCGGGGCGGGGGAGGCCGAGTTCCTGGCCACCCGGGTCGCCGGGCGCACCGTCGCCGACGGCGTCACCTACGGCGAGCTGGAGGCCGCCCGGCGGGTGTTCCTGGTCTGCTTCGAGCCCGAGGACGAGTCGCCGCTGATCTTCCTGCGGCTGCGCAAGGCCGTCCGCAAGAAGGGCCTGCAGGTCACCGCGGTCGCCCCGTACCTGTCCACCGGCAGCCGCAAGCTCAACGCGACGCTGGTTGCGACGCTCCCCGGAACCGAGGCGGACGCCGTCGCCGGCCTCGAACTCGGTGCGGGGGACGTGGTCCTGGTCGGCGAGCGCGCGGCCCTGGCGGCCGGCACCCTCGCGGCCGTGGCCGACTCCGGCGCCCGGTTCGCCTGGATCCCGCGCCGCGCCGGCGACCGCGGGGCGATCGAGGCGGGCTGCCTGCCCGGCCTGCTGCCCGGCGGCCGTCCGGTCGCCGACGCCACCGCGCGCGTCGACGTCGGAGCACACTGGGGCGTCGACTCGCTGCCGGGCGCCGACGGACTGGACGCCGTGGCGATGCTGGCCGCGGCCGCGTCCGGACAGCTCGACGCACTGGTGATCGGCGGCGTCGAACTCGCCGACTTCGCCGACGCCCCGGCCGCCCGGGACGCCGTCGAGAAGGCCGGCTTCGTGGTCAGCCTGGAGAACCGCATCTCCGAGGTCACCGAGCGCGCCGACGTCGTGTTCCCGGTCGCGGTCATCGAGGAGCGCAGCGGCACCTTCCTGGACTGGGAGCACCGGCCCGGGCGGGTGAACACGGTGGTGGACCTGCCGCGGGCCCCGATGACCGACCTGCGGGTGCTGGCGGCGCTCGCCGACGCCCTGGGCCGTCCACTCGGGGTCCGGATGGCGTCGCAGGCGCTCGCCGAGCTGACCGAACTCGGCGCCTGGGACCGGCCGGCCACCGCGAAGACCGCGGCGGCCAAGCAGCGCCGGGCCGCCAAGGCGCAGTTCCCCAAGGGCGAGCGGGTCCGGCTGGCCACCTGGCGCGAACTGCTCGACGCCGGCCGCGGCCAGGACAACGAGGCCGCGCTGGCCGCAACGGCCAGGAAGCCGGTGGCGCGCGTTGGCACCGAGCTGGCAGCGTCCCTCGGCGCGACCGACGGCGACCTGGTCACCGTCGCGGGTCCGGGCGGCAGCCGTGCCCTGCCGGTGGTCGTCTGCCCGGAGATGGTCGGCGCGACGGTGTGGGTGCCGACCAACGCTCCCGGCCTGTCGCTGGGCGACCTGCGGGTGGTCCACGGCGACGAGGTCGCGCTACGCCTGGGAGGTGGAGAATGAACGACCCGTGGTGGCTGATCCTGATCAAGGTCGTCGTCCTGTTCGTCGTGCTGCTGGCCTGGACGATCTTCAACGTCTGGTACGAGCGCCGGCTCGTCGGCAAGATGCAGCACCGGCTCGGCCCGATCATGAACGGACCGTTCGGCCTCGGCCAGGCACTGGCCGACGGCATGAAACTCCTGATCAAGGAGGACTTCATCCCGTCCATGGTGGACCGGGTGCTGTTCGTCCTCGCGCCCCTGATCGCCGGCACGGCGGCCTTCACCGCCTGGGCGGTTATCCCGTTCGGCGGCGCCGTCAACATCTTCGGCGTCGACACCTACCTGCAGCTGGCCGACCTCCCGGTCGGCGTGCTGGTGCTGCTGGCGGTCACATCCGTCGGCATCTACGGCTTCGTCCTCGCCGGCTGGTCGTCCAACTCGCCGTACTCGCTGCTCGGAGGCCTGCGCTCCAGCGCGCAGATGATCTCCTACGAGGTCGCCATGGGACTCGCCCTGGTGTCGGTCTTCCTGTACACCGGCTCGATGTCCACCCACCAGATCGTCGAGGCGCAGCGGACGGAACTGCTGCCGTTCGGGATCAACATCGGGTTCCAGAACTGGAACTGGTTCGTCCTGCTGCCCAGCTTCGTGATCTACGTGATCTCGATGGTCGGCGAGACCAACCGGGCCCCGTTCGACCTGCCGGAGGCGGAGTCGGAGCTGGTCAGCGGCTACATCACCGAGTACTCCGGCTTCAAGTACGCCATCTACTTCCTGGCCGAGTACATCAACATGGCCACGGTCTCGGCGATCGCGACGACGCTGTTCATGGGCGGCTACCTGCCGATCTGGCCGTTCAATCTGATCGAGCCGCTGAACAATCCCTGGCTGGGGCCGATCTGGTTCGTCATCAAGGTCCAGCTGTTCATCTCGTTGTTCGTCTGGCTCCGTGGCACGCTGCCCAGGTTCCGTTACGACCAGTTCATGAAGCTCGGCTGGAAGGCGCTGATCCCGATCGCGCTGGTCTGGATCGTCGCGTTCGCGACCCTGCAGAGCCTGCGGACGCTGGTCACCAGCGGCCCGACCATCTACGTCGCCATCGGCGTGGTCGCACTGCTCGTGTTCGGCGCGATCGTCCTGTTCGACAGACCCCGGCCGGAACCACCCGAAGTGCCGACCGGCACCTTCGACGCGTTCGCCGGCGGGTATCCGGTGCCGCCGATGCCCGGGCAGGTACTGCCCGAGCAGAGCACGGTGGTGCCGTCCGTCGCCGAGCCCGTCGCCACCCCAGAGGAGCAGTGATGGGCATCTTCGACCCGTGGGCCGGCTTCGGCGTCACGTTCCGGACGATCTTCCGCAAGACCTTCACGCAGGGCTACCCGGAGAAGGGCAAGGAGAAGGTCACCGCGCCGCGCTTCCACGGCCGCCACCAGCTGAACCGCTGGCCGGACGGCCTGGAGAAGTGCGTCGGCTGTGAGCTGTGCGCCTGGGCCTGCCCGGCGGACGCCATCTACGTCGAGGGCGCCGACAACACCGAGGAGGCCCGGTTCTCCCCGGGCGAGCGGTACGGGCGGGTCTACCAGATCAACTACCTGCGCTGCATCCTGTGCGGCCTGTGCATCGAGGCGTGCCCGACCCGGGCGCTGACGATGACTAACGACTTCAAGCTGGCCGACGTGACCAGGGAGAAGATGATCTACACCAAGGACCGGCTGCTGGCCCCCCTGCTGCCCGGCATGGAGGAGCCTCCGCACCCGCGTCGGCTGGGGCCGGACGAGAAGTCCTACTTCCTCGGGCTGCCGCCGACCGGGAAACCGGACAACCGAACCGCGGTCGCCGACGAAGCTGGAGGGTCCCGATGATCCCGCTCGTGACCGAAGCTGATGTCGCCTTCTGGATCGCCGGCCCGCTGGCCGTCCTCGGCGCTCTCGGCCTGGTCCTGTTCCGCAAGGCCGTGTACGCGGCGCTGAGCATGGCGTTCACGATGGTGAACCTGGCCGTGCTCTACGCGTCGCTGGACGCCATGTTCCTCACGGTCGTCCAGATCATCGTCTACACCGGCGCGATCATGATGCTGTTCCTGTTCGTGCTGATGCTGGTCGGCGTCGACACCCCCGACTCGGTGGTGGAGACCCTCCGCGGACAACGGGTGGCCGCGACCCTGGCGGCCGTCGGCATGTTCGCCCTGATCGTCTTCGGGATCGGCGGCGCGCTGGTCGGCGTCCCGTCGGTCGGCCTGGCGGCGGCCAACGCCCAGTACGGGGGCAACACCCAGGGCCTGGCCGCGCTGATCTTCGGACGCTACGTCTTCGCCTTCGAGCTCACCTCGGCGCTGCTGATCACCGCGGCGATCGGGGCGATGATCCTGGGCCACCGGTCCCGGATCCACCACCGTCCCACCCAGCGGGAGCTCGCCGAGCGCCGGATGGACGAGTACGCCAGCGCCGGCGTCCATCCCGGGGCGCTGCCGAACTCCGGCGTCCTGGCCCGGCACAACTCGATCGCCACCCCGGCGCTGCTGCCGGACGGATCGGTGAGCCCGGAGTCGGTGTCCGCCGTGCTGGCCGCCCGCAGCGAGATCGTCGACTCGGTCACCCTGAGCGCGGCAACGGCCAAGGTCTTCGACTCGATCGAGGCCACCAGGATCGAGGAGGCGGACGAATGAGTCCCGACAACTACGTGTACCTGGCCGCCATCCTGTTCACGATCGGCGCCATCGGCGTGATGGTGCGCCGCAACGCCCTGGTCGCGTTCATGTCCGTCGAACTGATGCTCAACGCCGCGAACCTGGTGATGGTGGCCTTCGCCCTGGCCCGGGGCGGGCTGGACGGCCAGGTCGCCACCTTCTTCGTGATGGTGGTCGCGGCCGCCGAGGTCGTCGTGGGCCTGTCCATCATCATCGTCATCTACCGCACTCGCCGCTCCACGTCGATGGACGCGGCGAGCCTGCTGAAGCTGTGAGAGGCGAGCGCGAATGATCACACTCACCACCGTCGCGGCGACCGGGCTGTTCAGCTACTCGTGGCTGATGATCGCCCTGCCGGCGCTGGCCGCGGCGATCCTGCTGGTCTTCGGCAGGATCCTCGACGCCAGCGGCCACTGGCTGGCCGTCGCCGCCGTGGCAGCCAGCTTCGTCGTCGCGCTCGTGCTGTTCATCCAGCTGCTCGGCGCCGATCCTGAGGCGCGCTCGGTCGCCGTCCCGCTGTACGAATGGATCCACACCCCGAGCTGGACGATCGCCGCCGGTCTGCAGATCGACCAGCTGTCGATCCTGTTCGCCCTGCTGATCACCGGTGTCGGCGGTGTCATCCACGTCTACTCCGTCGGCTACATGGCCCACGACGAGCGCAGGCGGCGGTTCTTCGCCTACCTGAACCTGTTCATCGCGGCGATGCTCACCCTCGTCCTCGCCGACAACTACCTGGTGCTGTTCGTCGGCTGGGAGGGGGTCGGCCTCGCGTCCTACCTGCTGATCGGCTTCTGGCAGCACAAGCCGTCCGCGGCGGCCGCGGCCAAGAAGGCGTTCGTGATGAACCGGGTCGGCGATCTGGGGATGACCTTCGCGGTGATGGCGATGCTGGCCCTGTTCGGCAGCTCGGCGTTCGCCGACGTCAACGCGGGAGCGGCGAAGCTCGACCCGTTCTGGGCCACGGCGATCGGCCTGTTCCTGCTGCTCGGGGCCTGCGGCAAGTCCGCGCAGGTGCCCCTGCAGGCCTGGCTGCTGGACGCCATGGAGGGCCCGACTCCGGTGTCGGCCCTCATCCATGCCGCCACGATGGTCACCGCCGGTGTCTACCTCGTGGTCCGCAGCCACGCGATCTTCGAGGCCGCTCCGATCGCGGCGACGGCGGTGGTGATCGTCGGCACCGTGACGCTGCTGGTCGGCGCCTGGATCGGCACCAGCAAGGACGACATCAAGAAGGTGCTGGCCGGCTCCACGATGAGCCAGATCGGCTACATGATGCTGGCCGCCGGGATCGGCCCGGCCGGCTATGCCTTCGCCATCTTCCACCTGCTCACCCACGGCTTCTTCAAGGCCAACATGTTCCTCGGAGCCGGCTCGGTGATGCACGCCATGGACGACGACGTGAACATGCGCAACTACGGGGCGCTGGCCAAGGTGATGCGGGTCACCTTCCTGACGTTCGCCGCCGGCTACTTGGCGATCATCGGTTTCCCAGGTTTCGCCGGCTACTTCTCCAAGGACCACATCATCGAGGCGGCCTTCGACCTGAACGTCTGGGTGGGGCTGTGCGCGCTGATCGGTGCCGGCATCACCGCGTTCTACATGACCCGGCTGATGCTGATGACCTTCTTCGGCGAGAAGCGCTGGCAGCCAGGCGTCCACCCGCACGAGTCGCCATGGGTGATGACCGTCCCGCTGATCATCCTGGCGTTCTTCTCGGTCATCGGCGGCGTGCTGATGAACTTCTGGATCCAGGACTGGCTGGAGCCGGCCACCGGCGCCCACGTCCACGAGGTCTCGCTCGTCCCGTCCCTGATCGGGTGGGCGACCCTGGCCGTCGTGGCGGCCGGGATCGCGATCGCCTGGTTCGTGTTCGGCGGTACGAAGAAGATCCCGGCCACCGCACCCGCGTCCCGCAACTTCTTCACGGTGATGGGACGCAACGACCTGTTCGGCGACGCCGTCAACGACACGCTGGTGGTGGCCCCGACCATGGCCGCCTCCCGAGGGTTGGTCGCAGCCGACCGGACGCTGTGGGACGGCGCCGCGAACGGTCTGGGCGTGCTCACGTCCGGGGTGTCGGACCGGCTGCGGAGGCTCCAGAACGGCCAAGTCCGTAGCTACGCCCTGACCATGACCGCCGGCGTCGTGCTGGTCGGTCTGGTCGTCGTCCTGGTCCAGCTGGGCTGAGGGAAGGAGATCGTCATGACCATTCCCTGGCTCACCGTGCTGGGTCTCGTACCGCTCGTCGGCGCCGGCGTCCTGCTGCTCCCGGTCAAGGAGCTGGCCCGCTGGGTCGGCATGGCCTTCTCGCTGATCACGCTCGTGCTCGGCGCCGTCGTCACCTCGCTCTACCTGGGCGGGACGCCGATGGCCGAGAAGGTGCCGTGGATGCCCCGCTTCGGCACCTGGTGGGCGCTCAGCCTGGACGGGATGGGCCTGCTGATGGTGGTGCTCACCGTCGCGCTGGTCCCGGTCGTGCTGCTGGCCGAATGGAAGCTGACCGGCGCGGGCAAGTGGAAGCCCCAGGCGTTCGTCGCGCTGGTGCTGCTGCTGGAGAGCCTGTCGATCTTCACGTTCCTGGCCAGCGACGTGCTGCTGTTCTACCTGTTCTTCGAGGCCACCCTGATCCCGATGTACTTCCTGATCGGTGGCTTCGGTGGGTCGCAGCGCGCCCGGGCTGCGCTGAAGTTCCTGCTGTTCAGCCTCGCCGGCGGCCTGGTCATGCTGGCCAGCGTGGTCGGCATCTACGTCGTCTCCGCGCAGGCGCTGGGCCGGCCGAGCTACCTGCTGGCGGACCTGGTCCAGGTGAGCCTGCCCACCGACGTCGGCCGCTGGCTGATGATCGGCTTCCTGCTCGCCTTCATCGTCAAGGCGCCGATGGTGCCGGTGCACACCTGGCTGCCCACGGCGACCGAGCAGGCGACCCCCGGCACGTCCGTGCTCCTGGTCGGCATCCTGGACAAGATCGGGACCTTCGGCATGATCCGGTTCTGCCTCGGCCTGTTCCCCGAAGCCAGCACCTGGATCGCCCCGGTGATGATCGCCCTGGCCCTGATCAGCATCCTCTACGGCGCGATCGCGGCCATCGGCAGTTCCGACCTGCTGCGGCTGATCGCCTACACCTCGGTCAGCCACTTCGGGTTCATGGTGCTGGGCATCTACACCTTCACCACCGCCGGGATGTCGGGGTCGATCTTCTACATGCTCAACCACGGCTTCTCCACAGCAGCGCTGTTCCTGGTCGTGGGCATGCTGATCAGTAGGCGTGGCTCGGCGAAGATCCCCGACTTCGGCGGGGTGCAGAAGGCGGTGCCGGTCCTGGCCGGGCTGTTCCTGGTCGCCGGACTGTCGGGCCTTGCCCTGCCGGGCCTGTCCACGTTCGTCTCCGAGTTCCAGGTGATGGCCGGAACCTGGTCGAGGACCCCCTGGGTTGCCGCCGTCGCTGCGCTCGGGACGGTCCTGGCAGCGGTCTACATCCTGTTGATGTACCAGCGGACCATGACCGGCCCGCTGAGTGACTCGGTGGCCGCACACTTCACCACCGACGCGACCGCGCGGGAGAAGTGGGTGGCCGGGCCGGTGATCGCGGTGATCCTGCTGCTCGGCTTCGTCCCCGGGCTGGCGTTGAGCGTGGCAGAGCCGGTCGCCGTGGCCGCCGTCAGCCACGTCGGTGCTGCCGACCCGGTCGCCCCGCTCGGAGAGGAAGGCAAGTGAACATCGCAGCTCCCACCTTCGAGTGGCTGGAACTCGCCCCGGTAGTGACCATCCTGGTCGCCGCGTGCCTGGGCGTGATCGTCGAGGCGGCTGTGCCTCGCGCCTTCCGGTTCATCAGCCAACTCCTGCTGACCCTGCTCGGTATCGTCGTCGCCGGCGGCCTGCTGGTCATCAACCTGCTGGCCGGACGCGGCGGGCTGCTGGCGATGGACGCCGTCAGCCTGGACGGCCCGAGCTACCTCGCCTGGGCAGCGCTGCTGGTCTTCGGCCTGCTGTCCATGATGGTGTTCGCAGAACGCAGCCTCACCAACGGCGTCTCGGCGTTCGCGGCGTCCGCTGCCTCGGTTCCCGGCAGCCCGGGGGAGGCGGAGGCGGACGGGGCTCGGCACGAGCACACCGAGGTCTTCCCGCTGGCGCTGTTCTCCCTGACCGGCATGATGGTCTTCGTCGCTGCGAACGACCTGCTCACCGCCTTCGTCGCCCTGGAAGTGATGTCGCTGCCGCTGTACCTGCTGGCCGGCATGTCCCGCCGTCGCCGGCTGCTCAGCCAGGAGGCCGCACTGAAGTACTTCCTGCTCGGCTCCCTCTCCAGCGCGTTCTTCCTCTTCGGCATGGGCCTGATCTACGGCTTCGCCGGCTCGTTCCAGTTCAGCGCGATCGACGCGGCGGTACAGGCGCCGCTCTACGGCCGCGGCCTGCTGTTCACCGGCATGGCGCTGATGGCGGTCGGGCTGCTGTTCAAGATCGGGGCCGTGCCGTTCCACAACTGGGTGCCGGACGTCTACGTCGGCTCGCCCACCCCGGTGACCGCGTTCATGGCGATCTGCACCAAGCTGGCGGCCGTGATGGCCACCGTCCGGTTCTTCTTCGTCGCGCTCGGCGCCGAGCGGTGGAGCTGGCAGCCGCTGCTGGCGACGGTCGCGGTGCTGACCATGGTCGTCGGCGTGCTGCTGGCCGTCACCCAGACCGACATCAAGCGGCTGCTGGCCTACTCGTCGGTGTCCCACGCGGGCTTCATCCTGGTCGCCGTGGTCGGCGCGACCGTCGCGACGCAGGCCAATCCGGCGAGCAGCGTCGCCTCGATCCTGTTCTACCTGGCCGCGTACGGCTTCGCGACGATCGCCGCCTTCGCGATCCTGACCATGGTCCGGGACGCGGCCGGTGAGGTGCACGAGATCTCCGGCTGGGCGGGGCTGGGCCGGAAGAACCCGTTGCTGGGCGCGGTGTTCACGGTCCTGATGCTGAGCTTCGCCGGCATCCCGCTGACCGGGGGCTTCATCGGCAAGTGGGAGGTCTTCGCCGCGGCGTGGCAGGGCGGCTATGGCTGGCTGGTGGTGGTCGCGGTGATCGCGAGCCTCGCCGCCGCCTACGTCTACCTGAAGGTCGTCGTGTCGATGTTCTTCGACGACGAGGCCAAGGGCGTCGCGGTGGCCCCGGCCAGCGGGCTGACCCTGGTGCCGATCGGGGTCGGGGCTCTGGCCTCGGTCTACCTCGGCATCTTCCCCGGCCCGCTGCTGGACCTGATGACGGCGGCCAGCACCTTCCTGCGCTGAGCCCGCCGGCACGCTGAGGATATGCTTGCGCCTGTGACCTCGAACCAGACTGCGGACCTGG
Organism: Propionibacteriaceae bacterium; assembly: GCA_017306015.1. Taxonomy (GTDB): domain Bacteria; phylum Actinomycetota; class Actinomycetes; order Propionibacteriales; family Propionibacteriaceae; genus Propionicimonas. The sequence goes on from JAFKJK010000008.1 coordinate 148,721, forward strand.
TGGGCGAGGTGGATCCGGACTTCCTGAACCGTGCCACCGGCCTGCTCGATCGGGTCGAGCAGGAGCTGGCCGCAGCCGCCGAGGCCGACACGGACTTCGTCACCGCGGCCGCCCGGCACATCATCAGCGCCGGTGGCAAGCGCTTCCGTCCCCTGCTGGTCGTGCTGGCAGCACTCCTGGCCGACCAGCCGAGGGACGACGCGATCGTCCGGGCCGCCCTGGTGATGGAGCTGACCCACGTCGCCAGCCTGTACCACGACGACGTGATGGACGACGCCGACCTGCGCCGCGGCGCCGCGAGCGCGAACCAGCGGTGGGGGAACACGGTCGCCATCCTGGTCGGTGACTTCCTGTTCGCCCGGGCGTCCACGATCGTCGCCACTCTCGGCACCGAGTACGTGGACCTCCAGGCACGCACCTTCGCCCGGCTGGTGCAGGGCCAGATCGCCGAGACCCGCGGACCCGCCGAGACGGCCAATCCGCTGGAGCACTACCTGCAGGTGGTCGCCGACAAGACCGGCTCGCTGATCGCGGCCTCGACGACGTTCGGCGGCATGGTCGCCGGTCTGGAGGAACCGTCGCTGGCGGCGCTGGCCGCGTACGGGGAGGAGATCGGCGTGGTCTTCCAGCTCAGCGACGACATCATCGACATCGCGTCGGACACCTCGGGCAAGACGCCGGGCACCGATCTGCGGGCCGGCGTCCCGACGCTGCCGACGCTGCTGGCACGAGCGTCCGTCGACCCGGCCGATGCGCGGCTCCTGGAACTCCTCGACTCCGACCTGGACTCGGACGCCGACCTTGCCGAGGCCCTGGGTCTGATGCGCGCCCATTCGGCGATGGCGGACGCCCGCGCGGAGATCACCCGGCGCGCGGAGATCGCCCGGGGCTACCTCGCGCCGCTCCCGGACGGGGAGGCCAAGGCCGCACTTTCCGCACTCTGCGACGCCGTCATCAGTCGCTCGTCCTGACCAGCCCGGCCCCGCCCGTCCCAACCGACCTAGGCTGGGTACTCCCGACGAATGGGAGTTTCCATGTCCAGGCCCCGCGTCGTGATCATCGGGTCAGGCTTCGGCGGGCTGTTCGCCGCCAGGGCCCTCGCCCATGCCGACGTCGATGTCACCCTCGTGTCGAAGATCGTCAGCCACCTGTTCCAGCCACTGCTCTACCAGGTCGCCACCGGCATCCTGTCCACCGGTGAAGTGGCCCCGGCAACCCGGGACGTCCTCAGGCGGCAGCGCAACGCCACCGTGCTGCTGGCCGAGGTCACCGGCATCGACCTGGCGGCGCACCGGATCCACGCCAGCAAGCTGGGGGAGGACCTCAGCCTCGACTACGACTACCTGATCGTCGCCGCCGGCGCCGGCCAGTCGTACTTCGGCAACGACCACTTCGCCACGTTCGCGCCCGGGATGAAATCGATCGACGACGCCCTCGAACTGCGGGCCCGGATCTTCGGGTCACTGGAGATGGCCGAGCTCACCGACGATCCGGAGCAGCGCCGCCGGCTGATGACGTTCGTCGTGGTGGGAGCCGGACCGACCGGCGCGGAGATGGCCGGCCAGATCGCCGAGCTCACCGGTCACACGCTGCGGGACGACTACCGGCGGATCGACACGACGTCGGCCAGGGTGCTGCTGTTCGACGGAGTGGACGCCGTGCTGGGCTCGTTCGGGCCGAAGCTGGCCGCGTCCGCCCGGGCCCAGCTGGAGCGCAACGGCGTCGACGTGCGCCTCGGCGCGATGGTCACCGACCTGGACGCCGACGGCCTGCAGGTGCGCTACTCCGACGGCCGGGCCGAGCGGATCGAGGCCGCCTGCAAGGTGTGGGCGGCCGGCGTCCAGGCCAGCCCGCTCGGCGCGATGCTCGCCGAGCAGAGCGGCGCGGAACTGGATCGGGCCGGCCGGGTGAAGGTCCGTCCCGACCTGACCCTGCCCGGCCACCCGGAGGTCTTCGTCGTGGGCGACATGATCGCCCTCGACAACCTGCCCGGGGTCGCCCCGGTCGCGATCCAGGGTGGACGGTACGCGGCCCGCCGCATCGTCGACACGATCGGCGGGACGCCCCCGGGAGCCGATTTCCGGTACCACGACAAGGGCTCCATGGCGGTCACGAGCAGGTTCGGGGCGATCGCGAAGATCGGCGCCATCGAGCTGACCGGCTTCCTGGCCTGGCTGTCCTGGCTGTTCGTGCACCTGCTGTACATCGTCGGCTTCAAGAACCGAGCGGTGACCCTGCTGCACTGGGCGATCACCTTCGTCGGCCAGGCCCGCACCGAGCGCGTGACCACGCAGCAGCAGCTGGTCGCACGACTCGCCGTCCGTCAGCTCGGCGACAACTTCTCCCCGACGATCTCGGGCACTATGGAGTCCGACGACTCCACGGGAGAGGGCACGAAGGGCCGATGAACCTGACTGAGCGGACCGCGCTCGATCTGGCGGGTCTGGTCACCCGCCGGGACGTCCCGGCAACCGACGTGGTCGCCGCGCACCTGGAACGCAGTTCGCGGCTCGGTCCGCGTTTCGGGGCGTTCGCCCGGCTGACGGCCGACAAGGCCATGGAACAGGCCGCACGACTGGACGCAGCGCTCGACCGCGGTGAGCCGGCGCCGCCGCTGGCCGGCGTCCCCTGCCCGATCAAGGACCTCGCGCAGGTGGCCGGCGTCGGCTGGGAGGTCGGCAGTGCCGCGCTGGCCGGGATGGTCGCCGACGTCGACGAGGACATCGTCACCTGGTTCGCCGAGGCAGGCACGATCTCCACCGGCAAGACCGCGACGCCGGAGTTCGGGCTGCCCTGCTACACCGAGCCGGAGGGTGCTCCGCCGGCGGTGACCCCCTGGGATCCCACCCGGATGGCCGGCGGTTCCAGCGGCGGCGCTGCGGTCGCCGTGGCGACCGGGATGGCACCGATCGCGCATGCGTCCGACGGCGGCGGCTCGATCCGGATTCCCGCGTCCTGCTGCGGCCTGGTCGGACTGAAGCCGTCCCGGGGACGGGTCGGGACGGGCCGCCTGCGCCAGCCCGGCCCCGGCCTGACCACCGACGGCGTCGTCAGCCGGACGGTTGCCGACACGGCCGCCGTCCTCGACGCCATCGCCGGCCGCGGTACCGGCGAGTCCTACGTCGCACCGACCCCTTCGGGCACGTTCCTCCAGGCGGCCCGCCGGGCGCCGGGACGGCTGCGGATCGGCGTCCTCACCACCCCGGTGGTCACCGAGGCGGACGTCCACCCGGCCTGCCTGGACGCCGTCGATGCGACGGTTGCCGCACTGGGCCGCGCAGGCCACGACGTTTCCGCGGCCCCGGTGCCGTTCCCGGCCGATCACTGGCTGGCGTTCCGCTCGGTCTGGGCGGTGGGCGCCGCCACGATCCCGCTTCCGGCCGAGATCGAGCCGGCGCTGCGGCCGCTGACCCGCTGGCTCCGGGAGACCGGACGCCGGGCGAGCGGGGTCGAGTACGCGGACGCGTTGGCCACCATCCAGCGGCTGACCCGGGAGGCGGCCGAGGCCTGGGACGGCTTCGACGCCGTCCTCACCCCGACCCTGGCCCAGCCGCCGCTGCCCGTCGGCGCGCTGCGCGACGACGACGATCCCGCGGCCGACTTCGCCGCGCAGATGCGGTTCACGCCGTGGACGAGCGTGGCCAACCTGACCGGCCGGCCGGCGATTTCCCTGCCGCTGCACACCGCGGTCGTCGACGGGATCGAGTTGCCGATCGGGTCGATGTTCCTCGGCCGCTTCGGTGAGGACGCCCTGCTGCTCAGCCTGGCCGCCCAGCTCGAGGCCGAGGTGGGCTGGCGGCATCCGCACCTGAGCGATTGGTGATCACTCCGGCGCCGGTCGCGGGTAGGTCGTGATTCCCACGCCGTTGGTGTCTGCCAGCGGGCTGCGACAGCCATCGCCGAGTCGCGGCGGATCCGTAGCCGACGCGGCGGAGGGACCTGCGCGCCCGACTCCGAACGGCGGTGGGGCCCGCGCACCTGGCATACGTGGGGCCGCGGCAACGTGCCGGGCAGTACCCAGCGCCGAGCATTCGCGCACGTCGGACAGCGAACAACAGTGGACAACTCTCTTGTTCGAAGGTCGGGCTGTGGACAATGACCCGCCTCCGAACGGGGGCTTCCTCCAGCGGCAGCACCCGATGCCGCGGGCGCGTCAGGTCGCGGGCAGGCCCGGTGGGTCACCGTCCGCGTCTCCGGAATCGGCTTCCCCGACGTCGCGGTAGTGCCGGTTGCGCAGGCCGAGGATCACCGACGCGAGCACGGCTGCCGTCACCGACGCGGTCAGGATCGCCACCTTGCCGATGTCGTCGTGCGGGGTGCCCTGGCCGAAGCTGAGTTCGCTGACCAGCAGCGAGACGGTGAACCCGATGCCGCCCAGCACCGCCAGGCCGAAGACGTCGATCCAGGCCAGGCTGGGGTCGAGGGTGGCGCGCCGCAGCCGGGTGACCAGCCAGGTGGCGCCGGTGATGCCGATGGCCTTGCCGGCCACCAGGCCCACGATCACACCGACGCCGATCGGATGGGTGACCGCCCCGACGAACCCGCTCCAGCCGCCGATGGCCACCCCGGCGGAGAAGAACGCGAACACCGGCACCGCGAAGCCGGCGGAGAACGGCCGCAGCCGGTGCTCCAGCACGGACGCCAGGCCGCGGGCCGTCTCCGCCTCCGAGCCGGCCGGCGGCCGGACGGGCACGCAGAACGCCAACAGGACTCCCGCCACGGTCGCGTGGACGCCGGAGGCGTAGGTGAGCACCCAGGTGACGATTCCGAGCGGCAGCACCACCAGCCATCGCGCCCACGCGTGCTCCAGCAGGAAGGCCTGTCCCCGGTGGGCGATCAGCGCGAACAGTGCCAACGGAACGACATCGGCCAGCAGGAATCCCGCCTGCACGTCCCGGGCATAGAAGATGGCGATGATCGCGATCGCGATCAGGTCGTCCGCGACGGCGAGCGTGAGCAGGAACGTCCGCAGGGCCGCGGGCAGGTGGGAGTTGATCACGGCCAGGACGGCCAGGGCGAACGCGATGTCGGTTGCCGCCGGGATGGCCCAGCCGCGGCGGGCCTCCGCATCGGCGAACGTGACCGCCGCGAAGATCAGGGCCGGCACCGCGACCCCGCCGACGGCGGCCACGACCGGCACCAGCGCCGTCCGCGGCTCGCGCAGGTCACCGGCGATGAACTCGTGCTTCAGTTCCAGGCCGACGAGGAAGAAGAACACCGCCAGCAGCGCGTCGGCGGCCCAGTGACCGAGCGACAGGTCCAGATCGACGCCGAACAGCGCGGCACCGACGTGGAGGTCGCGCAGCCCGAAGTAGAAGCCCGGGACGACGTTGGCGCACACCATCGCAGCCGCCGCGCCGAGCAGCAGCAGGAAGCCGCCGACCGACTCCGAGCGCAGCACCTGCTGAACCCGGACGAGCTCCCGGTACGCGCCGCGGGCCAGCGTGACCGGAGCCGGCCGCCCCGGTTTCACCAGATCTTCACCCGATCCGCTTCCGGCAGCCAGGCGGCGTCGGTCTCGGTGAGGTCGAACGCGTCGTAGAACGCGTCCACGTTGCGCACCACCTGGTTGCAGCGGAATTCCTCGGGGGAGTGCGGGTCGGTGGCGATCTGCTGGCGAAGTGCCTCGTCCCTGCGCTTGGACTGCCAGATCCGCGCCCAGGACAGGAAGAACCGCTGCTGGGCCGGGACGCCGTCCACCGGCTCGGGGTCGACGTCCAGCGAGAGCTGCCAGGCGTCGTAGGCGATGGCCGCACCACCGAGGTCGCCGATGTTCTCCCCGATGGTGAGCTCGCCGTTGACGTGCACCTCGGGCAGCTGCCGCGGCGCGAGCGCCGAGTACTGGCCGATCAGTGCCTTCGTGCGCTCGGTGAACGCCTCGCGGTCGGTCGACGTCCACCAGTCGCGCAACCGGCCCTCGCCGTCGCACGTGGAGCCCTGGTCGTCGAAGCCGTGGCCGATCTCGTGGCCGATGACCGAGCCGATGCCGCCGTAGTTGACGGCGTCGTCGGCTTCGGAGTCGAAGAACGGCGGCTGCAGGATGGCGGCGGGGAAGACGATCTCGTTGCGCAGGGGATGGTAGTAGGCGTTGACCGTCTGCGGGGTCATCAGCCACTCCCACTTCCGGATCGGGCCGCCCAGCTTGCTCAGCTCGTCGGCGGCGTGGAAGTCGGCTGCCCGCAGGACGTTGCCGAGCAGGTCCCCGGGCTCGATCGTCAGGGTGGAGTAGTCCTGCCAGCGCTCGGGGTAGCCGATCTTCGGGGTGAAGTTCGCCAGCTTGGTGAGGGCCTCCGAGCGGGTGTCCTCGGTCATCCAGTCCAGCTGGGAGATCGAGCGGCGGTAGGCCTCCAGCAGGTTGCCGACCAGAGCGTCCATCCGGGCCTTGGCGGCCGGCGGGAAGTGCCGCTCGACGTACAGCTTGCCGACGGCCTCGCCGAGGCTGCCCTCGACGAGTTCGACCCCGCGCTTCCAGCGCTCCTTGAGCTCGGGGATGCCCTGCAGCACCGTGCCGTAGAAGTCGAACCGCGCCTGGACGAGGGCTGCGGGCAGGTACGGGGACAGCGCCGAGACCAGGTTCCAGCGGCACCACAGCTTCCAGTCCTCGAGCCGGGACGGCACCAGCAGGCTCGCCAGGTCGGAGAAGAAGGACGGCTGCGCGACGATCACCTCCTCGACGGCGGGGACGCCGGCCGCGGCGAGCACCCGCGTCCACGCGATGCCGGTGGCGTCCAGGTCGGCCGGCGACATCGGGTTGTACATGGCCCGAAGATCCCGCGTCCGCACCTTGTCCCAGTGGTGGGACGCCACCTCGGTCTCCAGGTCCACGACCGGAGCGGCGCCACTGGCGGTCAGCTCGGCGAGGGTGAGGGTCCGATCCACGTGGTCTCGGTACGCGGCCAGGATCTGCGCGTGTTCCTCCAGCCGGTAGTACTCCTCGTCGGGCAGCCCGATCCCGGACTGGCCGACGAACAGCGCGTACCGGGTCGGATCGCCGGGGTCGGCGTCCACGTCCAGCCCGATCGGCGCGCCGATGCCGCGGCGCAGGCTGCGGCCGAAGTAGTCCAGCAGGTCGTCAATGGTGGCGATGGCGTCAATCTCGGCCAGCAGCGGCGCCAGCGGCTGAAGGCCTAGCGCATCGACCCGCTCGGCATCCATGAAGCTGCCGAAGAGATGCTCGACGAGGTACGCCTCGGTGCCGGGCTCGGAGCCGGCCAGTCCGGTGACGATCTCCCTGATCGCGGCCTCCGAGGCGTCCCGGAGCGTGATGAACGCGCCGGCTGCCTTCTTGTCGGGATCGATCTGGGTGTCACGCAGCCAGTGGCCGTTGACGTGGCGGAACAGGTCATCCTGCGGGCGGACGGAAGGGTCGAGATCGAATCGGGTCACCGGCCAAGACTAGACGAGGAGCCGGGTGGCGCGGTGGCGCTCCCCGGGCAGGGAGCAACGGGTGCTCGACTGGACAAGGTTGATCGATGAAGTGTATCGTTAACTTCATCGATCAACTGATCGTCCGTCCAGGAGGTGGAGATGGGCTCGACCATCACCTTGAAGACGCTGGCCACCGAGCTGGGCGTCTCGACCACCACGGTCTCCAACGCGTACAGCAAGCCGGACCGGCTCTCGGCCGAACTGCGGCAGCGGATCCTCGACAAGGCCGACGAACTCGGCTACTGCGGACCCAGCGCCGCCGGCCGGGCACTGCGCTCCGGCAAGACCGACGTCTGCGGCTTCCTGTTCGGCGGCGACCTGTCGTCGGCGTTCGCCGACCCCTACTCGGTGATCTTCCTCGGCGGCCTCACCCGGACGCTGGAGCAGTACGGCGCGTCCGTCCTGCTGCTGCGGGCGCCGGAGGAGCGTGAGGCCGAGGGCCAGCTGTTCCAGCGGGCGGCGATCGACTCGATCGTGCTGTGCGCCTCCACGGAGGGCCACCCCGGGCTCGACGTGCTGCGGCAGCGCGGCGTCCGGGTGATCGCCACCCAGCGCAGCGAGGGCGACTGGGTCGCCATCAACGACACCAAGGCAGGCCGGCTGATCGGCAAGCACCTCGACCGGCTCGGTCACCGCAAGGTGGTCGTCATCGCTCCGGGGTGCATCCCTCCCGGGGAAGAGGTGATGGAGTTCGGTGCCAGTGAGCTGGACGCCTTCCCGAGCTCGTACGGCTACGACCGCGAGCGGCTGAACGGGCTGGCGGAGAAGATGCCGGGCGCCGAGATCCGAGTCGTCATCGCCGGACCGAACACCCGCGAGGCCGGACGCGCCGCTGCGGGCTACGTGCTCGACGACCAGGACCGCCCGACCGCGATCGTCGCGCTCAGCGACGTCCTCGCCCTCGGGGTCTGGGACGCTGTCGCCGACCGCGGCCTGAAGCCGGGCCGGGACATCTCCCTCTCGGGCTTCGACGACCTGCCCGACGCCGGCTTCCTCGGCATCACCACGATCCGCCAGCCGATCGCCCGCAAGGGCGAACTCGCCGGCCGGCTGGCGATGGATCCCGACTATCCCGAGCGGCAGATCACGCTCCCCATTGAACTTGTCGTCCGGGCGAGTACCGGACCGGCACCGCGGCACGTGAAGTAAGAGAAGAGGTAAGCACATGACCATGTCCCTGATCCACCAGATCGAGCTCGCGGAGCGCGGGCTCACCGAGTTCGACATCATCGATCCCCGGTTCGTCCCCGCCGAGCGGGCCTCGCTGCGCGAGTCGTTCGCCCGGGCGATCCGCTCCAGCGCCCGTTCCGGCCTGCGTCTCGCCGATCGTCTCGATCCGGCCTGCCAGGCGGCCTGACCCCACCGACAGACGGCCCGCGCCGGTCACCCGATGGTGACCGACGCGGGCCGTTTGTCGTTCTCGGAGAGGTTCAGACCGTCCAGGTGTCCTTGCCGGTGACGAGTTCCTGGGCCAGCCGCAGCTGCTCGGCGGCATCGGCCGGGACGTGGACCTGGGCGCGGGCGAGGTCGTCGTAGGCCGGGTGGTCGACGTCGCGGAAGATCCCGATCGGCGCGGTGGCCATGCCCTGGCTGTCCGTGAGCCGGGACAGCGCGAACGCCAGCTGCGGGTTCTCCTCGTGGGCGTCGTGGCGGAGCACATTCTCGATGCCGACCTCGGCGACGGGCGCGATCCTGACCGCACCCGAGCCGTCGGCGATCACGCCGAGCGACCCGTCCGGGCCGAAGGTGATCGGTTCGCCGTGCCGCAGCTCGATGAAGCCGTACTGCTTCAGCGGGTCGAAGGCGCCGTCGTTGAAGATCACGCAGTTCTGGTAGATCTCCACCAGCGAGGCGCCGCGATGACGTGCCGCGGCAGTGAGCACCTCGGTCAGGTGCGCCCGGTTGTTGTCGACCGTCCGCGCCACGAAGGTGGCCTCGGCGCCCAGCGCGAGCGAGACCGGGTTGAACGGGCGGTCCACCGATCCCATCGGCGACGACTTGGTCACCTTGCCCTGCTCGGACGTCGGCGAGTACTGGCCCTTGGTCAGCCCGTAGATCCGGTTGTTGAACAGCAGAATGGTGATGTTCACGTTGCGCCGCAGCGCGTGGATCAGATGGTTGCCGCCGATGCTCAGCGCGTCCCCGTCCCCGGTGACCACCCACACCGACAGGTCCGGGCGCGCCATCGCGACGCCGGTCGCGATCGCCGGTGCCCGGCCGTGGATCGAGTGCATGCCGTAGGCGTCGACGTAGTACGGGAAGCGGGAGGAGCAGCCGATCCCGGAGATGATCACCAGGTTCTCCCGACGGATGCCGAGCCCCGGCATCATCCCCTGGAACGCCGCGAGGACGGAGTAGTCACCACAGCCCGGACACCAGCGCACCTCGTCGCCGGAGACGAAGTCCTTCCGGGTCAGAGGGGTCAGCGAGAGCGGGACCTTGGCCAGGCCGGCCGGTGGTCCGCTCGGGATGGTGGTCACTTCTCGGCCTCCTCGTCGATGATCGCCGTGAGGTGTTCGGCGAGCTCGGACTGGCGCAACGGCAGCCCCCGCACCTGGTTGAAGCCCTCCACCGGAACCAGGTAGTTGGCGCGCAGCCACATCGCGAGCTGCCCGAGGTTCATCTCCGGCACGATCACCCGGTCGTAGCTGCGCAGGACGTCGCCGACGTTGCGGGGCAGCGGGTTGAGGTGGCGGAGATGAGCGGTGGCCAACTCGCGCCCGGAGTTGCGGACGGCGCGGGCCGCGGCGCGGATCGGGCCGTACGTCGAGCCCCAGCCGAGCACCAGCACCTTCGCCCGCCCGGACGGGTCGTCGACGGCGAGCGGGGGCAGGGTGTCGGCGATGCCGTCCACCTTCGCCTGCCGGAGCCGGACCATCTGGTCGTGGTTCCCGGCGTCGTAGGACACCGCACCGGTGCCGTCCGCCTTCTCCAGACCGCCGATGCGGTGCTCCAGGCCGGGGGTCCCGGGGGCGACCCAGGAGCGGGCGCCCCTGTCGTCGCGTACGTAGGGCGCGTAGCTGCCGTCCGGCTGGTTCGGCTCGGTGGTGAAGCCCGGCTCGATCGGGGGCAGCGCGGCCAGGTCCGGGACCGGCCAGGGCTCGGCCCCGTTGCCGAGGTAGCCGTCGGATAGCAGCAGCACCGGGGTGCGGTACTCGACCGCCAGCTTCACCGCCTCGTACGCAGAGGAGAAGCAGTCGGACGGCGACTGGGCCGCGATCACCGGCAGCGGGGCCTCGCCGTGGCGTCCGAACAACGCCATGTTCAGGTCGGACTGCTCGGTTTTCGTCGGCAGTCCGGTGGACGGCCCGCCGCGCTGGACGTCCACGACGACCAGGGGCAGTTCCAGCATCACCGCCAGGCCGATGGTCTCGGTCTTCAGCGACAGCCCGGGGCCGGACGTGCTGGTCGCGCCGAGCTGACCGGCGAAGGACGCGCCGACGGCAGCACCGATCGCGCTGATCTCGTCCTCGGCCTGGAACGTGACCACCCCGGCCCGCTTGGTGCCGGCGAGGTAGTGCAGGATGTCGGAGGCCGGCGTGATCGGGTAGGCGCCCAGGAAGAGCTGCAGGCCGGCGCGGGCCGCCCCAGCCACCAGTCCCAGCGCGGTGGCCCGGTTGCCGGTGATCTGCCGATAGGTGCCCGGACGGGTCGGCGCGGCCTCGATCCGGAACCGCGAGACGAAGCCCTCGGAGGTCTCGCCGAAGTTGTAGCCGGCCTTGAGCGCGGCGACGTTGGCGTCGCGGATGAGCGCCTTGTCGGCGAACTTCTCCTCGAGGAATCTGATGGTGGGTTCCAGTGGCCGGCCGTACAGCCAGTCGAGGAGCCCGAGTGCGTACATGTTCTTGGTCCGGGAGGCGTCCTTGCGGCCCAGGCCGAGGTCGGCGACGGCCGCGGTGGCCTGCCCGGACAGGTCGATGGCGTGCACCTGGTAGCGCGCCAGGGTGCCGTCGGTGAGGGGACTGAGGGTGTAGCCGGCCTTGGCCACGTTGCGCGCGGTGAACTCGGCCGAGTCGACGATCAGCAGGCCGCCGGCGGCGAGGTCGGCGATGTTGGCGCGCAGCGCGGCCGGGTTCATCGCGACCAGCACCTCGGGCGCGTCCCCGGGGGTGTGGATGTCGAAGTCGGCGAAGTGCAGCTGGAAGCTCGACACCCCGGCCACGGTCCCCGCGGGAGCGCGGATCTCGGCCGGGTAACTCGGCAGGGTGACGAAGTCGTTGCCGGCCAGGGCGGCCTCGGAGGTGAACCGGTCGCCGGTCAGCTGCATGCCATCGCCGGAGTCCCCGGCGAAGCGGATCACGACATGGTCGATGGTGTTCACGTCGGTCATGTGGTCGGGTGCGATCCTCCTTGCGGGGCAAACGTCTCGACAATACCTCGGGGAGCAACCGTAGGGAACCGCGGGCTAGGCTGGGGACGTGCCGCCGTCCGCTCCATCGGTCCCGTGGTCGTGACCCAGAATGCGCCGGCCGCCGGCCGGGCCCGACTGGTTCGTGCCCGGATCGCGGGCTGGCGCAGCGACGTGGCCGAGGCCTGGGGCCATCGCCCCGTGCGCCGGGGTCTGGCCGGCTCAGCACTGATCGCCCTCGGGTCCCTGACCCCCGCCTATCTCCCGCAGAGCACTCCGCTGTGGGAACCGATGCGCGCGCTCGGCCTGGACTCGTGGCCGGCCCGCGTCCTCGGCACCCTGCTGGTCATCGCCGGCGTCGCCTTGATGGTGGACGCGTGGTTCAAGCTCCGGCCGAGCGTCTACCACGAGGTGAAGCACTGGCCGATCACCCTGATCTGGAGCCTGCCGCTGGTGCCCGCGCCGCTCATCTTCAGCCATGACGCCTATGGCTACGCCGCCCAGGGGTGGCTGCTGCGCTCGGGGCTCAACCCGTACGAGGTGCCGATCGCGGCCCTGCCCGGTCCGTTTGCCGACCAGTTCAGCTGGATGTGGCGTTACAACACCGCGATGTACCCGCCGCTCAGCCTGGAGATGTTCCACGGGTTGGTGATCATGGCGGGCAACAATCCCTACCTGTCCGCACTGTTCATGCGCATCCCTGCGCTGCTCGGGGTCGGCCTGATCGTCTACTTCCTGCCACGGGTCGCGCGGCAACTCGGTGCCGACATCCAGCTCACGGCCTGGTTCTCGGCCATCAACCCGTTGGTGATCATCGACCTGGTCGGCGGTGCGCACAACGACGCGCTGATGCTCGGGCTGGTGGTGCTGGCGCTGTGGCTGGCGTTCCGGGGACAGTTCTGGTGGGCAGCGGCCCTGGTCGGCGTGGCCGCCTGCATCAAGCAGCCGGCGATCCTCGCGTTCTACCCGGTGGCACTGATCCGTCACCCGTGGCCGACACTGCGCTGGGCGGACACCTGGCCTGCGCTGAGGCGGCTCGCCCTGAGCCTCGGTGTCTCGGTGGCGGTCTTCGTCGCCATCACCCTGGCGACCGGACTCGGGTTCGGCTGGATCTACGCAGCAGGCGTGCCCGGTCAGATCGTCACCCTTGCCCCGTTCACCCTCGTGGGGGCCGGCCTCAACCTGGTGCTGACCAGTCTTGGCGCACCTGTCGCCGGAGAGATCGTGATGGACGTCCTGCGCTACCTCGGCCTCGGGCTGACTGCTGCCGTCATCGGCTGGCTCGCGCTCGGGGTCGGACGGAAGCGGCCGGTCACCTTCCTCAGCTGGTCGTACCTCGCGTTTGCGTTCGGCGGCATCGCGCTGAACAGCTGGTACCTGACCTGGGGCGGGGTGATGCTGCCCCTGACCAAGCCGAACCCGCGGATCATCGGGACGGCGGTGACCGTCACCGCCATTCTGCTGGCGTACGAGGCCGGCAACCTGGCTTGGCGCAACGACAACGGCTCAGCCTCGTTCGTCGCGCTCGGACTGGCGGGCATGGCGACGGTGATCGTGTTGATCTACCGGCACCAGCAGGAGCACCGGGCCCGGACGGCCGTGGAACGCGCCGATGGGTGAGACACCCAAGGCCGAGGTCTGGATCAGCCGCGCCGGCGCGGTCGCGACGATCACCCTCAACCGGCCCCGGGCGATCAACGCCTTGAGCCTGCGGATGTTCCACCTGCTGCGCAGTGGACTGTCCCACCTGGCTACGGACGACTCGATCGACGCCATCGAGTTGCGCGGGGCCGGAGACAGGGGCCTGTGTGCCGGCGCGGACGTGCGCGAGCTGCGCGGGATCGTCCTCGGCGGCGGGGACGTGCGGGGATTCTTCGAGGCCGAGTACACCCTCGATCTGGCGATCGCCTCATTCGAGAAGCCGTTCACCGCCTCCATGTCCGGGATCACGATGGGCGGTGGTCTCGGACTGAGCGCGCACTGCCGCGACCGGGTGGTGGACGCGACGAGCGTCCTGGCGATGCCGGAGACCCAGATCGGGCTGTTCCCCGACGTCTTCGTCTCCCACCTCCTGGCCCGGATGCCGGGACGGGTGGGCTACCACCTCGCCCTCACCGGGGCTTCGGTGAACGCTGCGGACGCCATCCGCCTCGGGCTGGCCGACCGGTGCGAGGGTCGGCTGCCCGAGCCCGATCCGACGCTGGCCGGTGAATGGATCGCCGACTGCTACGCCGCCGGCGACGCGAGCGAGATCCTCGGCCGGCTGGACCAGCACGCCGATCCGGACGCCCGTGCTGCTGCTGCCGAGATCCGGCGCCGCAGCCCGCTCTCGGTGGCGGTGTCGCTGGAGGCGCTTGATCGGGCGGCGACGTTCGCGACGCTGGCCGACCAGTACGACCACGAGCTCGCCCTTGCTGTCCGGATGGCCACCGGCCCGGACTTCGTCGAGGGCGTCCGCGCGCAGCTGGTCGACCGCGACCGTGACCCGCACTGGAGCCACGGGAGCCTGACCGAGGTCACCCGGGCCGAGGTGCTGTCCTACTTCGAGCCGCTGTGAACCATCGGGGACAGGTACTTCGGTTCAGTTGAACCGTCGGGGACCGGTACTTCGGTTCAGAGCCGCGGCAGTCACCGATCGAGGTAGTCGACGACGACCGGCGCGTGGTCGCTGAGCCGGGCATCGTAGCTGTCGGCCCGGTCGGTGCCGCCGCTGACGGCGGCCCTGGCCAGGCCAGGCGTCGCGAAGTGGTAGTCGATCCGCCAGCCGACGTCGTTGGTGAACGCGTTGCCCAGCCAGCTCCACCACGAGTACGGGCCGTCGGTCTCCGGATGGAGCCGGCGAACCACGTCCACCAGGGTGCGGGGACCGAGCAGACTGCCGAGCCACTCCCGCTCCTCGGGCAGGAACCCGACCGATTTCTGGTTGCCGCGCCAGTTGCGGAGGTCGGCGTTCGTGTGGGCGATGTTGAAGTCGCCCATGACGAGGAACTCCCGGCCCTTTCCGGCGGCGCCCAGCCGTGCCCGGGCCAGGTACGGACGGAAGGACCGCATGAACCGCCGCTTGTGCTGGTAACGGGCCAACTCGGCGGAGGAGTCGTCCGCCCGTCCGCCCTTCGGCAGGTAGAGGGACGCGACGGTGAGCCGCCAGCCGGACAGGTCGTAGTCGGCTTCGAGGTAGCGGCCCTCCTCGTCGAAGCCGGCGTGCCCGAAGCCTTCCCGCACAGCGACCGGGGGGACGCGGCTGAGCAGCGCGACACCGTTGCGTCCGGCCCGGTTCCCGGGGTGGTAGGCGAAGTGGTAGCCCTCGGTGGCGGCGAGCGGGACCAGGTCGGTGGCGCAGCGCACCTCCTGCAGGGCGACGAGGTCTGGCCGGCGCCAGTCGAGCCAGTCGGCGAATCCGCGGCGGACGGACGCGCGGATGCCGTTGACGTTCACGGTGGCGATCCGCATCAGTGGTTGCGTCCCCTCGCCGCGACCGGCCAGTGTCCGCCGGTGGTGAGGACGTACTCATCGCCGAGGTTCACGGCGTTGCAGACGTGGTTGGGCACGACCAGGATCACGCTCCCCAGCGCCGGCAGGCGTCCGGGCCACTCGATGGTGGCGTGGTGCTCGGACAGGGCCACGATCCGGGCGTCCGGCTCACCCAGGACGCGGCCGTAGCCGGTGGCCCAGGGCGCCCGATCGGCGCCCAGGGCCTTCGACCCGGCGTCGCAGATCACCCGTCCGCCGGCGTGGGAGACCACGGTCGAGCCGACGGTGAGCGCCACCTGCTCGAAGCCGATCGTCCCGAGTTCCACCTGCTGCGCGTCGCCGAAGACGTAGACACCGGGACGCAGTTCGTCCACGCGGGCGTCGGCGTACTGCAGCGAGGGCGTCGACCCCCCGCTGAGGACGCAGACGGGGACGCCGGCAGCCGCCATCGCCGTTGCGGCTCTGGCGAGAGCGTCCGCCTCGTCGAGTGCGGCCTGCTCCCGGCCGCCGGGGGAGTAGCTGTGACCCGGGAAGGTGAAGGCGCCGCGGACGGCCAGTCCGAGCCCGGACAGCTCGCCGCCGAGGACTCCGGCGTCCGCCGGCAGGACGCCCGAGCGGTGGTGCCCCGAGTCGAGTTCGACCATCACCTGGACCGGCAGCCCGACCAGATTCCGTCCGGCCTCGATCGAGTCGCACCCGACGGCGACGCTGGCGCCCCCGGCGGCGAGCGCGCGCAGCCGGTCGGCGGCGCCCGCGTCCACCCACAGCGGATAGGCGATGAACAGGTCGGCGAACCCGGCGGCGGCGAACACCTCGGCCTCGCCGATCGTCGCGACCGTCAGGCCGACAGCGCCGGCGGCCTGTTGCCGCTCGGCGATCTGCGGGCACTTGTGGGTCTTGGCATGCGGCCGCAGGGCGACCCCGAGCCGCTCGGCGCGGGCGGCCGTGGCCGCGATGTTGGCGTCCAGGATTCCCGCGTCCAGTCGCAGGTACGGCGTCGCGGTCATTCGCGTCGCTCCCCGGGCGCGAAGTCGAGCCGCAGCACCGCCCGGCGCACACCAGGACGGGAGACCTCCCGGAAGCCGGCAGCAGCGAACACCTGCGCGAAGCCGACGTGCTCCTCGCCCCAGGTGACCCGTCCCTCGCTCACCGGCAGCATCGGATAGCCCTCGATCGCGGTCGCCCCGCGCTCGCGGGCGAAGTCGACGGCCGCCGCGGCGAGGGCGTGGCTGACTCCCCGGCCCCGGTAGCCGGCCCGGACCTGGAAGCACGTCAACGCCCAGACACCCGGATCCTGCCTGTCCTCGGCACGCCCCTGCCACGGGATCCGGTACACCCGCAGCAGTCCCGGGTACTCCCGGCGGGGCTGGACGGCGCACCAGCCGACCGGCTCGCCCTCGCTGTAGGCGATCAGGCCGGTAGTGCCGGGCGCGTCCGGCCGTCCGGCGCAGGTCTGCTCGCGGAGTCGCAGTCGGCGTTCGTCGACCGGTGTCGAGCCGAACGACTCACCCCGGTCCAGCTTGTAGCGCTGGCACTGGCACTCGGCGGCCGCGCCCCGCGCGCCGAACACCGCCTGCACGTCGTCCCAGCTCGCCTGGTTGGCCGGAACCACCCGGATGGATGTCAGCGGTTCGGGCATGCCCGCAGCGTAGCCGCCGGTTCGGACAGCCCGGAGGTCACCGATAGTTGTCGAACTGGACGGCGAAGTCGTAGTCCGCCTCGCGGACCAACTTCTGCACTGCCTGCAGGTCGTCCCGCTTCTTGCCGAAGACCCGCAGGTCGTCGCCCTGCACCTGGGTGCGGACGCCCTTGGGGCCCTGGTCGCGGATCAGCTTGCTGATCTTCTGGGCGTTCTCCCGGCTGATGCCCTGCTGCAGGGACGCGGTCAGCTTCCACAGCTTCCCCGAGATCCGTGGCTCGCCGGCATCCAGCGACTTCAGGTCGACCTTGCGCCGCACCAGCATCGTCTGGAGGACGTCCAGGATCGCCTTCACTCGCTCCTCGCCGTTGGCCTCCATCTCGATCGCGTCCCCCGACCAGCGGATGGACGCGTCCGTCCCCTTGAAGTCGAAGCGGTTGCGGACCTCCTTCGCAGCCATGTTCAGCGCGTTGTCGACCTCCTGATGGTCCACCTTGCTGACGATGTCGAACGAGTTCTCTGCTGGCACTGGCGGCCTCCTTCATCTGCTGGTCCCAGTTTGGCCGCACCCCGGCGGTTCGGCTACGCTTTCGGGGCACGGCAGGTTGCCCGAGCGGCCAATGGGAGCGGTCTGTAAAACCGTCGGCGATGCCTACGTAGGTTCGAATCCTACACCTGCCACGCAGTGAGTGCCCTAGTCAGAAGCGGTTTCGGCTAGGGCCTCTTCCATGTCGTGCCAGCTACGTGCCAGATGCTACTACGGACGCGTTTCTAGAAACGGCGTTCGGGCAGACTGGATCGATCCGGGACGAGCTGGAGGCCGAGCTGCCGCCCGTGCCAACCCTTGGGCGGTCAGCAGTAGATTGTGAGGGCTCCGGAGTGGCAGAGCACTACGATCTGATCGCCGGTCTCGATGACGTGGAAGTCCTCCTCCTTGGCGCGATCGATGATCTCGTCCAGCGCCCCTCGGTGCTCTCTGATGTCGTACACCGACCGTCGGATGACACCCCCGGTACGCGCTTGGTCTGCGTCGAAGAACTGATCAACCCATGCACTCATACCGAGACCATAGCGAGGTAGAGACGCGAAAGAGGCCCCGGGGATCGCTTCCTCGGGGCCTCGGTGTCGTCAGCGGGTCAGGCGTCCAGCGCCCGGTAGACGGACGCCCTGCTCATGCCGGTCTTGGCGACGATGGCCGCGATGGTCGAGCCGCTGGCCCTGAGCCGCTTCACAGTGTCGATGTTCTCGGCGGTCAGGGCTGACTTGGTGCGGGTGGCCTTGATGCCCTGGGCCTTGCGGGCGGCGCGGGCGTCGGCGGCACGCTCGGCAGTGTTGGCCCTCTCCCACTCGGCAATCGCGGCCAGCACGGTCAGAATCAAGCGACCGGTGATCCCGTCGAAGCTCTCGCCCGGCTTCAGGGACTTGATCGAGACGCCGTGCTCGGTCAGCTCGTCAATGGTGCTCAGAATGCCGGTCGTGGTGCGTCCGAAGCGATCCAGAGAGGAGACGACCACGACGTCCCCGGGCCGGAGCTGGGCCAGCATGGCGTTGAAGCCGGGCCGGTCCATGGTCTTGCCGGTGAGCTTGTCCTCAAAGATGCGGGCGGGGTCGATCCCGGCCTCAACGAGAGCGGCGGTCTGGCGGGCGTAGTCCTGCTGGACGGACGACACGCGGCGGTACCCGAAGGCGTAGCCGGTCGTCGTGGTGGTGCTCTCGGTGGTGGCCTTGGTGACGGTCGTTGTGCTCATGGGTAGAGCGTATCACGTACTGACTCTATGACGGCCAGATTGAGACATGTTTCAAACCTTGATTTCGTGACAGGCCTAGAGACACTTCACCGGCGTGTCGGGCCGTCTCAGGTAGCAAGCTAAGTGAGACGGCTTCCGGGAGGTCGTTCCGTGAAACGCGGACGGGGCTCTCAGCTCAGGACGCCCCGAGTCGCACGCGAGATTGGTCGTGAGTCTCAACGAGCGTTCCGCGCTTTCGCTCCCGTCCGGCGTATCACCTCTGTGGGACACACCGTCCCGAGAGGAGACAAGAGATGACAGAGAACATCGCCTACGCCCGTCGCTGGGTCGAGCACCTCGGGTTGAAGCTGGAGCGCCGGGCCAAGTGGCGCAGCGAGGACGGACCACGGTGGGCCGTCGTTGATCCGTGGCAGCCGGTGCACACAAGCGATGTGCCGGACCTGACCGCCGGACGGAGGCCCTCGGCAATCGTGCTGGAGCGGGTGACGCTGGCCGAGGTCTGGGACTGGATCAGGGCTCATGAGCCCTTGCACACGCGAATCATCTGGGACGCGCGGGAAGCGTGGCGCGTGAGCATCGGCCTGCCGACTCGGGAGGAACTCGGCGAGCACTTCTTGTCGGAGTTCAGCGACGAGGACGCAGAGGAGGGCGACGACACCGAGTAGCGCCAGCCAGAGCACGAGAGAGGCCCCCCGGTAGGGCTCGTGAACGACCGGGGGGCCTCGCCGGGCCGCCGAACGGACGGCCCTTGCCCGGGCTTGGCGCGACCCCGGGCAAGATTCTTGGGGTTAGCCGTCGGGGAAGAGCGACCTCAGAAATCGCGAGTAGGTCTTTGGCGGGATCCCGACCAGCTCGCCGCCCGCGTGATAGACGTGCAACGCCCGGGTCGAGCTGCCCGGCCGGACCGGCTCCATCGTGAACAGCAAACGCCGATCGTCGCTCAGCCGAAAATCACTCCCTGGTGGGAGCTCCACGCGGCGGTCGCCTAATTTGACGACCGCGCCGACACTGTGCGGCGTCCTGGGCGTCTTGAGCGCCAGTGGCATCTCAACCCTCCCCTGGAGCTGTGAGGCCGTCCTGGAGCTGCTGGAGCACTTCCCGGCCTCGCACGGCGTCCTTGGCCAGCCGGGCGAAGTCGGCCAGCCGCATGATCGCAAAGGCGGCTTCCGGAGCGCTTGCTTGACCGGGTCGGACCACCACCGGGAGATCCCCTAGGCCTTGGTCGATGGCGTCCACCTCGGCCTTGGACAGGTAGGTGGCGACCCTTCCCCAGGGGATTGGACTCGCCACAACATGGACGCCGAGCTGCCGCGTGTAGACGTCGGGCGCGCCGTCGAACTCGTCGCTCCCGACCCTGCGGGCGGGCATCCTCGCCTCCGCAGCGATCCCCAGTGAGCGAAAGCATGTCGCCACCACGGACCGCCAAGCCGCCGCGCGGCGGCGCTGATCGTCGGCTGCGTAGGCCATCACAAAGTCGTTCCCCGACGCAGGGTCGTGGAGGTCGTCGGCCGGTCCGGGAAGCGCTCGTGGAGGTCGAGCAGGGCCTGATCGCGGAGTGGCCCTGCGGGCTGGGCGTAGGCCATCTCTCTGGCTCGGGCCAGCTCGTCCAGCCACGTTCCATCACCCACTTCATGCCACGGTTCCACGCCCGCCGGCAGACGGCTGATCCCAATGCGGACCTCACCCCACCGCCGGACCTGCTCGTCCGGGGTGAGGTTGTCGAGCCACGAACGGCCCTCGGAATCGCGTGTGGATTCGATCATCGCTTTCGTCAACACGACCTCATTACCCCGGCCAAAGCTCACACCAAAGGCCAACACCGGCTCAAGGAAATGGATGGTGGTGCCCGGCTCGATCTTGGGTGTGTCAGACATTGGTGATCTCCTGTCGTTCGTTTTCGGAAACGGCCTTGCAGCGCTGGGCGAAGGTCCGGACCTGGCCCGCCAGTGCGTCACGGCCACGGCTCTCCAGCTCGGCGGCGATGACCTCCCCGGCCACCGGTGCACGCCGGACGAGGGCGACGACGCCGGCCTCCAGTTCGGCGGCGTCCTTGGCCTGCTCGATCTCGCCCCCACCCTTGACGCCGAGCTGGAAGAGTGTGGCCAGCGTCCGTGACTCGGCCAGCGTGGCGCGGACGGCGTCGGCGATGCGTCCCCGATCCTCAGCCTCGGTAGCGAGATCCCGCAGCCGGTCTGCGGCTTGCGTGAGCCTGACGACGGTGGCGTACGGGCCTATCCCGCCGTCATGGAAGGCGCTGGCGTCTGCGGCCATGTGGGCGTCCCGGTGGCGTCTGACGGCCTGCCGAGACAATGCGAAACTGGCCGAAATGGCCGAAAGTGCCTCACCGCTGGCGATGGCGTTCTCAATCGCTGAGCGCTGGACGTGACCGCAGACCGAGCAGGGCCGACCCCTATGGCCCCTGTTGCGGCCCTGCAGGTCTGCGGTCATGCAAGAGATATCGGCCGCGTCAAGATGAGTTCGCGGAAGCTGTCTCGCCTCGGCTATTTCAGGAAACGACGAAGCCTCTTCACAGTGGATTTGTTGAGGCGAAGGTGCTTCGCCTGCTCCGCGACGGTGAGCCCCACCGGGAGCGCCTCCAGTCGGGCCACGTTCTCCGGTGTGACCTTGGACGGTCCCCGATGGCCACGGCTCCCGCCGACGGCCTGACGACGCCTCAGCTCCTCCCGGCCCTCGGGTGACCATGACAGCGTCCCTAGAGCCTTCCCGGCGGCCTGCCGGGCGGCATCGGTCACCCCGTCGGCGTCGGTGAACGTCCAGCCCCGGAGGGCGTCCGCAGGCTCTCCCGGCTCCCGTAGGTGGATCACGTGGCCGTAGTGCTCCCAAGCGAGGGTCTCCAGCGCTTCGGCCAGCTCCTCGGCGTCCGGGGCCTGGTGGCCGTCCACGGTGAGATCCGAGAGTGCGCGGACGGCCACGGCCCGAAGGCAGCTCTTCAGTCTGCTGTAGGTGGTGAGCGGATGCTTGCCCTTGCGTCTGGCGTGGGCCTCACGGCCCGAACGACTCGGCGGCGTGATCTCGGTTCGATTCTTCGTCTTGTCGGCAGCAACAGCACGAACCAAGAACGAACCAAGTTCTGAAGCTGAACTCTCACAAGCCTGAGGGCCGGTGTATCCCTGCGGGATAAGACAGGTCTTATCTGAGCCGCTCAGATTAGTGACTTGGGACCGGCTCAGATTAGTGACCTCAGCCCGGCTCAGATTAGTGACCTCAGCCCGGCTCAGATTAGTGACCCGGACTCTGTTGGCGGGGTCGAACGAGACACGGCGCGGTAGCATGCGGCGGAGCCTTTCCAAGACGTCCCCCTCGCCGACCAAAGCCGGGGGACGTCTTCGTTTCTCGATTCAGGCGAGCTTGCGCCCAAACGCGGCCACGTCGGCGGCGTCAATCCGGATCACTCGGGGACCCAGTCGGCGAGCTGGCAACTCCCCTGAGGCGATCCAGCGGCGGACGGTCTTCGGGGCGACGCCGAAGCGCTCCGCTACCTGCGGGATCGTGAGCTGGTCAGTCATGGTCGGTCCCCCAGTCGTCAGCGCTGTTGCACGCGTCACAGAGTCCGCCGAGATCGTGCTCATGCGGATAGGCCGCCCCGCACTGGAAGCAGATGGCGTCTCGCGCTGAGTCGCACCGCCCGGTCTCGCAGTCGCCACACAAGCCGTCCGGGAAGCTCCTGCGGGAGTAAACCGCGCCACAGCACGCGCACTCTCTGGCGTTCCTAGCTGCGGGCGGAGTCCGCCCGCAGGCTCTCGTCAACTGATCCGTCATCGGGTGATCTCCTGTCATAACACGTTTCCTCATGGGAGTGATACGTCTGGATATCGACCAATCTCAGAACGGGCCTGTCAGCCGGTGATCGGCCCCGGGATCCGGGGGCCCCTCAGGCGTATCACCAAATGTGAGTTACGTTTCGTTGGAGGACGCCGCCATCTACTTCGGAGTGACCGCCCGCACGCTTCGCAACTGGGGCAGCGCTGGCCGGATCACGCTGTACCGGCTCCCGGGCGGGCGCACGCTCCGCGTCCGGCTGGACGAGATCGAGAGCGCCTTGAAGGTCGTCCCAACCGTGGGGAACGCTTCCTAGGCCATCGCCGAGAGCTTGGCCGCAAGCTCGCGATCCCGCTCGCGCAAGGCGTGGCTGTATCGCGTGACCATGGCCGGGCTCGACCACCCGAACCGACCCATCATCTCGGCTGTGGTGGCCCCGCTCTGGGCCGCAAGAGTGGCCGAGCTGTGACGGAGCGAGTGCACCCGCAGCATTGGCCGTCCGATGGCCCGGGCAGCCCTCTTGCCCGCTGCCCTCAGCGCCTCCCCGCTCATCGGGAGACCTGTGGGGGACTGGAAGAGCAGCGCGTCGCGACCACGAACCGGCACCGTAGCCAGCCATGTCCGAAGCTCGGCTACAAGGTGCGGCGGGATGGCCACTACCCGGCGACCGGCGTAGGTCTTGAGATCCCGCTGCACGATGTTCTGACCGTTGAGCTTGACCACCTGCTGGGCGACGGTCAGCTCCCCAGCATTCACGTCGATGTCGCAGCGGCGGAGTCCCCGAACCTCGCCCGACCGCAGACCGCACCAGAACGCGATCTTGAGGGGCACTAGGTAGGCCTCCGGTGCGGCGGCGATATACGTGGCGAACTGGGCGGTTGTCAGCACCTCGTCCTCAGTGGTCCGGGCTGACCGCTTGGCCCCACCGGCGGCGATACGGCACGGCGTCTTGTCGATCAAGTCCTGCCGGACGGCCTCGTTCATGATCATGGCCATGAGGCCGTAGGCGTTGGCGCGGGAGTTGGGCGTCTTGGCCAGCGATGAGTGCCAGTTCGCCACGTCCCGGGGAGTGATGGCCGACAGGGGCCGGGTGGCGAACTCGGCGAGGTAGAGCCGGAGGCAGCGCCGGTGCAGAGCTGCCGTCGTTTCGCGAATCCGTCCGTTGGCCAAGCGATGCGAGATCACCTCTTGGGCGTACTCACCGAAGAGGGTTGAGACCTGGGCGACGTGCTGGACGTGGACCGTTTCCGGAGGCACCCATGTCCCGGACTGGACCTTGGCCCACTCGACGGCCAGCCATGCCTCGGCGTCCTTGCTGGCGTCGAAGGTGGTTGCTGGCTTGTGTTCCCGACCATCGGGGGCGATGTAGCGGGCCTGATAGCGCCCGCTGGGCAGCTTGCGGATTGATCCGAACGTGCGGCGACGTGATGCCATGGTGAAGTCCTCTCCTCACTTACTGATACGCCGCTGGTGTAGTGATGTTCACTTCACCTGAAGCGCGTGCCAGTCCGTGCCAGTTGTCGATGCCCCAGACACGCCGGTCGTTTCCTCTTGTTTCCCTAAGGAACTACGGCTTGACTACGGCGAATGTGCACCTGACAAGGCACGGGAGAGGGCGGAGAACGCGAGTTCGAATCCTACACCTGCCACGCGCCGCCCCTGATCAGTGAATTGCCTGGTCAGGGGCGTTTTCGTGCGTTCACCGTGGCTCGCCCGGAGGGCTGTGCCGTACCATTCCGCCATGCTGCCGACCACCCACCTGCTGGCGTTCCTCGCCGTGTCGGTCGTGCTGATCCTGATTCCCGGGCCGAGTGTGCTGTTCATCGTCAGCCGGGCGGTGGCGATGGGCCGCGGCGCGGCCGTCCGGACGGCGCTCGGCAATGCGGTCGGGGCGCTCGTGCTGGTGGTCGGGGTCTCGCTCGGGCTCGGCGCGGTGCTCTCGGCGGCGAGCCTCAGCTACGAGGTGGTGCGGTACGCCGGCGCTGCCTACCTGGTCTACCTCGGCATCCAGGCAATCCGGCACCGCCATGAGCTCGCCCTGCCGCAGCAGCAGCGCTCCGTCCGCCGGGTCTGGGTGGAGGGCTTCGTCGTCGGTGTGACCAACCCGAAGACCGCTGTGTTCTTCGCCGCCGTGCTGCCGCAATTCATCGACAACGCCCGGCCCGCGACTCCCCAACTCCTCCTGCTCGGCGCGATCTTCGTCGCACTCGCCGCGGTCTGCGACTCGGCCTGGGGCCTCTTGGCCGGGACCGCACGCCAGTGGCTGGCGGCGTCCCCGCGCCGGCTGCGCGGGCTCAGCGCCGGCGGCGGGGGAGTGATGATCGCCCTCGGCGCCGGACTCGCGGTGACCGAATAGGGCTCAGCGCCCGACCATGGTGGTCACGTCCAGCGCCTTGGCCAGCTGCTCCTCGGTGATCTCGCCACGCTCGACGTAGCCGAGGTCGCGGACGGCGTCGGCGACGGTGAGGTTCTTCTTCACCGAGTGCTTGGCGATCTTCGCCGCCGCCTCGTAGCCGATGATCCGGTTCAGCGGCGTCACGATGGACGGGGACGACTCGGCCAGCTGCAGGCAGCGCTCGACGTTCGCGACGATGCCGTTGACGCAGCGCTCGGCCAGCACCTTCGACACGTTGCCGACCAGCGTGATCGACTCAAGCAGGTTGCGGGCCATCACCGGCAGCATCACCAGCAGGTCGAAGTTGCCCTGGGAGCCGGCGAACGCGATCGCCGCGTCGTTGCCGATCACCTGGGCGGCCACCATCACGGTCGCCTCCGGCAGCACCGGGTTCACCTTGCCCGGCATGATCGAGGAGCCCGGCTGCAGGTCGGGCAGGGCGATCTCGCCGATGCCGGCGCGGGGGCCCGAGCCCATCCAGCGCAGGTCGTTGGCGACCTTGACCAGCGACACCGCGATCGTGCGCAGGGCTCCGGAGGTCTCGACCAGCGAGTCCTGGGCTGCCTGGGCCTCGAAGTGGTTGTGCGCCTCGACCAGCGGCATCCCGGTGTGCTCGGCGATCAGCTCGATGACCCGCGCGGAGAACCCCGGCGGGGTGTTGATGCCGGTGCCGACCGCCGTGCCGCCGAGCGGCAGCTCGCACAGCCGGGGGAGCGCGGCCTTGACCCGGTCGATGCCGTAGCGGAGCTGGGTGGCGTAGCCGGAGAACTCCTGGCCGAGGGTGATCGGGGTGGCGTCCATCAGATGCGTCCGGCCGGACTTCACGATGTCGGCGAACTCGGCCGCTTTCGCCTCCAGCGAGGTGGCGAGCACGTCCAGCCCCGGCAGCAGCGTGTCATGGACGGCCTGGACGGCGGCGATGTGGATCGAGGACGGGAACACGTCGTTGGACGACTGGGATGCGTTCACGTGGTCGTTCGGGTGCACCTTGGAGCCGAGCCGCTGCGACGCGAGCGTGGCGACGACCTCGTTGGTGTTCATGTTGGACGAGGTGCCCGAGCCGGTCTGGAAGACGTCGATCGGGAACTGGTCGTCGTGCTGGCCGGCGATGACCTCGTCGGCGGCGGACACGATCGCGTCGGCGACGTCCTGCGGCAGCACGCCCAGCTCGGCGTTGGCGATGGCCGCCGCCCGCTTGATCTGGCCGAGGGCAGCGATGTGGTGGCTGGACAGCCCGCGGCCGGAGATCGGGAAGTTCTCCACGGCCCGCTGGGTCTGGGCGGCGTACAGCGCGTCGACGGGGACGCGGACCTCGCCCATGGTGTCGTGTTCGATTCGGTACTCGGTCATCGTTGCTCCTCTGCTGTCGCTCAGGATCAGATTAGTGGGCCGAGGGACCCCCGGATGACCTGCGCCAGCACGCTGGCGGTGCGGCTGCCGACCTCCTACCGTTGTGCTGTGGCGACGATGGCCGAGCTGGCCGACAGCATCCTGCTCGCTGCGGACACGATCCCGTCCGGCAGCGTCAGCACCTACGGCGACATCGCCCGGATCGTCGGCTGCGGCCCACGGCTGGTGGCCCGGGTGATGAGCACGTCCGGCGGCGACGTCTGCTGGTGGCGGGTCGTCCACGCGGACGGAACCATCACTCCGCAGCTCCTCGCCGAGGCCTCCGCCCGGCTCGCCGAGGAGGGCGTCCCGACCCCGGGCGGACGCGTGAACCTGACCCGCTACCGCGCCGAACTCGGCTGATCCGGGCGACGTGTTCGGCTGATTTGGGCGGCGCGCTCGCCGTGGGGTACAGTCAACCGCTGTCCGGCCCCTATAGCTCAGTCGGCAGAGCGTCTCCATGGTAAGGAGAAGGTCTGCGGTTCGATTCCGCATGGGGGCTCTGTGTTCGGATCGACGGAGTTACCGCCCGTCAGCAACAATGGGTCCGGACAGGGGCGGGATAGCTCAGGCGGTAGAGCAAGCGGCTCATAATCGCTGTGTCGCGGGTTCGAGTCCCGCTCCCGCTACCACTACGCAGACGCAGGAGAAGAGGAACCGATGGCCAAGAAGGTTGCCGACGTTCGGCCCAAGATCACCTTGGCGTGCACTGTGTGCAAGGAGCGCAACTACATCACCAAGAAGAACCGGCGCAACGACCCCGACCGGATGGAGCTGAAGAAGTTCTGCCCGAAGTGCCACACGCACACCGCGCACCGCGAGACCCGCTGACCCGAGTCCTCGACAGGCCGTCCGCCTCCGCGGGCGGCTTTGTTGTGTTTCCTCCGGGCGGTGACCGGGCGTGCTGACCTGGACGGTCACCGACCGGGTCACCCGGATCGTCTTCTACGGCTGCCTGGTCCTCGCCGCGGCGGCCCTCGCCCCGGTCCTGGCCGGGGAGGTGTCGCTGCCGTTGATGGTGGTGGTGCTCGTGCTGGTCTACCAGGCGTGGCGGCTGGCGATGGCCCGCCACCTGACGGTGCGGCTGGACGACAGCGGCATCACCAAAACCATCGGCGGCCGCACTTGGCGGCTCGCCTGGGAGCAGGTGACGGCTCTCACCCTCCGTCGCTACCTTGGGGCCGGCCACCTCGTGGTGCGCACCGCCGACGCCATGGCCTGGAACGCGTCGGACAAGCTGTTCTGGAAGCTCGGACGCAACGAGGCGGCTCTCCAGGTGCCCCCGGCAATGCTGCCGCAGGTGCGTGCGTTTCTTGCGGCCAGGGGAATGGAGCTCGGCCCCGGGGCAGACTCCGTCCGCGGCTAGACTCCCGGCAGCGGCGACAGGAAGGGCTTCGCCATGGTTGAGGATCGGCCACTCGTCCAGACTCGCAGCGGTGCCGTCCGTGGCACCTGGCGCGGCGGCTCGGCCGCCTTTCTCGGCATCCCGTTCGCCCAGGCTCCGGTGGGGGAGCTGCGGTTCGCCGCTCCCGCCCCGACCGAGCCGTGGGCCGGAGTACTGGACGCCTCCCGGCCGGGCCCGACGCCCCAGCGGCGTCCGTTCGGCGAGGTGACCACGATCCCCGAGCCGTCCTTCCCGGGGGACGCGACGCTGAACGTGAACGTGTTCACCCCCGTCCCCGGGCAGCCGGACGCGAAGCTCCCGGTGCTGGTCTGGATCCACGGCGGTGGCTTCTTCGCCGGCTCGCCGTCCAGCCCGTGGTACGACGGTGCCGCGTACAACCGGGACGGTGTCGTCACCGTCTCGCTGTCGTACCGGCTGGGCTTCGACGGCTTCGGCTGGATCGCCGACGCCCCGACGAACCGCGGTGTGCTCGACATGATCGCGGGCCTGGAGTGGGTTCGGGACAATATCGCGGCGTTCGGTGGCGACCCGGACGCGGTGACGATCTCCGGACAGTCGGCCGGCGGCGCGGCCGTCCTCGCCCTGCTGAGTTCGCCTCCGGCACAGAGCCTGTTCGCCCGGGTGATCGCGCACTCGGGTGCCGACCTGTCGCTGACGCTGGCCCAGGCAGAGCAGATCGGTCGCGAGTTCGCCGCGCAGGCGGGGGTCGAGCCCACCCGCGCCGGCTGGTCCACCCTCGACGAGGACGCCGTCCTCGACCTGCAGGCCGCGCGGATGGCGACCGGGACCGACGCTCCGCTGTCCGCTGCGGCAGCGGTGAAGGCCACGCTGGACTCGGGCGGCATCGGCATCCCCTTCCTTCCGCTCGTCGGGGACGACGTCCTGCCGCTGGCCACCGTGGACGCGCTGGCCAGCGGGATCGGCGCCGACAAGGACCTGGTCATAGGGACGGTGGCGCACGAGTTCACCATGGCGTACCTGCCCCTGGCCGAGGCCTGGGCCGGGACGGATCCCGTCGCCGCGCTCACCGAGGGTGGTCTCGCCCCGGAGGTCGCCGCAGCGTACGTGGCCGGCCAGCCCGAGCTGAGCTCGACCGCGGCGATCTGCGGCCAGCTGGTGACCGATGTGAGCTTCCGCACGCCCAGCGTGGCCTGCGCGGACGCCCGGCCGACGCGAACCTGGGTCTACGACTTCCGCTGGCCGTCGCCGGTCCTGGGGCTGGCCTTCCACTGCACCGAACTGCCGTTCTCGTGGGACTGCCTGGCCGCCGACGGGGTGACGGCAGCGGACGGGCCGAACCCGCCGCAGGACCTGGCCACCGAGATGCACACCGACTGGGTGCGCTTCATCAGCACCGGCGACCCCGGCTGGCCGCTCTGGGACGGGCACAACGCCAAGGTGTTCGGCGCTCCCCAGGCCGACCACTACAGGATCAGCCGCCTGCTGGGCTGACCGGCTCGCGGCTCACCGTCCAGAGCGGTTCGCTCCCGAAAGTGACGTTTGCTCCCGATCTTTCGGGAGCAAACGTCACTATCGGGAGCGAACTCGTAGGGGGTGGACGGAGGCGCTCCGGTAATCTCTCGGCATGCCAATCAGTGACGCTCACGTCGGGCGCAGCTATCCGGCCACGGCACCGTACGAGGTGAGCCGGGCCAAGATCGCGGAGTTCGCCGCAGCGCTCGGCGACGCCGACAATCCGGCCTACGCCGGCGACGACCCGATCGCGCCGCCCACCTTCGCCGCCGTCCTGGCCGCCGCGGCCTGGGACGGGCTGTTCGACGATCCGGAACTCGGCCTCAGCCTGTCGCGGATGGTGCACGCCGACCAGCGCTTCGCCTGGCGGCGTCCGCTGCGTGCCGGTGACCTGGTCAGCGCCACCTTGACGATCGAGAAGGTCCGCGTCCGCGGTGCCGCCGCCTTCGTCACGGTCGCGGTCGTCCTGTCGACAACGGACGGCGAGGAGCTCTGCACGGCGTCCTCGACTCTGGTGCACACGAACGAGGTGGCGGCATGAGCGAGATGACAGCAGAGGTCGGCCAGCACCTGCCGGCCCTGACCCGCACGCTGACCCGGGTCGACCTGGCCCGGTACGCCGGGGCGTCCGGCGACTTCAACCCGATCCACTACAACGACGCCGCTGCCGAGGGTCTCGGCCTGCCCGGCGTGATCGCCCACGGCATGCTGACCATGGGCACCGCCCTGCGGGTGGTGACCGACTGGTGCGGCGATCCGTCCCGGGTGCTGGGCTACTACGTCCGGTTCACCAGGCCGGTCGTGGTCCCGGCCGTCGGCGGGGTGGACGTGAGGTTCGCCGGCACCGTCGCCGCCGTCGCAGACGGGGTGGCGACGATCAGCATCGAGGCGATGTGTGGGGAGGAGAAGGTGCTCGGCTCAGCGACCGCAGAGGTACGCCTTGGCTGAGCTGCTCGCCGACCACACGACCTTCCGGCTGGGAGGCCCGGCGGCGCACTGGGTCGAGCCGGGCACCGAGGCGGACCTGATCGCCGCGGTCGCCGAGGCGGATGCGGCCGGTGCACCGGTGCTGGTGCTGGGCGGCGGGTCGAACGTCCTCGTCGCCGACGACGGCTTCGACGGCATCGTCGTCCACACCGGACGGCTGCGCGGCGTCCGGGACGAGGACGTGGCCGCCTGCTCCGGCGCGTTCGTCGAGGTCGCCTGCGGCGAACCGTGGGACGCGTTCGTCGCGTCCCGCGTCGAAGCCGGCCAGGCCGGCATCGAGGCCCTGTCCGGGATCCCCGGGCTGGTCGGTGCCACCCCGATCCAGAACGTCGGCGCGTACGGCCAGGAGGTCTCCCAGACGATCGCCCGCGTCCGCTGCTGGGACCGGACGGAGCGCGAGGCGCACACGTTCAGCGTGGTCGACTGCGGCTTCGGCTACCGGAGCTCACGGTTCAAGGCCGAGGCCGGCCGCTGGCTCGTGCTCAGCGTCAGTTTCCAGTTCCGGCTGGGGGAGACCTCCACCCCGGTCCGCTACGCGGAACTGGCGGCAGCCCTCGGTGTCGAGCCGGGGGAGCGGGCACCGCTCGCGGACGTCCGCCGGGCCGTCCTCGCGCTGCGGCGCGGCAAGGGAATGGTCGTCGACCCGGACGACCACGACAGCTGGAGCGCCGGTAGCTTCTTCACCAATCCGGTGTTGGCCGACGCGTCCCTGCTGCCGGCCGGTGCCCCCGCCTACCCGCAGCCGGACGGGGGCGTGAAGACCAGCGCGGCGTGGCTGATCGAGCACGCCGGCTTCAGCCGGGGCTACGGCCGGGGGCTGGCCCGGATCTCCGGCAAGCACACCCTGGCGCTGACCAATCGCGGCGGGGCGCGGACGGCGGAGGTCCTCGAGCTGGCCCATGAGATCCGCGAAGGCGTGGAGGCGGCCTACGGGATCCGGCTGACCCCCGAGCCGGTGCTGGTCGGAGTCGCGCTGGAACCCTAGGGGCCCACGCCGGACGTCCCCCTAAGCTGGTGCCGGTCGATCAACGAGTGGAGAAACCATGAGCATCCTGGCCGACGTCCCGCTGGCGCCGCGCGACCCGATCCTCGGGCTGACCGAGGCATTCGTCGCGGATCCGCGTCCGGACAAGGTCAATCTCGGCGTCGGCGTCTACCTCGGCGAGGACGGCAAGGTGCCGCTGCTGGACTGCGTCCGCTCCGCGGAGGCCGCCCTCGTGGCCGAGCCGACCGCGCGCGGCTACCTGCCCATCGACGGCCTGGCCGCCTACGACCGGCTCGTCCGCGAACTGGTCTTCGGTGCCGACTCCGAGCCGGTCGCCTCCGGACGGGTCGTCACCGTCCAGGCGCTCGGCGGCACCGGTGCGCTCAAGCTGGGCGCCGAATTCCTGAAGACCACCTCGGCGCGGGCGAAGGTGTTGATCTCCACGCCGTCGTGGGAGAACCACCTCGCCCTGTTCACGCGGGCCGGCTTCGAGGTGGACTCCTACCGCTACTACGACGCCGACCGCCGCGGTGTGGACGTCGAGGGCATGCTCGCCGACCTCGCCGCCGCCGAGCCGGGGACGATCGTCGTGCTGCACGCCTGCTGCCACAATCCGACCGGCTACGACCTCGCCGACGCCGACTGGGAGCGGGTCGCCGCAGCCGTGGTCGCCGGCGGCCTGGTGCCGTTCCTCGACCTCGCCTACCAGGGTTTCTCCGCCGGTCTGGAGCCCGACCGCGCTGCGGTGGTGCGGTTCGCCGCGCTTGGCGTCCCGGTGCTGGTGGCGTCCTCGTTCAGCAAGAGCTTCAGCCTGTACGGAGAGCGCGTGGGTGCCCTCAGCGTCGTCGCGGCGGACGCCGCCGAGGCCACCCGCGTGCTGTCCCAGCTCAAGGTGACGGTGCGGACGATCTACTCCAACCCGCCGACGCACGGAGCGGCCGTGGTGGCGAAGGTCCTGGCCGACCCTGGTCTTCGCGCCGGCTGGGAGCAGGAACTCGCGGGCATGCGCGACCGGATCAAGCAGATGCGCTCCGCGCTGGTGGACGCGCTGGCCGCAGCCGGCGCCCCCGGCGACTTCGGCTTCATCACCGGGCAGGTGGGGATGTTCAGCTACTCCGGGCTCACCGCCGAGCAGATGCGCCGGTTGCGCGACGAGCATGCGGTGTACGGCACGGACGCGGGCCGGATCTGCGTCGCCGCGCTCAACCCGGGTAATGTGGACGGGGTCGCGCGAGCCATCGCCGACGTCCTGAAGTAGACCGGCACCGGTTCGACTCGCCCCGGCAAAACCCGTACAATCCTGTACTTGGTGACCAGCACCTGCTCCGCCCTGCCCGCACGCCGGGTGGGCGCTCCGGCAGGGCGGGCCGCCGGCAGAGGGCAATAGCTCAATTGGCAGAGCAGCGGTCTCCAAAACCGCAGGTTGGGGGTTCAAGTCCCTCTTGCCCTGCTGGGTGGGGCGTCCGTCGACGACCGGCCAGCACCATGTAGGCGAGTGACGAGAAGGACGGCCGCAGTGGCGGAGAAGAAGGACCAGGCGATCGCCGACGTCGCTGCCGACCCCGGGATCGGTGACGTGCAGGTGAGCGAGGCCGAGCAGATCGCGGCTGCTGCCGCGGGTGCGCGTCCCACGCGTCGTACGACCACCGAGCCCGCGGCCGGCAAGGGCCACGCGACTCCGAAGCGCACGACTCCTGGTGAGCGTGAGCACAAGCGGGCCACCCCGGTCCAGTTCGTCCGGGAGGTGGTCGGAGAACTGAAGAAGGTCGTCTGGCCCACCTGGGACCAGTTGCGGCAGTACTTCGTGGTGGTGCTGGTGTTCGTCCTGATCATGATCGCGATCGTCTTCGGGCTGGATCTCGGGTTCGGCGCGGCGATTCTGAAGTGGCTCGGCTGAGGGGCCAGGAAGCGAGAACTGTGAGCGAGAACAATGGATTCGGCGAGGGCTTTGAGGAGCCGGCCGAGATCGAGATCGATCTCGGCGTGCCTGAGGGCTCGGACGAGACCGACGACCTGGGCCTGAACCTCGACTTCGGGACCGGGTCGGAGGAGGCATCGGACGCCGACCTGCTCGCGAACCTGACCGCGGAGGAGCCCGAGCCTGAGCCGGAGCCGGCCGCCCTCGACGCGGACGAGGAAGCCGTCCTGGCCGAACTCCACGAGCACCTGCGCGGCCAGGTTGGCGACTGGTACGTGATCCACACCTACTCCGGCATGGAGAACAGGGTGAAGCAGAACCTCGACAACCGGGTCCGCACGCTCGGCATGGAGGACTACATCTACGAGGCCGTCGTCCCGACCGAGGAGGTCATCGAGACCCGCAACGGTGCTCGCAAGCCAGTCACCAGGACGGTGCTTCCCGGCTACGTCCTGGTCCGGATGGAACTCACCGACGCGTCCTGGGCAGCGGTGCGGCACACGCCGTCCGTGACCGGCTTCGTCGCCCACGCGAACGCGCCCGTCCCGCTGAGCCTGGACGAGGTCGAGAAGATGCTCGCGCCGGCCGCGCTGGCGAAGGCATCCGCTGCGGCGACCGGTGGCGCCAAGAGCCGGGCCAAGAAGGTCGAGATCGCCGACTTCAACGTCGGGGACTCGGTCATGGTGGTGCAGGGCCCGTTCGCCGGGGTGCATGCGACCATCACCGAGATCAACGCGAACAGCCAGCGCCTGAAGGCACTGGTGGAGATCCTCGGCCGGGAGACGCCGGTCGACCTCACCCTCGGCCAGATCCAGCGGGTCTGACCGATCGCGTCGCCGGCGCCGAGCCGGCTTGTCGAACACACCAACCAGAAGGACCCAACCCGAAATGCCTCCCAAGAAGAAGGTCGCCGCGATCGTCAAGGTCGCCCTCAACGCCGGCGCGGCCACGCCCGCCCCGCCGGTGGGTACCGCGCTCGGCCCGCACGGCGTGAACATCATGGAGTTCTGCAAGCGGTACAACGCCGAGACCGAACCCATGCGCGGCAACGTGATCCCGGTCGAGATCACCATCTACGAAGACCGCACGTTCACGTTCATCACCAAGACCCCGCCGGCAGCGGAGTTGATCAAGAAGGCCGCCGGCCTGAAGAGCGGCTCCGCCCGTCCGCACAAGGACTTCGTCGCGACCCTCACCGCCGATCAGGTGCGGGAGATCGCGAACACGAAGATGCCCGACCTGAACGCCAACGACGTCGAGGCCGCGATGAAGATCGTCGCCGGCACCGCCCGCTCCATGGGCGTCAAGGTCGAGAGCTGATCCACCAACCAAACCGTGGGAGGGCGTCCGCCCGCACCACACCTGGCACCGGGCCCACACGGGGGCCCCAGAACGCAAGGAGACCAGAATGAAGCGAAGCAAGGCCTACCGGGCCGCAGCGGAGAACGTCGACGAAACCCAGCTCTACAGCCCTGAGGCAGCTCTGGCGCTGGTGAAGAAGGGCGCGTCCGCCAAGTTCGACGAGACCGTCGAGGTCGCGATGCGCCTCGGCGTCGATCCCCGCAAGGCCGACCAGATGGTGCGCGGCACGGTCAACCTTCCCCACGGCACCGGCAAGACCGCACGGGTCCTGGTCTTCGCCACCGGCGAGAAGGCGACCGAGGCGATCGCGGCCGGTGCGGACGAGGTCGGCGACGACGAACTGATCGACCGGGTGTCGAAGGGCTACCTGGACTTCGACGCGGTCGTCGCCACGCCCGACCTGATGGGCAAGGTGGGCCGGTTGGGCCGGGTGCTCGGCCCGCGTGGCCTGATGCCGAACCCGAAGACCGGCACCGTCACCATGGATGTGTCCAAGGCCGTGTCCGACATCAAGGGCGGCAAGATCGAGTTCCGGGTGGACCGGCACGCGAACCTGCACTTCATCGTCGGCAAGGCGTCCTTCAGCGACACCCAGCTGACCGAGAACTACTTCGCGGCGCTGGACGAGGTGCTGCGGCTCAAGCCCAGCGTCTCCAAGGGCCGGTACGTGAAGAAGATCACCGCAGCGTCCACGATGGGCCCGGGCGTCCCGGTCGATCCGACCCGGACCAAGCCGTCCGCCGAGTAACACTCTCACCGAACGCCTCCGTTCCGGTCATCCGCTCCACCCCAGGGTGCGGCGTTTGACCGAAACGGAGGCGTTCGGCGTTGTTGCGGCCCGATGGTAGGTGGCCGCGATTTGGCCGGGCGCGGGCCGACCGGCTAGAGTTCCTCCTGCCGAAGACCGCTGGTTCTGGTCCTGGTTCGCCAGGTCGGGCAAATCCCGCGCAGGTGAAAC
Organism: Propionibacteriaceae bacterium; assembly: GCA_017306015.1. Lineage (GTDB taxonomy): Bacteria > Actinomycetota > Actinomycetes > Propionibacteriales > Propionibacteriaceae > Propionicimonas. The sequence goes on from JAFKJK010000008.1 coordinate 184,007, forward strand.
CTGAATCGCTCGACTCCGAGTTGTTCGCCCTGGTTGCCTGCGCACCAGGGCTTTTCCATTCCCAGCGGATCGGTTGGCGAACCGAGAAGAAGTTGGGAAGGAGACCCATGGCGAGGCCGGACAAGGCAGCTGCCGTTGCGGAGTTGGCGGATGCGTTCACCAGTTCCGCGGCCACTGTGCTGACCGAGTACCGCGGGCTCACCGTCAAGCACCTGCTGGAACTGCGCAGGTCGCTTGGTGAGAACGCCAGCTACGCCGTGACGAAGAACACGCTGACCATCCTCGCCGCTCGCGATGCGGGCATCGAGGGGCTGGAGGAGTCCCTGACGGGGCCGACGGCCATCGCCTTCATCCGCGGCGACATCGCCGCCGCGGCCAAGGGACTACGTGACTTCGCCAAGGCGAACCCGCTTCTGGTGATCAAGGGTGGTGTCATGGACGGCCGTGTCCTCGACGCCGATGCGGTCAGGAAGCTGGCCGATCTCGAATCCCGCGAGGTGCTGCTGGCCAAGCTGGCCGGCGCCATGAACGGCAACCTGGCCAAGGCAGTTGGCCTGTTCGCCGCGCCGCTGTCCCAGGCCGCTCGTGCCGTGGCAGCGCTCCGTGACCAGAAGCCCGCCGGGGATGCCCCGGCCCCCGATGCAGCACCCGCTGCTGAGGCCCCCACCGACGCGGCTGACGCTGCATCGCAGTTGTAGAAGAAAGGACGCCTAGACATGGCGAAGCTCACCACTGACGAGCTCCTTGATGCCTTCAAGGAGATGACCCTGATCGAGCTCTCCGAGTTCGTGAAGCTGTTCGAGGACACCTTCGGTGTCACCGCCGCCGCCCCCGTGGCCGTCGCGGCCGCCGCTCCGGCCGCCGGTGGCGCCGGCGATGCCGGTGCCGAGGCCGAAGAGGAGAGCAACGAGGTCGACGTGATCCTCGACTCCGCGGGCGACAAGAAGATCCAGGTCATCAAGGAGGTGCGCGCCCTGACCAACCTCGGCCTGAAGGAGGCCAAGGATCTCGTCGAGGCCGCGCCGAAGCCGGTGCTGGAGAAGGTCGCACGCGACGTTGCCGCCAAGGCGAAGGAGGCCCTCGAGGCCGCCGGCGCCGCGGTCACCGTCAAGTGACCGCCTGACGGCATTCCCGTCGCAGGGCGGCGGCACCCATCTCGGGTGCCGCCGCCCTTTCGTCGTTCCTGGGCGAGTGCGGAGCTGGTTGGCACGGGAACGCCAGAGCGGCGTGGATCTCGGGGATCCACGCCGCTCTGGGCTGCTTGGGGGTGGGACTGGCTTGCCGGGCTGGCTGTACGGACTGGCGGGCCCGAAGCCGAAGTACTAGACCCTGAAGGGCCAGCTTCCCTGGCCACCGTTGACGACGGCGCCGTGGCCGACTGCGGCCTGCTGGGCCTGACCCGCGATGATGGCCAGAGGTGCGATGGCGAGGGTGCCTGCGACTGCCACTGCTGCGATTGCCTTGCGAACGGTGCTCATGTGATCTTCTCCCCTAGAGTCGGACGAGTGGACTGCTCTTGTCATGGACGCTACCGAAACTTGACTGCACTGTCAACATTTGACAGGATTAGTTGACAGCCAAAGACAGGGAGGTTCTGTGGACGCAGGCGGTGCGGTGCAGTTCGGCTCCCTGCTGCGGCAGGCCAGGAAACAGCGCGGCATGTCGCAAGCCGAGCTGGGCGGCGAACGCTATACCGGGAGCTACATCTCCCATCTGGAGAGCGGCCGTCGCGCGGCCTCGCCCGAGGTGATCGACTTCCTTTCCCGCAGGCTCGGCGTGTCGCCACTGGAGTGGGGGACGTCGCCGGCCGGTGACGCCAGGTCGGCGCTGCTCCATGACGGGGCGATCGAGGATCTCCTCGTTGCCGAGCGCGCCTGGTCTGAGCGCGACTGGGGCGCCGCCATCACTCACTCGAAGCAAGCGGCGGAATCGGCGGCCGCGTCCGGGGACTCGACTCGGCACTGGGAGGCCCTTTACGTCATGGCGCAGGCCAGGTTCTCCGGCGGCGAGTACGCCGCGGCCGGTGAACTCGCGGAACAGCTTGCCGAACACCAGACCGCCAGGCGGTTCGCAGTGGCCAGGGCGCAGGCCTTGAGCTTGGCATCCACCGCCAGCCGCGCGGCAGACCGTCTCGGTTGGTCGATCGCGTTTGGCGCGAGAGCCGTTGAGGCGGCATCGGCAGCCCCTCCAATCATCCTCACCGAGGCGCTGATGTCCCTTGTCAGCGCTTTGGGAGAGGCTGGCCACGACCTTGCGGAGACGCGACCGCTGCTCGACCGTCTTGAGCAACTTGCGCCACGCCTCGGGTCACCGCATTCGCGGGGTACGGTCGCCTGGACCATCGGTTCCGCACTGTGCATGGGTGGGCTCGCGCAACCGGGCCTGGCCCACCATGACACCGCCCGGGAACTGCTGGACCCGAAGCGGGATCTGCGCCTCTGGCTCCGGTTCCATAGTGTCGCGGCGAGATGGCGACTCAACGCAGATGTCGTTGATGGCGTACCGGAACTGCTGCGAGCTGCTTCGTTCGGGCTCGACATCGTCGGCAACGCACACGACCGGGCTGAACTGCGCCAGGTCGAGGCGATGTTCGCGCTTCGCAGGCATGAGCCGGAGGAAGCCCTCGTCATCATGCAGGGTGTGCTGGCTGATCCGGAGACAGGCGCTCCCGAAGTCTCACACAGCGGGTCCCTGCTGATTCTCGCGCACGCGCTGCGCGCCCTCGGCCGAGAGGACGAGGCTCGCGCAGAGTACGCAAGGGCCGCGAACGCCTACGAGATCGAGGGCCGCCTGCGGGCAGCTGTCGACGCCTGGCGCAGGAGCGTGGGGCAGCCGGCTTTGACCCAATTCTTGACGATGACTTGACAGACCGCGTCAAGCCTGCAAGACTCTACTTGTCGGCGCCCCCCAAATCATGCGTCGGATGAGTACACCACCCGAGCCGGTGGCTGCAGCGGACGGCAACCCCTCCCGCTAGCTGCAGCTACCGGCTCTGTGGTTTCATGGACGCAGGCTCTCGCCGGGCCGGCCGGAGTGCGGCGCTGGTTTGCGTGCAGTTGGAGCCGTGCGCTACGCTATCGCTTTGCCCAAGCTCACCGACGACCCGTGTCTTGCCGCGGGCCGTTCTGCGTGCATCGAAGCCGGCGACGCCCGGTTTTCTGGAAGGACTCCACCTTGGCCGTCTCGCGCACTGCGTCGAAGAACACCAATGTTGTCTCAGCCAGCGGCAGGATCTCATTCGCGAAGATCCACGAGCCGCTCGAGGTTCCCAATCTGCTGGATCTCCAGGTCGACTCCTTCGACTGGCTGATCGGCAACGAAGCCTGGGCGCAGCGGGTCGCCGCAGCCAAGGCCGCCGGCCGCACCGACGTGAACCCGAAGTCGGGGCTGGAGGAGATCTTCGAGGAGATCTCGCCGATCGAGGACCTGTCCCAGACGATGTCGCTGTCCTTCCGGGACAACCGTTTCGACGATCCCAAGCACACCGTCGAGGAGTGCAAGGACCAGGACTTCACCTACGCGGCGCCGCTGTTCGTCACGGCCGAGTTCATGAACCACGAGACCGGTGAGATCAAGAGCCAGACCGTGTTCATGGGCGACTTCCCGCTGATGACCGACAAGGGCACGTTCATCATCAACGGCACCGAGCGCGTGGTCGTCAGCCAGCTCGTCCGCTCTCCGGGCGTGTACTTCGAGCAGACCGCGGACAAGACGTCCGACAAGGACATCTTCACCTGCAAGATGATCCCTTCCCGCGGCGCCTGGCTGGAGTTCGAGATCGACAAGCGCGACATGGTCGGTGTCCGCGTCGACCGCAAGCGCAAGCAGAACGTCACCGTCCTGCTGAAGGCCCTCGGCTGGACGAACGAGCAGATCCTGGAGGAGTTCGGCGAGTTCGAGTCCATGCGGATGTCGCTGGAGAAGGACCACACGGCCAACACCGACGAGGCCCTGCTCGACATCTACCGCAAGCTGCGCCCGGGTGAGCCGCCGACCCGCGAGGCCGCCCAGCAGATGCTGGAGAACTACTACTTCAACCCGAAGCGCTATGACCTGGCCAAGGTCGGTCGCTACAAGATCAACAAGAAGCTGGGCCTGTCGCTGCCGTTCGACACCCAGGTGCTGACCATCGAGGACATCACCGCAGCGATCCGCTACATCGTCGCCCTCCACGAGGGACGCACCGAGCTGGGCGACCGCCCGGTCGAGACCGACGACATCGACCACTTCGGCAACCGCCGGATCCGGACCGTCGGCGAGCTGATCCAGAACCAGTTGCGGATCGGCCTCGGCCGGCTGGAGCGCACCGTTCGTGACCGGATGACCACCCAGGACATCGAGGCCATCACGCCGCAGACCCTGATCAACATCCGTCCGGTCGCCGCGGCGCTGAAGGAGTTCTTCGGCACGTCCCAGCTGTCGCAGTTCATGGACCAGACGAACCCGATCGCCGGGCTGACGCACAAGCGGCGGCTGAACGCGCTCGGGCCGGGCGGCCTGTCCCGTGACCGGGCCGGCATGGAGGTCCGCGACGTGCACCACAGCCACTACGGCCGGATGTGCCCGATCGAGACCCCCGAGGGCCCGAACATCGGCCTGATCGGCTCGCTCGCGTCCTTCGCCCGGGTGAACGCCTTCGGCTTCATCGAGACGCCGTACCGCAAGGTCGTCGACGGCCGGGTCACCGACCAGATCGACTACCTGACGGCCGACGAGGAGGACCGCTACGTGATCGCCCAGGCGAACGCGGTGCTGTCCGAGGGCGGCAAGTTCGCTGAGGACCGGGTGCTGGTCCGCAAGAAGCACGGCGACGCCGACGAGGTGCCGCCGGACCAGGTGCAGTACATGGACGTGTCGCCGCGCCAGATGGTGTCGGTGGCCACCGCGCTGATTCCGTTCCTCGAGCACGACGATGCGTCCCGGGCCCTGATGGGCGCCAACATGCAGCGTCAGGCCGTCCCCCTGATCCGCAACGAGGCGCCGTTCGTCGGCACCGGCATGGAGTACCGCGGTGCGGTGGACGCCGGCGACGTCACGGTCGCCGCGAAGCCGGGAGCCGTTACCAGCGTCAGTGGCGACATCATCGACATCGCCAACGACGACGGCACCTACTCCAGCTACCGGCTGGCGAAGTTCCGCCGCTCCAACCAGGCGACCTGCATCAACCAGCGGCCGCTGGTGACCGCGGGTCAGCGTGTCGAGGTCGGCACCCCGCTCGCCGACGGTGCCTGCACCGACGGTGGCGAGATGGCGCTCGGGCGGAACCTGCTGGTGGCGTTCATGCCGTGGGAGGGCCACAACTACGAGGACGCGATCATCCTGTCCCAGCGCCTGGTGCAGGACGACGTGCTCACGTCGATCCACATCGAGGAGCACGAGATCGACGCCCGCGACACCAAGCTGGGTGCCGAGGAGATCCCGCGCGACATCCCCAACATCGGTGAGGACATGCTCGCCAACCTGGACGAGCGCGGCATCATCCGGATCGGTGCCGAGGTGAACACCGGCGACATCCTGGTCGGCAAGGTCACGCCCAAGGGCGAGACCGAGCTCACCCCGGAGGAGCGGCTGCTGCGCGCGATCTTCGGTGAGAAGGCCCGCGAGGTCCGCGACACCTCGATGAAGGTGCCGCACGGCGAGTCCGGCACCGTCATCGGCGTCCGCGTGTTCGACCGCGAGGAGGACGACGAGCTGCCTCCGGGCGTCAACCAGCTGGTCCGGGTGTACGTGGCCCAGAAGCGGAAGATCTCCGACGGTGACAAGCTCGCCGGCCGTCACGGCAACAAGGGCGTCATCTCCAAGATCCTGCCGGTCGAGGACATGCCGTTCATGGAGGACGGCACCCCGGTCGACATCGTCCTGAACCCGCTCGGCGTCCCGTCCCGGATGAACGTCGGCCAGGTGCTGGAGACCCACCTCGGGTGGGTCGCCAAGACCGGCTGGGACATCAAGGGCGTCCACGAGCCCTGGGCGGACCGCCTGCGCGAGGTCGGCCTCGAGCACCTGGACGGCAACGCCCGCCTCGCCACGCCCGTCTTCGACGGCGCCAACGAGGAGGAGATCGCCGGCCTGCTGGAGCACGGGCTGCCGCAGCGCGACGGCCTGAAGCTGGTGGACGCCGGTGGCAAGGCCCGGCTCTTCGACGGCCGCTCCGGCGAGCCGTACCCGGACCCGGTCGGTGTCGGCTACATCTACATGCTGAAGCTGCACCACCTCGTCGACGACAAGATCCACGCCCGGTCGACCGGCCCGTACTCGATGATCACCCAGCAGCCGCTCGGCGGTAAGGCCCAGTTCGGCGGCCAGCGCTTCGGTGAGATGGAGGTGTGGGCACTGGAGGCGTACGGCGCCGCCTGGGCCCTGCAGGAGCTGCTCACCATCAAGTCCGACGACGTGCCGGGCCGGGTGAAGGTGTACGAGGCGATCGTCAAGGGCGAGAACATCCCCGAGCCGGGCATCCCGGAGTCGTTCAAGGTGCTGGTCAAGGAGATGAAGTCACTATGCCTGAACGTGGAGGTCCTCTCCTCCGACGGCACCGTGGTGGAGCTGCGTGACTCCGAGGACGACTACCGCGCCAGCGAGGAGTTCGGCATCGACCTGTCCCGCCGTCCGGGCGCGGACTCGTTCCGCACCGTGGACGAAGTCTGAGTTGATCCAACTCAGTCGCCAGACAACTCAGACAACAGACATTTCCTGCTAGCAGGGGAAAGAGAAGCAACGTGCTGGACGTGAACTTCTACGACGAACTCCGGATCGGTCTGGCCACCGCCGACCAGATCCGGGAATGGTCGCACGGCGAGGTCAAGAAGCCGGAGACCATCAACTACCGCACGCTCAAGCCCGAGCGCGACGGCCTGTTCTGCGAGAAGATCTTCGGTCCCACCCGGGACTGGGAGTGCAACTGCGGCAAGTACAAGCGGGTCCGCTTCAAGGGCATCATCTGCGAGCGCTGTGGCGTCGAGGTCACCCGCTCCAACGTCCGCCGCGAGCGGATGGGCCACATCGAGCTGGCCGCCCCGGTGACCCACATCTGGTACTTCAAGGGCGTCCCGAGCCGGCTGGGCTACCTGCTGGACGTGGCCCCGAAGGACCTGGAGAAGGTCATCTACTTCGCCGCGTACATGATCACCGCCGTCGACGAGGAGGCCCGCCACCGCGACCTGCCCTCGCTCGAGGCCAAGGTCGAGGTCGAGCGCAAGCAGCTGGAGAACCGGCGTGACGTCGAGGCCGAGTCCCGGCTGCAGAAGATCGAGGAGGACCTGGCCCAGCTCGAGGCCGAAGGGGCCAAGGCTGACGTCAAGAAGCGCGTCCGCGACTCCGGTGAGCGCGAGGTCAAGCAGCTGCGCCTGCAGGCCCAGCGCGACCTCGACCGGCTGGACGCCGTCTGGAACCGGTTCAAGAGCCTCAAGGTCCAGGACCTCGAAGGTGACGAGATCCTCTACCGCGAGATGAAGAACCGCTTCGGCAAGTACTTCGAGGGCTACATGGGGGCCGAGGCGATCAAGAAGCGCCTGGCGACCTTCGACCTCGAGGCCGAGTCGGAGAACCTCCGCGAGATCATCCAGACCGGCAAGGGGCAGCGCAAGACCCGCGCCCTGAAGCGGCTGAAGGTGGTCTCGGCGTTCATCAACACCACCAACTCGCCGTTGGGCATGGTGCTGGACGCCGTCCCGGTCATCCCGCCGGACCTGCGCCCGATGGTGCAGCTGGACGGCGGCCGGTTCGCCACGTCCGACCTGAACGACCTGTACCGGCGCGTGATCAACCGGAACAACCGGCTCAAGCGGCTGCTGGACCTGGGCGCTCCCGAGATCATCGTGAACAACGAGAAGCGGATGCTGCAGGAGGCCGTCGACAGCCTCTTCGACAACGGCCGCCGCGGTCGTCCGGTCACCGGGCCGGGCAACCGTCCGCTGAAGTCGATCTCCGACATGCTGAAGGGCAAGCAGGGCCGGTTCCGCCAGAACTTGCTCGGCAAGCGCGTCGACTACTCAGGCCGTTCGGTCATCGTCGTCGGCCCGCAGCTGAAGCTGCACCAGTGCGGCCTGCCCAAGAACATGGCCCTGGAGCTGTTCAAGCCGTTCGTGATGAAGCGGCTGGACGACCTGAACCTGGCGCAGAACATCAAGAGCGCCAAGCGGATGGTCGAGCGCCAGCGTCCCGTGGTCTGGGACGTGCTGGAGGAGGTCATCGCCGAGCACCCGGTGCTGCTGAACCGCGCACCGACGCTGCACCGGCTGGGCATCCAGGCGTTCGAGCCGCAGCTGATCGAGGGCAAGGCCATCCAGCTGCACCCGCTGGTCTGCACGGCCTTCAACGCCGACTTCGACGGCGACCAGATGGCCGTCCACCTGCCGCTGAGCGCGGAGGCGCAGGCCGAGGCCCGGATCCTGATGCTGTCCACCAACAACATCCTGAAGCCCGCAGACGGCCGTCCGGTCACCCTGCCGACCCAGGACATGGTGATCGGCCACTACTTCCTGACCCTGCAGCAGGCGGGGCTGATCGGAGAGGGCCGGGCGTTCAGCTCGGTGGCCGAGGCCTACATGGCCTTCGACCGTGGCGAGTTGGCGATCGGTGCTGCCTGCCGGATCCGGCTCACCGGTGTCGTGCCGCCGGCCGGGATCGAGGCGCGAGCCGATGGCACCGTGCTGCTGGAGACCACCCTCGGGCGCGCGCTGTTCAACGAGGCGTTGCCGACCGACTACCCGTACGTGAACGTCGAGGTCGACCGCAAGAAGCTGTCCCAGGTGGTCAACGACCTGGCCGAGCGGTACCCGAAGGTCGAGGTGGCCGCCACCCTGGACCGGCTCAAGGCGCTGGGCTTCAAGTGGGCCACCCGCTCGGGCGTGACCGTGTCGATCTCGGACGTGCAGACCCCGCCGAACAAGCCGGAGATCATCGCGGCCTACGAGGCTCGTGCGGCCAAGATCACCAAGCAGTACGAGCGCGGCAAGGTGACCGACGAGGAGCGGCACCAGGAGCTGATCCAGCTGTGGAACGACGCCACCGCCGAGCTCACCGCCGCCATGGAGGCGAACTTCACGAAGGACAACCCCATCTTCATGATGGTTCACTCCGGCGCCCGAGGGAACATGACCCAGATGCGCCAGATCGCCGCCATGCGTGGCCTGGTGGCCAACCCGAAGGGGGAGATCATCTCCCGGCCGATCAAGTCCAACTTCCGTGAGGGCCTGAGCGTGCTGGAGTACTTCATCTCCACCCACGGCGGCCGGAAGGGACAGGCGGACACCGCCCTGCGGACGGCCGACTCCGGCTACCTCACCCGACGGCTGGTCGACGTCTCCCAGGACGTCATCATCCGCGAGGAGGACTGCCAGACCGAGCGCGGCCTGACCAAGGTCATCGCGGCGGAGGGCAAGAACGGGAAGCTCGTGGCGGCCCGCAACGTGGAGACCGCCGTGTACGCCCGCACGCTGGCCACGGACGTGGTCACCGCCGAGGGCAAGGTGCTGCTGGAGGCCGGGGTCGACCTGGGTGACGTCAACATCCGCAAGCTGCTGAAGAACGGCATCACCGAGGTCAAGGTCCGCTCGGTCCTGACCTGTGAGGCCGCCACCGGCACCTGCGCGGCGTGCTACGGCCGGTCGCTGGCCACCGGGAAGCTGGTCGATGTCGGCGAGGCCGTCGGCATCGTGGCTGCCCAGTCCATCGGCGAGCCCGGCACCCAGCTGACGATGCGGACCTTCCACACCGGCGGTGTGGCGGGCGACGACATCACCCAGGGCCTGCCGCGTGTGGTCGAGCTGTTCGAGGCCCGCCAGCCGAAGGGCAAGGCTCCGATCGCGGAGGCTGCCGGCCGGATCCGGATCGACGACGGCGACCGTACCCGCAAGCTGGTGATCGTCCGCGACGACGGCGAGCCGGACCTGGAGTACCTGCTGCCGCGGCGCGTGCGCCTGGAGTGGGAGGACAAGGCCGGTGTGCAGCACCTGGTCGCCGACGGCGTCCACGTGGCCGCGGGGGAGCAGCTCTACGCCGGCACCCCCGATCCCCAGGACGTGCTCCGGGTCTCCGGCCTCCGCAAGGTGCAGGAGCACCTGGTGGAGGAGGTCCAGGCGGTGTACCGGACGCAGGGTGCGCCGATCCACGACAAGCACATCGAGATCATCATCCGGCAGATGCTCCGCCGGATCACCGTGATCGAGTCCGGCGACACGTCGCTGCTGCCGGGCGAGCTGGTCGACCGGAAGCTCTTCGAGGCCGAGAACCGGCAGATGGTGACCGAGGGCAAGACCCCGGCCCAGGGCCGTCCGGTGCTGATGGGGATCACCAAGGCGTCCCTGGCGACCGAGTCGTGGCTGTCGGCCGCGTCCTTCCAGGAGACGACCAAGGTGCTCACCGACGCCGCGATCCACGCCAAGTCGGACTCCCTGGTCGGCCTGAAGGAGAACGTGATCCTCGGCAAGCTGATCCCGGCCGGCACCGGTCTGGACCGCTACCGCAACATCCGTGTGGAACCCACGGCGGAAGCGCGGGCGGCGGCCTACGACCTCACCTACGATCCCTACGACTACGACCTCAGCGTCGGTGGGACGTCGGTCGGCCTGGACGACTACGACACCGGCGACCTCCGCTGACCATGCGGATCGTCGTCGCGTCCGACCACGCAGCGGTCGAACTCCGGCAGGAGATGGCAGCTGTCGCCGCGGAGCTGGGGCACGAGGTCACCGACCTCGGCCCGGCTCCCGGCGAGGCCGTCGACTACCCGGTCAACGGGGCAAAGGTCGGCCGCCTGGTCGCTGCCGGGGACTACGACCTCGGCCTGATCGCCTGCGGTACCGGAATCGGCATCGGGATCTCCGCGAACAAGGTGCCGGGTATCCGCGCGGCGATCTGTTCCGACGTCTACTCCGCGAAGCTGTCCAGACAGCACAATGACAGCAATGTGCTGGCCCTGGGCGCCCGCGTCGTCGGGACGGGACTTGCCCGGCTGATCGTCGAGACCTGGCTGACCACCGAGTTCGAGGGAGGCCGGCACGCGCGCCGGGTCGGGCTCATCAACGAACTGGACCACCAGCGCGGCTGAGACCACTTGTGGGCTGCTTCGGCGGCAGGCGGAAACGCCTGCCGCCGTTTTGCTTTCCTGGTCGACGCGCCACGCACCCCGGATGCGTTGACGTGGTGCATCCCAATGTATACACTCGTGCTCACTGATTCCCGCCAAGCGCGGCGAGACCGTTGGAGGCCGAGTGACCATGCCTGCTGGCAGCGCCCGAGCCTTCCGATGTCTGCGGATGCCCTAGGGGCTGCGGATCTGGAGGCCGACATCTGCCGGCCGGTCCCGCACCGGGACGGAAGAGCGACCCGCAGCCCCTGATTCGCGGACGGCCGGACGGCCGCCTTCGACCACGCTCTGCAAACCGACTCCTCCTCGCCGCCCGCGTGGGCGGCGATCTCTCGCGTGCGCCTCGGCATCGAGCGCATCCGGAAAGGCACAGACATGCACCTCACCGCCATCTCGAGCGGGGCACTGCGACGATGGGCAGGCGTCACCCTGTCCGTCGCGATCGCCTCCTCGACGCTGCTGACGGCCGGCGTCCTCCAGGCGCCGCCGGCCCAGGCAGACACCGTCACCTATCCCTGGAGCAGGACCACCGGCACCGGGAACTACATCGACGACGCCTATCACGTCGGCGCCGACAACGTGTTCGAGAACGTCACGACCGACCGGCTCCTGGACGTGCTGTCCAGCAACGGCGACTACTACCTCTTCCTCGGTGGTCCCGAGCACGCCGCGAGCCAGGCCCTGCTGCCGGTCGTGAACGCCGCAGCGAAGGCATCCACGGGAGTGAAGAAGATCTACCACTTCGACCCCTACGTGGACGGCTACCAGCTGGACAGCACCCTTGCCAGCGGTGTCGCCGACGTGACCGGTGGCAACTCCACCAACTTCAAGACCTCGGACGGCAAGTCCCAGCCGGCGAGGCTCAGTGATGTCTGGAAGCTGGTCACGAACCTCCTGCCGGCGTCGGCGACCGCGAGCGGGGGAGCGCTGGAGAACTACGCCGGCAACACCGCGCTCCTGCTGAACGTCCACATCACCGACCGCAGGAACGTCGACAGCGGGAAGACGGTGACCAGGCTCGCCTCGGTCACCGACGCCGAAGCCGCCGCATTCGCGGCCGATACCGGCGACGTGAGGACCACGACCGCGGCCTCGCTCCAGTCGGCGTTCACCGGCCGGACCGCTGCCGAGCGCACCCAGCTGGAGTTCTTCAGCCGCCTGTACAACGCGAGCGCGACCTACATCGAGGGCAGCACCGAGACCGCCGACCGGATCGGCAAGGCCGTGACGATCTTCGATCCGGCCGACTACCCGAACCCCGGCGACTTCAGGCTGAAGTCCATCGACGTCAAGGAGCTCTACGACCTGCTCAACAGCCCGGGCGAGGTGCCGATCCTGTTCGCCGGTCAGGGTTGCCACAACACCCAGGCGATCATCGGCTCGGTCGCCAGGCGGGCCAAGGAGCTGAACGTCCCGGTGGTCTATGTCGTCGACTTCGCGCTGGACTCCAACGTACGGTTCGGCACCGGGGACGCGATCGATGTCGCCTCGGCGTCCAGCGCAACCGGGGGTCTGTGGATCCGCGCAGCCGGGACGCCGTCAACCTCCGCGCCCTACCAGTACGGCTACTCCTACCTGTACGCCAGGATCGCCGACTACCTCGGCCCGAACTGGATCACCGAGAACTCGTCCAAGAGGAACAACTCGGTGTCCTACTTCCCGAACGCCGTCCTCGGCGAGACCCCCACCGTCAACCCGTACGGCACCTCGTTCAACCCGGCCACGGACCAGGCGAACGCCACCCGGCTGCAGGTGCCAACGATCGTCCGCTACAACAGGGATGCCGCCAGTCCCGTGGTCGGCGAGTGGCTGCACAAGGACAACGTCGCGTCGGGCAAGGACCAGACCTTCACCGAGTACATGCTCGAACTGGGCTGGGTGCGCAGGACCGCCAAGGCACTGGCCGACACCGGCCGCAGCACCGGAAGGGACAGTCTGACCAAGGTCGAGTTCGCCGCGGAGGCCGTCGCTGCGCTGGACGACGTGCTCAAGCCGAACACCTCGGTGCAGTTCAGCATCACCACCACCCCGACTCCGACCGTGTCCGGGACACCGGTGGTCGGGAGCAGGCTCGAGGGCTTCTGGGACAACTGGAGCCACAGCCCGACGCTGTCCTACCAATGGCTCGCCGACGGTAGCCCGATCGCCGGAGCCACCTCGGACAGCTACACCCTGACGGCCGCCGAGGTGGGCAGGAAGGTCAGCTTCCGGATCACCGCCTCCCGGCCGAACTACGCCACCGTTGCCACGGAGTCGGCACCGACGGCCGCCGTGGCCGGGGCCGCCTTCGTCACCGTCCCGAAGCCGACCATCAGTGGGAAGACCAAGGTTGGCCAGACGCTCACCGCAGCGGCAGGGGACTGGGCGCCGTCCGCGACGCTCGCCTACCAGTGGAACGCGAACGGCAGGCCGATCCCCGGCGCCACCAGGCCGAGCTACCGGCTCGCCGCCGCCGACGTGGACGCCCGGATCAGCGTCACCGTCACCGGCACGGCCACCGGTCTGGCGACGACGTCGGTCACCTCGGCGGCCACCCACGCCATCGTGGGCTCGAAGTTCACCAGGACGGCGACCCCGAAGGTCTCGGGCACGGCCAAGGTGGGCAAGACCCTCAAGGCGAGGCCCGGAGCCTGGAAGCCGAAGTCCGGCGTGAAGTTCAGCTACCAGTGGTTCGCCAGCGGCACCGCGATCAGCGGCGCGACGAAGAGTTCGCTGAAGCTGACCGCCGCGCAGAAGGGCAAGAAGGTGACGGTGAAGGTGACCGGCCGGAAGCTCGGCTACAACGCCGTCACCCGGGTCGCCAAGGCCACCAAGAAGGTGAAGTGACCGTTCGTGTGGTCCTCCCCGCCCGGCGCGCGAGCGCCGGGCGGGAAGGCCGGAAGGGCAGACCATGACATTCGACATCCTCTCCGCGAGCGCGCTGCTGGCGGTTCTCGTCGCCTACACGGGCATCTTCCTGCTGGGCAGGCGCAAGGTCGACTTCACCGCCAGGATCCTGGGGGCGATGGCGGCCGGAGCGGTCATCGGGATCGCGTTCCAGGGGCATACCGACTGGGTGGTGCCGTTCGGCAAGATCTACGTCACCGTCCTTGGGGCCATCGTCATCCCGCTGATCGCGGTCTCGATCCTCTCCAGCGTCACCTCGCTCGGCTCGGTGCAGCAGTTGAAGGGCATCGGGCTGAAGTCGGTCCTCTGGCTGATGGTCACCAATGCGATCGCCATCGTCCTGACCATCGGGCTCGGGCTCGCGCTGGGGGTGGGCCGGAACGCCAACCTCAGCATCGAAGGCGTGGACGCGGCCAACTTCGAGAGTGCGACCGTCTCCTTCTCCGAGGTGCTGATCGGCTTCTTCCCGCGCAACATCGTCTACGACGCGGCCAACGACCACATCATCCCGGTGATCCTCTTCTCCGTGATGATCGCCGTCGCCTACGTGCTGGTCGCCAACCGTGACCGGCAACTCGTCCAGCCGTTCAAGGACCTGGTCGAGGCGACCAAGGCGATCATCTTCAAGGCCGTCACGTTCGTGATCAGGCTGACGCCGTACGCCGTCCTCTCGCTGGTCGCGGTCCAGGCATCCCGGGGCTTCACCAACACCGGCATCATCAGTTCGCTGCTGGTGATGCTCGCGGTGGCGTTCCTCGCCTTCGCGATCGACACCTGGCTGCTCAACGCCGTCCTGGTCAAGGCGTTCGCAAACCTTCCGCCGATCGCCTTCTTCCGCAAGATCGTGCCGGCCCAGGTGGTCGGCTTCTCCACCCAGTCGAGCACCGGCACCCTGCCGGTGACCACCCGGATCCTCACCGAGCGGATCGGGGTCAGTCCGGAGGTGGCCAACTTCACCGCGCCGCTCGGCACCACCATCGGGATGCCCGGCTGCGCCGGGATCTGGCCGGTGCTGACCGCGATCTACGGTGTCCACGGCCTCGGGCTCACCTACGGACTCAAGGACTACGCGATCCTCGCGGTGATGGCGCTGTTCGTGTCGCTGGGCACAGCCGGCGTCCCCGGAACGGCGACAGTGGTGACGGCCAGCGTGCTGACAGCGGTCGGGCTGCCCCTGGAGATCATGGTGCTCACCATCCCGATCTCGGCCATCGCCGACACGGGCCGGACGGCGACCAACATCACCGGGGCGATGGTGGCCTCGACCATCGTCGCCCACTCCGAACGCGAACTCGACCGAGACGTGTTCAACCAACTCGACCACAGCCTCACCGAATCCGACCCCGCCGGCGTCCCGGCTCACGTCTAGGAGAACCAGTCATGACCACACCGAACCCCCGCTCGCGCGGCGGCCGCCTGCGCTCGCTGTTGATCGCACCGGTCGTCGGGATCGCACTCGGAGCCGGCGGCATCCTGCCGCTCTCGGCCGCCCTCGCCCACGCCGGCGACAACGACTACACCCAGTGGGAGGACTGCGACTGGGACGGCTACGACGACCACACCGGGGTGAAGGTCCCTTGGCCGGGCTTCGACGGCACCAAGGGGGACACCCCGTCCGGGCCGTCGGACGCGTCGCAGACCGGCAAGAAGCAGGCGTCGGCCTCCGCATCGCCCGCCCCGGCGCGACCGTCGAGCGACTCGTCGAGCGGTACCTCGTCCGGGAACACCTCCAGCAAGGCCTCGCCGGGCAAGAAGACCAACCCGGGCAGGAAGGCCGATCCCAAGCCCTCCGCGACGACGACCGCGAAGGCGCGACCCACCGCCAGCGCCAGCCCGACAGCGAAGGCCAGCCACCAGCCGTCGGTGACGCCGACACCGTCCGAGAGTCCAGAGACCGGCCCGGCCACACTGTCCCTGCAGGGGGACGGCAGGGTGACCGCGGGGGCGTCGCTGACGATCTCCGGGGCCGGGTTCGAGCCGGGCCAGGACGGGCTGAGCATCTCGCTGCAGTCCGTGCCGGGCGAGCTCGCCAGCGTCACCGCGGACGCGAGTGGGGGCTTCGAGGCCACCGTCCAGCTGCCCGGCGACGCGCCGGCGGGTGCGCAGACGCTCTCCGTGACGCACGACGGTGCACAGGTGACCAGTCTCGGGCTGGACGTCGCGGAGTCCGTGGCCGTGGTGACCGCCAACTCACCGGCCCCGGCCGGGATCGACGAGGCCACCGTCGGTGTCGCCCTGCTCGCCGGGCTGGCGGTCTCCGGCGGTGGAGCGGTGGCCGCGTCGAGCCTGATCCGCAGGCGGAGGCGGCAACGCTGACGCCTTCGCCGGGCCGGGCCACGTCGGCCCGGCCCGGACGCGCCAGGCGTTTTTGACGCTGGTCCGGGCAGAAGGTAACCTTGACAGCTGTGTTCGGGCGACCGAACCATGCGTGCGTGCGCCGCGTCCGGCTTCATCCTTCGACAAGCTCAGGGAGCGATCTGAGTTGACGGGATCAGGCTGGTGGCGCGCGGTGCGCGCCACCAGAAACCTGAACGGAAAGAGATACCAGCCGGTGCCCACCATCCAGCAGTTGGTCCGCAAGGGCCGCACTGACAAGGTCAGCAAGAACAAGACGCCCGCGCTCAAGGGTTCCCCGCAGCGCCGCGGCGTCTGCACCCGGGTGTACACCACCACGCCGAAGAAGCCGAACTCCGCGCTGCGCAAGGTCGCCCGCGTCCGGCTGTCGTCCGGCGTCGAGGTGACCGCGTACATCCCCGGTGTCGGCCACAACCTGCAGGAGCACTCGATGGTGCTCGTCCGCGGTGGCCGGGTCAAGGACCTTCCGGGTGTGCGCTACAAGATCATCCGCGGCTCGCTCGACACCCAGGGTGTGAAGAACCGCAAGCAGGCCCGCAGCCGCTACGGCGCGAAGAAGGAGAAGTAATGCCTCGCAAGGGTCCCGCCCCGAAGCGTCCCGTCGTCGTCGATCCGGTCTACGGCTCGCCCGTCGTCAGCCAGCTCGTCAGCAAGATCCTGCTGGACGGCAAGAAGACGACCGCGCAGAGCATCGTCTACGACGCCCTGGAGGGCACCCGGACCAAGACCGGTGTCGACCCGGTGCAGACGCTGAAGAAGGCGCTCGACAACATCCGTCCCGCGCTGGAGGTCAAGAGCCGCCGGGTCGGTGGCGCCACCTACCAGGTGCCGGTCGAGGTGAAGCCCGGACGGGCCAACACCCTCGCCCTGCGGTGGCTGGTGAGCTTCTCCCGGCAGCGTCGCGAGAAGACCATGACCGAGCGGCTGATGAACGAGCTGCTGGACGCGTCCAACGGTCTCGGCGCGTCGGTGAAGCGCCGCGAGGACACCCACAAGATGGCCGAGGCGAACCGTGCGTTCGCCCACTACCGCTGGTGACCAGAACCCGCGGATAGGACCGAGACCCAGGGCACGGCGACACCAGCCGTGCCCTGTGCCCTGAGAAGAACAGCCCCGAGGAGTCAGGGGCAGAGCACGAAGAAGAGAACGGAAGGTTGGCCCTCGTGGCGATTGACGTAAAGCAGGACCTGGCCAAGGTGCGCAACATCGGCATCATGGCCCACATCGACGCGGGCAAGACGACGACCACCGAGCGGATTCTCTTCTACACCGGCATCAACTACAAGATCGGTGAGGTGCACGACGGCGCCGCCACCATGGACTGGATGGAGCAGGAGCAGGAGCGCGGCATCACGATCACGTCCGCCGCGACGACGTGCTTCTGGCACGACACCCAGATCAACATCATCGACACCCCCGGTCACGTCGACTTCACCATTGAGGTCGAGCGCTCCCTGCGGGTGCTGGACGGCGCGGTCTGCGTCTTCGACGGAGTCGCGGGCGTGGAGCCGCAGAGCCAGACGGTGTGGCGGCAGGCGACCCGCTACGGAGTGCCTCGGATCTGCTATGTGAACAAGCTCGACCGCACCGGTGCGTCCTTCGACTACTGCGTGAAGACGATCCGGGAGCGGCTCAACGCGATCCCGGCCATCCTGCAGCTGCCGATCGGCGCCGAGTCGAAGTTCACCGGCATCGTCGACCTGGTCGGCATGCGCGCCCTGATGTGGCACGGCGAGACCAAGATCGGTGAGGACTACACCGTCGAGGAGATCCCGGCCGACATGGTGGACGCCGCCGCGACCGCTCGCGAGCAGCTGATCCACGTGCTGGCCGACCACGACGACGACTTCGCCGAGGTGTGGCTCGACGCCGAGGAGACCGGCGCGGAGATCCCGGCTGCGCAGATCAAGGCGGCCGTCCGGCGCGCCGTGATCGCGAACAAGCTCACCGCGGTCATCTGCGGCTCCTCGTTCAAGAACAAGGGCGTGCAGCCGATGCTGGACGCGGTCATCGACTACCTGCCGTCCCCGCTGGACATCCCGGCGATCGAGGGCTTCAAGCCGGGCCATCCCGACGAGGTCATCGAGCGGCACACGTCCAACGACGAGCCGCTGTCGATGCTGGCCTTCAAGATCGCGGCCGACCCGCACCTGGGCAAGTTGACCTACATCCGGGTCTACTCCGGGGTCCTCAAGGCCGGCCAGCAGGTGCTCAACTCGACCAAGGGCCGCAAGGAGCGGATCGGCAAGATCTACCAGATGCACGCGAACAAGCGTGAGGAGATCGACCAGATCGGCGCCGGCATGATCATCGCGGTGATGGGCCTGAAGGACACCACCACCGGCGAGACCCTGTGCGACCCGCAGAACCCGGTGGTGCTGGAGTCCATGGACTTCCCGGCCCCGGTGATCGAGCAGGCCATCGAGCCGAAGACCAAGTCCGACCAGGAGAAGCTGTCGACCGCGATCCAGCGGCTGGCCGAGGAGGACCCCACCTTCCGCGTCCACACCGACGAGGAGACCGGGCAGACCATCATCGCCGGCATGGGGGAGTTGCACCTCGAGGTGATGATCGACCGGATGAAGCGCGAGTTCAAGGTCGAGGCGAACATCGGCAAGCCGCAGGTGGCCTACCGCGAGACCCTCCGCCGTCCGGTGGAGAAGGTCGAGTACACCCACAAGAAGCAGTCGGGTGGTTCGGGCCAGTACGCGAAGGTGCTCGTCGCCCTGGAGCCGCAGGAGGCGGGTGCGGGCTACGAGTTCGTGAACGCCGTCACCGGCGGTCGCATCCCCAAGGAGTACATCCCGGCGGTCGACCACGGCATCCAGGAGGCGATGGCCTTCGGCCCGCTGGCCGGCTACCCGGTGGAGGACATCAAGGTGACGCTGCTCGACGGTGCGTACCACGACGTCGACTCCTCGGAGCTCGCTTTCAAGATCGCCGGCTCGATGGTCTTCAAGGAGGCCGCCCGCAAGGCCGACCCGGCCCTGCTGGAGCCGCTGATGGCGGTCGAGGTGACCACGCCGGAGGACTACCTGGGCACGGTCATCGGCGACATCAACAGCCGCCGCGGCCACGTCCAGTCGATGACCGAGGCCCACGGCAACCAGGTCGTTCGCGCCCTGGTTCCGCTGAGTGAGATGTTCGGCTACGTCGGCGACCTGCGGTCCAAGACGTCCGGCCAGGCGTCGTACTCGATGGAGTTCGACTCCTACGGCGAGACCCCGAAGTCGGTCGCCGAGGAGATCATCGCCAAGGGTCGAGGCGGCACGGCGTGAGTTTGACTCTCATCAGCCGGTAGAGAAAACTTGGCATGGTCGGCGTTTTGCGCCGGCCGTGACCATGCAGTCAACCACTAGCAACGCCCCGCGAGCCCCGCGTGGCGACTGAACCGAAAGAGGAGCCCAAGTGGCAAAGGCCAAGTTCGAGCGGACCAAGCCGCACTGTAACATCGGCACCATCGGGCACATCGACCACGGCAAGACCACGCTC
The DNA here is from genome assembly GCA_017306015.1 of Propionibacteriaceae bacterium. Taxonomy (GTDB): domain Bacteria; phylum Actinomycetota; class Actinomycetes; order Propionibacteriales; family Propionibacteriaceae; genus Propionicimonas. The sequence continues at coordinate 203,829 of JAFKJK010000008.1, forward strand.
ACCGCGGCGATTACGAAGGTGCTCCACGACAAGTACCCCGAGCTGAATGCGGTGTCGGCGTTCGATCAGATCGACAAGGCTCCGGAGGAGCGCCAGCGCGGCATCACCATCTCGATCGCTCACGTCGAGTACCAGACCGAGAAGCGTCACTACGCTCACGTCGACTGCCCAGGTCACGCTGACTACGTGAAGAACATGATCACCGGTGCCGCCCAGATGGACGGTGCGATCCTGGTCGTGGCCGCCACCGACGGCCCGATGCCGCAGACCCACGAGCACGTGCTGCTGGCCCGCCAGGTCGGCGTCCCGGCGATCGTGGTCGCCCTGAACAAGTGCGACATGGTCGACGACGAGGAGCTGATCGAGCTCGTCGAGCTCGAGGTCCGTGAGCTGCTCAGCTCGCAGGAGTTCGACGGCGACAACGCCCCGATCGTCCGCGTCGCCGCCTTCCCGGCGATGAACGGCGACCCCAAGTGGACCCAGTCGGTGCTGGACCTGATGGACGCCGTCGACGAGTACATCCCGCAGCCGGCGCGCGACACCGAGAAGCCGTTCCTGATGCCGATCGAGGACGTGTTCACGATCACCGGTCGTGGCACCGTCGTGACCGGCCGGATCGAGCGCGGCATCGTCAAGACCGGCGAGGTCGTCGACATCATCGGCATCCACGAGCAGAAGCAGTCCACCACCATCACCGGTGTGGAGATGTTCCGCAAGATCCTCGACGAGGGTCGCGCGGGTGAGAACGTCGGCCTGCTGCTTCGTGGCACCAAGAAGGACGACGTCGAGCGCGGCATGGTCGTGATCAAGCCGGGTTCGACCACCCCGCACACCGACTTCGAGGGCAACGTCTACGTGCTGACCGAGAAGGAGGGTGGCCGTCACAAGCCGTTCTTCTCCAACTACAGCCCGCAGTTCTACTTCCGGACCACGGACGTGACTGGCGTCGTCCAGCTGCCCGAGGGCACCGAGATGGTGATGCCCGGTGACACCACCGACATGACCGTCCACCTGAACAAGCCCATCGCCATGGAGGACGGGCTGAAGTTCGCCATCCGCGAGGGCGGCCGCACCGTCGGCGCCGGCCGGGTGACCAAGATCCTGAAGTGATCTGACCTGCACGCGACAGCGCCGGTCCCGCGAGGGGCCGGCGCTGTTCGCGTTTCCGGTCGACTACGCTGCCAGGATCTGGAGCGGGGGACCGGAGGATCCCGGAGCCAGGAAGGCAGGGCCATGACGATCCACGACAGCCATCCCTTCGCCGACCCGCCGTCCGCGCGCGACGCCGTCCGTGCCCTGAGGGGACGGCTGGCTTCCGGGGTGACGCTGTGGACGGCGACCGGCGAGCGGCGTCCGGCCGGGCTGACCGTCTCGTCCGTCCTGGTCGCCAACGGGACGCCGGCGCGGCTGCTCGCGCTGCTCGACCCGCTGGCCGACCTGACCGACGCTCTGAAGTCCTCGGGGAGGGCCGCGGTGACCGTCCTCGGTGACGGGCAGCGTCAGCTCGCTGAGGTCTTCGCCGGAGCGGCCCCGGCACCCGGTGGTGCGTTCCGGCAGGCGGAGTTCACCGAGACGGACTGGGGCCCGGTGCCAGCCGGTGCCGGTGTATGGGCCGGCGTCCGGCTTGAGGGAGTGGCCGAGGTGGGCTGGTCGCTCGTGGCCACGACCGTGGTCGAGCACGTCGTCGTCACCGGGGAGGACGACCCGCTCATCCATTACCGCGGTCGCTACCCGCGACTCGACGTCGAGCAGCGCTAGCGGTCCGGGTCAGGCGTCGATCGTCAGTTCCGCACGGGTCGGAGGGTTCGCGCCCGCCCGGGACACCGTGATCGCGGCGCAGGCCAGTGCGCGGGAGATGGCCGCGTTGAGCTGGGGCCAGTCGGCGAAGCGCAGCCGCTCGCGGGCCGCAGCCTCGCCGAGCAGGCCGGCGTCCAGCAGCCCGGAGATCAGCCCGGACATGAAAGAGTCACCGGCACCGACGGTGTCGACGACGGCCGCGGGCAGGGTCGGGAAGCGCTGGAGTTCGCCGGCGGCGAGCACCACGGCCTCCTGGCCGCCCTGGGTGACGGCACAGACGCTCGGACCCATCGCTGCCCAGTCGGCGAGCACCTGCGGCAGCGGACGGCCGGGGTACAGCCAGCGGACGTCCTCGTCGGACGCCTTGACGACGTCGGCGAGCCGGATCAGCCGCTCGATTACCGGCCGGGCCGCTTCCGGGCTGCCCATCAGGGACGGTCGGGCGTTCGGGTCGTAGGAGATCGTCGCCCGATCGCGTGTCGATCGGACAAGCTCCCAGACCGCGTCGGCACCGGGAAGCAGGGTGCCCGCGATCGAGCCGGTGTGCAGGTGGCCGGTGGACGCCGCCGAGACCGCGGCGGCATCCAGCTGCCAGTCGAGGTCGAAGTCGTAGGTGGCCACGCCATCGGCGTCCAGGTGCGCGACGGCGGTCGGGGTGCGGGTTGCCGAGGTGCTGCCGGCGGCCAGGTCGACGCCCTCGGCCCGCATCAGGTCGGCGATCCGCCGTCCGCGCGCATCCGCGCCGATGTGGGTCGCGAGCCGCGTGGCGTGGCCGAGACGAGCCAGCCCGACGGCCACATTGGCCGGGCTGCCCCCGACGTGCTCGACGGGCTCGCCGCCATTGGGGACGACGATGTCGATCAGGGCTTCGCCGACGACGGTGATCGGGGATGTCATGCGGCAAACCCTAGCGTCGGCTCACGGGTGCAGCGCGATGCCGGTCAGGTCCGTGGACAGGTCCCACAGGCGCTCCCCGATGCCGGGGGATCCGGCTGGGCCCGGGAGCGGCACGGGGCCGGCCGGCCCGGCCGAGCCCCGGTGCCGCAGCGGACCGTAGTACGCCGACGGTTCCGAGGCCGTGGCGGCGAGCAGGATCGGCTGGGCGCCGTCGCCGGGCGACTGGATCGACCCGGTCAGCCGTCCGATCATCGTGACGAACGCGGGCGGCCCACCGGTGTCGAAGATGGCGGTTGCGCACCAGCCGGGGTGGGCGGGGACGGCGGTGACATCCACCTCCGCCTCGGCACACCGCCGGCGCAGCTCGGTTGCGAAGACGACCGTCGCGAGCTTGGAGTCGCAGTAGGACTGGTAGGTCGACCCGGTCGGCCGGCCGAACCCCGCCTCGACCTTCCCGCGCTCGGACATGGTCGAGCCGAGCGTCACCACCCGGGCGCCGCCTGCTTCCCGCAGCGCTGGCCACAGGGACGCGGTGAGGGCCCAGGCCCCCAGATAGTTCACCCCCACCTGGAGATCGAAGCCGTCCGCGGTGCGGGCCTCCGGATCGTCGGTGCCGGTGCCGGCGTTGTTCACCAGCAGGTGCACGGGCCGTTCTCCGATCCGCGAGGCTGCCTCCGAGATGCTGGTCAGCGATCCGAGCTCGACGCGTTCCACCATGACAGCGGCGCCCGGGTGGCGCTCGTGGATGCGCGCCGCGGCGGCCGCGCCACGTGTCAGGTCGCGGACCGCGAGGACGACCTCTGCGCCCGCTCCGGCCAGCGCGGCGGCCGTGGCCAGCCCGATGCCGGCGCTGGCCCCGGTGACCACGGCTCGGCGACCCCCGAGGTCATGGAGCGGCAGGGGCGGCAGTCGGTCGGCGATGGGGCGTGTCATGGGTCAGCCGGCGAGGATCAGCGCCTTCTTGGCTTCGAACTCGGCGTCGGTGAGGATGCCCGCCGCCCGCAGCTGGCCGAGTTGGGTGAGCTGGCCGAGCTTGCGGGCCATGGCGTCGTCGCCGGACGGAGCAGTCGGTGCCGGGGGAGTGTGCGGCGGCTCGGGAACCGGGGGCGCCACCGGAGCCGGGGCGGGTGCCTGTGCTGCGGCGGCCTGGTCGGCTGCGGCCCAGCGCCGTGCCTGGCGGCGCTGAACCTTGCCGTGCACGGAACTGGCAACGGCCATGTGGGTGGCGGTGCGAAGAAGGCTCATCGGTGAGGTTCCTGTTCAGTCGTCGGATTCGTTGTCGGTCAGCGCCTCGTCCAACTCGTCGAGGTCGAGAGTGCCGTCGAGCAGGAGCCGGGAACCGGACGCCTCGAACGCGTGCAGCGCGGACAGCAGGCCGAGGTGCTCGACCACCAGCACGGCCGTCACCTCGCCGTCGGCCAGTTCGGCGAGCAATGCCGCGGCGTCCTCGTCCGCGATCAGGCCGCTCTCGGCGCCGTCGAACTCGGCCAGGATCGCCGGCGGGTTCGCCAGGTCCTCGATGGCGAGGAACTCCGCCTCGTCGGCGGCGTTGCGGCGGACGAACTCCAGGTCCAGGACGCGGATGGTGTGCGCCTCGACCGCGGCCAGCAGTGCCGTCCAGCCAGTGGCGTCGTCGTTCTCGGGCAGGGTCAGGGCGATGATCTCGACGGGGCCGAGATGGTCGGCGAACCAGTCGTGCGAATCGGTCATGGCTGAAGCTTACGCAGGCGCGGCACACCGCGCTCCGAACGCCCGGCCCGGCTCAGCCCTGGCGTCGCTGGATCGCGGCCCATTCGTCGCGCAGGCCCACCGTGCGGTGGAACAGCAGCCGCTGTTCGGAGTCGTGCGCGAAGTACCCGAGCCTCTCGAACTGGACGACCTGGCCCGGCTCGACATCGGCGAGGGACGCTTCAGCGACGCAGCCTTCCAGCAGTTCGCGCGAGGTGGGGTTCAGGTCGTCGAGCGGCTCCCCGGTCGCCTCTCCCGGTACGGCCGCGGTGAACAGCCGGTCGTACAGCGCGGCCGTGATCGACACCCCATGGGCGGCCGAGACCCAGTGCATCGTGGACTTCACCTTGCGGCCGTCGGGTGCGTCCCCGCCGCGGGTGGCCGGGTCGTAGGTGGCGTGGACGGCTGTCACTGTTCCCGAGGCGTCCTTCTCCATCGAGGTGGCGGTGACCAGGTAGGCGCCCCGCAGCCGCACCTCGCGACCGGGCGAGAGCCGGAAGAACTTCGGCGGCGGAACCTCGGCGAAGTCCTCGGACTCGATCAGCAACTCGCCGGAGAAGGCGACCTGACGGGTGCCGTCCGCCTCGTTCTCGGGGTTGTTGGCGACCTCGAAGTACTCGACCACCGGGTTCCCGGACGCGTCGGACGGCCAGTTGTCGATCACCAGCCGCAGCGGACGCAGCACGGCCATCCGCCGCTGCACGGTGGCGTTCAGCTCGCGGCGGACGTACGACTCGAGCGCCTCGATGTTCTGCCGGCTGTTCGTCCGGGTGGTGCCGATCTCACGGCAGAAGGCGCGGATGGCGCGGGACGGGTAGCCGCGGCGGCGCAGGCCCCGCAGCGTTGGCATGCGGGGGTCGTCCCAGCCGTCCACCGTGCCGTCGGCGACCAGCCGGGCCAGGCGCCGCTTGCTGGTGATCGTGTGGGTCAGTTCGAGCCGGGCGAACTCGATCTGCTGGGGCCTGTCGCCGGGCAGAGGAAGGCGTTCGAGGTACCAGTCGTACAGCGGACGGTGGGTGTCGAATTCCAGGGTGCAGATGGAGTGGGTGACGCCCTCGATCGCGTCCGACTGGCCGTGCGCCCAGTCGTAGGTGGGGTAAATGCACCAGTCGTCGCCGGTGCGGAAGTGGTGGGAGTGCCGGATCCGGTACATCACCGGGTCGCGCAGCGCCATGTTCTCGTGGTTCATGTCGATCCGGGCGCGGAGCACCCGGGCACCGTCGGCGAACTCGCCGTCCCGCATGCGCCGCAGGAGGTCCAGGTTCTCGGCGACCGGACGGTCGCGGAACGGGCTGTCGACGCCCGGCTTGCCGAAGCCGCCGCGCTGGGCGGAGATCGTCTCGGTGTCCTGGTCGTCCACATAGGCCAGGCCGTGCTCGACCAGGTACTCCGCCCACGCGTACAGCTGGCCGAAGTAGTCCGACGCGTGCAGGACCGCCGCGGGATGGAACCCGAGCCAGGCGATGTCGGCCAGGATCGACTCGAAGTACTCGGTCTCCTCGGTATCGGGGTTGGTGTCGTCGAGACGGAGGTTGCAGATGCCGCCGAAGTCTTCCGCGGTGCCGAAGTCGACGGTGATCGCCTTCGCGTGGCCGATGTGCAGGTAACCGTTGGGTTCGGGAGGGAACCGGGTCTGGACACGTCCGCCGTTCCGGCCCTGCTCGATGTCCCTGCGGACCCGGTCGCGGATGAAGTCGCTGTCGGCGGGCGTGTCGGTCATGCCGACGAAGTTAGCACGGTGGCTGCGGCGCTCCGGACGGCCGGCGAGACCCCACTCAGGCGTGCGCGACCAGCACGATCGCGAGCCAGCCGAGCTGCCCCACGACCAGGATCCGCTCGCCGATCCCATGGACGGACGCGACGCCGGTCAAGCGGCCCAACGGGCGCCGGGCCGCAAGCGTTACCACGAACGCGAGGACGCCGAGCAGCGGAACGAACGGCACGAGGGCGGACAGCGGGCCGGTACCGATCGGGCCGACGGCGAAGCCCGCGACGACCAGGCCGAGGAAGGCGGCGAACGCGCCGACCGTGTGGATGCGTCCGTCCCGGCTCAACTCGACGTCGCCCGCTTCCGGGTCGATCTCGTCGGTGGGGAAGAAGGCGACGGCGGTGGTGCCCAGGGCGAAGACCGCGAGGGCGACGACTGCCACCGGACGGTCGATCTCGGCGACCAGCACGGCCAGCCCGCTCAGCGCGAGGCTGAGGGCGAAGACCCCGAACAGGACGCGCGGCACCGGACCGATCAGCGCGTACTCCGAGATCGTCCGTTGGACCGCGGACAGCGAACGGCCGACGACGTGCAGCACGATCAGGGCGAGCGTCGCAAGGCCGACGGCGACCAGGCCCACGACGGTCATGCCGCGCACACTACCGCGGGCTGCCCTCGGCGAAACGGGCGGGAGCGCCTCGCGACGATAGGCTGATCCGGCCATGACTGATGCCCCAGCCCGCCTCCGCGTCGCGCCGTCACCGACCGGTGACCCGCACGTCGGCACCGCGTACATGTCCCTGTTCAACCTCGCCTACGCCCGGCTCACCGGCGGCCAGTTCGTGCTGCGGATCGAGGACACCGACCGCGCCCGCTACGTGGCGAGCTCCGAACAGCAGATCTACGACACGCTGCACTGGCTCGGGCTCGACTGGGACGAGGGGCCCGACATCGGCGGTCCGTACGCGCCCTACCGCCAGTCCGAACGACTGGACACCTATCGTCCGTTCGTGGACGAGCTGATCGCGTCCGGCCACGCCTACTACTGCTGGTGCACCCCCGAGCGGCTGGCGAACCTGCGTGCCGAGCAGCAGGCCGCCAAGACCGCCGTGACCGGCTACGACCGGCTCTGCCTGGGCAAGACTCGCGAGCAGCGGGCCGCGCTGCCGGGGTTCAGCGAGACGCCCGTGGTACGGATGCTCATTCCCGAGGACGCTCCGCTGGCCTTCACCGACCTGATCCGCGGCGAGGTGAACGCCCCGCGTCCGGACGACCAGGTGATCCTGAAGGCGGACGGGTTCCCGACCTACCACCTGGCCGTCGTCGTTGACGACCACCTGATGGGGATCACCCACGTCGTCCGCGGCGAGGAGTGGATCTCGTCCACCCCCAAGCACCTGCTGCTCTACCGCTGGCTGGGCTGGGAGACGCCGGCGTTCGCGCACATGCCGCTGCTGCGGAACACGGACAAGTCGAAGATCTCCAAGCGGAAGAACCCGGCCGCGCGGCTGACCTGGTTCGTCGAGCAGGGCTACCTGCCGGACGCTCTGCGGAACTTCCTGCAGTTGCTGGCCTATCCGCCCGTCCACGAGGGGGAGGACGTGGCCAGCTTCGACGAGTTCGTCGCGGCATTCGACTGGGCGAAGGTGAACACCACCGGCCCGATCTTCGACCTGGCCAAGCTGAACTCGCTGAACGGGCACTACCTGCGGGCCCTGGCCCCGGACGATCTGGCTGACCGGATCGTGGAGTATGCGGTGGCGCAGGGCCAGTGGACGGACCCGTCCGCAGCCGACGTCGAGTTGCTGCGCAGGGCCGTCCCGCTGGTGCAGGAGCGACTCGTGCTGCTCAGCGAGGCCGTGCCGAAGCTGGCCTACCTGTTCACTCCGGACGCCGAGCTGACCATCGACGCGGATGCCCTCGCCAAGGCGGGGCCGGACGCAGCCCAGGTGGTCGAAGCGGCCACGTCGGCGCTGGCCGGGCTGGGGAAGTGGGACACCGAGTCCATCCAGGCGGCGCTGCGCGAAGCACTGGTCGACGGCCTCGGCCTGAAGCCCAAGTTCGCGTTCGGCCCGGTCCGGCTAGCGATTACGGGGTCGAACGTTTCCCCGCCGCTGTTCGAGTCGATGGAACTGCTGGGACGAGACTCGTCGCTGGCGCGGCTCGCACGGTTGCGCGAGGTGCTGTGAGCGTCGTCGCCGTCTTCGGCGGACGCAGCGAGATCGGGCTCGCCGTGGCGACCCGGCTCGCACCCGGTGCCACCGTGGTGCTGGCCGCGCGTCCCGGCTCGTTGGACGCCGAGGTCGCGGCCTGCCAGACAGCCGGTGCGGCCCGGGTCGAGACGGTCGAATTCGACGCCGACGACATCGCCGCCCAGCCCGGTCTGGTGGACGCCATCGAGGACCGTGTCGGGCCGATCGACGTCGCCGTCCTCGCGTTCGGCGTGCTCGGCAACCAGTCCGCGGCTGAGCGGGACGCCGAGGCGGCGGCCGCGCTGCTGCACACCGACTTCATCGCCCAGGCCGCGCTGCTCACGGTTCTGGCCGACCGGATGCGGCTGCGGGGGAGCGGGACCCTGGTCGCGTTCTCGTCGGTCGCCGGTGCCCGGGTGCGGCGGGCGAACTACGTCTACGGCTCGGCCAAGGCCGGGCTGGACGGCTTCGCGTCCGGGCTTGCGGACGCGTTGCACGGCAGTGGCGTCCACCTGGTCATCGCCCGTCCGGGCTTCGTGATCGGCCGGATGACCGAGGGGATGACCCCGGCGCCGTTCTCGTCCACGCCCGATCAGGTCGCCGACGCCGTCGTCGCCCGGATCCGGCGCGGCAAGGGTGCCGACCTGTGGATCCCGTGGCAACTGCGTCCGCTGTTCGCCGCTGCCCGCTTCGCGCCCCGCTGGCTGTGGCGCCGGATGCCTCGCTGACCAGCTCCCGGCTGGACGCTCGCGATCCGTTCGAGTACCCCGCCCCGACGACGTGATCCAGGCACTGGCGCCCGAGGTGGCGGCGCTCGCGGGATGGCTACGGGGGCCGGCCACCCCGAAGACCTCGCCTTCGCCCGCGCAGCCTCCGGACCGACGGTGAGCCTTCGTGCTAGCTGATGGTGGTTGTCAGGGTCTCGGCCGCATCGTGGCCGGCCTGGTGCTAGATCATGGTGGTTGTCAGGCGGTTACGGGGGCTGACAACCACCACCGTCTAGCAACTGAGGTGTGACGATGCCGGACCATCGGCCATAACGACGACCATCTAGCACGAGCTCGGTTCGTGTGAAGGTCACGCGCCCGGTGTCAGCCGTCAACCCTGTCTGTCTGGTGAGCCGGTCACGGCAGCCCAACGATCAGCCGGACGGCGCCGACGAACTCCTGACGCGTCCGCAGATAGCCGTGCCGGGCGTCCCACCTGCCGGAGGAGAGGTCGGCGGACAGGCGGCTCAGGCCGGTGGCGGCCTCCGCCGGGTCGGCGAACTGCCAGGCCGACTGCGCAGCCCGGACCTCGGGGTTGAGGAAGGCCTCCGGCCGTCCGTAGAAGGCCTCGGTGAAGCCGTCGGTGCAGTCGATGGGGATCGGCACGGGGACGGCGGTCGTGCGGGGACCGAGCACGTCGCAGATCGCGTCGATCGGCGGATAGCGGGTCGCCTCGGCGCGGAACAGGCCGGGCAGGTACTCGGCCAGCCACCAGGCGGCGACGAGTTCCGGATCGAACGTGACCACGACCACCGGGCCGGAACTCACCCGGCGCAGCTCCCGCAGTCCCCGCTTCCAGTCGCGCCACTGGTGGATCGTCACGATCGCCATCACCGCGTCGAAGGCCCGGTTGGCGAACGGGAGGTCCTCCGCGGTCGCGTCCACGGCCGGTGCGGAACCGGGCGGACGCTGCGCCCGCATCTGCGCGGACGGCTCGACGGCCACGACCTCCCGGTCGGAGGGCTCGTAGGAGCCGGTGCCCGCGCCCACGTTCAGCACCGTCCGGGCGTCCCCGAGCGCGGTGTGGATCATCGCCGCGATCCGCGGGTCCGGACGCCGATTGGCGGCGTAGCCGGAACCGGTGGCCTCGTAGTCGACGTCGCCGGCCGGAACCGGCCGCGCCGACAGCGGATGTCCTGTATCCATAGCACCACCATCTGATCACGGCTCAGTGGCTTCGGCAGCCTCCCGTTCGTCGGGAAAAGTTGGCAGCTGGCTGCGGTCTCGCCACTGGAGAGTCGAACCAGAACGACTCCGGGGTTTGTTGTGGGAGACAACAAACCGGGTTACGCTGCTCAGGTACGCCGCTCGGGTCGCTCGCGCTCAGCCGGCCGCACGGATGCGGTCGTCGCCCAGCGGTGCGCGCGAGCCATCGCTGGCTCGTTCATCGGCACAGACCAGAAGGGATTCACGCTGATGTCACTGACATTCGGCATTATCGTCGGCAGCAGGGGGTTCTTCCCGGGCCACCTCGCAGCCACCGGCCGCGAGCACATCGTCGAGGCGGTCGAGCAGGCGGGGCATCGATGCGTCGTCCTCGGCACCGGGGACACCGAGCACGGAGCAGTCCAGTCCTACGAGGACGCCAGGAAGTGCGCCACGTTGTTCAGGCAGCACGCCGACGAGATCGACGGCATCATCGTCACCCTGCCCAACTTCGGCGAGGAGCGGCCGATCGCCGACACCATCCGCCTGTCGGGTCTGACCGCCCCGGTCCTGGTTCAGGCCACTCCCGACGATCCGGAGAAGATGTCGATCCAATGGCGGCGCGACAGCTTCTGCGGGAAGATGTCGGCCTGCAACAACCTGCACCAGTACGGCATCAAGTATTCGTTGACGTCCTCCCACTGCGTCGATCCGCTCAGCCAGGAGTTCGCCGAGGATCTGGCGAGGTTCGCCGCGACCTGCCGTGTGGTCGGCGGTCTGAAGGGGCTGCGGATCGGTGCCATCGGAGCCCGCCCGCAGGCGTTCAACACAGTGCGCTACAGCGAGAAGCTGCTCGAAGCCTCGGGAATCTCGGTGATCACCCTGGACCTCTCCGAGATCCTCGGCCGGGTCGACCGGCTCGCCGACGACGCCACGATGGTGGTCGAGAAGCTCCAGGCCATCAAGGACTACATCCCGGTGCGCGGCGTGCCGGCCACGGCGCTGCTCAAGCAGGCCAAGCTGGCGGCGGTGACCGAGGACTGGATGAGGGAATCCGATGTGGCGATCAGTGCCATCCAGTGCTGGACGTCCATGGAGGAGAACTATGGTGTCGTGCCCTGCACGGTGATGAGCATGATGAGCTCCAGGCTGATGTCGAGTGCCTGCGAGGTGGACGTCTGCGGCCTGGTCGGCATGCACATGCTCGCCCTCGCCTCGCAGGCCCCGAGTGCTCTGTTCGACTGGAACAACAACTACGGCGGGAACCCGAACAAGGCGGTCTGCTTCCATTGCAGCAACCTGCCCAGGGAGTTCTTCACCGACTACAAGATGGACTACCAGGAGATCATCGCGGGCACGGTGGGCAAGGAGAACACCTACGGGACGGTCGACGGCCTGGTGAAGTCCGGGCACGTCACCTATCTGCGGATCAGTACCGACGACACTGCCGGCCGGATCCGTGGCTACGTAGGGGAGGGCTCGTTCACCGACGATCCACTGCACACCTTCGGTGGCGCAGGGGTAGTGGAGATCCCGGGGCTGCAGAGGCTAGTGCGCTACATCTGCGCGAACGGCTTCGAGCACCACGTCGCGGCGAACTACGCCGCGGTGAGCGATGCCATCGTGGACGCGGCCGAGAACTATCTCGGTTGGGACATGCACGTCCACGAGGGCTGATCGCGAAGGCTGACCCGGCCCCGGCTCCCTGCCGGTGCCGGGTCGGCGGCCACCCCGCGAGGCCGTGGGGACGTCGCCGACGGGATCGGGTCGTCCACCGCGGCCTCGAGCGGGGCTTCCCGGGGTCGCTGCGGATGGCCACGCCGGTGGTCCCGTCGTGAGCCAACCCGGCAGCCGGGAGATGGACCAGCCGGCGATCGTCGTCGACCGGGCCCGGCGTGGGAGAGCGCGCCCGCGGTGTCCTCCTGGCATGCCGCGCCCGGCGAGATCACCGCACGTCGTTCCCACCCGGCGTCGACCGATCTTCTGCGGCCTCGAGTTCGTCGGGGAACGTCGGCAGGCCAGCGGGCTGGGCTCCGCTCGACAGCCGGATCAGGACGACGCCGGCGATGATCAGGACGGCACCCACGAGTTGGATCGGGGCGGGCGTCTCGCCGAGCAGCACCGCGGCCAGCAGCGCGGCGAAGAGCACCTCGGACAGGCTGACGAAGCTCGACAGGCGCTCGCCCATCAGGGCGATGCCGGCCACCCCGAGCACGTAGGCGATCGCGGTCGCCGCGACGACGACCACCGCCAGCGGCACCCACCACGGCAGCGACACCCCATCAGGTCGACATCCACCAGCGGAGCCGAGTAGGGCAGGACGCGGACGAGGATCGCCAGGCCGAGCACCACAGCGCCGACCGGCAGCCCGAACGCCGGCAGCGCGATCGCGGGCAGCCTGGTCGCGCGGGCGCCGAGCACGAAGTACCCGGCGGCACCGCACATCGCCAGCAGGCCGAAGACGACGCCCAGGCCGTCCACGCGGGCCCCGGTGAGGTCGAGGACGCAGACGAGCCCGACGACGCTGGCCGCGGAGCCGGCGAGGACGAGCCGTCCTGGCAGCCGCCGTGTCCGGGCGATCGCCAGCAGCACCAGCGCCACCGGGGCGAGGTACTCGATCAGCAGCGCCACCCCGACACTGAGCCGCGAGACGGCGGCGAAGTAGAACAGCTGGGCGGTCGCCACCGCGAGCGCGCCGAAGCCGGCGAGCAGCCGCCACTCCGAGACCAGATCACGCAGCCGTCCGCGCATCGACCACAGTCCGGCCGGCAGCAGCAGGACGGAGGCGACCGCGACCCTCCAGAAGACGGCGGCACCCGGCGTCCACCCCGCCTCGAGCAGCGGACGCACGAAAACCCCGGACGTGGCGAAGGCGAGCGAGGCCACCAGGCCGAGGACGATCCCGAGGCCGGTCCGGGTAGGCTGGACGGTCGGCTGCGGGACGAGATCCGGCGTACTCACCGGCCCATCCTGCTCCAGCGGGCGGGATTTGGCAGGACGCAGCCCACCATGAAAGAATCGGCAGGTTGCTCCGAACCGGACGCCTCTCCTGGCGGCCGGCCGGCAAGTCTGGCGCGCGGGTGCCGGGCCCTACCACGACCCACAGATTTTGAGTCGTGTGCGGCCCAGAACGGTCCGACACGCCCGACCTCGGGGGTCGGAGGGACACCGCTCCGCCGGTTGATGCGCCGGGGGAGAAAGACGAGAAGAAGGACGAACCAGTGGCGGGACAGAAGATCCGGATCAGACTCCGGGCCTACGACCACGAGGTCATTGACTCCTCGGCGAAGAAGATCGTCGACACCGTGACCCGTACCGGCGCCAAGGTGGCGGGCCCCGTGCCCCTGCCGACCGAGAAGAACGTGTTCTGCGTGATCCGTTCTCCCCACAAGTACAAGGACAGCCGCGAGCACTTCGAGATGCGCACCCACAAGCGGCTGATCGACATCCTCGACCCGACCCCGAAGACCGTCGACTCCCTGATGCGGCTCGATCTGCCCGCCGGTGTCGACATCGAGATCAAGCTTCCGTGAGGGCAGATCAGATGAGCGAACGAAACGTCAAGGGACTGCTGGGCACCAAGCTCGGCATGACCCAGGTGTGGGACGCCGACAACAAGGTCGTCCCGGTCACCGTGATCCAGGCCGGACCCTGCGTGGTCACCCAGGTCCGCACGCCGGACGCCGACGGCTACTCCGCCGTCCAGCTCGGCTTCGGTGCGGTCAAGGCCAAGAACGTCACCAAGCCGGCCGCCGGGCACTTCGAGAGGGCCGGCGTCACCCCGCGCAAGCACCTCGTCGAGCTGCGCACCGGTGATGCCAGCACCTACACCCTCGGTCAGGAGCTGACCGCCGAGACCTTCGCGGCCGCCGAGATCGTCGACGTGACCGGCGTCACGAAGGGCAAGGGCACCGCGGGCGTGATGAAGCGGCACGGCTTCGGCGGCCTGCGCGCCAGCCACGGCGTCCACCGCAAGCACCGCTCGCCGGGCTCCATCGGCGCCTGCGCCACCCCGGGCCACGTCTTCAAGGGCACCCGGATGGCCGGCCGGATGGGTGTCGAGAAGGTGACCGTGCAGAACCTGACCGTCCATGCCGTCGACGCCGAGCGCGGGCTGATCCTGGTGAAGGGCTCCGTGCCCGGCCCCAAGGGGACGCTGGTCGTGCTCCGCAGCGCAGCCAAGAAGGGAGCTCAGGCATGAGCGAGACCCGCACCGTCGCCATCGTCGGCAGCACCTCCGCGAACGCAGAGCTGCCGGCCGAGTACTTCGACGTCCAGACCAATGTCCCGCTGATCCACCAGGTCGTGGTGGCCCAGCAGGCAGCCGCCCGCCAGGGCACGCATGCCACCAAGACCCGCGGCCAGGTCGCGGGCGGCGGTGCGAAGCCGTGGCGCCAGAAGGGCACCGGTCGCGCCCGCCAGGGCTCGCGCCGCGCCCCGCAGTGGACCGGCGGTGGCGTCGTCCACGGCCCGCAGCCGCGTGACTACAGCCAGCGGACGCCCAAGAAGATGATCGCCGCCGCCCTGCGCGGAGCGCTCTCCGACCGGGCCCGGGACGGCCGCGTCCACGTGGTGGCCAGCGTCGTCACCGGCGAGACCCCCTCGACCAGGGCCGCGCTCGCGTCCCTGGCGACGATCGGCGGCGCCAAGCTGCTGGTGGTCCTGGACCGCACCGAGGACGTCGCCTGGCTGAGCCTGCGCAATGTCCCGACCGTCCACGCGCTGGCCGTCGACCAGCTGAACGCCTACGACGTCCTGGTCAGCGACGACGTGGTCTTCACCACCGCTGCCCTGGCCACCTTCACCGGCAGCCCGCTGGTTCCGGTCGACGAGGCCGTGGTCGAGACCAAGCCGGCCAAGGTAGCCAAGCCCGCCAAGGTCGAGGTCAGCGACGAGATCGTCGAGGAGCCCAAGCCGGTGGCCAGGAAGGCCGCGGTCAAGAAGGCCGAAGCACCTGCTGCCGAGGCGCCCGCCGCCGACGCGAAGGACTACGGCAAGGACTCCTACCGTGGCAGCGAGCCGCCGGAGGGCTTCGACATCAAGGGCAACGAGGACTCGATGAAGTTCCACACCCCTGATTCGCCCTGGTACGGCCGGACGATCGCCGAGGTCTGGTTCAAGACCGTGAAGGCTGCGGAGAAGGCCGGCTTCGTCAACGCGGTGCAGCCGAAGACCGAGGACCCGGAGGAGACGAAGTGAACGACTTCAAGATCCGCGACCACCGCGACATCCTGCTGGCCCCCGTGGTCAGCGAGAAGGCCTACGGCCTGCTGGACGAGAACAAGTACACGTTCCTGGTCGCACCGGACGCCAACAAGACCGAAATCAAGATCGCGGTGGAGCAGGTGTTCGGCGTCAAGGTGCTCGCCGTCAACACCAGCAACCGCCAGGGCAAGCGCCGCCGGACCCGGGCCGGCTGGGGCAAGCAGAAGGACACCAAGCGCGCCATCGTGAGTGTCGCTGAGGGCCAGCGCATCGACATCTTCTCCGGCGCCGACGTCTAGGCCGGAAAGACAGACGAGGAAGAACTCATGGGAATCCGCAAGTACAAGCCGACCACCCCGGGCCGTCGTGGCTCGTCCGTGGCCGACTTCGTCGAACTGACCCGCTCCACGCCGGAGAAGTCACTGGTCACCTCCAAGCCGAAGACCGGCGGCCGGAACAACTCCGGCCGGATCACCACCCGGCACATCGGCGGCGGCCACAAGCAGGCCTACCGGCTGGTCGACTTCCGTCGCTACGACAAGGACGGTGTCCCGGCCAAGGTCGCACACATCGAATACGACCCGAACCGGACCGCCCGGATCGCGCTGCTGCACTACGCGGACGGCGAGAAGCGCTACATCATCGCTCCCAACGGCCTCGTCCAGGGTGCGACGGTGGAAGCCGGTGAGTCGGCCGACATCAAGCCCGGCAACAACCTGCCGCTGCGCAACATCCCGGTCGGCACGACGGTGCACGCCGTCGAGCTGCGGCCGGGTGGCGGCGCGAAGCTCGGCCGCTCTGCCGGTGCCCGCATCCAGCTGGTCGCCCGCGAGGGCAAGATGGCGACGCTGCGGCTCCCGTCCGGCGAGATGCGGATGGTGGACGTGCGCTGCCGGGCGTCCGTCGGCGAGGTCGGCAACGCCGAGCAGAGCAACATCAACTGGGGCAAGGCCGGACGCAGCCGCTGGAAGGGCGTCCGCCCGACCGTCCGCGGCGTCGCGATGAACCCGATCGACCACCCGCACGGCGGTGGCGAGGGCAAGACCTCCGGCGGCCGGCACCCGGTCACCCCGTGGGGCAAGCCCGAGGGTCGCACCCGGAACAAGAACAAGGCGAGTACTCGCCTGATCATCCGTCGCCGGAAGTCCGGCAAGAAGCGCTGATTGGACAGGTGAGGTAAATGCCACGCAGCCTGAAGAAGGGCCCCTTCGTCGACGGCCACCTTGCGAAGAAGGTGGACGCCGCGAACGCAGCCGGAAGCAAGCAGGTGATCAGGACCTGGTCGCGCCGCTCGATGATCATCCCCGACATGATCGGGTTGACCATCGCGGTGCACGACGGTCGCAAGCACGTGCCGGTGTTCGTCACCGAGTCGATGATCGGGCACAAGCTGGGCGAGTTCGCCCCCACCCGCACCTACCGCGGGCACGTGAAGGAAGACAAGAAGGCGCGCCGCCGCTGAGCGGGGAAGAGGAACGCAACCAATCATGAGCAACAACGAGCGACCGAGCCGTCGCGCAGCCCTGCTCGGCGATCGGCCCGGCTCTTACGCGATCGCCCGCCACGTCCGGATGAGCCCGATGAAGGTGCGCCGGGTCATCGACCTGGTCCGGGGCCTGGACGTGACCGACGCGCTGAACGTGCTGAAGTTCGCCCCGCAGGCGGCTTCCGAGCCGGTCTACAAGGTGGTCGCCAGCGCGACCGCGAACGCTGAGAACACCGAGGGACTGAGGGCCGAGCAGCTCTTCGTCTCCCAGGCGTTCGTCGACGAGGGCATGACGCTGCGGCGGATCCGTCCGCGGGCGAAGGGATCGGCCAGCCGCATCCTGAAGCGGGCCAGCCACATCACCGTCGTCGTCGAGCCGAAGCAAGGAGCCTGAGCATGGGCCAGAAGATCAACCCCAACGGCTTCCGCCTGGGCATCACCACCGACCACAAGACGCGCTGGTACGCGGACGCGAACTACGCCGACCTGGTCGCCGAGGACGTGAAGATCCGCCGCTACCTGGCCAAGAGCCTTGAGCGCGCCGGCATCTCCTCGGTCGAGATCGAGCGTCGCAGCGAGCGGGTGACCATCTTCCTGTACGCCGCGCGTCCGGGCATCGTCATCGGCCGCAACGGCGCCGAGGCGGAGCGCGTCCGCGCCGACCTGGAGAAGCTCACCGGCAAGCAGGTGCAGTTGAACATCCTCGAGGTGAAGAACCCCGAGACCGATGCGCAGCTGGTGGCCCAGGGCATCGCCGAGCAGCTCGGCGCCCGGGTGGCCTTCCGCCGCGCGATGCGCAAGGCGCAGCAGAGCGCGATGCGCGCCGGCGCCCTGGGCATCCGGATCCAGTGCTCCGGTCGTCTGGGCGGCGCCGAGATGAGCCGCTCGGAGTTCTACCGCGAGGGACGCGTGCCGCTGCACACCCTGCGGGCCGACATCGACTACGGCTTCTACGAGGCCCGCACGACCTTCGGCCGGATCGGCGTGAAGGTGTGGATCTACAAGGGCGACGTCTCCGGGAACCGCGCCGAGCGCGCTGCGCAGAAGGCCGCCCGGCAGCTCGCCGGTGGCCGGGCCCGTCCGGCCCGCGGCCCGCGTCGTGACGGTGCCCCCGCCGGCCGGGGCGACCGTCCCGAGCGCGGCGGACGCCGTCGTGCCGATTCCGTTGCCGAGGGTGCAGCCGGCGCCAGCGCCGCGCCCGAGGCGCAAGAGAACGCAGGAGCCTGATCATGTTGATTCCCCGGCGCGTCAAGCACCGCAAGCAGCACCACCCGAAGCGGTCGGGCATGGCCAAGGGCGGCACCAAGCTCGCCTTCGGCGACTACGGCATCCAGGCACTGGAGTCCTCGTACCTGACCAACCGGCAGATCGAGAGCGCCCGTATCGCCATGACCCGTCACATCAAGCGTGGCGGCAAGGTGTGGATCAACGTCTACCCGGACCGCCCGATGACGAAGCACCCCGCCGAGTCCCGGATGGGCTCCGGCAAGGGTTCGCCGGAGTGGTGGATCGCCAATGTCAAGCCCGGACGGGTGTTGTTCGAACTGTCCGGGGTGGATGAGTCGGTGGCCCGCGAGGCCATGCGCCTGGCCATCCACAAGCTGCCGTTCAAGGCTCGCTTCATCAAGCGGGAAGTGGGTGAGATCTGATGGCCAAGACTGCCACGGCCGCGGAGCTGCGGGGGATGACCCGCACCGAGCTCAACGCCAAGGTGACCGAACTGAAGGAAGAGCTGTTCGGGCTGCGGTTCGCCGCTGCCACCGGCCAGCTGGAGTCCCACGGGCGGTTGCGCGAGGCCCGCAAGGACATCGCGCGGATCTACACAGTGCTGCAGGAGCGCAACCTCGGCATCGAGCCCGATCCGGATGAGGAGCAAGACTGATGAGCGAGCAGGAGACGACCGTTCGCGGCGCCCGCAAGGTCCGCGAGGGCGTCGTGGTGTCCGACAAGATGGACAAGACCGTCGTGGTCGCCGTGGAGGAGCGGGTCAAGCACCCGCTGTACGGCAAGGTCATGACGAAGTCCGAACGGCTCAAGGCCCACGACGAGGCCAACGAGGCCGGCGTCGGTGACCGCGTCCGGGTGATGGAGACCCGCCCGACCAGCGCCACCAAGCGCTGGCGGCTGGTCGAGATCCTCGAAAAGGCGAAGTGAGCAGGGGAGAGGACAGATGATCCAGCAGGAGACGCGACTCAAGGTCGCCGACAACACCGGTGCGAAGGAACTCCTCTGCATCCGCGTGCTGGGCGGCTCCAAGCGTCGCTACGCAGGCCTGGGCGACCGGATCGTCGCCACGGTCAAGGACGCCATCCCCGGCGGCAACGTGAAGAAGGGCGAGGTCGTCAAGGCGGTCATCGTCCGTACCGTGAAGGAGACCCGTCGTCCGGACGGCTCCTACATCAAGTTCGACGAGAACGCCGCCGTGATCCTGAAGAACGACGGGGAGCCCCGTGGCACCCGCATCTTCGGTCCGGTCGGACGGGAACTGCGCGAGAAGAAGTACATGCGAATCATCTCGCTCGCGCCGGAGGTGCTGTGACATGGCGAATTCGCTCCATGTGAAGAAGGGTGACCGGGTCAAGGTCATCGCCGGCAAGGACAAGGGCCGGATCGGCGAGATCATCGCCGTCTACCCGAGCCAGGGCCGGGTGCTGGTTCAGGGCGTGAACGTCGTGAAGAAGCACAAGAAGGAGACCCAGAACAACTCCACCCGGCAGAACAACGCCGCCGGGATCATCTCCACCGAGGCCCCGATCGACGTGTCCAACGTCCAGCTGGTGGTCAAGGTGGACGGCAAGGAGGTGCCGACGCGGGTGGGTTACGAGCGCAAGACCGTGACCAAGACCCGTCCGGACGGCACCACCTACGAAGCTGAACGCAGCGTGCGGATCGCGCGCAAGACCGGGAAGGAGATCTGATGGCCGCCACCGAGACCGCGACCAGGACCCTGCCGCGGCTGAAGGAGAAGTACCGCAGCGAGATCGCGCCCGCACTCCACCAGGAGTTCGGCTACGACAACGTGATGCAGATCCCCGGCCTGACCAAGATCGTCGTCAACATGGGCGTCGGCGAGGCCGCCAGGGACTCCAAGGTCATCGACGCGGCCGTCCGCGACCTGACCGCGATCACCGGCCAGAAGCCGACGATCACGAAGGCCCGCAAGTCGATCGCGCAGTTCAAGCTGCGCGAGGGCATGCCGATCGGCTGCCACGTGACCCTGCGCGGGGACCGGATGTGGGAGTTCGCCGACCGGCTGCTGACCCTGGCCCTGCCCCGGATCCGCGACTTCCGCGGCCTGTCCGGCCGGCAGTTCGACGGGTTGGGGAACTACACCTTCGGCCTGACCGAGCAGGTGATGTTCCACGAGATCGACCAGGACAAGATCGACAAGCCGCGCGGCATGGACATCACGTTCGTGACCACCGCCACCACCGACGACGAGGGACGGGCCCTGCTGAAGGCGCTCGGGTTCCCGTTCAAGGCGCCGGCGGACGAGGTCGCGAAGGTCGTCAAGAAGAAGGGCCCGGCGTTCACGGGCAAGAGGAAGAGGTGAACTGAATGGCCAAGACCGCTCTGAAGGTGAAGCAGGCCCGCAAGCCGAAGTTCGCCGTCCGCGCCTACACCCGCTGCAGCCGCTGCGGCCGGCCCAAGGCCGTGTTCCGCAAGTTCGGCCTGTGCCGGATCTGCGTCCGCGACCTCGCCCACGCCGGCGAGCTGCCCGGCGTGATCAAGTCCTCCTGGTGAACCTGACCAGGACCAACCACAACCCGCTGAAGGTCCGCGCCGCTGGTGCGGAAACCATGGCGAGAAAGAGTCATCAACCATGACCATGACCGACCCGATCGCGGACATGCTCACCCGGCTGCGGAACGCCAACCAGGCGTACCACGAGACGACTAGCATGCCGCACAGCAAGATCAAGGTGGGGATCGCCGAGATCCTCACCGCCCAGGGCTACATCGCCGGCTTCGATGTCCTCGAGCCGGGCGCCGGCGAGGTGGGCAAGACCCTGAAGCTCACCCTGAAGTACGGCGGCAACCGGGAACGCTCCATCGCGGGCGTCCGGCGCATCTCCAAGCCCGGCCTGCGGGTGTACGCCAAGTCGACGGCCCTGCCGAAGGTGCTCGGCGGCATGGGGATTGCGATCATTTCCACCTCCCAAGGTCTGCTGACCGACAAAGAGGCCAATGCCCGAAGCGTCGGCGGCGAAGTGCTCGCCTACGTCTGGTGAGCGGGAGGAACTGGACAGATGTCAAGAATCGGTAGGCTTCCGATCGCCATCCCGGCCGGGGTGGACATCGCCCTGGAGGGCCAGAAGGTCTCGGTGAAGGGCCCGAAGGGCAGCCTGGAGCATGTCGTCCCCGAACCCATCCGGGTGGGACGCAACGACTCCGGCGAACTCGAGGTCACCCGTCCCAATGACGAGCGCACCAGCCGGTCGCTGCACGGCCTGACCCGCACCCTGGTGGCCAATATGGTCACCGGCGTCACCGACGGCTACGAGAAGAAGCTGGAGATCGTCGGCGTCGGCTACCGCGTCACGCTGAAGAGCCCGCAGCAGCTGGAGTTCAACCTCGGCTTCTCGCATCCGGTGGTGGTGAACGCCCCGGAGGGGATCAGCTTCACCGTCGAGTCGAACACCAGGTTCACGGTGCTCGGCATCGACAAGCAGGCGGTCGGCGAGGTCGCGGCGAACATCCGCAAGATCCGCAAGCCCGAGCCGTACAAGGGCAAGGGCGTGCGCTACGCCGGCGAACGGGTTCGCCGCAAGGTTGGAAAGGCTGGTAAGTGATGGCTTCCTCGCTGAGTGTCCACAAGGGCATGGCGGACAAGGCTGCGGCGCGGCTGCGTCGGCAGAGCAGGGGTCGCAAGAAGATCTCCGGGGACGCGGCCCGGCCGCGCCTGGTGGTGTTCCGCTCCAGCCGGCACATCGCCGCGCAGGTGATCGACGACGTGGCCGGGGTCACCCTGGCCGCTGCGTCCTCGCTCGAACTCCGCAAGGCCTCCGGCGACAAGTCGGCCAAGGCCAAGGAGGTCGGCAAGCTGGTCGCCGAGCGCGCGAAGCAGGCCGGGGTCGAGACGGTCGTCTTCGACCGCGCGGGCAACAAGTACCACGGACGGATCGCCGCGCTGGCCGACAGCGCTCGCGAGTCCGGTCTCGGATTCTGACGGATCGAAAGGTAACCAGACGATGAATGGAACCCAGCGCCGCGGTGGCGGTGCAGGTACCGGCGAACAGCAGCGTCGCGGCGGCCGGGACGACCGTCGTGGCCGCGATGCGGCTGCCGACAAGGAAAAGAGCAACTACCTCGAGCGGGTCGTGGCGATCAACCGGGTGGCCAAGGTCCACCAGGGCGGTCGGCGGTTCAGCTTCACCGCGCTCGTCGTCGTCGGCGACGGTGACGGCACCGTCGGTGTCGGCTACGGCAAGGCCAAGGAAGTTCCCGCGGCGATCGCCAAGGGTGTCGAGGACGCCAAGAAGCACTTCTTCCGCGTCCCGCGCATCCAGGGCACCATCCCGCACCCCGTCCAGGGGGAGAAGGCTGCCGGTGTCGTCATGCTGCGTCCGGCTTCCCCGGGTACCGGCGTGATCGCCGGCGGGTCGGCGCGGGCGGTGCTGGAGTGCGCCGGCGTCCACGACGTCCTGGCCAAGTCGCTGGGCTCGGACAACGCCATCAACGTGGTGCACGCCACGGTCGAGGCGCTGAAGAGCCTGGAGGAGCCGGAGGCGGTGGCCAAGCGCCGCGGCCTGCCGGTGGCGGACGTCACGCCCGCCGCGATCCTGCGCGCCCGCCAGGAAGGGGCGCACGCATGAGCCGGCTCAAGGTGACCCAGATCAAGTCTGGGATCAGTGGCAAGCAGAACCAGCGCGACACGCTCCGGAGCCTCGGGCTGAAGCGCATCGGCGACGTCGTGGTGATCGAGGACCGGCCCGAACTGGTGGGCATGGTCAAGGCGATCCCGCACCTCGTCGCCGTCGAGGAGGTTGAGTGACATGGCATTGAAGGTTCATCACCTGCGACCGGCCCCCGGCGCCAAGACCGCCAAGACCCGGGTGGGTCGCGGCGAGGGCTCCAAGGGCAAGACCGCAGGGCGCGGTACCAAGGGCACCGGTGCACGGAAGAACACCCCGGAGAACTTCGAGGGTGGGCAGATGCCGCTGCACATGAGGCTGCCGAAGCTGCGCGGCTTCACCAACCCGTTCCGGGTGGAGTACCAGGTGGTCAACGTGGCCAGGATCGGGGCGCTGTTCCCGGACGGCGGCGAGATCACACCGGCCGACCTGGTGGCGGCGGGCGCCGTCCGCGACGGTGCTCCGGTCAAGGTCCTCGGAAACGGTGAGATCGGCGTCGCGGTGACGGTGAGCGCGCACGCGTTCTCGGCATCCGCCAAGGCGAAGATCGAGGCTGCCGGCGGCAGCGTCACCGAGCTGTAGCCTCTGCGTACCATCAGGTTGCACGGACACCGTTAGGAGTTGGGTTCGGACATGCTTTCCGCCTTCGGCAACGCGCTGCGGACGCCCGACCTGCGCAAGAAGATCCTGTTCACGCTGCTGATCCTGGCGATCTTCCGGCTCGGCTCTACCATCCCGACCCCGAACGTCAACATGCAGGCCGTGAACGAGTGCCGTGCCATCGCGACGTCGGGGGACTCGGCGGGGCTGTACTCGATGATCCAGCTGTTCTCCGGCGGTGCGCTGCTGCAGCTGGCGATCTTCGCGCTCGGCATCATGCCGTACATCACGGCGAGCATCATCCTGCAGCTGCTGACGGTGGTGATCCCGCGGCTGGAGGCGCTGAAGAAGGAGGGCGCCTCCGGCACGGCGAAGATCACCCAGTACACCCGCTACCTGACGATCGTGCTGGCGATCCTGAACTCGACGGCGTTCGTGACGCTGGCCGTGAATGGTCAGCTGTTCCAGGGCTGCACCCAGCAACTCGTGTACGACAAGGGCGTCTTTGCGATCATCACGATGATCCTGACGATGACCGCGGGCACCGGCGTGATCATGTGGCTGGGCGAGCTGATCACCGACCGGGGTGTCGGCAACGGCATGTCGGTGATGATCTTCACCCAGATCGCGGCGCAGTTCCCGGCCTCGATGTGGGCGATCGCGATGTCCCGCGGCACCGACGCCAACAACCCGAGCCTGCCCAGCGCGCAGGGCTGGCTGGTGTTCATCGCCACCATCGCCATCGGCCTGCTGGTGATGCTCGGCGTGGTGTACATGGAGCAGGCGCAGCGGCGCATCCCCGTCCAGTACGCCAAGCGGATGGTCGGCCGGAAGCTGCTCGGCGGCAGCACCACCTACATCCCGATCAAGGTCAACCAGGCCGGCGTCATCCCGGTGATCTTCGCGTCCTCGATGCTGTACCTGCCGGTGCTGTACGCGCAGTTCCAGCCGAACAACGACATCTCGGCGTGGATCTCGACCTACCTGGTCAGTGGCCGGTGGGTGTACGAGATCGTGTTCTTCGCGATGATCATCTTCTTCGCCTACTTCTACGTGTCGATCACCTTCGACCCGGTCGAGGTCAGCGACAACATGAAGAAGTACGGCGGCTTCATCCCGGGCCTGCGTGCCGGCGGCCCCACAGAGCGCTACCTGGGCTTCGTGCTGAGCCGGCTGACCGCTGCCGGCTCGCTCTACCTGGGCATCATCTCCCTGATCCCGGCCCTGGCGTTCGTGATGTTCAACACCCAGAACAAGTTCCCGTTCGGCGGCACGTCGATCCTGATCATCGTCGGGGTCGGCCTGGACACGGTGAAGCAGATCCAGAGCCAGCTACAACAACGCAACTATGAAGGATTCCTCAGGTGAGACTGCTCATCATGGGCCCCCCCGGAGTGGGGAAGGGCACCCAGGCCGTCGGCATCGCGGCGCACTACCAGATTCCGGCGATCTCGACCGGCGACATCTTCCGCGCCAACGTGAAGAACGCCACCGAGCTGGGCAAGGAGGTCTCGCGGATCATGGCCGAAGGCGGCTACGTCCCGGACGAGATCACCAACGCGATCGTCGCCGACCGGCTGACCGAGGCGGATGCGGCGAACGGCTGGCTGCTCGACGGCTACCCGCGGACCTCCGGCCAGGTGGACGCGCTCGACGCTGAGCTGGCGAAGACCGGGCAGGCGATCGACGCCGTCGTCTCGCTCGTCGCGGACACCGACGTGCTGGTGGACCGGCTGCTGAAGCGGGCCGAGCTCGAGGGTCGCGCCGACGACAACGCCGACACGATCCGCCGCCGGATGGAGGTCTACACCGAGGCCACCGATCCGCTGCTCGCCACCTACCGCGATCGGGGTCTCCTGGTCGAGGTGGACGGCATCGGCACCATCGAAGAGGTCTCGGCGCGGATCACGTCCGCGCTGGACGCGAAGCTGGGCTGAATGCGCCGCAGGCCGGCCGCGGAGATCAAGTC
The DNA here is from genome assembly GCA_017306015.1 of Propionibacteriaceae bacterium. Taxonomy (GTDB): domain Bacteria; phylum Actinomycetota; class Actinomycetes; order Propionibacteriales; family Propionibacteriaceae; genus Propionicimonas. The sequence goes on from JAFKJK010000008.1 coordinate 229,178, forward strand.
AGCAGATCAGGTCCGCGCGATGCGCGTGGCCGGGCTCGTGGTGGCGAGGATCCTGCAGGCCGTCCGGGAGGCCGCCGCCCCCGGCGTCACCACGGGGGAGCTGGACCAGCTGGCGCGGCGGATGATCGCCGAGGCCGGGGCCGTCTCGTCCTTCCTCGACTACGTGCCCTACCCGGGCATGCCGCCGTTCCCCGCGGTGACCTGCATCTCGGTGAACGACGAGATCGTGCACGGCATCCCGGGCGGCCGGGAACTCGCCGACGGCGACCTGGTCAGCGTCGACTTCGGGGTGTCGGTGAACGGCTGGCACGGCGATTCGGCGATCACCTTCGGGGTCGGTGAGCTCGCCCCCGAACGCGCGGCGTTGAGCGAGGCGACCCGCAGCGCGATGTGGGACGGGATCGCGGCCGCGAAGGTCGGCGCCAGGATCGGCGACATCTCCCACGCCATCGAGACGTCCGTCCGCACTGGCAAGGCCGGCCTGGGGATCGTCGCCGAGTACACCGGCCACGGCATCGGGCGGGCGATGCACCAGCACCCGGACGTGCCGAACGTCGGGCGGCCCGGCCGTGGCGACCTGCTCGTGAAGGGCATGTGCCTGGCGGTGGAGCCGATGGTCACCCTCGGCAGCGCGGCGACCGCGGTCCTGGAGGACGACTGGACGGTGGTCACCAGGGACGGCTCGGCAGCCGCTCACTGGGAGCACACCGTCGCGATCCTGCCGGACGGGCTGTGGGTGCTGACCGCGCTCGACGGCGGCGCCGGTGAGCTCGCGGCACGGGGCGCCCGGTACGCCCCGCTCGGGGAGTAGCCGCTCGGAACCGGCCGGTCCTCAGCCCAGCCTGCGTTGCCAGCCCCCGGTCGCTCCGTGCGGCCGGTAACCGAGCGCGGTGTTGATCGCCAGCATGTGGCCGTTCTCGTCGGCGTTCCAGGTGTCGATGTAGCGCGCCTGCGGGAAGCCGTCTTCCATCAGCTTCAGGTTCGCGGACTTGATCCACAGGCCGAGTCGGTGGCCGCGATGGGACTCCAGCACGACGGTCGTGTACTGCTCGGGACGTTCGGGCGAGGCTTCCGGCACGAACAGGACGGTGAGCCCGGCCACCTCGCCACTCGCCCGCGACAGGGCGATGGTCTGGATCAGGTCGCCGGTGAGCAGCAGCCGCCGGTCGTGCTCGCGGACCCGCTCGGCGTCCCAGTTCTCCGTGCGGAAGTCGATGTCGCCCACGGGGGCGTCACTCGACATCGCCTGGTACAGCTTCGCCACCGCATCGAGGTGCTCCTCGGGCACCTCCCCGCGCCAGGACACGACCTGGTAGTCCCGTCCGGCCACGGCTTCGGCCTCGGCGTGCAGCCGCTCGAGCAGGCCGGACGGAGTGGGCAGGACGAGGCGCGACTGGCGCTCGACCTGGGCGAGCTCGAAGCCCTTGGCCTGGAGGAAGCGCACGTTGCCGTCCACCGGCACGCTGCCGGATCCGGTTGGAGCGGTCAGCTGCGGCAGCGCGGCCGTCGCCGGGGCGAGCAGGTGCTCGCTCCAGGTGAGGACGGTGTCCCGGCCGGAGACCTCGGCGATCCGGCAGACCTGGTCGAGCAGCGCGGTACCGACGCCGCGGCGCCGGCTCGTCGCCGCGACCGTGAGGAACAGGTCGTCGACGAGGTGCTGGTTGTCGGCGGTCGGCAGGGTGAACTGCGCGGCACCCAGCACCGGCACCGGTTGTTCCGGAGCGGGCGGCAGCCCGAACCGTCCCAGACGCTCGGACGCGGGGACGGTTCCGGCGACCGCCAGGAGCAACCCGTGCAGCCCGGACTCCTGCGACAGCAGGTAGTTCCGGACGCGGTCGACCGACATGGTGAGGTCCTCGCCGAAGACCTCCAGGGTGTGGGCGACGTCCAGCTCGTGGTACGCCTCCAGCGCCCAGGACGAGTCGGGATGGGCCTCGACAAGGGTGAACTCCAGCACCGGATCAGCCTAACGGGAGGGTGGACCGCGCGGCGGAAGTACGCTTGCGCCGTGACTCCGAGCCCGCGGCAGCGCCTTCTGGCCGGGCTGATCGACGCGGCGCTGATGGGCGTCTGGTCAGTCCTGGCCGGCGGCCTGGTGTGGCTGGGCTCGGCGCTGGGCGTCCCACCCGGGCTGGGGCTGCTCGGCTACAACCTCCTCGGGCTGCTGCTGGTGGTGCTGCCCGGCACCATCGCCTTGACCGCGCTGGAGGCCGGGGTCTACGAAGCGACCCCCGGGAAGCTGCGGGTCGGGCTGCGGGTCCGGGTCGCAGCCAACGGGGCGCGGATCGGCTATCTCCGTTCGCTGGCCCGCAACCTGCTGAAGTTCGGGCTGCCGTGGACGCTGGGACAGCTCGCCATACTGGCCCTGGTCACGGTCCCGACCCCGGACGCGGCAGCCGGCGTGCTGATCGCCGTCGCCGTGCCGGCCAGCTACCTGGTGTCGATGTTCGTCGGCCGTGGACGCACCCCGTACGACTGGCTGACCGGCACCATGGTGATCGCGACCGCGCCCGGACGCCGGGTCGCCGATCCGGGCCCGGACGACGTCGGGGAACCGGACGACCGGGGCTGATCAGCCTCGCCCGTCCGCCCGGTCCCTGACCGGACGCGGCCGGCCGTTCGGCCCGATCAGCTTGTTGGACGGACGGATGTCCTCGCCGGTGAGGTCCGCGTGCACCCGGTAGGCGGCCAGCGCCCCGGTGAGCAACTGCGCCCACGGGTCCGGACCCCCGACGGACCAGGCGGAGGCGACCAGCACGCCCGGCAGTGAGGGTTGGAGGGTCGGCAGGTCGAGGACGGTCCGCCACCCCGTCCATGCGGGGCCGGGCCCGGCGCAGCGGTGCAGCCGGGCTGCGATCCGCTGGTCGGCCCGCTCGTGGGTGAGGTCCGCATGCGTGAACGGGTCGACGGTGCTGATCACGGCGGCAACGGGCAGTTCGACGCCGGCCGCCTGGAGCACCGGGCCCCGGCGGATGCCGGCCACCTCGATGCCGGTGCGGAGGTCGACCCCTCGGGCCTGCAGCCGCTCGACGAGCAGGTCGACCAGGATCGACGCCGGCCGGGCCAGCCCGTCCGTGCCAACCACCTGCCAGCGGCCGAAGGTGCGCTCGAGCGCCAGCCGGAACGCGTGCCAGCCGGGCAGCCGCCGGGGCTCCTGACCGAGCCAGGCAGCGGTGGCGAGGATGATCTCGCCCAGTTCGGGGGCGGCGAGCCGTCCGGCCAGCTCAGCCATGGAGCCGCTCGGGAGCAGGCTCCTGGCCGCGGTCCGGAGGAGTCGCTGGTCGGGCTCGGTCTCGAGCGAGAGTTGGCGCCACCGCTGCCAGGTGCCGTCCAGGCAGTCGAGCAGGTCCCGCCAGGCGACGGCTGCGTCCTCGCCGAGCGCGGCCCGGATCGCCGTCCACTGCTCGCCGCGCTCGTTCGGCAGGTCGAGCGTGCTCCCGTCGGCGAACCGGTGCGCGCGCGGCCCGGCCGGCACGAGGCTCAGCCCGCGCAGGGCCAATTCCGCCTCGAGCTTCCGACCCGACTTGGTGAAGAGGTCGCGCCAGGCCGCGGGGAGGGTGAAGACCTCGCCGCCGGGTTCGGTGGCGGCGTCCGCGCCGACTCCGACGCGGGGACGAGCCTCGAAGACCACCACGTCGTGCCCGACCCGAGCCAGCCGGGCGGCCGCGGCCAGTCCGGCCAGCCCGCCGCCGACGACGGCGATCACGTCCGGGCCAGCCAGGCGCGGAAGGCCTGCCAGCCCTTCCCGATCCGCCGGAAGGCGAACACCAGGATGACCAGGGTCGCGATCAGCAGGAGCGCTGCGATGACCGCAGCGACGATCGGGGCCAGCGCGGCCAGGGTGGCCACGGACACCACGGCGACGTCCCCGGTCAGCGAGGCCCCGACGTTGGTGACCGGTTCCGGCGAGGTGTTGATCGCCAGCCGGAGCCCCGACTTCACCGCGTGGCTGACCAGCGCCGTGATGCCGCCGACCGAGGCCAGGACGACGGTGGGCAGGTCGCCGTTGGCGCCGGCGACGAGGGCGCCGATCACCGCTCCGGCGATGGGACGGATGAAGGTGGAGATCGCGTCCCAGGCCGAATCGAGGTACGGGATCTTGTCCGCCACGAACTCCAGGACGGTCAACACGGCCATCACGATCAGCACATCGGTCCGCTGGAAGCCGTCCGGCACCGCGTCGACACCGGCAAAGCGGCCGAGCAGGCCCAGCACGAGCACGGTGGCGTAGGCGTTGATCCCGCTCGTCCAGCCGCTCGCGAAGGTGAGTCCGACCAGTTCCATGGACGAAAGCGTAACCAGCCTCCGCATCTGCACTGAGTTGGTTCTGGTTCCGAAAGCGGGTACCAGTGCCTAGACTTGAAACAGCCTCGGGTGTTGAGGCCCGACCCGGGAGGTGGGTGATGGCTCTTTCTGAAGAGGAGCAGCGGCGCCTTGACCAGATGGAAGCTGCGCTGGAGGCCGAGGACCCGAAGTTCGTCAGCTCGATTCGTGGTCCCCGCCGGCACTGGCATCGCCCCCGGCTGGTGCTCTCGGTGGTGTTGTTCGCCGTCGGTGTGACCGCACTGGTCGTCGGCATGGACCTGCACCCATTGGTGAGTATCGCCGGCTTCCTCGTCATGCTCTTCGGGGCGGTCTCGGCGATCTCGGCGTGGACGCTGCCCAGCGCGACCGCGGCCCACCCGTCGGCGGGGCCGAGGCATCCCAGCCAGACCGAACGCGATTTCCTCGGCCGGACGGACGATCGTCGCCGCCGCGGGGAGGACGACGCCCTCTAGACAGACTGCCAGCCGGCGAACCGGTCAAGGGACGGTGGACGACCACCGTCCCTTTTTCGTTGCCCGGAAATGGCGCGTGGTGGAGGAAAGTGGAGTATGGTGGCGCCAAGTGGAGGAGAGCGAAGGGAGTTGGCGCCGTGTTCCTGGGCACCTACACCCCCAAGCTCGATGACAAGGGACGGTTCTTTCTGCCCGCGAAGTTCCGCGGTCAGCTGGCAGCCGGCCTGGTCATCACCCGACAGCAGGACCGCTGCCTCGCGATCTGGCCGACCGAGGCCTTCCTGACCGAGGTGGCGAATGCTGCGACCGGGCCCTCCACCGTCCGCGGAGTGCGGGACTACCAGCGCATGGTGGCCTCGGGCGCCTCGGACGAGGAGCCGGACAGCCAGGGTCGGGTGAGCATCCCGGCGCCACTGCGGACCTACGCGGGCCTGGGCAAGGAGATCGTCGTGATCGGCGCTCTCAACCGCCTGGAGGTCTGGGACGCAGCGGCCTGGGCCGAGTACTCGGCGGCGCAGGAGGAGGCGTTCGCGGCCCTCGACGAAGGAACAGCCGAGGTCGGTTGACCCCAGCAACGGATCGACCCGTGCGGTGCGGCTTCAATCCGCGACCGGTCGCCTGGCGCACCTTCCCCGGTGCCAGGAGCCGGGACGCGGATTGAAACCGGATCGCACAGGTGAGAAGGAGAACACGGACGCCAGGAGGATGAATGGGTGCCACTGACGGCGACGCCGCAGCCGCCCACGTCCCGGTGCTGGTGGAGCGCATCGTCGAACTCCTGCGTCCGGCCCTCGCCGGTGAGCCCGCCTGGTACGTGGACGGCACCCTCGGTCTCGCGGGCCATGCCGCCGCCGTCCTGGACGCCTGCCCGAGCGCGAGCCTGATCGGCATCGATCGCGACCCCGAAGCCCTGGCGATCGCCGGCTCCCGGCTGGCCCGCTTCGGCGACCGGGTGCGGCTGTTCCACGCCACCTACCACGAACTGCCCGACGTGCTCGCCGAGGCCGGAGTCAGGGAGGTCCAGGCGATCTGCCTCGACCTCGGCCTGTCCTCCCTGCAGATCGACCACACCGAACGCGGCTTCGCCTACGCCGTCGACGCTCCTCTCGACATGCGGATGAACCCGGAGCAGGACCTCACCGCAGCACAGGTCGTGAACACCTGGCCGGCCCGCGAGCTGGCGCGGATCCTGCGTGAGTTCGCGGAGGAACGGTTCGCCTCCCGGATCGCCGATGCCATCGTGCACGCCCGCGCCGAGGAGCCGTTCACGTCGTCCGCACGACTGGTCGAAGTGGTGGCCGGCGCCATTCCGGTCGCCGCCCGGAACAGCGGCGGGCATCCGGCGAAGCGCACGTTCCAGGCGCTGCGGATCGCCGTCAACGCCGAACTCGCGTCCCTGGCCGCGGTCCTCCCGGCCGCGCTGGACGCCCTCGCCCCCGGCGGGCGGATGGCCGTGCTGGCCTACCACTCCGGGGAGGACCGACTGGTCAAGCGGGCGTTCGTCGCCGCGGCCAGCGACCATGTTCCGGCCGGAGTCCCGGCGGTGCCGGCGGGATACGCCGCCGGGTTCCGGCTGCTCACCCGGGGCGCTGAGCGTCCTGCTGCCGCAGAGGTGGCTGTCAATCCGAGGGCCGCCTCGGCGCGGCTGCGGGCCGTCGAACGACTCCAGGAGGCTGCATGACCGCCCAGCTGGCACCCCGTCCAGGAGGGCCGTCGCGCCGTCCCGAGTTGCGCGAGGTCGCGAAGCGACGGGGACGGATCTCGACGGTCCCGTTCGTCCTGGTGGTGGCCCTGGTACTGGCGCTGGGCATGGTGGGGATGCTCGTCCTGACCACGGCGCTGCAGGACCAGGCCTTCGCCGTGCAGAGCCGCCAGCACGAGGCCAACGTGCTGGCCAGCCAGGTCTCCCAGCTTCAGGCCGAGGTCGCGGACGCCCGTTCGGTGAAGAGCCTCGCGATCGCGGCGGCCCAACTCGGCATGCGGCCCAACCCGTACGCCGTCCCGCTCCGGCTCAGTGACGGCAAGGTGCTCGGCACCGCCCGACCGGTCTACGGCAACGAGGTCCCCGGCGTCCGCTACCTGACCCCGGAGCAGGCCGAGGCCCAGGTCATCGCGCTCGACAACGCCGAGAAGGCGCGGATCGCCAAGGCGAAGGCCGAGCGGGAGCGGAAGAAGGAAGAGGCCGCCGCGAAAGCCAAGGCGAAGGCCGAGGCTGAAGCGAAGGCGAAGGCGAAGGCGAAGGCTGAAGCGAAGGCCAAGGCCGAAGCGAAGGCCAAGGCTGAAGCGGCGAAGAAGGCGGACGCGGGGAAGAAGGGCGACCCCGGGAAGAAGGGTGGACGCGGATGAGCCGACCGCTGGACTTCCTGTTCTCCGAGCGGCCGAAGAAGCGTCGCACCCGTCGCCGCAAGCTGCCGGTCGTGCCGTCCGTCCCCCGGCTGCGGGTCCTGCTGATCATGACCGCGGTGATCTTCTCGCTGGCCGCGGGACGCGCCGTCCAGGTGCAGGCCATCGACGCCAACACCGTCGCTGCCGAGGCGGCAGAACAGATGACCGTCAGCCACGTGCTGCCGGCCTTCCGGGGCGAGATCACCGACCGCAACGGCGAGGTGCTGGCGATGACCCAGGACACGGTGTGGGTGATCGCCAGCCCGAGGTCGATCGCCACCAACGGCCGGATGCAGGCGTCCAGCATGACCGACTCGGACCGACGCAACGCTGCCACGGCGCCGCAGCGGATCGCCGACCTGCTGGCCCAGTTCTGCGGGGGCGCGGCGGCCGACTACCTGCCGAAGCTGACTCTCGCGAACAGCGGCTACCAGATCGTGGCGCGCGGCGTCCCGTCGGCGACCTACCGCGCGCTGAGTGAGGCGATGACGGCCGCCCGGCTGGTCGGCCTGAGCTCGGAGAGCAAGCCGACGCGGACCTATCCCAACGGCACGTTGGCCTCGAACATCCTCGGCTGGGTGAACGACGAGGGTGTCGGCGCCAGCGGCCTGGAGTACTCGCTGAACAAGACGCTGTCCGGGACGCCCGGCAAGGAGGTCTACGAGAGCTCCCCGAGCGGCGAGAAGATCCCGCTCGGCGACAACGCCATCACCCCGGCGGTGAACGGGCAGGACTACCAGCTCACGATCGACTCCGGGCTGCAGTGGCAGGCCGAGCAGTTCGTGGCCAACCAGGTCCGCCAGACGAAGGCGGACTGGGGTGCGGTGATCATCACCAACGTCAAGACCGGCGAGGTGCTGACCCTGGCGAACGCGCCGAGCTTCGACAGCAACGACCACTCCGGCACCGACATCGCCGACCTCGGCAACCGCGCGGTCACCGACGCCTACACCCCCGGCAGCGTGCAGAAGACCCTGACCTTCTCCGCGCTCATCGACCAGGGACTGGTCGATCCTGAGGAGGTCGTCAGCGTCCCGGGAGAGATCAAGTCCGGCGATCACTACGTCCACGATGCGTGGAGCCACGGGACCATCAAGTTGTACGCCCGCGGCATCGTCGCCCAGTCGTCCAACATCGGGACGATCAAGGTGGCCAGGCGCGCCACCAAGCAGTCGCTGCACGACTACATGGTGAAGTTCGGCCTCGGCTCGCGGACCAAGCTCGGGCTGCCCGGGGAGTCCTCCGGCATCCTGCCGCCGGCGAACATGCCCGACTACAGTCGCGACGGCCTGGCCTACGGTGGCAGCGCGGTCACCGTCACCCTCCCGCAGATGGCCGCAGCCGTCGGGGCCATCGCGAACGGCGGGGTCTACACGCCGCTGGAGTTGCTGAAGTCCCGCACGGAGGCAGACGGTACCGTCCAGCAGCTCGGCACGGGCCAGTCGCGCCGGGTCGTCTCGACCGACACGGCCAGCAAGGTGCTGTCGATGATGGAGTCGATGGCACAGAACAGCCCGACCCACCGCTTCGACGTCGCGGGGTACCGGGTCGGGGCGAAGACCGGCACGTCGCAGATCCTCGACCACAAGACCGGCAAGAAGACCGGGCTGGTGACCTCGGCCATCAGCGTGGCCCCGATCGAGGACCCGCAGATCCTGGTATACGTCGTGCTGAGCAACCCGCAGCGGGGGAGCGCCGGCTCCTCGGTCGCCGGGCCGGTCGTGCAGGCCCTGATGTCCATCGCCCTGCCCCGGTACGCGGTCCCCCAGTCGACGACCAAGGCGCCGAAGCTGCCGATCGCGCCGTGACCGAAGAGCGGGGTTTCACGGAGGCCGGCGAGGCCGGCCGCTACGTCAAGCGCAGCCCGGGCGCCTGACCCGAACCGATCTCGGCAGCAGCCCGGCCCGACCAGAATGTGCACCCGAATGTCCCCGCAGACGACGGCTTCACAAGCCCAGGACCCACCCCGGCTCGTCCCCGCGAGGCCCCGGGAAGACAGGCGTGCGGCAGCGCCCGGCACCGTCGCGCTCCCGGTCCGTCCCGGCGGAGGCCACCCGTTAGGGTGGACCCGATGAGCGCGACACCACCGAGCATCCGGCCCGAGCATGCCGGGCCGGTGCTGTTGTCGGCACTGGTGGCCGGCGGCCCGGACATCGCCGTCACCGGGGTGACCCACGACTCCCGTACCGTCCGGCCCGGGGACCTGTACGTCGCGCTCCCCGGCGCGTCCACCCACGGGGCGAGGTTCGCGGGCCAGGCCGCGGCTGCCGGCGCTGTCGCCGTCCTGACCGATCCGGACGGCGCCGCATCGGCCGCGGACGCCGGCGTCCCGGTCGTCACGGTCGCCGACCCCCGAGGGCAACTGGCCCGGATCGCGGCGACGGTGTACGGACAGCCCGCCGGACGCATGACCATGTTCGGGGTCACCGGCACGACCGGGAAGACGTCGACCACCTTCCTGCTGGCCGCTGCGCTGACCGCGGCCGGCCGGCGGGTCGGCACCATCGGGACGATCGGCTTCCGGCTGGGGGACGAAGTGCTCGCCTCCGCCCGGACGACGGTGACCACACCCGAGGCCCCCGACCTGCAGGCACTGCTGGCCTACCTCGCCGAGCGGGGTGCCGACGCGATCGCGATGGAGGTCTCGTCCCACGCACTGGCACTGCACCGCACCGACGGGGTGGTCTTCGACGTCGCCGGCTTCACCAACCTCGGCCGCGACCACCTGGACTTCCACCCCAGCGTCGAGGACTACTTCCAGGCCAAGGCCGGCCTGTTCCGGGACGGACACTGCCGGGCAGCGGCCATCGGCATCGACGACGAGCACGGCCGCCGGCTGGCCGCCGAGCTGGCTCGCGGCGAGCTTCCCGTCGTGACCACCGGGGCGGCCCCGGACGCCGACTACCGGGTGGACCGGATCGAGCCGACCGGATCGGGCGGCAGCCGGCTGGCGCTGACCACTCCGTCGGGAACCCGCGAGTTCACGATCGGGCTCCTGGGCGACTTCAACGCCCGCAACGCGGCCACGACGGTCGCCATGCTCGACCTGGCCGGTGTCGACCTCGACGCCGCACTGCCGGGCCTGGCGGTGGCGGCGATCCCCGGACGCATGCAGGTCGTCGACCTCGGCCCGGACGCGCCCCGCGCCGTCGTCGACTTCGCGCACACCCCGGAGTCGGTCGCGGCGGCGCTGGCAGGCCTCCCCGCCGGCCGGCGGATCGCCGTCCTCGGCTGTGGCGGGGACCGCGACCTCGCCAAACGTGAGCCGATGGGCGCGGCGGCCGCCACCAACGCCGACGTGGTCGTCGTGACCGACGACAACCCGCGCAGCGAGCGTCCGGGCGACATCAGGGCCGCGGTGCTCGCCGGCGCCCGCCGGGCGGCGGCCCGGTCCGGGGCGACGGTGCTGGACGGCGGCGACCGGGCGGCGGCGATCCGGATCGCGCTGGACCTGGCCGGCCCGGACGACTGGGTGGCCGTGCTGGGTAAGGGACATGAGACCGGACAGCAACTCGCCGACCGGACCATACCCTTCGACGACGTCATCGAGCTGGCCCGGGCCTGGGACCGGCTGAAGGAAGCGTGATGCAGCCGACCACTGTCAGCCACCTTGCCCACCACGCCGGGGCCAGCATCCTGGGGAACCCGGACGTCCTCATCGGCCCGGACGTCGTGATCGACTCCCGGGCGGCAACGCCCGGCTGCCTCTTCGTCGCCCTGCCCGGAGAGCGGGTGGACGGTCACGACTTCGCCGTCGCAGCGGTCGATGCCGGAGCCGCGGCCCTGCTGGTCAGCCGTCCGGTGGAGGTGCCCATGGAGGTGACGGTGCCGCAACTCGTGGCGGCCGACACCGCGACGGCGCTGGCCCTGCTGGCGACGGGCGTCGTGGCCGAGGCCGTCGGCACGGGCCTGACCTCGATCGGGATCACCGGCTCGTCCGGCAAGACCAGCACGAAGGACCTGGTCGCCCAGGTGCTCGCGACCGCGGCCGAGACCGTGGCACCGGCCGGCTCGGCCAACAACGAGATCGGCGTCCCGCTGACCGCCTGCCGGGTGGACGCGTCCACCCGCTTCCTCGTCAACGAGTTGGGGGCCCGCGGGCGGGGTCACATCGCCTGGCTGTGCGGCATCGTCCGGCCCAGCGTCGGTGCCGTCCTGAACGTCGGTCACGCCCACCTGGGCGAGTTCGGGTCGGTGGACGCGATCGCCCAGGCGAAGGGGGAACTGGTCGAAGCCCTGCCGGACTCAGGCTGGGCCGTGCTGAACGCCGACGACGAGCGCGTCGTCGCCATGGCGAGCCGGACGCCCGCACGGATCGCCACGTTCGCCACCTCGGGCGAGCCCGAGGTGGGTGAGCTCCGGGTCTGGGCGGATGCCGTCACCGCCGATGCCCGGCAGCGGCCCACCTTCCGGCTGCACGCCTCCGGGGTGGCCGGCGGGACGGCGGACGTGCGGCTGCAGGTCAGCGGCCTCCACCAGGTCGCCAACGCCCTGGCCGCGGCAGCCATCGGGCTCAGCCAGGGCCTGACGGTGCCCGGCGTGGCCGAGGCGCTGACCCGAGCCGTGCCGCGTTCACGCTGGCGGATGGAGCTGGTCGAACGCGACGACGGGCTGCTGGTGGTCAACGACGCCTACAACGCCAACCCGGAGTCGATGGCCGCCGCCCTGCGAGCGGTCGCCTCGATGCGGCGCGAGACCGGGCGGCTGGTGGCCGTCCTCGGCGACATGCTGGAACTCGGCCCGGGCGCGGCGGCCGAACACCGGGCGGTGGGGGAGCTGGCCGGGCGACTCGGCTTCGACCAGGTCGTCGCCCTCGGCGAGTACGCGGAGGACCTCGCCTCCGGCGTCCGCTCCGGCGGGGTGCCGGTGACGGTGGCCGCGAACCCCGGCGAGGCCGTCCGTGTCGTGGCCATGGCCGCGACAGGCCGGGACGTTGTCCTGGTCAAAGCCTCGCGGGGACTAGCTTTGGAGACCGTGGCAGAGCAACTGGGCGCCGGGCCGGCGACGGAGGTCGGGCGATGAGGAACATCCTGTTGGCTGGGGCGATCGCCCTTCTCGGCACCCTGCTGGGCACTCGGTATGCCATCCGGTTCCTGGTGCGCCGCGGCTATGGCCAGTTCATCCGCGACGACGGCCCGACCAGCCACCACACCAAACGTGGCACGCCGACGATGGGCGGAACGGTGATCATCGTCAGTGTCTTGCTCGCCTACACCATCGCGCATCTGATCACCTGGACGCCGCCGACCGCCTCCGGCCTGCTCGCGATCGGCCTGTTCGGCGGACTCGGCCTGGTCGGTCTGGCCGACGACTGGATCAAGATCAGCCGGGCGCGCTCGCTCGGCCTGCACGCGTGGGTGAAGCTGGCGCTGCAGACCGCGGTGGCGGTGACCTTCGCCGTCCTCGCCTTCAGCTTCCCGGACAAACGCGGGCTCACCCCGGCCAGCCAGGTGATCTCTTTCCTCCGGGACATCCCGTGGGCGTGGCTGCCGCTGCCGCTGGCGGTGGTCTGGATCGTCTTCCTGGTCTCGGCCTGGTCGAACGCGGCGAACCTCACCGACGGCCTGGACGGTCTGGCGACCGGGGCGGCCGCGATGGTGTTCGCCGCGTACGCGATCGTGAACATCTGGCAGTCCAACCAGTGGTGCGCGCTGGCCAGCGCGCCGCCGCAGTGCTACGAGGTCCGCGACCCGTACGACTTGGCCATGGTCTCGATGGCGCTCGCCGGCGCGTGTTTCGGCTTCCTGTGGTGGAACGCCAGCCCGGCCAAGATCTTCATGGGCGACACCGGCTCGCTGGCCATCGGTGGTGCGATCGCGGCGCTGAGCATCCTGACCAGGACCGAGTTGCTGATGGTCCTGGTCGCCGGGCTGTTCGTGATCATCACCGCCTCGGTCGTCCTCCAGGTCGGCTGGTTCAAGATCTCCGGTGGCAAGCGGCTGTTCAAGATGGCGCCGCTGCAGCACCACTTCGAGCTTCTCGGCTGGAACGAGGTCACGATCACGATCCGGTTCTGGATCATCTGCGGACTGTTCGTGGCGGTCGGGCTGGGCCTGTTCTACGCCGAATGGGTTGTGGGTCAGCCGTGAGGGACTGGATCGCCACCGCCGACCGGCTCTCACCCTGGCCACAGGCGAAGGTCGTCGTCGCCGGGCTGGGCACGTCGGGCTTCGCCGCAGCGGACGGACTGCTCGACCTCGGCGCCCAGGTGACGGTGCTGGACGACTCCGACTCGCCGGGCAACGTCGAGAAGGCCACGCTGCTGGAGATGCTGGACGCGACCGTCCGGCTCGGCCCCGGCTCGACGGCCGAGCTCCCCGCGGACGCCGACCTCGTGGTGACCTCGCCCGGCTGGCGGCCGACCGCGCCGCTGCTGGCGGCGGCCCGGCTCCGCGGCGTCCCGATCTGGGGCGAGGTGGAGCTGGCCTGGCGGATGAGCCGGCCGGATCGGCAGGTGCCCTGGCTCGGCGTCACCGGGACGAACGGCAAGACCACCACCGTCGGCATGCTGGAGGCGATCCTCGCCGCGGACGGCCGGGTGACCAGCGCCGTCGGCAATGTCGGCCGGCCGATCGTCGAGGCCGTCCTGGACGAGGTCAGCTACGACGTGCTGGCCGTCGAGCTGTCCAGCTTCCAGCTGCACTGGACGAACTCGCTCAGCCTGCACTCGGCTGCCGTCCTGAACGTCGCGGCGGACCACCTGGAGTGGTACGCCGACCCGGCGTCGTGGTCGGCGGGGGCCACCGACCCGATGACGGCGTACGTCGCCGACAAGGGCATCATCTACTCCCGCGCCCAGCACTCGTGCGTCTACAACGTCGCCGACCCCGCCACCGAGCACCTCGTCGAAGAGGCCGAGGTGATCGAGGGAGCGCGGGCGATCGGCTTCACCCTCGGCGTCCCGGCGCCGTCCATGCTCGGCGTCGTCGACGACCTGCTCGTCGACCGGGCGTTCATCCCGCAGCGCCGGGACTCGGCGATCGAGCTGGCCAAGGTCGCCGACGTCGTCCCGTACGCGCCGCACAACGTGGCCAACGCCCTCGCTGCGGCCGCGCTGGCCCGCTCGTTCGGCGTCCGGCCGCAGTCCGTCGCCGAAGGCCTGCGCCGGTTCCGGTTCGGCGACCACCGCATCCAGACCGTTGCCGAGGTCGGCGGCGTCCGGTTCGTCGACGACTCCAAGGCGACCAACCCGCACGCAGCGGCCGCGTCGCTGGCGGCGTTCGACTCGGTGGTGTGGATCGCCGGCGGCCAGGCGAAGGGCACCAGCTTCGACGACCTGGTCGTCGAGGTCGCCGGCAAGCTCCGCGGCGTCGCCGTCCTCGGCGTCGACCGGGACGTGATCGCGGCCGCGATCCGGCGACACGCACCACAGGTGCCGCTCAAAGTGATCGAGCTCGGCGATCATGGAGCGATGCGTCAGGCGGTTGGTTGGGCTGGAGGCATCGCCAGGACCGGCGATGTCGTTCTGCTCGCGCCCGGCTGCGCCAGCAAGGACATGTACAGCGACTACGCCGCCCGCGGAGACGACTTCGCAGCAGCGGTGGCGGAGTTGACCGGATAGGGGGTCCAACGTTGGCGATCCTGGCTTCCCCCGTTGTGGATCGCGACGGTACCGGCACGGCGACCGAAGGGTCACGTCGCCGCAGTCTCGTTGTCGCGTGGCTTGCGCATCCGCAGGCGAGCTTCTACCTCGTGCTGGTGCCTGCCGTCCTGCTGCTCGCCCTCGGCATGATGATGGTGCTGTCGGCGTCCAGCGTGTACGCCTACACCCGCTGGGGTGACGCGTACTACTTCGTCAAGCGGCAGATCGTCTTCCTCGTGATCGGGGGCGTGGCCGCGTGGGTCCTGGCCCGGCTGTCGCCGAAGCGGCTCCAGGTGATCGGCTGGGTGCTGGTGATGGCCTCGCTGGTCCTGGAGGTGCTCACCTTCACCGCGCTCGGCCACTCCAAGAACGGCAACACCAACTGGGTCCGGTTCGGCGTCGACTGGTTCGGCGTCCAGCCGTCCGAGGTCGCCAAGCTCGCGATCGTTGTCTGGGGCGCGGACGTGCTCGCCCGCAAGTACAAGCTGCTCGGGGACCCGAAGCAGTTGCTGATCCCGTTCCTCCCGGTCTCGCTGCTGCTGATCGGGCTCGTGGTGCTCCAGGACGACCTGGGCACCGGCATGATCATGGGCGCGATGGTGCTGGCGACCCTGTGGTACGTCGGGGCGTCGTGGAAGGTGCTCGCGACGATCGTCGGCTCGGTGGTCGCCGCCGTCCTCGTCCTGGTGATCAGCACCCCGTACCGGATGACCCGGATCTTCGGCTTCCTGAACCAGGACGTCGACCCGCTCGGCGTGAACCACCAGCCGATCAAGGCCATCTTCGCGCTCGCGTCGGGCGGCTGGTGGGGCCTCGGCCTGGGCGCCAGCCGGCAGAAGTGGGGCGGGCTGGTCGAATCCCACACCGACTACATGCTGGCGGTCATCGGCGAGGAACTCGGCCTGGTCGGGACGCTGATGGTGCTCGTCCTGTTCCTGCTGCTCGGCTACGCCGGCCTGCGGATCGCGATGCGCTCCGACGACCGGTTCTGCCGGTTCGCCGCCGCCGGGGTGACCAGCTGGTTCATGATCCAGGCGCTGCTCAACATCGCCGTCGTGCTGCGAATGGTGCCGGTGTTCGGCGTCCCGTTGCCGCTGCTGTCCTACGGCGGCTCGGCGCTGATGGCCAACCTGATGGCGCTCGGCGTGCTGCTGGCGTGCGCCCGCAACGAGCCGGACGCCCGGGCGCTGCGGAAGCGGCAGCGCCGGCGTCCGAAGAAGTCGCTGGTGACCACGGCGACAGCGCAGAAGGCATGAAGCCCGCATGAGCCCCCGCATCCGGGTGGTGCTGGCCGGTGGTGGCACCGCCGGGCACACCTCACCCCTGATCGCGACCGCCGAGCAGCTGGGACAGCTCGGGGACGTCGACATCCTGTGCGTCGGCACACCCAAGGGGCTGGAGTCGCGGGTCATCCCCGAGGCCGGCCTGCCGCTGGCGATGATCCCGCCGGTCCCGCTGCCGCGGCGGCTGGAGCCCGGGCTGTTCGCCGTCCCTGCCCGGCTGGGATCGGCGGTCAGCGAGGCCCGCGCCGTGCTGCGGAACCACCGTGCCCAGGTCGCGGTCGGCTACGGCGGCTACGTGTCACTGCCGGTCTACCTGGCCGCCCGGCTGGAGCGGGTGCCGATCGTGCTGCACGAGGGCAACGCCGTCCCCGGACTGGCCAACCGGATCGCCGCTCGGTTCACCCCGTACGTCGTGACCACCTTCCCGGGAACGGCCCTGCCGCACGCCACCCAGCTCGGCCTGCCGGTGCGATCGGTGATCGCCGACCTCGACCGGGACGCGACCAGGCCGCAGGCCCGGCAGGCGTTCGGCCTCCCGCCGGACGGACGGGTGCTGCTGGTGTCCGGCGGGTCACAGGGCGCCCGCAGCATCAACGAGGCGACCTTGGCGGCCACCGAGACGCTGCTCGCCGCCGGCATCAGCGTGCTGCACGTCCTCGGCCCGGCGAACCTGACCGCCGAGACCGTCTCCGCCGACGACCCGGCCACCGGGGCCGCCTATCGGCCCGTCGGCTATGTCGACGACATGGCCCTGGCCTACGCGGCCGCCGACCTGATGGTGGGCCGCTCCGGGGCCGGCACGGTGATGGAGACCGCCATGACCGGGCTGCCGACGATCTTCGTCCCGCTGCCGCACGGGAACGGGGAGCAGGCCCGCAACGCCGCCTTCCTGATCGACGCCGGTGCCGGCCTGCTCGTGCCCGACGCCGACCTGGACGCCGACCTGCTCGCGACCCAGGTCGGCGACCTGCTGGCCGACCCCGGCCGACTGGCGACGATGGGCCGGCTGTGCCGCTCGCTGGCCCCCTCCGGCGCCGCGCGGGGGCTGGCCGAGTTGGTGCTCAGGGTCGCCGAAAGACCACACTGAAACCATGCCGCTGATCGAACCGGTGCCGCTGCTGCCCCCACAACAGCTGGGCGCAGTGCACTTCATCGCGGTCGGCGGAGCGGGGATGAGCGGCATCGCCGCCATGTACGCGGGCCTCGGCGTCCCCACCAGTGGCTCCGACCAGGCCGACTCGGCGACCTTGGCGGCGCTGGCTGGTGCCGGCGTCCGCACCTTCGTCGGACACGACCCGGCCCAGCTCGGGGACGCGGCGACCGTCGTGGTCTCGTCCGCCGTCCGGGAGACCAATCCGGAGCTGGCCGAGGCACGCCGGAGGGGGCTGCGGGTCTGGCATCGCAGCGCCGCCCTCGGCGCGTTGATGCTCGGCCGGCGGGGCATCGCCGTCACCGGCACCCATGGCAAGACCACGACCAGTGCGATGATCGCCACGCTGCTGGACGCGGCCCGCGCCGACCCCAGCTATGTCGTCGGCTCGCCGCTGACCTCGACCGGACGCAGCTACCGGCTCGGCTCGGGTGACGCCTTCGTGGTCGAGGCGGACGAGAGCGACGGCTCCTACCTGCAGTACCCGGCGGAGATCGCGGTGATCACCAACGTCGAGGCCGACCACCTCGACAACTGGGGGACGGCCGGCGCCTACGCCGACGGTTTCGTGCGCCTGGCCACGGCTGCGGCGGTCCGGACGGTGGTGCTCAACGCGGACGACCCGGGATCGGCGGCCCTGATCGGGCCGATCCGGGCGGCCGGCAAGAAGGTGATCACCTTCGGGCGCGGTCCAGACGCCGACATCGCGCTGGGTACCGTCCGCGTCGGGGCGGGGACGGCCACCGCACAGCTGACGTCCGGCGGCGACACCGGCCCGCTGACCCTGGTCGTGCCGGGGGAGTACAACCTGCTCAACGCCGCCGCGGCCTACGCGACCGGACGCGAACTCGGCCTGCCCGGGCCGGCCGTGCGTTCCGCGCTGGGCACCTTCACCGGCACGAGCCGCCGCTTCGAGCTCGTGGGCGAGGTCGGCGGCGCCCGGATCTACGACGACTACGCCCACCATCCCACCGAGGTGGCCGCGACGCTGACCGCTGCCCGGCAGCTGGCTGGGGCGGGCCGGGTGGTGGCCTGCTTCCAGCCGCACCTGTTCACCCGGACCCGGGACTTCGCAGCGGACTTCGGCCGGGTACTCGCACTGGCCGACCAGATCCTCGTCCTGGGCATCTACCCGGCCCGGGAGGACCCGATTCCCGGCGTGACCGGACGCCTGGTCGCCGACGCGGCCGCGGCGGTGGCCGGGGCCGAGCGGGTCAGCTACGCCGAGTCCGTCGCGGACGGGATGGAGGCGCTGGCCGGGCTGCTGCGTCCCGGTGACCTGGCGCTGACGATCGGGGCGGGGGACGTCACCCGGGTCGGTCGTGAACTCGCATCCCGGCCGGCGGAGGGCCGGCGGTGAGTCCCGGCCGCGTCACCGACGCCACCGGACGCCTGGAGCTTCGCGCCCGCCGGGACAGCCGCAGCCGGCTGCTCCGGGCACTGGTGGTGGTGCTCGTCGTCGCGGTGGCAGGGGGCCTGGTCTACCTGGTCGCCTTCTCGCCGGTGCTGGCCGCGAAGGCCGTAGCCGTGACCGGCACCAAGGTGCTGACGAAGCAGGACGTGCTCGCCGCCGCCGCCGTCGACGTGGGCACGCCGCTGGCCCGGGTCGACACCGATGCCGTGGCCGGCCGGGTCGCCGGGCTGCCGCCGGTGGCCCAGGTCACGGTCGTCCGCAGCTGGCCGGACACCCTGCAGATCGCGGTGATCGAACGCAAGGCGAGGCTGGCGATCCCGGCATCCAGCGGCTACCTGATCGCCGACGCGTCCGGAGTGGTGTTCGAGGCTGCCGCCAGCGCGCCGTCCAGCCTGGTGCTGGTGGACGCGCCCGCGACGAACCGGGAGCTGCTCGCCGACGTCGGCACGGTGTACTCGGCGCTGAGCGCCGACACCGCCGCAAAGGTCTCCCGGGTCGAGGCCGAGACCACGGACTCGATCGTGCTGCGGCTGTCGGACGGTTCCCGCGTGGTCTGGGGGAGCGCCGAGCAGTCGCAGTTGAAGAGCCGGGTGCTCGACGACCTGCTGCCGCTGGGCGGTCAGGTCTTCGACGTCTCCGCCCCGGCCTTCCCGACCCGCCGCTGACCAGCGGCGGCAGTATTGCGGGGAACCCTGAAGTCGAAGTTGAGGGACTCGCCGAGCGCTTGAGGGTTCGTGGACAACGCGAAAACCGCTCTGGCAGCCTTGGTGGGACGCCGGAGCTGTGCCCCTTCCCCGCCAGTTGCTTCGTCGCAAGAGCACGTATCGCCAACGCAACAAGGGACGGGACGACGTGGCAACTGCCTCGCAGAATTACTTGGCCATCATCAAGGTCGTCGGCGTCGGCGGAGGCGGGGTCAACGCCGTCAACCGGATGATCGAAGCCGGCTTGCGCGGCGTGGAGTTCATCGCCGTGAACACCGACGCCCAGGCGCTGCTGATGAGCGACGCCGACGTCAAGCTCGACATCGGCCGCGACCTGACCAGGGGTCTGGGAGCCGGCGCGGATCCGGCCAAGGGCAAGCAGGCCGCCGAGGACCACGCCGACGAGATCGAGGAGGTGCTCAAGGGCGCCGACATGGTCTTCGTGACCGCAGGCGAGGGCGGCGGCACCGGCACCGGTGGTGCGCCGGTCGTCGCCCGGGTCGCCCGGTCGCTCGGTGCCCTGACCATCGGTGTGGTCACCCGTCCGTTCACCTTCGAGGGACGCCGCCGCTCCACCCAGGCCGAGGACGGTATCGACGTCCTCCGCGAAGAGGTGGACACCCTGATCGTCATCCCCAACGACAAGCTGCTGGAGATGACGGACCACCATGTCGCGATCCTGGACGCGTTCCGCCAGGCCGACCAGGTGCTGATGCAGGGCGTCTCCGGCATCACCGACCTGATCACGACGCCCGGCCTGATCAACCTCGACTTCGCCGACGTGAAGGCGGTCATGCAGAACGCCGGGTCGGCACTGATGGGCATCGGCTCCGCGCGTGGTGAGGACCGTGCTCGCGCCGCGGCCGAGATGGCCGTCTCCTCGCCGTTGCTCGAGGCCAGCATCGAGGGCGCCCACGGCGTCCTGCTGTCCATCGCGGGTGGCTCCGACCTCGGCCTGTTCGAGGTGTCCGCAGCGGCGAACCTGATCGAGGCCGCCGCCCACGAGGACGCCAACATCATCTTCGGCACGGTCATCGACGACGCGCTCGGCGACGAGGTCCGGGTGACGGTGATCGCCGCAGGCTTCGACGGAGGTGCTCCGCCCCGGCGGAACCCGCCCCGTCCGGCACCGGTCCGGACGCCGGTGCAGCAGCCGGTCGTCGATCGCCCGGCGGAGCCTCCGGTGGACGAGACCGCCGAGGTGGCGGTGCCGACCCCGGAGCGGCCGGCGGCACCCGAACGGCCCGCCATCGACGACGACGAGCTCGACGTTCCCGACTTCCTGAAGTAGGGCGGACGCAGCGCCGTCCGGCGGTCGCGACAGGCCTTCGACAAGCATGTACAGCTTCCGGAACGATCCCGCTGCCGACGGTGTCGGGATCGCCTTCCTCGACGCGGTAGCCCCCGGTGGGGGGCGGCTGGACCTCGGCACCTCCGACCCGGCCCGCTGGCGTGCCCCCGACTGGGACCTGGTGGAGGCCGACCTCGGGATCGGCGTGGTCGCCGTCCGGCAGGTGCACGGCGACCGGGTGCTGCGGGTGGACGCGGACAGCGACCGTCCGGCGCTGGCCTGGACGCCGGCGGACGCGCTGGTGACCACGTCCCGTCGCCTCGGACTCGCCGTCCGGGCCGCGGACTGCCTGCCGGTGCTCGCCGCCGACCCGGACGCCGGTGTCGCCGGCGCGGCGCACGCCGGCCGGGTCGGGCTCGCCGGCGGAGTCTTGGACAACCTGGTCGACACGCTGTGCAGGCTCGGCGCCACCCGGCTGCGGGCCTGGATCGGGCCGCACGTGTGTGGCGACTGCTACGAGGTGCCGGCAACGCTGCAGGCCGACTTCCTCGGCGTCCATCCCGAGGCTCGTGCCACGACCAGCTGGGGAACGCCGAGCCTGGACCTGGGTGCGGCAGCCGAGGCACGGCTGGCCCGGCTCGGTTGCGAGGTGATCCGGGTGGACCCGTGCACCGTCACCACGTCCACGCTGCACTCGTACCGGCGCGACGGGAAGGCCGCAGGCCGCCAGGCCGGCGTGGTGTGGCTGCCGTAGGCGGACGCCCAGCGCGTGTCGGCGCCGGGTTCCGCAGTCGTGCGGTGGCCGCGGGTTAGGCTCGATGCCGAACAACCCGAAGGGGCACGACATGGCTGTGAGCTTGAAGAAGGCGGCGGTGTGGCTCGGTCTGGTCTCCGACGACGACTACGCCGAGACCGAACCGGGGATGGACGACGTCACCGAGCAGGTGCCCACCGGCCGTGAGGTGGCTACGACGCGCCCGGCGCCGGCAGGCGGGGCGGCGACGGTGACGGAGCTGGAGACGAGGCGTCCGGTCCGCGAGCAGCATCGGGTGGCCGACGTCAGCCGGATCATCACCGTCCATCCGCGGACCTACAACGAGGCGCGGGTGATCGGGGAGAACTTCCGCGACGGGGTACCGGTGATCATCAACCTCACCGACATGGAGGACAGCGACGCCAAGCGGCTGGTCGACTTCTCCGCCGGCCTGATCTTCGGGCTGCGCGGCGACATCGAACGGATCACCAGCAAGGTGTTCCTCCTCTCGCCGCACAACGTGACCGTCGCGGCCGAGGACAAGGAGCGGCTGGCCGGCGGCTTCTTCAACCAGTCCTGAGGCTGTCGCGGCGCCACACCGAGCGGTGAAATTCTCTGTACCTGCGGTTTACCCCGCAGGGCACGCAATACAGTTGTTGCTGGATAGACCAATCAGGCTGCACTAGCCTGTGGACGACCTTCGGGCTGCGGTCCGCCGCGGTTCGAGACCCGAGCACATGAGGTGAGCAATGACCCTGACCCTGGAGCAGGTCCGCCAGACCCGCTTTCACCTGGCGCGGCGAAACGGCTACGAGCCGGTCGACGTCGACAACTTCGTCGACAAGGTCGAGGCGACCCTGTCCCAACTCACCGAGGAGAACTCGTCGCTGAAGAAGCAGCTGGAAGCGGTCGGCAGCAGCCAACCCTCCAGCATCTTCGTGCCGTCCGACTCCGGTGAGAGCGATCGGATCAGGGCCGACCTGCAGCGTCGTGAGGCGGAGCTGGAGAGCGTGCGCGGCGAGCTGGCGGCCAGGACCGAGGAGGTCACCCGCAACAGCGAGGAGCTCGGCAACGTCCGCAATGAGCTCGCCCAGGCCCAGGAGGCCCTGGCCAAGGCGCAGCAGGACGCCGAGGCTCTGCGCGGCGAGGCTGACGGGCTGCGCGGCGAGGTGACCGAACTGCGCAACCGTCCGGTGCCGCAGCAGGCTGCCCAGCCGCTCGCGCCGCCGCCCGCCGAGGCGGTCGCCTCCGGCACGGTCGAGAACATCGTGGTGACCACGTCCGCTGAGGCGTCCCCGGCTGTCACCCGGCTGCTGCAGATGGCGACCGAACAGGCCGAGCGGCTGGTCGGCGAGGCGCAGGCCGAGTCGCAGCGCATCCTGGGCACCGCCCGCGCCGAGGCCGAGAGCCTGATCGACAATGCCAACCGGAAGGCCCACGAGACCCTGACCGACGCGCGCACCCGGGCCGACCGGGTCGAGTCCGAGGCCAGGGTGAACGCGGAGAAGCTCACCGCGGAGGCGCAGCAGCGCGCCGACCAGATCAACACCGACGTGGAGAACAAGCGGATGGAGCTGTTCACCCAGCTCGAAGCCGACCGGGACACGCTGCGGGCCAAGGTGGAGCACCTGCGGTCGTTCGAGACGAACTACCGCAGCCTGCTGACCAGCCACCTGCAGAACCAGCTGCGCACAATCGGCGACGCCCAGCTCGAGCCGTCCGACGTGCCCGACCTGATGCGCGAGCCGGCCGCAGCCTCGGCCACCCCGCGGCTGGACGCGCTGCTCGGCGAGAACCACGGCTGACCGGGCCTTCCGGCACTCCCGGCCCGCCCCGGCTACGACGCGCCCCGATCCAATGGATCGGGGCGCGTTTGGCTGGTGGTACTCTCCCTCCTCAGTGACCAAGCAGGAGGATCTGAATGCCACCGACGAGCAGTCGTGGGACCACCCCCAAGGCGTCCGCCGCGGCGTTTCCCGTCGCCGAGGGTGAGGAACCCTGGACCGAGGAAGAAGTAGCCGAGGTCCGCGAGGAGTTGCTCGCCGACATCGCGCGGATGGAACGGGCCATCGAGGTGGCGACAGCCGGCCTCGCCGACCTGTTCGACGAGGGCGCGGACGGTGCCGGCCGCGATCCCGCCGACGTCGGATCGTCCAACTTCGAGCGCGACCAGGAGATGTCGCTGGCCCAGAACGCGCGCGAGATGCTCGAGCAGGCCCAGCAGGCGTACCGGCTGTTCGAATCCGGCGAGTACGGGGTGTGCGAGGTCTGTGGCCAGCCGATCGGAAAGGGCCGGCTGCAGGTGTTCCCGCGGGCGACCCTGTGCGTGTCGTGCAAGCAGCGGGAGGAGCGGCGATAACCGGCTCCCAGCCATCGACCGGCAGGCGCTACTGGCTGATCGCACTGGTCGTCGGCGTCGTCGGCCTCGGCCTCGACCAGGCTGCCAAGGCCCTGGCGATCGCCAACCTCGATCCCGCGCATCCGGTGCCGCTGCTGGGTGGCCTGGTCACCCTGCAGCTCACCCGCAACTCAGGCGCTGCCTTCAGCATGGGCGAGGGGTTCACCGTCGTCTTCACGGTCGTCGCGATCGCCGCGCTGGTCGCGGTGGTGGTGTGGGCCCTGCCGCGGCTTCGGCACCTCGGCTGGGCTGTCACCGCGGGGCTGCTGCTGGCCGGCATCTCCGGCAACCTCACCGATCGTCTCCTCCGTGAGCCGGGACCGTTCCAGGGCCACGTCGTCGACTTCATCCAGCTGCCCTACTTCGCGATCTTCAACGTGGCGGACATCTGCATCACCGCGGCCGCCGTCCTGGTCGTCTGGCTGTCGATGATCGCGAAGGTGAACCTGGACGGAACCCGCGCGACCGACCGCGCCGAAGCTGCGGATGGCTAACGTCTGGCTCGTCCCGGACGGCCTGGACGGCGACCGGGTGGACGCCGCGGCGGCCCGGATGACCGGGTTGTCCCGCAGCCGGATCGAGGAACTCGCCGCTGCCGGCCAGGTGCTGGTCAACTCGGCGCCGGTGGCCAAGTCGCACCGGGTCCGGTCCGGGGACCTGCTCGAGGTCGAGGTGTCGGAGCCGGCAACGGTGCACGTGGTGCCGCGCGAGGTGTCCGGGATCCGGATCGTCCACGACGACGCCGACATCGTCGTCGTCGACAAGCCGGCGGGTGTGGCGGCACACCCCAGCCTCGGCTGGGAGGGCCCATCGGTCGTGGAGCACCTGGCCGCGGCCGGCTTCCGTATCTCCACCTCCGGCGCGGCCGAGCGCCAGGGGATCGTGCAGCGGCTGGACGTGGGCACGTCCGGGCTGATGGTGGTGGCGAAGAGCGAGCCCGCCTACACGGCGCTGAAGCAGGCCTTCCGCTCCCGGAGCGTCCACAAGGTGTACCACACGCTGGTGCGGGGCCTGCCCGACCCGCTGGAGGGCACGATCGAGGCTCCCATCGGCAGGCATCCCGGCGCGGACTACAAGATGGCCGTGGTCGCGTCCGGACGGGCCAGCGTCACCCACTACCGGATGCTCGAGGCCTTCCGCTCGACCTCGCTGCTCGAGGTCCACCTCGAGACCGGCCGCACCCACCAGATCCGGGTGCACATGCAGGCGATCCGGCACCCGTGCGTCGGCGATCCCACCTACGGCGCGGACCCCGTCCTCGCCGCCCGGCTGGGCCTGGAGCGGCAGTGGCTGCACGCCGTCGAGCTCGGCTTCGTCCATCCCCGCAGCGGCGAGGAGCTCGTGTTCACCTCGCCGTATCCCGAGGACCTGGCCGGCGCGCTCGCCATCCTGAAACAGGACGGTTGAGCACCCGTTAGGACTCCTCGGCTACCCTACGGGGCGTGCGTAGAGCGAAGATCATCTGCACCATCGGCCCGGCGACGGACTCTGCCGAGCAACTAGTCAACCTGGTGAACGCGGGCATGAACATCGCCCGGCTCAACATGAGCCATGGCGACCATGTGCTGCATGCCAAACGCGTCGAGTGGATCCGGGACGCCGCCCGCATCGCCGGCCGTCCGGTGGGCATCCTCGCCGACCTGCAGGGCCCGAAGATCCGGCTGGGGACGTTCGAGGGCGGTCCGGTGACCCTGGTCGCGGGGGAGCGGTTCGTGATCACCACCGAGGACGTGCCGGGGACCGCCGAACGCGCCTCGACCACGCTGAAGACGCTGACCGACGACGTCACTCCCGGCGCCCAGATCCTGATCAACGACGGTGCCATCGAGCTGCGGGCCGTCGAGGTGACCGGTACCGAGGTGATCACCGAGGTGGTGCTCGGCGGCGAGGTGTCCGACCACAAGGGGATCAACCTTCCCGGCGTCCCGGTGAGCGTGCCGGCGCTGAGCGAGAAGGACGAGCGGGATCTGCGCTGGGCCCTGCGGCACGGCGTCGACATGGTCGCCCTCTCGTTCGTCCGCTCCGCTGCCGACATCGAGCCGGTGCACAAGGTGATGGACGCCGAGGATCGGCACGTCCCGGTGATCGCGAAGCTGGAGAAGCCGCAGGCGATCGAGAACCTGGACGCGATCATCGACACGTTCGACGCCTTCATGGTGGCCCGTGGCGATCTCGGGGTCGAGCTGCCGCTGGAGGACGTCCCGGCCGTGCAGAAGCGGATCATCGACGCCGCCCGGATCTGGGCCAAGCCGGTGATCGTGGCCACGCAGATGCTCGAGTCGATGATCACCGCGTCCCGGCCGACCCGGGCCGAGGCGTCGGACGTCGCCAACGCCATCCTGGACGGCGCGGACGCCGTGATGCTCTCGGGGGAGACCGCGGTCGGGGCCCACTCGATCGAGGCGGTGAACGTGATGTCGCGGATCATCAACCGCACCGAGGAGGGCGGCCTGGACAAGATCCGGCTGCTCGACTGGAACCCGCACACCATCTCGGGCGTCATCTCCAAGGCCGCCGTCGAGGTCGCCGAGCGCGTGAGCGCCAAGTACCTGGCGGCATTCACGATCTCGGGGGACACCCCGCACCGGCTGGCCCGACTGCGGTCGGAGGTGCCGATCATCGCGTTCACCCCGCTGCCGAAGACCGCCCAGGAGCTCACCCTGTGCTGGGGAGTGCAGTCCTTCGTCACGCCCGAGTACACCGACACCGACTCGATGGTGGCCTCGGTGCAGGAGACGCTCACCGAGACCGGGTTCCTGCAGCGCGGCGACCGGGTGGTGATCGTCGCCGGAAACCCGGGCCGGACCATCTACCAGACGAATTCGCTGCGGATCTACGAGATGATCTGAGCCGGCGATTTCGGTCGTCCGGCCGCGGCCGCTGAGTTGCCCGGCTAGATTGGCCGTATGGCGCGGAGGGGGAAGCGCAGGGGTTCGCGCGCCGTCTGCGGCGTGGTCTGCGTGCTGTTCGGGGTGCTGCTGTCGCTGAGGCCCTTCGCCTCCGTCGGCGTCGCAGCCGTCGCCCTCGCGGTCGGTCTGCTCATCGGTGCGGCGGGGGAGCTCGTCGCCGGCCGCGGCTCCGTCCCCGCCCGGCGCCTACTCGCTGCGGCCCACGTCGCCGCCGCCGCGGTGATCGGCCTGTGGCCGGGTATCCCGCTCGCGGCCGCTGCTGCCGTCGCCGGCATGGTGCTCGTGGCCAGTGGTGCGCTTGAGTTCTGGACGGGCCTGACGTCCGGCGGCTCGTGGGTTGCGCTGGGCGGCGGCGGGATCACCCTGGTCATCGCAGCGGTGGCCACCCTGTGGGCCGAGCCCGCCCTCCTGCCCATCGTCCTCGCCCTGGGCTGGCGGCTGGTGCTGGTCGGGGCCGGTCTGCTGATCGACCTGTGGTACCCGCCGAACAGCCTCGGCCTTCCGAACGGCCGGCCGCGGATCCTCGGCCGGGCGACGGCGCTGCTGGTCGCCGTCGTGCTCAGCGTTGCCGCCACCGCCGCCGACCCGCGCGTGGCGGTGCCCGCCTTCTACGACATCGAACTGCCGGTCTCGGCCAGGGCGGGCGACCTCCAGCGAGCGGCGGAGGACCCGGGAGCGCCGAGCGGTGCCACCGCGTTCCGGCTGCTCTACGCCACGACCGACGCGGACGGGACGCCGCGGCCGGGGTCCGCCGTGCTCTACGTCCCGGCCGCGACCCGAGCGCCGGAGTTGCCGCTGGTGGTGTGGGCGCACGGCACGACCGGGATCTCGCGTGGGTGCGCGCCGTCGCTGCTCGGCGTGGAGGCCGGCGGACTGACGATGCTGCCGGGGCTGCTGGCCGAGGGGTACGCGGTGCTGGCCCCCGACCTTCCCGGACTCGGGGCATCCGGTCCGTCCGGCTACCTGATCGGGGCCGCGGCCGGCCGGGCGGTGCTGGACGGCGTCCGGGCCGCTGGACGGGTGCCGGGCGTCCGGCTCGGGGCGAGCGTGCTGTGGGGCTACGAGCAGGGCGGCCACGCCGTCCTGTGGGCGAGCCAGATCGCGTCCGGCTATGCTCCCGACGTCCGGCTCGCCGGGGTCGTCGCCGTCGCGCCGGCCACGGACCTGACCGGGCTGTTCTCGACCGCGATCTCCGCCGGCAGCGCGGGGACGCTGGGGACCGACCTGCTGCTGACGTACCCGGCCCGGTACCCCGACGTCCTCCTGAGCGACTACACCGGTGCGAGCCCGCGGCTGCTCGGGGAGATCGCGGCCCGGTGCGAGGGCGAGCGCAGCCTGGTGGGGGACGCCTGGGCGCAGGCGACGGGCTTCGACCAGGCCTGGACGATGCCGGCGGCGTCTCCGCTGGCCGCCCGGCTGGCCGAGAACACGCCGTCCGGGCCGTTCGGCCACCCCGTGCTGGTCGTGCAGGGGGCAGCGGACGCCGAGGTCCCGGCCGTGGTCCAGGACGACTGGGTGCAGGCCCGGTGTTCTGCGGGCGCCCAGCTGGAGTACCGCAAGCTCCCCGGCGTCGACCACGCCGGGGTGGTCAGCGCCGGGTCGGTGGCGGTCACCGGAGTCCTCGCCTGGATCGATGACCGGTTCGCCGGCCGCGTCGACGAGGGCAGTTGCGGTGAGTAGCGCTGGCTCCGGCACTGCACATCTCACCAGGGTGACAGGATGAGCGGCGGAGGGTGGGCCTGATGCTGGAGTTGCCGAAGTCGCCGAGCGGGAGCCTGTGCCCGTACTACTACCTGGGCGGTGAGCTGCACCCGTTGAAGTACGGCAACTACGGAACGAACCGGAAGCGGCTCCAGGCCGTCCTGAATGCTGAGCAGGAGTTCATCCTGGCTTCGACGGGCACGCGGAACCGGCGGATCTGGGTCGACCTGTACCAGACGGACCTCGACGACGCGACGATCGCGATGCTGGTGGACCATCTGGACGCCATCCGGCCGAAGATCCTCAAGTTGTGCCTGGTCGGCTGCTCGTTCCGGGCGCGGCGCCGGGTCCGCGCGGTGATGCGGCGCAGGACTCCCGAACTACACTCCGCGACGCGCTACTTCTCCGACCCTGAGGACGCCAAACGATGGCTGGTCGGAAGGAGGGACGGCTGAACGTTGCGATCGGTCACGCCACGGCCGGACACGTGCCGAGGAGGGGAGTCGAACCCCTACGCCCTTGCGGGCAGACGGGTTTGAGCCGTCCGCGTATACCATTCCGCCACCCCGGCAGGGTGCTGTTGGATTCTGCCACAACTTGGCAGCGTCCATTGTGGCCGGGGTAGGGTTCAGAGGCGAACGAAGCACGTCAGGAAGTGGTCATGGCTGAAACACCCGCCCGTGAGCCGGGCACCAAGCTCAAGGTTCTTGTCGCCGAGGACGAGGCTGTGATCCGGCTCGACCTGGTCGAGTTGCTCACCGAGGAAGGCTACGACGTCATCGCCGAGGCCGGGGACGGCGCGGAGGCGTTGCGGCTGGCGCGCGAACTCAGCCCCGACCTGGTCGTCATGGACGTCAAGATGCCCAAGATGGACGGGATCACCGCTGCCGCCCAGATCGCGGAGGAGCGGATCGCACCAGTGGTGATGCTGACTGCATTCAGTCAGCGCGAGCTCGTCGAGCGCGCTCGCGACGCCGGCGCGATGGCCTATGTGGTCAAGCCCTTCGACAGCTCCGACGTGGTGCCGGCCATCGAGATCGCCATCGGCCGGTTCGCCGAGATCCGCGCGGTCGAGGCCGAGGTCGCCGACCTGGAGGAGCGGTTCGCGTCCCGCAAGGCCGTCGACCAGGCCAAGGGCCTGCTGCAGGAGGGGTTGGGGCTCAGCGAGCCGGAAGCCTTCCGGTGGATCCAGAAGACGGCCATGGACCTTCGCAAGTCGATGCGGGAGGTCGCCGAGGGCGTCATCGAGCACTCGAAGTCCGGCAAGCCGCCGCGTCGCTGAGTCCGGATCCGGTTAGGAGCCGTTGCGGCGCAGGAACACGGTGATCCGCGCCGCGCAGATCTGCTCCCCGCCCTCCTGGGCGAGGGCGACGTCGTAGGTCGCCAGCGTCCCGCCGATCCGGATCGCCGTCGCGACACCGCGGATCCACCCGTCCCGCGCGCTGCGCAGGTGGGTGGCGTTGATGTCGACGCCGGTGACCGCTCCGCTCGGGCCGACCTCGGCAGCGGCAGCCAGCGAGGCGAGGCTCTCGGCCAGCACGCAGGACGCGCCGCCGTGCCACAGCCCGAACGGCTGGGTGTTCCCCGCCACGGGGCAGCGGGCCTCGGCGCGGGTCGGCGTCACCTCAAGCAGTTCGACGCCCATCTTCTCGTCCAGTGCGGAGGCCAGTCCCTCGAACCACTCGGGTACGTTCACCGGACAAGGGTCGCACATCCGGTCGGTCCCCGAACCTGTCGGCGGAGACCGTCAGGAGGCCCCGGTAGAGTTCGGTGGCGTGACGAACCCAACCGCTGACGTGGACGAACCGGCCGGCAAGCTGCTGCTGATCGACGGGCACTCGGTGGCGTACCGGGCCTTCTTCGCCCTCCCGGTGGAGAACTTCTCCACCACGACCGGCCAGCACACCAACGCCGTCTACGGCTTCACCGCGATGCTGATCAACGTCCTGCGCGACGAGCAGCCGACCCACGTCGCTGTCGCCTTCGACGTCTCCCGGCAGACCTTCCGCAGCCGGCAGTACGCCGACTACAAGGCCAATCGCTCTGCGTCCCCGGCCGAGTTCCAGGGCCAGGTGGGGTTGATCAAGGAAGTGCTGGACGCGCTCAACATCGTCCACGTCGAACTCGACGGCTTCGAGGCGGACGACATCATCGCCACGCTCGCCGGCCAGGCGTCACGGTCCGGGCTGGACGTCCTGATCTGCACCGGCGACCGGGACACCCTCCAGCTGGTCAACGACAAGGTGACCGTGCTCTACCCGCGCAAGGGCGTGTCCGACCTGGCCCGGCTCGATCCGGCCACGGTGATCGAGCGCTACCTCGTCGCGCCGGGCCGCTACCCGGAGCTGGCGGCGCTGGTGGGGGAGAGCAGCGACAACCTGCCCGGTGTCCCCGGCGTCGGGCCGAAGACGGCCGCGAAGTGGCTGGAGGCCTATGACGGGCTGGAGAACCTCGTCCGGCGCGCGGACGAGCTGCCCGGCAAGGCGGGCGCATCGCTGCGGGAGCACCTGGCCGACGTGGTCCGCAACCGGGAACTGAACGCCCTGGTCGGTGACCTCGAACTGCCGGTCGGGCCGGCCGATCTGACCCGGCGGGACTGGAACCGCGAGGCCGTCCACGAGCTGTTCGACGGGCTGGAGTTCCGCGTCCTGCGCGACCGGCTGCTGGAGACCCTGCCGGCGGAGGACCTGACCAGCGAAGGCGGCTTCGAGGTCGCCGGCGAGACCCTCGCGCCCGGTACGGTCGGCGACTGGCTCGCCGAGCATGCGACCCGCGGCGTGGTCGGGCTGGACTACACCGGGCACTGGCGGGCGGGGGCGGGCGACGTCACCGGGCTGGCGCTCGCGGCCCCGGACGGTACCGCCGCCTGGCTGGACACCGCCGAGCTCACCCCGGAGGACGACCGGGCCCTGGCGGCCTGGCTGGCCGACGAGGCCGTGGGCAAGGCCGTCCACGACGCGAAGGGCCCGCTGCTGGCCACCTGGTCCCGCGGCTGGGACCTGCGCGGCCTGGCCAGTGACACCCAGCTGGCCGCGTACCTGTTGCGACCCGACCAGCGGGTCTACGACCTGGCCGACCTCGTCGCGCGCAACCTGCGCCGGGAACTGGCCGTTGCCGGCAGCGGGGCCGAGGCGGGCGATCAGGCCGCCTTCGTCTTCGACGACGACTCCGCCGCGACCGACTCGATGATCCGGGCCCGCGCCGTGGTCGAGCTGGCCGCAGCCCTCGAGGCCGAACTCGACCGGCAGGGCGGCACCCGGCTGCTCCGGGAGGTGGAGCTGCCGCTGACCCGCACGCTGGCCACGATGGAG
Organism: Propionibacteriaceae bacterium; assembly: GCA_017306015.1. Lineage (GTDB taxonomy): Bacteria > Actinomycetota > Actinomycetes > Propionibacteriales > Propionibacteriaceae > Propionicimonas. Next base: position 260,838 of record JAFKJK010000008.1, read on the forward strand.
CGGGAGGGGATCGCGGTCGACGCCGACTACCTCGACCGGCTGCACACGGAGTTCGACGCCTCGGTCGCGGCGGCGGAGTCGGACGCGTTCGCCGTCCTCGGGCGGCCCGTGAACCTCGGCTCACCCAAGCAGCTGCAGGCCGTGCTCTTCGACGAGTTGGCGATGCCGAAGACCCGGCGCACCCAGACCGGCTGGACGACCGACGCCGAGTCGCTGGAGGGCCTGTACGCCAAGACCGAGCACCCGTTCCTCGCGCACCTGCTGCGGCACCGCGACCAGATCCGGCTGCGGCAGACGGTCGAGGGGCTGCAGAAGTCGATCGCGGGTGACGGCCGGGTGCACACCACGTACGTGCAGACCATCGCGTCAACGGGACGGCTGAGTTCGACCGATCCGAACCTGCAGAACATCCCGATCCGCACCGAGGACGGCCGCCGGATCCGGCAGGCGTTCGTGGTCGGGGACGGCTACGAGTCGCTGCTGACCGCCGACTATTCCCAGATCGAGATGCGGGTGATGGCCGACCAGTCGGAGGACGCCGGCCTGATCGAGGCATTCGCGTCCGGTCAGGACTTCCACTCGATCACGGCCTCCCGCGTCTTCGGCGTCCCGGCCGACCAGGTCACCACGGCCATGCGGGCCAAGATCAAGGCGATGAACTACGGCCTGGCGTACGGCCTGAGTGCATTCGGGCTGAGCCAGCAGTTGAAGATCGACAGGTCCGAGGCGGCCGGCCTGATGGAGGAGTACTTCGAACGGTTCGGGCACGTCCGCGACTACCTGCACGAGATCGTCGACACCGCCCGGCGCACCGGCTACACGGAGACGGTCCTGGGCCGGCGCCGCTACCTGCCCGACCTGACCTCGTCCAATCGGCAGCGCCGTGAGATGGCTGAGCGAGCTGCCCTGAACGCACCCATCCAGGGATCCGCGGCCGACATCATCAAGGTCGCCATGCTCGACGTCGAGGCCGCGATCCTCGCCGAAGGGTTGCGCAGCCGGATGCTGCTGCAGGTGCATGACGAACTGATCTTCGAGGTGGCGCCGGGAGAGCGGGAGCCGCTGGAGGCACTGGTCCGCGACAAGATGGCCCACGCGGTGGACCTCGTCGTCCCGCTGGAGGTGTCCGTCGGGGTGGGCCGGTCCTGGCACGACGCCGCGCACTGAGCTGCGAGCGCGAATGGGTCCCGAAGAGGCACAGCGCCGGCTGTGGGAGCGGGCGGCGCCGACGTACGACCGGGCGATGGCCCCGTGGGAGCGCCGCTGGATCGGTGGCTACCGGCATGAGCTCCTGGCGCGTGCCGGCGGCGAGGTCGTCGAGGTCGGCATCGGGACGGGAGCGAACCTCGCCCACTATCCCGCCGGTGTCCGCGTGCTCGGGGTGGACGCCAGCCCGGCGATGCTGGCGCAGGCCAGGCGACGCGCCGCGGAACTCGGCCGCGAGCTGGATCCCGTCGTGGGCGAGGCCGACCACCTCGACCTGGAGGACGCGGGCGCCGACACGCTGGTGGCGACGTTCCTGCTGTGCTCGGTCCCCGACGTGGCCACGACCCTCACCGAGTTCGCGCGGGTGCTGCGTCCCGGCGGACGGCTGTTGCTGCTGGACCACGTCGAGTCGTCGGTCACGCCGCTGCGCTGGCTGCAGGCGCTGGCAGACCGGACCGGCGCGGCGACGGGGGAGTGCTGGCGGCGCCGTCCGTCGGCCGAGCTGCCCGGGGCCGGTTTCACCGTGGAGTGGACGCGATCCAGCCGTGCTCGGTTGCTGGAGGCGGTCGCCGCCGTCCGCGCCTGAGCCCGGGCGTCGGTATCACGGCAGATCGGACGCCTTGGCGACGCGGCGGATCCGCACGCCGGCGCCCTCCAGTGCCGCCGGTAGCCGCCGCATCGCATCCTCCACGGCCGCGACGAGCGCCTGCGGATCCCACAGGGCCCCGAGGAGGTCGGGCATTCCATGCGCCTCCCAGGCCTGACGAGCCTGGTCGGGATCAGTGGGCCACCCTCCGGTGTCGAGGAAGTGCAACATGGAGCCGCCCTCGTGGGTCGCGCCGGCCGCCGCGAGAGTGGCCGTCGCGCTGCCGGACGTGCGGAGCAGTTTCCTCAGCGCCGAGTGGAGCTCCTCGTAGCCGCCCTCGAGCCGGGCCGAACGCTCCGCCGGCGGGACGGCCTTCGCCAGCGCAGAGAGCTCGCCCGCCAGCCGCTCGTCGGCGATCCGCAGGGCTTCGGAGAGTGCCTGGCCACGCCGGGCAGCGTCGTGAGTGGTCAGCGCCTCGGCGCACGAAGCGCGCAGGACCTCGGGCAGCCACGGGGCACCCTCGCCGATGGTCCGTCCGGCTCCGGAGCCGAGGTAGGCACCCTCGAGAAAGGCCCAGCCGGTCAGCAGTGAGGTCACCGCCGATGCGTGCTGGGCCAGGTCGCCGCGCTCGCCGCGACCGAAAGCGGACGCCGCCGCGTCGAGGAGCCGGCGCGCGGCAGCCACTCGCTGCGCGGGATCGCGGAGGTTGGCCCGGCAGAGCGAGCGGAGTCGTTCCAGCTGGCGACGTGCCGGATCCGAGCCGAAGACCACGGTGGAGTCGAGCAGGACCGCCGTGAGGGGGTCGGTCAGCTCGGCGATCTGCTCCAGCCGGGTCCACTCCAGCGACCACAGATCGTAGCCGATGTCGTCAACGATCACCTGCAGGGCGGCGACTCGACCGGCGTCCGTCCCCGGGACGAAGAAGATGTCGACATCGGAGGAGTCGGTGCACGCATCCGTCCCGAAGGAGCCGTAGGTGGCAGCAAGCTCGATCCGGCCGTTGCGCTGGACGCGCTCGACGAAGTACTCCAGGACCGCTCGTTGTTCGCCCACGGCCACACCGTAGTGCCAGGGACTGCCAGGACTCAGGGAGCCTCAGGGCCCCCACCGCCATCGGCTCGACGTGGCGGCAGGTCTCAGCGCAGGACGACGAGGATCTGCTCGTGCTCGCCGTCGGCGTCGGTCCAGGTGCCGGTCAGGGTCCCGAGCGGCACCTGGGTGCCGGGCACGTGGTCGCCGTCGAGGACGCGGACGACCCGCATCGACTCGCTCGCAGCGTTCGAGACCGGCACGATCCCGGAGCCCTGGACGGTCATCGTCTTCTCGCCGCGGGACAGGTCGGCCTCGGTGTCACCCTCGTGGATCACGCGCATCAGCTCCACCAGGTACACCGGGTCGGCCACGGCGTCGTAGGTGTAGCGCGTGCCGAGCGCGGAGTGCTCCATGGTGCCGACCAGGGAGTCGGACGCCTCGTCCAGCGGCTCGGAGCGGTAGGTCACCGGGACCTGGTACACCACTCCGCCGGAGCTCACCAGCAGGGTCTCGATGCCGACCTCGCCGTCCGGGTCGACGAACCGGTAGCTGGCGACCTTGGTCAGGTCGTCCGCGCTGCCGGCGAACCAGGACTGCCGCGGCAGCCAGCCGGCCAGCAGGTCGAGTTTGCCCGGGGTCAGGGTCGCGTCCATGATCTCAGCAGTGCCGCTCATGCTCAGGTCCTCCTTGTCGCCACCACCCTACCGCCAACCAACGGGGCCAGATTGACCCTCGCGCGGGCGCGAAGATAGGCTGTCGGTCGCACTTCGACCGGCCGGACCTCGGACCGAGCAGGTCAGGCGCGCTTTCGTACGGACTGCCGGCCCCTCCTGGCCCGATCCAATCGTGGGCACTGGTCGAGCGTGCAGGCAACCTGAACAACCCAACCCATCGGAGCCCTACTACATGACCTCAACTCCCGAGGCAGCCACCGTCGCCGTCGACGACTTCGGATCGCCGGAAGCATTCCTGGCAGCAGTCGACGCGACCATCAAGTACTTCAACGACGGTGACATCGTCACCGGCACCGTCGTCAAGGTCGACCGGGACGAGGTCCTGCTCGACATCGGCTACAAGACCGAAGGTGTCATTCCTTCCAAGGAACTCTCCATCAAGCACGACGTGGATCCGTTCGACGTGGTCTCCGTGGGCGATGAGATCGAGGCCCTCGTCCAGCAGAAGGAGGACAAGGAAGGCCGCCTGATCCTGTCCAAGAAGCGCGCCCAGTACGAGCGCGCCTGGGGCCAGATCGAGAAGATCAAGGAGGAGGACGGCGTCGTCACCGGCAAGGTGATCGAGGTCGTCAAGGGTGGCTTGATCGTCGACATCGGCCTGCGCGGCTTCCTGCCGGCGTCCCTGGTCGAGATGCGGCGCGTCCGCGACCTGCAGCCGTACGTGGGTGCCGAGCTCGAGGCCAAGATCATCGAGCTGGACAAGAACCGCAACAACGTGGTGCTGTCCCGCCGGGCGTGGCTGGAGCAGACCCAGTCCGAGGTCCGGCACACGTTCCTCAACCAGCTCGCGGCCGGCCAGATCCGCAAGGGCGTGGTCTCCTCGATCGTCAACTTCGGCGCCTTCGTCGACCTCGGCGGCGTGGACGGCCTGGTGCACGTGTCCGAGCTGAGCTGGAAGCACATCGACCACCCGTCCGAGGTGGTCGAGGTCGGCGACGAGGTCACCGTCGAGGTGCTCAGCGTCGAGATGGACCGCGAGCGGGTCTCGCTGTCGCTGAAGGCGACGCAGGAGGATCCGTGGCAGACCTTCGCCCGGACCCACCAGATCGGCCAGATCGTCCCCGGCAAGGTCACCAAGCTGGTGCCGTTCGGCGCGTTCGTCCGGGTCGAGGAGGGCATCGAGGGTCTCGTCCACGTGTCCGAGCTCGCCGAGCGTCACGTCGAGATCCCCGAGCAGGTCGTCTCCGTCAACGACGATGTCATGGTCAAGATCATCGACATCGACCTGGAGCGCCGCCGCATCTCGCTGAGCCTCAAGCAGGCGAACGAGGGCGTCGACGTTGCGGCCGAGGACTTCGACCCGTCGCTGTACGGCATGACCGCCTCCTACGACGAGCAGGGCAACTACATCTACCCCGAGGGCTTCGATCCGGAGACCCAGGAGTGGAAGCCCGGCTACGAGGAGCAGCAGCGGGCGTGGGAGCAGCAGTACGCCGAGGCGCAGGCCCGGTGGGTCGCCCACAAGAAGCAGGCCGAGGAGGCGGAGGCCGCCGACGTGCAGGCCAACATCGCCGAAGTCAACACCGCCACCTATTCCGCCGGTGGCAGCACCGACACCGGCGAGGGCTCGCTGGCCTCCGACGAGGCGCTGCAGGCCCTGCGGGAGAAGCTGACCGGCGGTCGCTGATCACTGACGAAGTGCCCCCCACCCAGCGTGGGGGGCACTTCTGCGTCCGGGCGCTGGCATGCTGGTGGCAGACCACCCAGGCAGGACACCGATGACTGACCAGCAGCCCACCCGGTTCGAGAACTACCCGCCGGATACCTCCGCGGCGCCGTTCGCCGGTGCCGACCCGGTCCCACCATCTCCGCCCGCGGTCTCACCATCTCCGCCCGCGGTCTACAGCTCCCCCGTCCCTGCGGCCCCGCCGCCGACGCACACGCGTCGCAACGTCATCGTCGGCCTGATCGCGCTGGCCATCGGCGGACCGGTCGTCGCTCAGGCGGGCTGGGCCGGCTTCGGCGACTCCGATGCGCCGGACGACGAGACGGAGACCTGGCCGTCCGACCCGGAGGAAGAGGAGGAGCCGGTCGACGAGCCGACCGAGTTCAGCGCCGGCGAGTACAACGGTCCGATCCCTACGGGATGGGAGTTGGCTGACGGTTCCGACGGCAGCATGGCCGTGCTGAGAAGGGGCGCCAACCAGGTCACGGTGCTGAGCTGGTCGCCGGAGTCGGAGAGGCCCTGGCCGGCCGACGACATCACCGAAGCCGTGACCAGGGCCGCAACCGGCTTCAAGGGCACCCTCGGCAAGCCCGTCAACGGCTCCACGGGGACGCGGACGATGGCGACCCTCAGCGCCAAGGGGACCTTCCTGGGCGAGCGGGCGAGGGAGTTCGCAGAGCTGTGGCTCGACGACAACGAGGCCTATCTGCTTCTCGTCACAACGCTGACCGCGGACGAGGGGTCGGTGATCGCGCGAGAGGCGACCGACATCGTCTGGAACCTGACGTCCGGACTGCGATGACGTTCCACGTGGGCCTGACCGGGGGAATCGCGTCCGGGAAGTCGACGGTGGCCGAGCTGCTGGCGGCCCACGGCGCGGTGATCATCGACTCCGACCGGCTGGCCCGCGAGGTCGTCGAACCGGGGACGGCGGGTCTCGCCGCGGTCGTCGATCGGTTCGGCACCGGCGTGCTGGCCGCGGACGGCTCGCTGGACCGGGCGGCCCTCGGCCGGATCGTGTTCGCCGACCCGTCCGCCCGCGCCGATCTGGAGGCGATCGTGCACCCGCTGGTGCGGGCGCGCGCAGCCGGGCTGGCTGCGTCCGCCCCCGCCGGAGCTGTGGTCGTCCAGATGATCCCGCTGCTGGTGGAGACCGGTCAGGCCGGGAACTTCGACCAGGTCGTCGTCGTCGACGTCGAGCCCGCCGTCCAGCTGGACCGGCTGCAGCAGCGGGACGGATTCAGCCCGGAAGAGGCAGCGGCGAGGGTGGTCGCCCAGGCGCCCCGGGAGCTCCGGCTGCGAGCAGCCGACGTCGTCATCGACAACAGCGGCTCACCGGAACAACTCGCCGACGCCGTGGAGCGGCTGTGGTCGGACTGGCACCGGCCGGATCAGCAGGAATAAGAGTCCTTTGATCGGCTACTGACGCCGCGCGCGTTCTGCCCTAGGCTGCGGCCATTCCGACGCAGGAGGCGAGCATGGATTGTCCCCGCTGCCAGTCTGCCGTTCCCGACGTGGCGCACTTCTGCCATCGGTGCGGCAATGACCTGGTCCCAACCGACGAGCGCGCCAAGCGGCGCTATGCGCTCGCACCGAACGAGCCGGTCGCCTCGTTCGCCGTGGTGAGTTCGATCATGCCGCGAGAGGCCGGACGGCATCCGGAGACCTATCGCACGGCATTGACCATCACGATTGTCGCTGCTCTCGTGGCGGCCATCTTCGGGGCGATGCCGATCGCCCTGCTGATCGCGGCCTTCGCCATTCCGATCGTCTACATCACCTACCTCTACGACGTGAACCTGTGGGAGGACGAGCCGCTCGCCGTCACCGCGCTCGCATTCGTCCTCACCGCCGTCCTCGCCGCCGTGTTCACCTGGCTGTGGACCGGCTGGATGCCGCTGCAGCCGGTGCTGCCGGGCGCCGACACCGGCGTCTCCGTCGGCCCGAACTGGGTGGGCTTCGCCATCTTCGCCGTGCTCGTCCCGATCGTCGGCGAGATCATCCGCCAGATCGGCCCGGTCGTGCTGGCGAGCCGGCCGCAGTTCGACGACCTGATGGACGGCGTCACCTTCGGCGTGATCAGCGGTGTCGGCTATGCCTGCGCTGACACCCTCGTCCGGCACTGGGACCTGCTGACCGGCGGAATGGTCGCTCCACAGCCGGCCCAGCTCGGCTCGCTGATCTTCCTCGAAGGCTTCATCAAGCCGCTGATCATGGGTTCGGCCACCGGTCTCGCCGTCGCCGAGTTCTCCGGGCTCGGCAAGGGCTACGACGGGTTCAGCGGACGCTACGTCGGTGGCGTGCTGATCGCCGTCGGAGCGAACGTGCTCTTCAACGGCGGCACCTACCTGCTCGGCCTCGTCGGCCCGTCGAGCCTCTCGCTCGTCCTGCAGGTCGTCTGGGGCCTGCTGGTGCTCGCCGTGCTGATCCTCAGGCTGCGCACCGTGCTGCAGACCGGGCTGCTCGAGGGTGCCCTCGAGGCGGCGTCGCGGGCCGAGGAGACCGGGGACGGCACCGAGATGGGCTTCTGCCCACGGTGTGAGATGCCCCTGCTGCCGTCCGCCGCGTTCTGCAGTGCCTGCGGGCAGTCCACCCGCGCTATCGGCAGACCCGTCGCCGCCGCCGCGCCGGTGGCGGCTCCGGCCGATGGTTCCGGGACCGACCTCGAGGACGGTGCGAAGTGACCGAGAACCCCACCAACCCGACCAACCCGCCCACCGGTCCGGGCAGCGGCCAGCCCACGCAGCCGACCCAGCCGATTCCGGGGGGAGCCCCAGCAGCAGGTCAACCACAGCAGGGCTACCAGGCGCCAGGCGCCTACCCCCAGCAGGGCTACCCGCAGCCGGGCCAACCGGGATATCCGCAGCAGGGTTACCCCCCGCAGGGTGGCTACCCGCAGCAGGGCTACCCGCAACCCGGTCAGCCGGGCTTCCCGCCCGCCGGTGGCTACCCGCAGCAGCCCGGCTACGGTGCGTCCGGCTACCAGCAGCCGCCGGCCGGCGGCCCGCGGGCCTCCTCGTCGAAGGTGCTGCTGATCGTGATCGCCGCGGTGGTCGCGCTGGCCCTGCTGGGCGGCGGGATCATGCTGATGACCCGTGGCGGCCAGCCGACGCCGGAGCCCACCGTCCCGGTGACGCCGACCGAGACGGCGCCCCCGACCACGGAGCCGAACACGGATCCGACGACCGAGCCGACCACACAGCCGACCGACCCGGCGACGAACGAGCCGACCACGGAGCCGACCACGGAGCCGACCGAGCCTCCGTCCGGTGGGGACGCCGTCGACCTCGGCAAGGGGATCGGGTTCGAGGTCGCGGACGGCTGGCAGCTCGTCGAGCAGGCCGAAGGCGCGGCTTCGGTGACGGACGGCAAGGCGTTCATGGTCGTCCGGCTGACGCAGGTCAAGAAGAACACGAACTCCGCCCAGCTCTGCGACGCCTTCCACCGGCAGATCCTCAAGGATGCGACCGGCGTCAAGTTCGGAGAGGCCAAGGACATCGACGCCGGGTACAAGAACCTGGCCGTCGCCCAGTGCGCCGCGGCCTACGTCGACAACTCCAGCGGGAAGAGCACCCAGATGTACGCCCTGACCTTCACCGCGGTCAGGACCAGCGACGGGGTGGCGAGCATCAACACCGTGCTGTACACGAAGAAGACGCCGGACAGCACGTTCGAGGGCGCCGACAAGATGCTGAACCAGGTGCTGAAGAGCCAGGCGAGCGGCTGAGTCCCGACCACCCGGTGGGTGCGGCAGTACGGGCAACTGTCCGCACCCACCGGTGTCAGTGGCACGACCTAAGCTCGTGGACGTGCGACCAGTAACCGATGTACAGCGCCGGCTCGCCCCGTTCGCGGTGGTGGCCGACTTCGAACCGGCCGGCGATCAGCCGGCAGCGATCGAGGATCTCGAGCGACGGCTGACCTCGGGCCAGCAGAACGTGGTGCTGCTCGGTGCGACCGGCACCGGCAAGACGGCGACGGTCGCCTGGCTGGCCGAGCGGCTGCAGCGCCCGATGCTGGTGATGCAGCCCAACAAGACGCTGGCGGCGCAGTTCGCCAACGAACTGCGGCAGTTCTTCCCGGAGAACGCCGTGGAGTACTTCGTCTCGTACTACGACTACTACCAGCCTGAGGCGTACGTCCCGCAGACGGACACCTACATCGAGAAGGACTCCTCGCTGAACGAGGAGGTCGAGCGGCTCCGGCACTCCGCGACGAACTCGCTGCTGACCAGGCGGGATGTGATCGTGGTCGCCACGGTGTCGGCGATCTACGGCCTGGGCACGCCGCAGGAGTACGTCGACCGGATGGTCCGGCTGCGTGTCGGCGAGGAACTCGGCCGGGACAACCTGCTGCACCGGCTGGTCGACATCCAGTACGTCCGCAACGACCTGGCCGGCACCCGGGGGACGTTCCGGGTACGCGGCGACACCGTCGAGGTGTTCCCGATGTACGAGGAGAACGCCGTCCGGATCGAGTTCTTCGGCGACGAGATCGAGGCTTTGAGCACGATGCACCCGCTCAGTGGGAACGTGTTGAGCAACGACCAGGAGATCTACGTCTTCCCGGCATCCCACTACATCGCCGGTCCCGAACGGATGGAACGCGCGATCGCCGACATCGAGGACGAACTGGCCGACCGGCTGGCGGTGCTCGAGGCGGAGAGCAAGCTGCTGGAGGCCCAGCGGCTGCGGATGCGGACCGGCTACGACATCGAGATGATGCGCCAGATCGGCACCTGCTCCGGCATCGAGAACTACTCCCGGCACATCGACGGACGCGGTCCCGGCAGCGCCCCGAACTGTCTGCTCGACTACTTCCCGGAGGACTTCGTGCTGGTGATCGACGAGTCCCACGTCACCGTGCCCCAGATCGGCGGCATGTACGAGGGCGACATGTCCCGCAAGCGGACGCTGGTCGAGCACGGCTTCCGGCTGCCGTCCGCGATGGACAACCGGCCGCTGCGCTGGGAGGAGTTCGTCGAGCGGATCGGGCAGACCGTCTACCTGTCGGCCACCCCGGGGCCGTACGAGATGGCCAAGGCGGACGGCGTCGTGGAGCAGCTGATCCGTCCCACCGGCCTGGTCGACCCGGAGATCGTCCTGAAGCCCACCCGCGGTCAGATCGACGACCTGATGGGGGAGATCCGGACCCGTGCCGAAGCCAATGAGCGAGTGCTGGTGACGACCCTCACGAAGAAGATGGCCGAGGATCTCACGGACTACCTGATGGAGAACGGGGTCCGGACCCGGTACCTGCACTCGGAGGTGGACACCCTGCGCCGGATCGAGCTGCTGCGCGAGCTTCGCCTGGGCGTCTTCGACGTGCTGGTCGGCATCAACCTGCTGCGCGAAGGCCTCGACCTGCCGGAGGTGAGCCTCGTGTCGATCCTGGACGCGGACAAGGAGGGCTTCCTGCGCTCGGAGCGCTCGCTGATCCAGACGATCGGCCGTGCCGCCCGCAACGTCGGCGGCCAGGTGCACATGTACGCGGACAAGATCACCCCGTCGATGGCGTCGGCGATCGACGAGACGAATCGGCGGCGCGCCAAGCAGGTGGCCTACAACACCGCCCACGGGATCGATCCGCAGCCGTTGCGCAAGAAGATCGCCGACCTCACCGACCTGCTCTCCCGCGAGGAGGCCGACACCACCGAGCTGGTCGGCCGCGCCGGCGGACGGCGTCCGACCGCGCCGGTGCCGTTCACGTCCGACAAGACGCGCGATCTCGGCGACCTGCCGGCCGGTGAGCTGTCCGGCCTGATCAGCGAACTGACCGAGCAGATGCACGTCGCCGCCGCGGACCTGCAGTTCGAACTGGCGGCCCGATTGCGGGACGAGGTGGCCGACCTGAAGAAGACCCTGCGCCAGATGCTCGCGGCGACCCGGTGACTTTGGTCCCCACACCGCCCGACTGCGACAATGGCGTGGCGGTGGTGGCCTCCGCCCGCCGCGGGATCTCGGGAGCCGACCCATGCATGTGACCAGTGAGGTCTGGCTGATCACCATCGCCGTGATGACGGTGGTGCTCGGCGTCGACCTGGTCGTGATCGGCCGGCGTCCGCACGAGCCCACGATGAAGGAGGCCGGGCTCGCGATCGGGGTCTTCTCCGGGCTGGCCGTGCTGTTCGGCCTGGGCGTCTGGTACTTAGCCGGCTCCCGCTACGCCGGAGAGTTCTTCGCCGGCTGGCTGACCGAGTACAGCCTGTCCGTCGACAACCTGTTCATCTTCGTCCTGATCATGTCGAAGCTCCGGGTCCCCAGGAAGCTGCAGCAGTTCGCGCTGATGACCGGCATCATGCTCGCGCTGGTCTTCCGCGGCGTGTTCATCGCGCTCGGAGCGGCCGCGATCGAGGCGTTCAGCTGGGTGTTCTTCATCTTCGGGGGCTTCCTGATCTACACCGCGATCAAGCTCTACGTCGACTTCCTCACCCCGGACGACAGCGAGGAGGTGACCGAGAACGCGGTGATGCGGTGGGTGCGCCGCACGTTCCCCTCGACCGACGACTTCCACGGCACCAGGCTCTTCGTGAAGCTGGACGGGAAGCGGCTGATCACCCCGATGTTCTTCGTGATCGTGGCGCTCGGCACCACCGACCTGTTGTTCGCCCTGGACTCGATCCCCGCGATCTACGGCCTCACCCAGGAGCCGTACCTGGTGTTCACAGCGAACGTCTTCGCGCTGATGGGCCTGCGCCAGCTCTACTTCCTGATCGGCGGGCTGCTGCAACGGCTGGTCTACCTGTCGGTCGGGCTGTCGGTCATCCTCGCCTTCATCGGGATCAAGCTGGTGCTGCACGCACTGCACGAGTACCACCTCGACGCGGCGCTCGGCATCGATCTGGAGATCCCGATCTGGGCGTCGCTGCTGGTGATCATCGGGACGCTGGCCGTGACGACAGTGCTCAGCCTGGCCAGGACGCGGCGGGACCGCCGGTCAGCCGAGGAGCGGTAGCCGGACGCCGTCCGCGCCGTCGACGACCTCAGGTCCGGCACGGCCGGTGAGCCAGGCCCAGATCCGGGCGTCCGTCCCTCGAACCCGCAGCTGGGAGTCCCCCTCCCCGATCTCGTCGGCAAGGCTCTCGGTCTGCAGTTGGATGGCCGGCAGGTCGGCGGCGCGCAGCCGGAACAGCGTCCAGCGCAGCAGCCAGGCAGCGGCGTCCGGATCGACGCCGTCGGCGGTGAACCCGCAGTCCAGGTCGAGGTGGTGGAGGTACACCTCGTGCAGCCGCATCAGCGGGACCGCGGACAGCGGTAGCGGCGCTCCGTCGATGACCACCGTCGGCGTCCAGTCGGTGACGGCCTCGATGGCGGTCTGCAGCGCCCCGGCGCTGGAGTCGAGGTCGATCTGCAGTTCGAGCCCGGACCGGTCGGCACCGATCTCGAGCTCCCGCCTCACCCGCTCGGAGTCCGGGTGGGGAGGCTGGGGACGGCCTGCGACCGCGGCCTCGATGATGCTGCGGACGTGGTCGGCGTTGCGGGCGAGGTGCGTGGCCACGTGCGCGCGCGACCAGCCCGGCAACAGGCTCGGCTCGTGCCAGGCTTCCTCGGTCAGCGCAATGGTGTAGCCGAGCAGCCGCTGGGTTGCCTCGGTCTTCCACCCGTGAACATCCGTGACCGGTACCAGTCCGGGGTACACGCTCATGATGCAAACCTATGGCGACCAGCCGCCAGGGGCAAAGCCCTGCCCGGACGCGGTCACCGGGGCACTGTCAGTGGCAGCGCCTACCATGATCTCCGTGCATGACCGGCTGACCATCCGCGGCGCGCGGGAACACAACCTGCGCAACGTCAATCTCGACCTGCCCAGGGACGCGATGATCGTGTTCACCGGGCTGTCCGGCTCGGGCAAGTCCAGCCTGGCCTTCGACACGATCTTCGCCGAAGGCCAGCGCCGTTACGTGGAGAGCCTCTCCGCGTACGCCCGGCAGTTCCTGGGCCAGATGGACAAGCCCGACGTCGACTTCATCGAGGGGCTGAGCCCGGCGGTGTCGATCGACCAGAAGTCAACCAGCCGCAACCCCCGCTCGACGGTCGGCACCATCACCGAGATCTACGACTACCTGCGGCTGCTGTACGCCCGGATCGGGCATCCGCACTGTCCCGAATGCGGCGAGCCGATCAGCCGGCAGTCGCCGCAGCAGATCGTCGACCGGCTGCTGGCCCTGCCCGAGGGCACCCGGTTCCAGGTGCTGGCCCCCGTCGTCCGCGGACGCAAGGGGGAGTACGCCGACCTCTTCCGGCAGCTCGCCGGCCAGGGTCTCGCCCGCGTCCGGGTGGACGGGGACGTGCACCAGCTGACCGACCCCCCGGTCCTCGACAAGCAGAAGAAGCACACCATCGAGGTCGTCGTCGACCGGCTGGCGGCCAAGGAGGGCATCAAGCAGCGGCTGACCGACTCGGTCGAGACCGCGCTGGGCCTGGCCGGTGGTGTGGTGACGATCGACTTCGTCGACCGGGACGCCAACGACCCCGAGCGGGAACGCCGGTACTCCGAGCAGATGGCCTGCCCCAACGGCCATGACGTGTCGATGGAGGAGATGGAACCCCGCCAGTTCTCCTTCAACGCACCGTGGGGCGCGTGTCCCGACTGCTCCGGGCTCGGCACCCGGATGGAGGTGGACGTCGACCTGGTCGTCCCCGACCCCGGCCGGAGTCTCGCCGAGGGCGCCTTCCCGATCTGGCAGACCCCCTACCTGGCCGGCTACTTCCAGAACCTCTTCCACGCTCTGGCCGAAGAGGACGGCTTCTCGGTGAACACCCCGTGGGAGAAGCTGCCGAGCCGGGTCCAGGGGCTGCTCCTGATGGGCAAGCCCGGCACCCTGACCGTGCACAGCCGGTCCCGGCACGGCCGCGAGCACACCTACCGGGCCAAGTACGAGGGCGTGGTTCCGTACATTCGCCGCCGGCACGCGGAGGCCGAGTCCGACCATGCCCGGGAGCGGTACGCCGGCTACATGCGCGAGGTGCCATGCCTCACCTGCAAGGGCACCCGGCTCAAGCCGACGTCGCTGGCGGTCACCATCGGCGACCGGAACATCGCCGAGGTGTCCAGCCTGCCGATCTCGGACCTGGCCGCGTTCATGCGCTCGCTCGAGCTCACGGAGCGGGAGGCGACCATCGCCGAGCGGCTGGTCAAGGAGATCAATGAGCGGCTCCGCTTCCTGCTCGACGTCGGCCTGGACTACCTGGCGTTGTCGCGTCCGTCCGGCTCGCTGTCGGGTGGGGAGGCGCAGCGGATCCGGCTGGCCACCCAGATCGGCTCCGGGCTGGTCGGGGTGCTGTACGTCCTGGACGAGCCGTCGATCGGGCTGCACCAGCGCGACAACCACCGGCTGATCGAGACTCTCGTCCGGTTGCGTGATCTCGGCAACACCCTGATCGTCGTCGAGCACGACGAGGACACGATCCGCACCGCCGACTGGGTGGTGGACATCGGCCCGGCGGCCGGTGAGCACGGCGGCAAGGTGCTGGTCAGCGGCACTGTCGACGAGCTCCTCAACCACCCGACGTCGCTGACCGGCGCCTACCTGTCCGGGCGGCGCCGGATCCCGATGCCGGTGCGCCGACGGCCAGGCAACGGCACCGAGATCACGATCGTCGGAGCGGCCGAGCACAACCTGCGGGACATCACGGTGTCCTTCCCGCTGGGCCAGTTCATCGCCATCACCGGGGTGTCCGGCTCCGGCAAGTCGTCGCTGGTGAACGGCATCCTCTACCCGGCACTGGCCAAGAAGCTGTACGGCGCCCACGCCGTCCCGGGGCGGCACCGCCGGATCACCGGCACCGAGCACATCGACAAGAGCATCCATGTCGACCAGTCGCCGATCGGACGCACCCCGCGCTCCAACCCGGCCACCTACACCGGCGTCTTCGACCGCATCCGCAAGCTGTTCGCGGAGACTCCCGAGGCGAAGGTGCGGGGCTACCAGCCCGGCCGGTTCTCCTTCAACGTCAAGGGCGGACGCTGCGAGAACTGCGCCGGCGACGGCACGATCAAGATCGAGATGAACTTCCTGCCCGACGTGTACGTGCCGTGCGAGGTCTGCCACGGCGCCCGGTACAACCGGGAGACCCTGGAGGTGCACTACAAGGGCCGGACGATCGCCGAGGTGCTCGACATGCCGATCGAGGAGGCGGTGGAGTTCTTCGCCGCCATCCCGGGGATCTCGCGGCACCTGACGACGCTGGTCGAGGTCGGCCTGGGCTATGTCCGGCTGGGCCAACCGGCCACCACCCTTTCCGGTGGCGAGGCGCAGCGGGTGAAGCTGGCGTCCGAACTGCAGAAGCGTTCGACCGGACGGACGCTCTACGTCCTCGACGAGCCCACGACCGGCCTGCACTTCGAGGACATCCGCAAGCTGTTGTCGGTCCTGCAGTCGTTGGTCGACAAGGGCAACACCGTCGTGGTGATCGAACACAACCTGGACGTCATCAAGTCGGCGGACTGGCTGATCGACCTCGGTCCGGAGGGGGGCTCCCGCGGCGGCACCGTGATCGCGGAGGGCACCCCGGAACAGATCGCGGCCAACCCGGCCTCGTTCACCGGGCAGTACCTTCGTCCGGTGCTCGCCGGCCACCCGCCGGTCGAGAGCGAGCAGGACCTGCTGGTCAGCTGAGGCGCGTTGCGGGTTGCGGCGGTTCAGCCGATCGTCAGCGTGTCGCCGTTCACGGTGACGGTCGCCTTGGCGAGGGGCTGGGCGGCTGGACCGGTGAGCACCGATCCGTCGGCCAGCGAGAAGGTCGAGCCGTGGCGTCCGCAGACGATGGCGGCGTCGGTCACCTGCTGCACCGGCAGGTTCTGGTGCGTGCACAGATAGCTGAACGCCGCGAACGTCCCCGCCGTCGCCTGGGTGACGACGTACCGGCCCACGATCCTGCCGCTGCCGACCGGGACGTCGGAGGTGGGGATGCTGACGGGCCCGCTGGACGCCGCGCTGTCGCCGGAGCCGGACGCCCCACAGGCGGTCAGGCAGACCGCGACGGTCGTGCCGCCGATCGTGATCAGTGCTGCCCGGCGGGAGGTGAGTGCCGCTGTCATGGTGTCTCCTCAGGGTCGAGTGGCTCGATAGTAGAACTTTCAACAGTTGGGACGGCTGTGGCGAACCTGTGGATTTGGCCCGCGTGCCCGGAACCGGGCAATCCGGCGCACTGACATCGACCGGCCGCCGGGCCTAGCATTCTGGCAAGCCGAGGAGGGGCGAGATGGAGCAGGGCGGCCAGGAGGGGCAGGGCGGCGCGAACCTCGCCGGCCCGTCGAGTCAGCCGCCACTGGGTCACAAGGACTGGATCGGGGTCGCCGGCTCCGTGATGGCGATCCTGCTGTCGGTGATCGGACTGAACAAGCAACCGGTGTTCCGGGGCTGGGCGGTGGCCCTGATGGTGGTCGCCGCCGCGGTGGGCGTGCTGGCGGTCGTGATGCGCCGCTATCGCCGGGCCACCACGTCGGCTGCTGTGGTCCTGGTCGTGGCGGCGCTGGCGATCCTGATCGTCGCCCCGGAACCGACCCCGCCGCTACCGGACCCGACGCCGACGCCGGGTCCGAAGGTGCTGGTCAGCAAGGTGGACGTGGTCGCACCGGACGGCACCGGCTCGGTCGTGACGCTCGATGTCACCGTCCGCAACGACGGCGACCGTCCGGCCGTCCTGACCCAACTCGAGCTGGTCATCGACGGCTTCGGCTACCTGCCACCGTGCCTGTACGGCAGCAACCTGGAAGTGACCGCGGAATACGCGACAACGCTCCCGGACAACCCAGCACCGGGGACGGCGGTCACCGTCAGCCTCCACCAGCAGGTCGAGCCCGGCGGTGTCGACCGGTTTACCGTCGGGCTGAAGGCGCCCTCCAGCCACGACGGCGACGACCTCGGCGCGATCGCGTCCTACGTGTACGCGGGACGCGTGCGGGTGCAGCAGGACGCCGCCGGCGCAGCGCTGGAGCCGGTGCCGATCGTGATCGACGCCGGTACCGCACTGGATGCGAACGGCACCTTCTACCTCGCCGAACCCCGGGACGCCACCGCGGCGGACGTCGGCACCGACGGGCTGTGCGGCGGTGACGCCGAGTGCGTCAGCCGGCAGGTCGCTTGCTGGAACGCCAATCGCAGGACCCTGCTGCCGCTGCTGGCCATGCCCGGCGCCCGCTCACCGGGTGCCGAGGCGGCGACCGCTGCCCTCGGCAAAGCCTGAGCGGCACACCGGCGCGGCGACGTCCCCGCCGCTGCCTATGCTGTCTAGCGTGTTGAGGATCTCTCGTGGCTGACCCGGCGAGCTACCGTCCGGCCACGGGCACCATTCCGACCGGGCCGGGCGTGTACCGGTTCAGCGATGCCGAGGGCCGGGTCATCTACGTCGGCAAGGCCATCAACCTCCGGCAGCGGCTCAACTCGTACTTCGCCGACCCGGCGTCGCTGCACTTCCGCACCCAGACGATGGTGCGGACCGCGGCCAAGGTCGAGTGGACGGTGGTCCGCAACGAGCTGGAGGCCCTCCAGCTGGAGTACACCTGGATCAAGCAGTTCGACCCCCGGTTCAACATCAAGTACCGCGACGACAAGTCCTACCCCTGGGTCGCGGTGACCTGGGGGGAGGAGTTCCCCCGGGTCTTCGTGGGCCGTGGCGCCAAACGGAAGCCGAACCGCTACTTCGGCCCGTACGCCCAGGCCTGGGCGATCCGGGAGACCCTCGACTCGCTGCTGCATGTCTTCCCCATGCGGTCCTGCACCCAGGGCGTGTTCAACGCGGCCAAGTCGTCGGGTCGGCCGTGCCTGCTCGGCTACATCGGCAAGTGCGCCGCTCCCTGTGTCGGACGGATCAACGCCGAGGATCACCGGGAACTCGTCGAGGACGTCTGCGAGTTCCTCGCCGGCCGGACCGGCGCACTGGTGAGGGGCCTGGAGGCCGAGATGTTCGCCGCGTCGGCCCGCCAGGAGTTCGAGAAGGCCGCGGTCATCCGGGACCGGTTGGTCGCCCTGAAGCAGGCGTCCGAGCGCAACGCCATCGTCCTGTCGGACGGTACCGACGCCGACGTGGTCGCGTTGGCGACCGACCCACTCGAGGTGGCCGTCCAGGTCTTCCACGTCCGCGACGGCCGGATCCTGGGGGAGCGGGCCTGGGTCGCCGAACGCAGCGACGACGGCGACGAGGCCGAACTGCTGGAGCGCTTCCTGCTCCAGCTGTACGCCGGTGAGGTCGACAGCATCCCGGCGCTCGTGCTGGCGCCGACGCTGCCGGCCAGCGGCGACGTGCTCGCCCAGCTGCTCGCCGAGGAGCGCGGCGGCCGGGTGCGGATCAAGGTGCCGCAGCGCGGTGACAAGGCGGCCCTGCTGGAGACCGCCGGCCGGAACGCCGCTGAGGCGCTCGCCCTGCACAAGCTGCGCCGGGCCAGCGACCTGAGCGCCCGCAACCGGGCCCTGGAGGAACTGCAGGCTGCTCTGGACCTGCCCGAGGTGCCGCTGCGGATCGAGTGCTTCGACATCTCCCACATCCAGGGGACGCAGGTGGTCGCCTCGATGGTCGTGTTCGAGGACGGCCTGGCCCGCAAGGGCGAATACCGCAGGTTCGTGATCCGCACCGTGGAGGGGTCCAACGACGTCGGCGCCATGCATGAGGTGATCACCCGCAGGTTCCGGCGGCTGCTGGAGGAGCGCTCGACGACGCCGCAGGACGCCGACGGTCCGCTGCTGATCGACCCCGACACCGGGGCGCCGCGACGGTTCGCCTACCTGCCGTCCCTGATCGTCGTGGACGGCGGGGCACCCCAGGTCGCCGCGGCGGCGGCCGCCATGGCCGAGCTGGGAATCACGGACGTCGCCCTGTGCGGGCTGGCGAAGCGGCTGGAGGAGGTCTGGCTGCCGGGACAGGAGTTTCCGCTGATCCTGCCGCGGGCCAGCGAGGCGCTCTACCTGCTCCAGCGCGTCCGGGACGAGGCCCACCGGTTCGCGATCACCCACCACCGGAGCCGGCGCAGCTCGGCGATGGTCGAATCGGTGCTGGACGCCGTCCCGGGGCTGGGGGAGATCCGGCGCAAGGCCGTCCTGAAGCACTTCGGGTCGCTGCGCAAGCTGCGCGCGGCCGAGGTGGACGCCATCGCGGAGGTTCCCGGGATCGGTCCGCGGACCGCCGCGGCGATCAAGGCTGCCCTCGACGGCGAGGAGGCGGCGCCGGCCATCAACCTGACCACCGGCGAGGTGATTGACGCCCCCTGAATGCCGAACGGGGCGAATAATGGGCGGCATGAGCGAACCCCGCCGGGCCGCGCAGAGCGAACCGCGTCCGCCGATCCGCCTGCTGGTGATCACCGGCATGTCCGGCGCCGGTCGCCGCACGGCCGGCCACACCCTGGAGGATCTGGGCTGGTTCCTCGTGGACAACCTGCCGCCGAGCCTGCTCCCCGAACTGATCGAGGTCTGTCGCGACCGCGACTTCGAGCGGGTGGCCGTCGTCCTCGACGTCCGCTCCCGTTCCGAGTTCGACCAGTTGCCGGAGGCATTCGAGGCTGCCGGCGCCGCTGGGGTGGTGCCGGAGGTGCTGTTCCTGGAGGCCAGCGACGAGGTGATCGTCCGGCGCCAGGAGTCCGTCCGCCGTCCGCTGCCGCTGCAGGGCACCGGGCCGATGCTCGACGGCGTCCACCGCGAGCGCCGGATGCTGGCCGACCTCCGGGCGACGGCGGACGTCGTCGTCGACACGACCGCGACCAACGTCCACCAGCTCGCCGCCCGGGTGGCGAAGGCCTTCGCCGACGAGGACCAGGGCAAGCTCCGGGTGACGGTGATGTCGTTCGGCTTCAAGCACGGCGCCCCGATCGACGCCGACCTGGTCTTCGACGTCCGCTTCCTGCCCAATCCGCACTGGGTGCCGACGCTGCGGCCGCAGACGGGGCTGTCCCAGCAGGTGTCGGCCTACGTCCTGGGGCAGCCGGACGCCGAGCCGTTCCTGGCACACCTGGCCGCGATCGTCGAGCTGATGGGTGCCGGCTACCTCCGCGAGGGTAAGCGCCACGCCACGATCGCGATCGGTTGCACGGGCGGCAAGCACCGCTCGATCGCGGTCGCGGAGGAGGTCGGCCGGCGGCTGACGTCCGCCGGTCTCAGCGTCGGTGTCGTGCACCGGGATCTGGGGCGCGAGTGAACACCGACCAACTCCGCGGGGGCCTGGCATGACGGTCTTCGGCCAGCTCCCGTCCGTGGTCGCGCTGGGCGGCGGCCACGGGCTCGCCGCGAGCCTGAGCGCCCTGCGCCAGCTCACCACCCGGCTGACCGCCGTGGTGACGGTCGCGGACGACGGCGGGTCGTCGGGGCGACTGCGGGCCGAGTTCCCGATCCTGCCGCCCGGCGACCTGAGGATGGCGCTGGCCGCCCTGTGCGGCGACGACGAGGTCGGACGTTCCTGGGCCGCGGTGCTGCAGTCGAGGTTCCCGGGGGAGGGGCCGCTGGGCGGGCACTCGATCGGGAACCTGCTGATCGCAGGGCTGTGGCAGCAGCTCGCCGACCCGGTCGCGGGCCTGGACATGGTGGCCGCGATGCTGCACACCGAAGGCCGGGTGCTGCCGATGGCGGCCGTGCCGCTGGTGATCGAAGCCGACCTGATCGGCGCCGACGCCGCTCGCCCGGACGAGGTGACCACGGTGGTGGGCCAGGAAGCGGTGGCGCTGGCCACCGGCGACATCGCCGACGTCCGGCTGGTGCCTGCCGACCCGCCGACGGTGCCGGCCGCGGTGCAGGCCGTGGCCGAGGCCGACTACCTGGTGCTCGGACCCGGCTCCTGGTACTCCTCGGTCATCCCGCACGTGCTGGTCCCGGAGCTCCTGGACGCGATCGCCCGCAGCCGGGCCGTGCGGGTGCTGACCCTGAACCTGGTCCCGACCGACGACGAGACCCCCGCCTACACCGCGTCCCGGCACATCGAGGTGCTGGCCGAGCATGCGCCCGGGCTGCGGCTGGACGTGGTCGTCGCCGATCCGACGTTCGCCGACGACGACCCGCACCTGGCCACCTACGTCGAATCCCTCGGTGCCCGCCTGGTGGTCGCTCCGGTGCGGATGCGCGACGGCTCGGCGCGGCACGATCCGCACCTTCTCGCCTCGGTCTACGCCGGGATCATGGGTCTGTAGGCTAAGCCCTGATTTCCCGCCCACGCCCGGAAAGGTGGCGCTGTCATGGCGATGACGCAGCAGGTCAAGTCCGAGCTGGCCACCCTCGAGGTGCTCAAGCCGGAGCTGCGCAAGGCCGAGGTGGCCTCGCTGCTGCGTTTCGCCAACGGACTCCACATCGCCGGCGGACGGATCGTCGTCGAGGCCGAACTGGACACCGGCGGAGCGGCCCGGCGGCTGCGGACGGCGATCGCCGAGCTGTTCGGGTTCCCCTCGGACTTCGTCGTCATCACCGGCAGCGGGCTGCGCCGCGGCACCCGGTACGTGGTTCGGCTGATCCGGGACGGCGAGGCGCTGGCGCGCCAGACCGGCCTGATCGACGGCCGCGGACGCCCGGTGCGTGGCCTGCCGCCGCAGGTGGTCGGTGGCGGCATCGAGGTGTCGGTCGCCGCGTGGCGGGGCGCGTTCCTCGCCCACGGATCGCTCACCGAGCCCGGCCGCTCGATGGCGCTCGAGGTCACCTGCCCCGGGTCGGAGGCGGCGCTGGCCCTGGTGGGGGCGGCCCGCCGGCTCGGCATCGCGGCCAAGGCCCGGGACGTCCGCGGCGTCGACAGGGTGGTGATCCGGGACGGCGACGCGATCGCCGCGATGCTCACCCGGATGGGCGCCCACGAGTCGGTGCTGGCGTGGGAGGACCGGCGGCTACGCCGCGAGGTCCGGGCGTCCGCCAATCGGCTGGCGAACTTCGACGACGCCAACCTGCGTCGCTCGGCCCGCGCCGCGGTGGCGGCGGGCGTCCGGGTGCGGCGGGCGCTGGAGATCCTCGGCGACGAGGTGCCCGAGCACCTGCTGATCGCCGGTCAGCTGCGCCTGGAGCACAAGCAGGCCAGTCTGGAGGAGCTCGGCCAGCTGCACGTCCCGCCGCTGACCAAGGACGCGGTCGCCGGCCGGATCCGCCGATTGCTCGCCACCGCCGACAAGCGGGCGGCCGATCTGGGCATCCCGAACACCGAGGCCGTGCTCAGTCCCGACATGTTGGACGATCGCGACTGATCTTCGAGACGAATTCCCGATGGGTCCCGGCTCCTGCCGGAACCGGTAGGGTTTGTCTTAACCTGCCCGGGGCTCTCGTGACCGGACCGGGAACCCCGTTCGATAAGGAGACTCGCACGATATGACCGTCAAGGTTGGCATCAACGGCTTCGGCCGCATTGGCCGCAACTACTACCGGGCACTGGTCGCCGCCGGCGCCGACCTCGATGTGGTTGCCGTCAACGACCTCACCGATAACAAGACCCTTGCCCAGCTGCTCAAGTACGACTCGATCCTCGGCCGCTTCCCGGGCGAGGTCACGTACGACGAGAAGGCGCTGTACGTGGACGGCAAGGAGATCAAGGCGTTCGAGGAGCGCGATCCCGCCAACCTGCCGTGGGGCGAGCTCGGCGTCGACATCGTGATCGAGTCCACCGGCTTCTTCACCGACGCGGCGAAGGCGAAGGCGCACCTGGACGCCGGGGCCAAGAAGGTGATCATCTCCGCTCCCGCGAAGGGTGAGGACATCACCATCGTGATGGGCGTGAACGACGCCCTCTACGACCCGGCGGCCCACAACATCATCTCCAACGCCTCTTGCACCACCAACTGCCTGGCCCCGCTGGCCAAGGCGCTGAACGACGGCATCGGCATCGTCAAGGGCCTGATGACCACCATCCACGCCTACACCCAGGACCAGAACCTGCAGGACGCCCCGCACAAGGACCTGCGTCGCGCCCGCGCCGCTGCCCTGAACATCGTCCCGACCACCACCGGCGCGGCGAAGGCCGTCGCCCTGGTGCTGCCGGAGCTGAAGGGCAAGCTGGACGGCTACGCGCTGCGCGTCCCGGTGCCGACCGGCTCGGTCACCGACCTCACGTTCGAGGCCAGCCGCGAGACCACCGTCGAGGAGATCAATGCGATCGTCAAGGCGGCGGCCGAGGGCCCGCTGAAGGGCATCCTGGAGTACAACGAGGACCCGATCGTCAGCAAGGACATCGAGACCTACCCGCTGTCGAGCATCTACGACGCTCCGCTGACCAAGGTCATCGGCAACCAGGTCAAGGTCGTCGCGTGGTACGACAACGAGTGGGGCTACTCGAACCGGCTCGTCGACCTCACCGCGTTGGTCGCCTCCAAGCTCTGACCCAGCACCGCACATCGACACGTCGGGCCGGCTCGCATCCTTGCGGGTCGGCCAGACGTTCTCCCACCACCAACTGCAAGAAAGGCTGACTAGTGAAATCCGTTGACGACCTCGGCGAGGTCCGTGGCAGGCGGGTGCTGATCCGCTGCGATTTCAACGTTCCGCTGGACGGCGAGACGATCACCGACGACGGCCGGATCAAGGCTGCCCTGCCCACCCTCACCAAGCTCCGCGGCGACGGAGCCAAGGTCGTCATCATGGCGCACCTCGGCCGTCCCAAGGGCGAGGTGAACCCCAAGTACTCCCTCGCGCCGGTCGCCAGGCGGCTCGGCGAGCTGCTCGGCACCGAGGTGAAGCTGGCCAGCGACGTCGTCGGGGACAGCGCGCAGGCCACCGTCGCCGGACTCGCGGACGGCGAGGTCGCCCTGCTGGAGAACGTCCGCTACGAGCCCGCCGAGGAGTCCAAGGTGGACGCCGAGCGCGAGGAACTCGCCGCGAAGTACGCCGCCCTCGGTGATGTGTTCGTCTCCGACGGCTTCGGCGTCGTCCACCGCAAGCAGGCGTCGGTGTACGACGTGGCCACGTTGCTCCCGAACGCGGCGGGCTACCTGGTGGCCAAGGAGGTCGAGGTGCTGAAGAAGCTCACCGAGAACCCGGAGCGTCCGTACGTCGTGGTGCTCGGCGGCGCGAAGGTCGCCGACAAGCTGGGCGTCATCGACAACCTGCTCAAGGTCGCCGACACCCTGATCATCGGCGGCGGGATGGCCTACACCTTCCTCAAGGCCCAGGGCCACGAGGTCGGCACGTCCCTGCTCGACAGCGAGAAGGTCGACACCTGCGCGGGCTACCTGAAGCAGGCAGAGGAGACCGGCAAGGAGATCCTGCTGCCGACCGACGTCCGCGTCGTCCCGACCCTCGACATCCCCGGACGGACCGCGGGTCAGGTCACGATCGTTGCCGCCGACCAGATCCCGGCCGACCAGGAGGGAGCCGACATCGGCCCCAAGTCGGAGGAGCTGTTCAGCCAGTCCATCTCCCGCGCGGCAACGGTCTTCTGGAACGGGCCGATGGGTGTCGCCGAGATCCCCTCGCTGGCCGGCGGGACCGAGGCTGTGGCGAAGACGCTCGCCGCGGCGTCCGGCTTCTCGGTGATCGGTGGCGGCGACTCCGCTGCGGCCGTCCGCAACCTCGGCTTCCCCGACGACGCCTTCGGCCACATCTCGACCGGCGGCGGCGCATCCCTGGAATACCTGGAAGGCAAGACCCTCCCGGGCCTCGCCGTGCTCGAAGAGGAGAACTGACATGGCTCGCACGCCCTTGATGGCCGGCAACTGGAAGATGAACCTGAACCACGTCGAGGCCACCGGTCTGGTGCAGAAGCTGGCGTGGACGCTGAAGGACTTCCACTACGACGAATCCCGCTCCGAGGCCGCGGTGATCGTCCCCTTCACCGACCTGCGCTCGGTGCAGACCGTGATCGAGGGTGACAAGCTGCCGCTGAAGTGGGGCGCCCAGGACGTGTCGGTGCACACCTCCGGCGCCTACACCGGCGAGGTGTCGGCGGACATGCTCGCGAAGCTGGGCTGTGCCTACGTCGTCGTCGGACACTCCGAGCGTCGCGAGTACCACGGTGAGACCGACGAGCTGATCGGCGAGAAGGCCAAGGTGGTGTTCGCTGCCGGAATGACCCCGATCATCTGCTGCGGGGAGGTGCTGGAGATCCGCAAGGCAGGGACGCACGTGTCGCACGTGCTCGGCCAGGTGAAGGTCTGCCTCGCACCGCTGACCGCCGAGCAGGTGGGCGCGGCGGTGATCGCGTACGAGCCGGTCTGGGCCATCGGCACCGGCGAGGTGGCGACCCCGGCGGACGCGCAGGAGGTCTGTGGCGCGATCCGTGGCTACATCGCGGACGCCTTCGGGGCCGAGGCCGCCGAAGCCGTCCGGATCCAGTACGGCGGCTCGGTGAAGGCCGACAACGTGATCGAGATCATGGCGGAGCCCGACGTGGACGGTGCCCTGGTCGGCGGCGCGAGCCTGAAGGCCGAGGAGTTCTCCCGGATCGTGATGTTCTATTCGGCGTCCGCCTGACACCCGCTTGACCCGCGAACGCCTCCGTTCCGGTAAACCGCCACCACCTGTGCTGTGGCGAACGACCGGAACGGAGGCGTTCGCCGTGACGGGGAGGCGGCGGGACGCCCGAGGGGTCCCGGCGGTCATCGATCGGTCCCAGCTTGGGTTAGGATTCTGTGGTGATTTCGCTGACCATGACCTGGCCGATCATGTCGCTGTCGATAGTGCTGATCCTGACCAGCATCGTGCTGGCGTTGTTCATCCTGTTGCACAAGAGCCGTGGCGGAGGCATGTCCGACCTGTTCGGTGGCGGCATGACCACCGGCATGGGCGGCACCTCGGTCGCCGAACGTAACCTCGACCGGTTGACCATCACGATCGGCCTTGTCTGGCTGGCCGCGATCGTGGGCCTCCTCGTGCTCTACCGGTTCTTCCCGGACCTCGGAACACTTGGCTGAGGCATTTCGCCTCTTATCTGACTCAGGAGTATCGGGTGGTTGGTGGTAGCGCTATTCGGGGTAGCCGTGTCGGGGCTGGCCCGATGGGGGAGGCCGAGCGTGGTGACGCCGCCCCCCGGCTTTATGTTTCGTATTTCTGTGCGAACCGGCACGAGACCCGTCCGGCCTTCGCCGTGGACGCCGTCGTGCCCGACAGCTGGGACTGCCCGCGGTGCGGGCTGCCGGCGAACCTCGACTCGGAGAACCCGCCGCCACCGCCGCGGATCCAGCCGTACAAGACGCACCTCGCCTACGTGAAGGAGCGCCGCAGCGACGACGAGGCGGTGGCGATCCTGAGCGAGGCACTGGAGTCGTTGCGCGCCCGTCGCGCGGCCGGCGAGGTCATCTACTGATCGGTCGATCCCTCAGGCTGGCGACGGATCGCGCTGGTGGGGCCACGCTCGGCCGACGCCAGGCTCAGCCGGCGCACTCGAAGTAGGGCAGCTGGCTGGCTGCGGCCTCGTCGAGGATCCAGAGCGTCCGTTCACGCCCACTGACCTGCGCCGCCGGCAGCTCCGAGTCGCCGGCGAGCGCCCGAGCGACGGCCTCGGCCTTGTCGGCTCCGCTGACCAGCAGCCAGACCTGCGCGGACGTGTTCATCCGATCGATGGTCAGGCTGATCCGCTCCGGGGGTGGCTTGGGTGCCTCGCTGACGCCGATCACCGGCTGGCTGGTCGGCTCGCTGGACGGGTGGTTGGGAAAGATCGAGGCCACGTGCCCGTCCGGTCCCATGCCCAGCAGGCACAGGTCGAAGACGGTGTCGCCGAGTTCCTTCGCGTAGGTGTTGGCCGAGGCGTCCGCGTCCACGGTGCCGTCCGCGCTCGGCATCGAGTGCGTCTTTCCGGGGTCGACCGCGAAGCTGCGAGCCAGCAGCGCCAGCGCCGGGCCGGCATTGCGTTCGGGGTCATCGGCGGGGAGGAAACGCTCGTCGGACCACCACAACTCCAGCCGCGACGGGTCCAGAAGGGATTCCGGGACGAGTCGGGCGAACTCGGCGTACATCGCCATCGCGCTGCGTCCCCCGGCCAGGCACAGCTGCGGGATCCGGCCGTCGGCCTGAAGGTCGATCAGGGCGGCGATCAGTCGCCTGGCGGTCTGGATCGCCAAGGCGGCTGGGTCGCAG
This sequence comes from Propionibacteriaceae bacterium, assembly GCA_017306015.1. Classification (GTDB taxonomy): domain Bacteria; phylum Actinomycetota; class Actinomycetes; order Propionibacteriales; family Propionibacteriaceae; genus Propionicimonas. The sequence continues at coordinate 288,020 of JAFKJK010000008.1, forward strand.
TAGCGCACCACCTGACTGGCGATCACGGCCATCCCTGCTGCTCCATCACTCGTGCTCGTCCAATCGTCGCACCAAAGCGGCCATGCTTTCGGCATAAATGAGATCATCGTCAAGCCGGCGCAGCTCCTCGGTGAGCAACGTGTTGAGATCCCGTCGGGTGAGGGCGACGATCCGCTCGGGAAGCCCGGGTGCTGCGAAGACGGCCATGTTGCCGTCCGTCCGCTCGATCCGGATCTCGCCCTCCTCTCCAGCGAGCACGACGAAGTTGACGCCCCGTCCGACCCCACCGTGGTCGACGCGAACCGGCAGGTTCAGCCGGTCGCTCAGCCAAGCTCCGAGCAGGTGGCCGGCCGCGTTGCCCGGAGCGGCGCGCACCTCGGCGGACTCGACCACCATCGGATAGGCGTCGAGGGAGGCCGCGAGCAGCCCGCGCCAGCGGGTCAGCCGCGTCCAGGTGAGGTCGGTGTCGCCGGGGCAATAGTTGCGGGCCCGGACCTCGAGCGCCCGGATCGGGTCGGGGGCGCCCATGGCATCGGTGATCCTTCGGGTGCCGAGCCGTCCGATCGGATCGTTGCCCGGGTCGGCTGGAGACTCGCCCGGCCACCAGACCACGACCGGCAGGTCGGGCAGCAGCAGGGGCAGCACCACCGTCTCCCGGTGCTGGCGCAGGGCCCCGTGGAAGCGCAGCGTGACGATCTCGCCGGGCGCGTCCTCGCCGAGCCGGACGGACGCGTCCAGCCGGTCGGCGCGGGCCAGCCCGTTGGTAAGCAGCACGATCCGGGACGGGTGCTCACGGCCGGCCTGGACGCAGGCGGCGAGGGCCTGGTCGAACTCGTCGAGCTCGGCCACGACGATCAGCGTGAGCACCATCCCCGAGGTCGTGCCGAGCTGGTGCCGCGCCGAGTCGATGGCTCGCTGGAGTTCGGCGGTGTTCGTTCCGGTGAACTTCTTGATCATGCTCCACCCTCCTCAGGGACGCCGCCAACTGAACCCGTCCCGGGCCAGCATCCGGGTCGCGGACGGAGGACCCCACGTGCCCGGCGGGTAGCTCTCCGGAGCGGTCCGCTGCTCCGCCCAGTACGCGAGCACCGGGTCCAGGATCTGCCACGACAGCTCCACCTCCTCCGGACGGGGGAACAGCGGCTCCGATCCGAGCAGGACGTCCAGCAGCAGGCGTTCGTACGCCTCCGGGCTCGACTCGGTGAACGAGGTGCCGTACTCGAAGTCCATGTTCACGTCGCGGAGTTCCATCGTGGTCGCCGGCACCTTGGCCCCGAAGCGGAGGGTGACGCCCTCGTCCGGCTGGATCCGCAGCACCAGGGCGTTCGTGCCGAGGTTGCGGACGTCGGTTCCGTTGAACGGCAGGTGCGGGGCGGCGCGCAGGTTGAGGGCCACCTCGGTGACCCGGTGCGGCAGCCGCTTGCCCGTCCGCAGGTAGAACGGCACGCCGGCCCAGCGGCGGTTGTCGATGTCGACCCGGATCGCCGCGAAGGTCTCGGTGGTGGAGTCCGGCGGGATGCCGTCCTCGGCCAGGTAGCCGGCGACCTGGGTGCCACCCGCCCAGCCGCCGGCGTACTGCCCGCGGGCGGTGTGGTTGCTGAAGTCGGCGGGGACGCGGGCAGCGCCGAGGACCTTGCGCTTCTCCAGGCTCAGGTCGATGCCGTTGAAGGAGGTCGGCTCCTCCATCGCGGTCAGGGCGAGCAGCTGCAGCAGGTGGTTCTGGATCACGTCCCGCGCTGCGCCGATGCCGTCGTAGTAGCCCGCCCTGCCGGCGATGCCGATGTCCTCGGCCATCGTGATCTGGACGTGGCCGATGTAGTTTCGGTTCCAGATCGGCTCGAACAGCGTGTTGGCGAACCGGAAGGCCAGCAGGTTCTGCACGGTCTCCTTGCCGAGGTAGTGGTCGATCCGGAAGATGCTGCTCGGGTCGAACGCCCGCGACAGCTTCCGCTCCAGCTCCTGGGCGCTGGCCAGGTCGTGGCCGAACGGCTTCTCGATCACCACCCGGTGCCAGGCGTTGCTGTGGTCCTTCTTGCTGGCCAGCCCGTGCTTGCGCAGCTGGGCGACCGCGATGTCAAAGGCTGCGGGCGGCACCGACAGGTAGAAGGCATGGTTGCCGCCCGTCCCGTTGGTGCGGTCGAGTTCGCCCAGGACGCGGCCCAGTTCGATGAAGGCGGCGTCGTCGGCCAGGTCCCCGCCGACGAAGCGGATGCCTTCCAGCAATTGTTGCCATACGTCCTCGCGGAAACCGGTCCGCGAGTACTGCTTGACCGCGTCCGCCACCCGCTCCTGGAAGTGCTCGGCCGCCCAGTCCCGTCGTGCGAACCCGACCAGGCCAGATCCCGGCGCCAGCAAACCACGGTTGGCAAGGTCATATATCGCCGGGATGAGCTTCTTGGTGGCCAGGTCGCCGGTGGCGCCGAAGAGGACGATCGCGGAGGGCCCAGCCATCCTCGGGAGTCGAAGATCACGCGGGTCGGCAAGGAGATTCACACTCCGAGGTTACAAGTTGCCGCGGGGACCTGCTGCCGGGTCCTCTGCGGGCGTAATACAGTCGCTGCAGGGTCTTGGCGGAAGGGGAGAGTCATCCACGACATGCGCGACGAGGCGGCTGTCGTCCCGGCCGATCTCGGCACCGGTCCGGGTGCCGTCGCCAGGGCGTACCTGGCGTTGGCAAAGCCCCGGATCATCGAGTTGCTGCTGGTCACGACGGTGCCGTCGATGTTCCTGGCCGCCGGCGGGTTCCCTCGCTGGGAGCTCGTCCTGTGGACCCTCCTTGGCGGGACGGCGGCAGCCGCCAGCGCCAACGTCTTCAACTCCGTCCTCGACGCGGACATCGACGCGCGGATGCGGCGGACGCGCCGGCGTCCGATGCCGCGAGACCTGGTCCGGCCGGGACGGGCGTACGCCTTCGGTGTGGTACTCGGGCTGCTGTCACTGCTCATCCTCGGCTTCGGCGCGAACTGGCTCTCCGCTGCGCTGGCGCTGGTGGCCAACCTCTACTACGTGTTCGTGTACACGCTGGCGCTGAAGCGCCGCACGTCGCAGAACATCGTCTGGGGCGGCATCGCTGGCTGCTTCCCGCCCCTGATCGGCTGGACGGCGGTCACCGGCCAGATCGCCCTCGCACCGCTGGTGCTCTTCGCCATCGTCTTCGCGTGGACGCCGCCGCACACCTGGGCGCTCGCCCTGCGCTACCGCGACGACTATCGCCGGGCCCACGTCCCGATGCTGCCGGTGGTGGCGCCCGCGGAGACCGTGGCGTGGCGGATCCTGGCCTACACCGTCCTGACTGTGGCCGTCAGTCTCGCGCTCTGGCCGCTCGCCCCCACCGGGTGGTTCTACCCGGTGGTCGCCGCGGTGAGCGGAGCCGTGATGATCACCGAGGCGATCCAGCTGCTGGGCCGGGCCCGCAGGGGCCTGCTGGACGCCGCGCTCAAGCCGATGCGGCTGTTCCACATCTCCAACAGCTACCTGGCGATCGTGTTCCTTGCGGCTGCGCTCGACCCGCTGCTGACCTGATCACCGGGCCGGGTGAACCACCACAGGTTCGCCAGCGCCGCAGCGAACAGGGCCGTCCCGAGCATGTGGCCGGCGACCATGCCGGGAGGCAGGCTGAGCGCGTACTGCAGGTAGCCGATGGTGCCCTGCACGGCCTCGACGGCGAGCAGCAGCCCGACGGCGGGACGCACCCGCTCGTTCGTGCGGACCAGCCACATCAGGAGCACGGTCAGCGCGACGACGATCCACACCAGGCCCGAATGGACGCGGGCGACCGTCACCAGTTCCAGCCCGTTGCGGGCGGCGCCACCATCGCCGGCGTGCGGGCCTGCCCCGGTGACCACGGCACCGGCCAGCAGCACGCAGATGCCGACCGCCGAGGTCACCCACACCAGGCGGCGCACCAGCGTCGGGACCGGCGCCGGCCGGACGGGCATCGCCTCGTGCAGGAGCACGACGCTGACGACGACGAGCGCGATCGAGGGGATCAGGTGGGCGCCGACGACCCACGGGTTGAGGCTGGTGAGGACGCTGATGCCACCGATCACCGCCTGGGCCGGGATCCCGGCGGCGGCGACGATGGCCAGGCCGCGCGCCCGGCGCAGCGGCCGGCCCTCGGCGTCCCTGGCCTTCCACGCCGCGACCAGGGTGCCGATGGCGATGATCGCCAGGACGAAGGTGAGCGTCCGGTTGCCGAACTCGATCAGGGCATGCAGGTCGGACGCGTTGTGCGGCACATACGAGCCCGGCGTGCACTGAGGCCAGGTGGGGCAGCCGAGCCCAGAGGAGGTCACCCGGACCAGACCACCGGTGAAGATCAGTCCCATGTTGGCCACCAGGGACGCGGTCGCCCAGTTCCTCAGTGCGTGGGGGGCGGTCAGGATGTCCATCTGAATGCCTTTCTGGCCAGCAGCAGGCCGGCGATCGACCACAGCAGTGTGACGAGGACGGGCCCGGCGTCCACCGCACCGGCGGCCCAGTCACGCAGGGCGTCGGCCAGCGCCGTCGTGGGCAGCCAGGACAGGATCGGCTGGAGCCAGCCGGGGAACAGGCTTGGGGGGACCAGCACGCCGGCGGCGGCACCGATGAGGTAGATCAGGTTCGCCAGGCCGAGGGTGAGTTCCGCCGAGCCGCGTCCGGACAGGGCCAGCGCGGCGGACGCGAACGCGATCAGCGCGAGCGGGACGGTAGCCACGACGACCAGGTACTGCCAGCCCTCCGGCCGCGGCGTCCATCCGGCCAGCAGGCCGGCGATGCCCAGCACGACCGCTTGGCCCACTGCCAGCGCCACCATCGCCAGTGCCTTGCCGAGCAGCAGGTCGATCGGCCGCAGCGGAGTCGCGGCCAGCCGCTCGAGCACGCCGTAGCGGCGTTCGAAGGCGGTCGTGATGGCCAGCGAGGTGAAGCCGGTCGACCACAGGCCGAGCGCGATCACCGACGGCACGAAGGAGTTGGCGTCGATCCCGAGGCGGCCGCCGAGGAAAGCCTGTCCGACGATCAGCGCCAGGGGGATCACCAGGGCGAGCAGCAACTGCTCGCCGTTGCGGACGACCAGCCGGGCTTCCAGCAGGGCGTGCCGGACGATCCGGCCGGTGCGGGGGGCCGCCGCGGCCGCCGGACGCAGGTCGAGCGCGCTCATTCCCGCTCCGGACGGGTCAACTGCAGGAAGCGGGCCTCGAGGGTGGTGGATCCGCCGGTGAGCTCTGCGACCGTGCCGCTCGCCACCCCGCGGCCGGCGTCCAGCATCACGACCTGGTCGGCCAGGTGCTCAGCCTCTTCCATGGAGTGGGTGGTCAGCACGATGGCGACGCCGGCGTCCCGGAGCCCGGCGACCAGGTCCCAGACGCGGTGGCGCATGTGCGGGTCGAGCCCGGCGGTGGGCTCGTCGAGGAAGACCAGCTCCGGACGGCCGACCACCGCCCCGGCAAGGTTCACCAGCTGCTGCTGGCCGCCGGACAGCCGGCGATAGGGCGTGTCGGCGAAGGCGTCGATACCCAGAGCGGCGCTGAGCTCAGTGACCGGCAGGGGAGTGACGTAGAGCGCGGCCAGGTAGGTGAGCAGTTCGCCGGGCCGTACTCCGGACCAGGCGCCGGCTGACTGCGGCATCAGGCCGATCCGGTCGTTCGCCGCCGCGCTGCCGGGCGCGGACCCGAGCACCGAGATGGTGCCCGAGTCCGGCCTCAGCAGTCCGGTACAGCAGCGGATCAGCGTCGTCTTGCCGGCCCCGTTCGGTCCGAGCACAGCCGTCACGGCCGCGAACGCGGCGGTCAGGCTCAGCCCGTCCAGCACCGAGCGTCCACCCAGGCGCAGGCGCACCTCGGCAACGCTCAGCGCGATCGGCTCCGGCATCCGGTCAGTCTATGGCTCTAGGCGAACCACTCCTGCAGCCGGGCGAGCATCGCCTGTTCGAAGTCGTCGTCGCTGTGCTTGCTGGCCATCCAGCCGGTGAAGTCTCCTCCGCCGATCGCATCCAGCTCGGCCCGGCAGGCGTCGGTCTCGGTGACCGCGCGGGCCAGCAGGGCTTCGGCCTCGGCCGGAGTCTTCCAGAAGAACGGATAGCCCTCGGGTACGAGCGCCCGCGCCCACGTGGTGTCCGGCAGGATGCCGATCACTCCTGCGGCCATGGCCTCGACGTACTCCAGGCCGTACGACTCCTCCTCCGCGGTGGCCAGGAAGGCCGTGGTCGCGGCCAGTGCCTCCCAGTAGGACAGCCGGGTGGCGGTCAGCGGGCCGACCCAGAACCACTCCCTGCCGGACAGCGTCATGGCGAGTTCCGAGACGAGGTGCGACTCGTGGAGCCGCATCGCGACCCGGATCGGAGCCTTGCGGTGAACCTTCTCGACCACGTCCACGAACAGCTTCGGACGCTTGCGCTCCGACAGGTAGATCGCCGGGTAGAGCACGACCGGGAGGTCCGTGTCGCGCCGGGGGAGCACGTGCTCCACCCGGAAGCCGAGGTTCGACCAGCCGACCTTGGCCTTCTCCGCGACATCCTGGACGGTCCAGCGCCGGACGACCTCCCTGACCGCGGACGCGGTTCGCTCGGAGTTCGCGAAGGTCGGGAACAGCCCGAAACTGAGCGCCTCGATCAGTTGCGGGACCCGGTCGGTGTAGCTCGTGGTCGGCGCCCACTGGAAGTTCATCACCGCGGGGTGCTCGCCGTGCTCGCGCAGGACCCGCCAGATCTTGGTCGAGTCCAGCACGTCCATGTTGATCACGACTACCGAGTCGGTGTCGACGAACTCCAGCGGCATCTGGTCGAAGCCGTCGCACCGCCGGGTCGCAGGCCCGATCACGATCGGGTTGTGGGTCAGGTTGACCAGTCGCCGGACCAGCGTCGCACCGGCGTCGTGGCCGGTGACCCGCCCGTCCGCGTCGATGACGACCTGGTCCCACTTGATGGCGAGCCGCCTCATCGCTTTTCTCCTGCCTGTGCCAGATTCTCGGAGGTTGCACTGCCCGCCGCGGCCACGCTGACCGCATCGGCGTCATGGGAATCGGGCTCCGGCGGTTCGGCCGGCAGCCCGCCGGGCTCCTCGACCCCGCCCCGGATCCTCATCCGGTAGAAGGAGCGCCAGACGAAGTACGCCGAGACCGCGAAGAACACCGCCGCCAGCACCTGCACCGCCACGCCCGCGCCCTGGTTGGTCAGGCCCACCGCCAGCTCGACGGCCAGCAGACCGAACAGGGTGGTGAACTTGATCACCGGGTTCAGCGCCACCGAGGAGGTGTCCTTGAACGGGTCGCCGACCGTGTCGCCCACGACGGTGGCGTCGTGCAGGGCGGTGCCCTTGGCGTGCAGGTCGACCTCGACGATCTTCTTGGCGTTGTCCCACGCCCCGCCGGCGTTCGCCATGAAGATGGCCTGGAACAGGCCGACCACGGCGATCGCGATCAGGTAGCCGATGAAGAAGTACGGCTCGACGAAGGCGAAGGCCAGGGTCCCGAAGAAGATCGCGAGGAAGATCACCAGCATGCCCTTCTGGGCGTAGTCGGTGCAGATCTCGACAACCTCGGTGGAGTCCTTGGTGGACGCCTTGACGTCCGCGTTCTCGTCCAGGTGGATGTGGCCCTTGATGTACTCGACCGCCCGGTAGGCACCGGTGGTGACCGCCTGGGTGGAGGCGCCGGTGAACCAGTAGATCATCGCGCCGCCGGTGATCAGGCCGAGCAGGAACGGAGCGTGGATCGGGCTGAGCAGCGCCGCGACCTGGGTGAGGTCGGTCAGCGGCTTGTCGCCGGCGAGGTTCTGCGCGAGGAACAGGATGATCGAGAAGATCATCGTGGTGGCGCCGACGACGGCCGTGCCGATCAGCACCGGCTTGGCGGTCGCCTTGAAGGTGTTCCCGGCGCCGTCGTTCTCCTCCAGCATCGCCTTCGCCTTGTTCCAGGCCGGCTTGTAGCCGTAGGCCTTCTCGAACTCGGCGTCGATGTTCGGCAGGGTCTCGATCCGGCTGAGCTCGTACACGGACTGCGCGTTGTCGGTGACGGGGCCGTAGGAGTCGACCGCGATGGTCACCGGTCCCATCCCGAGGAAGCCGAAGGCCACCAGGCCGAAGGCGAACACCGCGGACGCGTGCGGCAGGGTGCCGAGCGCCGTGTCGAGATCGCTGGCCTGGGCGACCAGGAAGGCGACTCCCATCAGTGCGACGATCACGATCCCCAGCCAGTAGGCGGCGAAGTTGCCCGCGACGAAGCCGGACAGGATGTTCAGCGAGGCCCCACCCTCCTTGGAGGACTTCACGACCTCCTTGACGTGGGCGGAGTTGGTGGACGTGAACGCCTTGACCAGTTCGGGGATCAGGGCTCCGGCCAGCGTGCCGCAGGAGATGATGATCGACAGCTGCCACCACAGGTGCGGGCTGACGTCGTTGCCGGAGAGCAGGAACGCGGAGCAGGCGAAGGTCAGCACGATGGAGACGACCGAGGTGATCCAGACCAGGGAGGTCAGCGGACGCTCGAAGTCGAAGTTCTCGCTGCCGTAGGACCGCTTGGCGATGGCCTCGTTGACGAAGTAGGACACCGCCGACGCGACCAGCATGATGGCGCGGACGGCGAAGATCCAGATCAGCAGGACAGCCTGCAGCTTGGGGTTGGCGCCCTGGATCTGGGCGACACCGAGCAGGATGAAGGTGATCAGGGCGACGCCGGTGACGCCGTAGGTCTCGAAGCCGTCGGCGGACGGGCCGACCGAGTCGCCGGCGTTGTCGCCGGTGCAGTCGGCGATGGTGCCCGGGTTGCGGGGATCGTCCTCGTCGATCTTGAACACGATCTTCATCAGATCGGAGCCGACATCGGCGATCTTGGTGAAGATGCCGCCGGCGATGCGCAGCGCGGACGCGCCGAGGGACTCGCCGATCGCGAAGCCGATGAAGCACTTGCCGGCGAGTTCCACCGGGAGGAACACCAGGATGATCAGCATCAGCAGCAGTTCGAGGGAGATCAGCACCATGCCGACGCTCATGCCCGAGCGTGCCGGGATGTCGTGGACGCCCCACTTCTCGCCCTTGAGCGCCGCGTGCGAGGTGCGCGAGTTCGCGAAGGTGTTGATCCGGATGCCGAACCAGGCGACGCCGAAGGATCCGGCCATGCCGATCAGCGAGAACAGCAGGATGATGCCGATCTGCCAGGCGGTCACGCCGGAGACCGCGAAGTAGATCACGATGACCACCGCGATGAAGCCCCACAGCAGCATCAGGAACTTGCCCTGCTTGACCAGGTACGCCTTGCAGGTGGTGTAGATCAGCTCGGAGATCTCGCGCATCGACTCGTGGACGGGGAGCGCCTTCAGCCGCGAGTACGTCCACACGCCGAACAGGAGGCCCAGGACGCAGATCGCCAGGCCGACGTAGAGCGGCCACAGACCGTTCGCGCCGAGGATGGTGACGCTGCCGTCGCGCAGCGACTCGGGCAGGCTCAGCGAGGATTCGCCACCGCCTGCGTGCTCGCCGCCGGAGCCACCTGGGCCACTGCAGCCGGTCAGGGCGAGCGCCAGCACCGCGAGGGTGCCGAAGATCGCCGGTCGGAGGCGGGCGTGGTCCCGCCGGGGGGTCATCGAGTTACTCACTTCTGCTTCCTTGTCAGCGGAGAAGTCGGCGTCCGGGTCTTTGAGAAGACAAAGTATTGATCGGACATACTGCGGTCAGCGTATCCGCATCAGTACCTAGAGTGCACCTTAGGCCAGAACGTGAGCCAGGGCGTCTCATCCCGGGACCGGGAAGGTCGCCCGGGAGAGTCGGGGCCGGTGCGGCAGGCCCCTGGCGTGAGCGTGTCCACCGCAGGACAAGCCGGTTTGACCCGTCCCCGATTTAGGTGAGAATGGTGTTGTGAAAACGGAGCTCGACGACATCGGGGGTGCCGAAGCCGAACTGGCCTCGGACGCGTCCACCCGGTCGAGGGTGGCTCGGTCGATCCTGCAGCACGGGCCGTCCACGGCCAACGACCTCGCCACCCGGCTCGGCCTCACTCCGGCCGCGGTCCGGCGGCACCTCAGCGTCCTGCTCGAGACCGGTCAGGTGAACAGTCGCCAGCAGCGGGTCTACGGCCCACGAGGACGCGGCCGCCCGGCGAAGGTCTTCGAACTCACCGACCTCGGCAGGGGAACCTTCTACCAGGCCTACGACCGGTTGGCGATCAGCGCGCTGCACTACCTGCGCGCCCACGCCGGCGAGGACGCCGTCGCCGAATTCTCGGCCGGCGTCACCGACGGCGTGCTGAAGCGATTCGCCGAGCTGGTGGGGGAATACGACACCCCGGCCGAGGCGTTGGTGGAGGCGCTGACCGCCGAAGGATTCGTAGCCTCTCTGCAGCCGGTCGCCTCCGGCGTCCAGCTGTGCCAGTACCACTGCCCGGTTGCCCATGTGGCCGCCGAGTTCCCCGAACTCTGCGAGGCCGAGACCAAGGCGTTCGCAGAGGTCCTCGGCTCTCACGTGCAACGGTTGGCGACGATCGCGCACGGGGACGGGGTGTGCACGACCCACGTACCGCGTCCGGTGATCAAGCCAGGCCTGGCAAGGACGGACGCCACAGGAAGGAAGGGCGAATGACAGCCACCACTCCCACAGCCCCCGGGCTGGGGGCCACCCAGCAGGAGCATCTCGAGGCGCTGGGTGCCTACCAGTACGGCTGGCACGACGCCGACCTCGCCGGCCAGACGGCACAGCGCGGCCTCAACGCCGACGTCGTCCGCAGGATCTCGGCGCTGAAGAACGAGCCGGAGTGGATGCTGAACCTGCGGCTGAAGGCCCTGGCCCTGTTCGAGCGCAAGCCGCTGCCCGCCTGGGGCGCCGACCTGAGCGGCATCGACTTCGACAACATCAAGTACTTCGTCCGATCGACGGAGAAGCAGGCCCAGACCTGGGACGACCTTCCCGACGACATCAAGAAGACCTACGACCGGCTCGGCATCCCCGAGGCCGAGAAGATGCGCCTGGTGGCCGGCGTCGCCGCGCAGTACGAGTCCGAGGTCGTCTACCACAAGATCAACGAGGAGTTGGAGCGCCAGGGCGTCATCTTCCTCGACACCGACACCGGCCTGAGGGAGCACCCGGAGATCTTCGAGGAGTACTTCTCCTCGGTGATCCCGGTGGGCGACAACAAGTTCGCGTCGCTGAACAGCGCGGTCTGGTCGGGGGGCTCGTTCGTCTACGTGCCCAAGGGCGTCCACGTGTCGATTCCGCTGCAGGCATACTTCCGGATCAACACCGAGAACATGGGCCAGTTCGAGCGGACGCTGATCATCGCCGACGAGGACTCCTACGTCCACTACGTCGAGGGCTGCACCGCGCCGATCTACAGCTCCGACTCGCTGCACTCCGCGGTGGTCGAGATCATCGTGAAGAAGAACGCCCGCGTCCGCTACACGACCATCCAGAACTGGTCGACCAACGTGTACAACCTGGTCACCAAGCGCGCCACCTGCGAGGAGGGCGCGACGATGGAGTGGATCGACGGCAACATCGGCTCCAAGGTGACGATGAAGTATCCGGCGGTCTACCTGCTCGGCGAGCACTCCCGGGGCGAGACCCTGTCGATCGCGTTCGCCGGCGAGGGCCAGCACCAGGACGCCGGCTCGAAGATGGTGCACGTCGCGCCGCACACGTCGAGTTCCATCATCAGCAAGTCGGTCGCACGCTCCGGTGGCCGCTCGTCCTACCGCGGCCTGGTGCAGGTCCAGGAGGGCGCACACCACTCGGCGAGCTCGGTGAAGTGCGACGCGCTGCTGGTCGACACCGTGTCCCGCTCCGACACCTACCCCTACGTCGACGTCCGCGAGGACGACGTGTCGATGGCCCACGAGGCCACGGTGTCGAAGGTGAGCGAGGACCAGCTGTTCTACCTGATGAGTCGCGGCATGGGCGAGGACGAGGCGATGGCGATGATCGTCCGCGGCTTCGTCGAGCCGATCGCCCGCGAGCTTCCGATGGAGTACGCCCTCGAATTGAACCGGCTGATCGAACTGCAGATGGAAGGGGCCGTCGGCTGATGACCGCAGCACCGAATGTGGCCGAGGCGGTCGAGACCGTCGCGTCCCACCTCCACCCGGTCGCGTCCTTCGACCTCGCCGACCACCCGATGCCCCGTGGCCGCGAGGAGGTGTGGCGGTTCACCCCGCTGCGCCGCCTCCGCGGGCTGCTGGACGGCACCCCGAGCGGTGCCCACCTGACCTGGCGGGCCGACCTGCCGGCCGAGGTCACCACCAGCGAGATCACCACGGCGGAGGTGGCCGCGCTCGGCGTCCCGGCTCCGGTCGACCGGCCGTCCGCACTGGCCGTCGCCAACAGCGGCGGGGCGGTGCTGGTCGACATCCCCGCGGGCCTGGAGCTGGCCGAACCGTTCGTGATCGACCTGATCGGCACGGGCGAACTGGTCTACGGCAACATCGTCCTCCGGGTGGGCGCGAGCGCGTCCGCGACGGTCGTGCTCCGGCACACCGGCTCGGCGACCTACGCCTCGAGCGTGTCCGTGCTGGTGGGCGACGGCGCGAAGCTGACCTTCGTCGGGATGCAGGACTGGGCCGACGACACCGTCCATGCCGGTCACGTCGGCCTGAGGATCGGCAGGGACGCCGAGGTGCGCACGGTGTCGGCCAGCCTCGGGGGCAACCTCGTCCGGCTCGTCGAGACCGCGGAGTACGCCGGCCCCGGCGGCCAGTTGGAGCAGTTCGGTGTCTACTTCGTCAACGCCGGCCAGCACATCGAGCACCGGATGTTCGTCGACCACAACGCGCCCCACACCGCCAGCCACGTCGACTACCGCGGCGCGCTGCAGGGCGAGGGCGCACACTCGGTGTGGGTCGGGGACGTGCTGATCCGCAAGGTCGCCGAAGGCATCAACACCTACGAGACCAACAAGAACCTGGTGCTGACCGACGGCTGCCGGGCCGACTCCGTCCCCAACCTGGAGATCGAGACCGGCGAGATCCAGGGCGCCGGCCACTCCTCGACGACCGGACGCTTCGACGACGAGCAGCTGTTCTACCTGCGTTCCCGCGGCATCCCGGAGGACGAGGCCAGGCGGCTGGTGGTGCAGGGCTTCTTCGCCGAGATCATCCGGCGGATCGGCGTCCCCGAGGTGGAGACCCGGCTGCTGGCTGCCGTCGAGAAGGAACTCCAGGTGATCGTCGGCATCCCGGGGGATCCTCAGTGACCTACGTCCGCGCCTGTGCGCTGGCCGACGTGCCGCTCGGCACCGTGGCGACCTTCGACCTCGGCGGGGAGATCGACATCGCGGTGGTCAACACCGCCGACGGCGTCTTCGCGATCCAGGACCTGTGCAGCCACGCCGAGTACCCGCTGAGTGAGGGCGACGTCGATGGCTGCACGCTCGAATGCATCGGCCACGGCTCCCGCTTCGACCTGCGCACCGGCTTTCCGCTGGAGCTTCCGGCCACCGTCCCCGTCCCCGTCTACCCGGTGCGGGTGGACGGCGACGACATCTTCATCGACCCAGACAACCCGAAGAAAGCCCAGGAGCACAACAATGAGTGAACTCGTCATCCGCGACCTGCACGTCGACGTGATCACCGAGTCCGGCCCGAAGGAGATCCTCAAGGGCGTCGACCTGACCGTCGGCTCCGGCGAGGTGCACGCGATCATGGGCCCCAACGGGTCGGGGAAGTCGACGCTGGCCTACTCGATCGCCGGCCACCCGAAGTACGTGATCACGTCCGGCTCGGTGACCCTCGACGGCGTCGAACTCACCCACCTGAAGGTGGACGAGCGCGCTCGAGCCGGCCTGTTCCTGGCCATGCAGTACCCGATCGAGGTGCCCGGAGTCTCGGTCGCGAACTTCCTGCGCACCGCCAAGACCGCGCTGAGCGGCGAGGCGCCGAAGGTGCGCACCTGGGTCAAGGACGTCAACGCCGCGCTCGAGCGGATCGGCCTGGACGGGACGTTCGCCAGCCGCTCGCTGAACGAGGGCTTCTCCGGCGGCGAGAAGAAGCGCAACGAGATCGCACAGCTGGAGCTGCTCGACCCGAAGTTCGCGGTCCTCGACGAGACCGACTCCGGTCTGGACATCGACGCGCTGCGGATCGTCTCCGAGGGCGTCAACCGGTACCTGGCGGACGGCAACCACGGCGTCCTGCTGATCACCCACTACGTCCGCATCCTGAACTACATCAAGCCCGACTTCGTCCACGTCTTCGTCGACGGCCGGATCGTCGAGGAGGGCGGCCCGGAGCTCGCCGAGCACCTGGAGGCGGAGGGTTACGACCGGTTCGTCAAGGCGGCGAGGGTGGATGCCTGATCTGGCGCGAGCCATCGCCGCGCTCGCCGAGCCGATGGGCTACGACGTAGCGGCGATCCGCGACGACTTCCCCGTCCTGGCGCGCCGGGTGGGGGAGCACCCCCTGGTGTACCTGGACTCGGCCAACACGTCGCAGAAGCCGCGAGCGGTGGTGGACGCGATCGCGGAGCACTACCTGCACCACAACGGCAACGTGGCCCGGGCCATGCACACCCTCGGAGTGGAGGCGACCAGCGCCTACGAGGGCGCCCGCGCCCGGATCGCCGCGTTCATCGGTGCGCGCTCGGCCAGCGAGGTGGTCTTCACCAAGAACGCGTCCGAGGCCCTCAACCTGGCCGCCCACACCCTCGGGGTCGGCCTGCGTCCCGGTGACGAGATCGTGATCTCGGTGCTGGAGCACCATTCGAACATCGTGCCCTGGCAGTTGCTCGCGCAGCGCACCGGGGCGGTACTGCGCTGGTACGACATCACCGAGGAGGGCCGGCTCGACCTGGACAAGGCCGAGGACGAGCGGCTCATCAACGAGCGGACGAAGATCGTCTCGATCGCCGCGGTGTCGAACGTGCTCGGAACGGTGAACCCGGTCGCCCGGATCGCGGCCCAGGCGCACGCCGTCGGCGCGACCATGGTGGTGGACGCCGCGCAGGCCGCTCCGCACGGGCGCCTGGACGTGGGCACGCTCGGCGCAGACCTGGTCGCGTTCACCGGGCACAAGATGCTCGGGCCGACCGGAATCGGCGTGCTCTGGGGACGCTACGACCTGCTGGAGACCCTGCCGCCGTTCCTCGGGGGCGGCGAGATGATCGCCGTGGTCCGCATGCAGGGTTCGACCTACGCCGATCCGCCCTACCGGTTCGAGGCCGGCACCCCGCCGATCGCACAGGCGGTCGGGTTGGGCGCTGCCGTCGACTACCTCGACCGGGTCGGGATCGAGCAGGTCGCCGTCCACGAGGAGCGGATCACGGCCTACGCGCTGGCCAGGCTGGCGCGGACCGACGGCGTCCGCCTCCTCGGCCCGAAGCAGCCGGTGGACCGGGGCGGCGCGATCTCGTTCACGCTCACCACAGAGGACGGCTTCGAGGTCCATCCGCACGACGTCATGCAGTTGCTGGACTCGCGGGGAATCGCCGTCCGCGGCGGCCACCACTGCGCGCGTCCGCTGCACGAGCGGCTGGGGCTGACCGCGTCCAACCGGGCCTCGGTGTACCTGTACACGACCACTGAGGAGATCGACGCGCTCGCCGAGGGGCTGGGCTACGTCCGCGACTTCTTCGGGGGCCGGCGATGAACGGCGTCGAGGAGATGTACGCAGAGATCATCCTCGACCACTACCGGACCAAGCACCACTCCGGGCTGAGGGAGCCCTACCAGGCCGAGGTGAGTCACGTGAACCCGTCCTGCGGGGACGAGGTGCAGTTGCGGGTGGCCCTCGACGGCGACGTGGTCGCGGACGTGTCGTACTCCGGGGTCGGTTGCTCGATCTCGCAGGCGTCCACGTCGGTGATGACCGACCTGGTGATCGGACGCAGCATCGATGAGGCGATGGGCCTGGCCGCGGACTTCAGCGACATGATGCACTCCGCCGGCCGGTACACCCCCGACGAGGACCGGCTGGAGGACGCGGTCGCGTTCATCGGCGTCGCGCAGTTCCCCGCCCGGGTGAAGTGCGCTCTGCTCGGCTGGTCGGCGTTCAAGGACGCGACCGCGAAGGCACTGGCGGCCACCGCCGCGAAGGAGGATCCACGATGACCCAGCCCGTCCGTCCGTCCGACCTGGTCAACGACGAGTTGCCGGGTTCGGAGTCGAGCGCGCGTCCGTCCACCGAGGACGTGCTGGAGGCGATGAAGGACGTCGTCGACCCCGAACTGATGGTGAACGTCGTCGACCTCGGCCTGGTCTACGGTGTCACGATCGACGACGACAACAACGCGACGATCGACATGACCCTGACCTCACCCACCTGCCCGCTGACCGACCAACTGGAGTACAGCACCCAGTATGCGCTGGAGGGCCTGGTGAACTCGGTCGCGATCAACTGGGTGTGGCTGCCGCCGTGGACGCTGGAGATGATCACCGACGACGGCCGCGATCAGCTCCGGGCCATCGGCTACAACGTCTGAGTCTCAGCCGGCTTGCGGCCCCCGGGATAAACTGATATCACTTAGATATCAGTTTTACTTCACAGGGGGTGGGTTCGATGTCCGAACAGGAGCATGACGTTCAGGAGACGATCGGCGGCGAGCCGGCAGGGGTGCCGGTGGGCCATGGCGGAGTCCGGGTCGAGATCGGAGAGCACAAGGCCTGGTCGACGGCCGGCTGGGCGGCGATCGCGCTGGCGGTGGTCCTGCTCGTCGGCGCCATCGGGAGCTTCATTCTCGCCGACGCGAGCCAGGCCGAGGGCTGGATCGTGCTCGGGATCCTGCTCGCCCTGCTCCTGGTGATCCCGGTCACAGCGATCCGCGTGGTCAGCCCCGGCGCCACCGCCGTTCTCCAGTTCTTCGGCCGCTACGTCGGGACGGTGAGGTCGTCCGGTCTGCAGATGACCCTGCCGCTGGTCACGAGCCGCAAGGTGTCGGTGCGCGTCCGCAACTTCGAGACCAATGAACTGAAGGTCAACGACGCCGACGGCAATCCGGTGAACATCGCCGCGATCATCGTCTGGCAGGTCGCCGACACGGCCAAGGCGACGTTCGCGGTCGAACGCTACGACGACTTCATCCGGGTGCAGGCCGAGTCCGCGCTGCGCCACGTCGCGTCCACCCACCCGTACGACAACGCCGCTCCCGGCCAGGAGTCGCTGCGCGGCTCGACCGACCTGGTGGCAGCGGAACTCGCAGCGGAGGTGGCCGCCCGGGTGTCCATCGCCGGTCTCGAAGTGGTCGAGGCCAGGATCTCGAGCCTCGCCTACGCTCCCGAGATCGCGCACGCGATGCTGCAGCGGCAGCAGGCGTCCGCGGTGATCGCGGCGCGGGAGAAGATCGTCGAGGGTGCCGTCAGCATGGTGCAGGGCGCGCTCCGGCAGCTCGAGGCCGACGAGATCGTCGCCATGGACGAAGAGCGCAAGGCGGCGATGGTGTCGAACCTGCTGGTGGTGCTCTGCAGCTCCTCGCAGGCGACCCCGGTGGTGAACACCGGAACGCTCTACAACTGAGCCCATGGCAGCACCCGACGAACGGGCCCAGGCGGGCGGACGCGAGCGAAAGCCCGTCCTGCTGCGCCTGGACCCTGCCGTCCACGAAGCGCTGACCCGCTGGGCCGCCGACGACCTGCGCTCGCTCAATGCCCACATCGAGATGCTGCTGCGCCAGGCACTGGCGAAGGCGGGACGGAACCCGCGGGACGCCGGCCCGCTGCCGAAGCGGGGACGTCCGGCGAAGGAGTGATCGCCGGTAAGCTTGGCTGGCTATGTTGGTGGTCAGGGATGTCGAGGTACGGGCAGGGGCCCGGCTGTTGCTGTCGCCGGTCTCATTCCAGGTGACGGCGGGCGACAAGATCGGGCTGGTCGGACGCAACGGTGCCGGCAAGACCACGCTCACCCGGATCCTGTCCGGTGAAGCCCTGCCGGCAGCGGGGACGGTCACCCGGACCGGCCAGATCGGGTATCTGCCGCAGGACCCCCGCACCGGTGACCTCGGCCAGCTCGCTCGCGACCGGATTCTGTCGGCCCGGGGTCTCGACCAGATCCTGCGGCGGCTGACCACCTACTCGATGGCCATGGCCAGCGAGCAGGGCGAGGCGCAGGACAAGGCGATGGCGTCCTACGCCCGCGCGGAGGCTGAGCTCGCGGCCGCCGGCGGGTACGCCGCCGAGGCCGAAGCCGCCCGGATCGCGGCCAACCTCGGCCTGCCGGACCGGGTGCTCGGCCAGGAGCTGCGGACGCTGTCCGGTGGTCAGCGGCGCCGGGTCGAGCTGGCGCGGATCCTGTTCTCCGGCGCGGACACGCTGCTGCTCGACGAGCCCACGAACCACCTGGACGCCGACTCGATCGTCTGGCTGCGCGGCTTCCTGCAGGGCTACCCGGGCGGGCTGCTGGTGATCTCCCACGACGTGGGCCTGTTGGAGACGACGGTCAACAAGGTCTTCCACCTGGACGCGAACCGGGCCGAACTGGACGTGTACTCGATGGACTGGAAGCGATACCTGCTGCAGCGCGAGACCGACGAGAAGCGCCGCAAGCGGGAACGGGCCAACGCCGAGCGCAAGGCCGAGGCGCTGCTGGCGCAGGCGGACAAGATGCGGGCGAAGGCAACGAAGGCCGTCGCGGCGCAGAACATGGCGAAGCGTGCCGAGAAGCTGCTGGCGGGGCTGGAGGAGCAGCGCGCGGCCGACCGGGTCGCGAAGATCCGGCTGCCCAAGCCCTCCCCGTCCGGCAAGACGCCACTGACCGCGTCGGAGCTGAGCAAGAGCTACGGGTCGCTGGAGGTCTTCACCGACGTCGACCTGGCAATTGACCGGGGCTCGAAGGTCGTCGTCCTGGGCCTGAACGGCGCCGGCAAGACGACGCTGCTGCGGATCCTCGGCGGAATCGAGGAGCCCGACACCGGTGAGGTGCGTCCTGGCCACGGGCTGAAGCTCGGATACTACGCGCAGGAGCACGAGACCCTGGACGTGGCGGCGACGGTGCTGGAGAACATGATGACCGTCTCGCCCGACCTCAACGAGACCGAGATGCGCAAGATCCTGGGGTCGTTCCTGTTCACCGGCGACGACGTCGAAAAGCTCGCGCGGGTGCTGTCGGGAGGGGAGAAGACCCGGCTGGCCCTGGCGATGCTGGTGGTCTCGGCAGCCAACGTCCTGCTGCTGGACGAGCCGACGAACAACCTCGACCCGGCCTCCCGTGGTGAGGTGCTGAACGCGATTCGGGACTACGCCGGAGCCGTCGTGCTGGTCACCCACGACGAGGGTGCGGTCGAGGCGCTCGAGCCGGACCGCGTCCTGCTGCTGCCGGACGGCGTCGAGGATCTGTGGAATCCCGACTACACCGACCTGGTGAGTCTGGCCTAAGGTTCGTCGGTCAAGGCACCCGGAGTTCTACGAGCGGGTCGCGCCGGGACGCGGCGATGCTGGGCGGCAGCGCTCCGAGGGCGGCCGCGGCGGTTGTCAGGACCAAGGTGGCGCTGACGAAGTCCGCACCTGGAAGCGGTTCTCCTTGGAAGAGCAGAACCGCGAGGCCGGCACCGGCTCCGATGAGACTGGCTGCGATCGCGATCAGGACGGTGCTGAGACTGACCAGCGCAACGATGAGTGCTCGGGTGGCGCCGAGGGCACGACGACGGCCGAAGTCCTTGCGTCGGATCATCACGAGGCCGAACTGCAGCGCTCCCACGAGCGCGGCGAGCACGGTCATCAGGGTGAGCGTCAGACTGCGGCCGAATCCCTGGAGCTGTTCTTGGACCAGGTCCCGCAGTCGTCCGATCTCAGGTGAGGCGTCGACGGTGATTCCCGAGGCGTCGATGGGCGCCACCAGCTGACCGGCCACCGCGGCCACCGCCGCCACGTGCTCGGGATCGCGGGCGAGGATCACGACCAGAGCGACCCCGTCCGCCTGTTGGGTCCCGGTCGGATGTTGCGTGGGCTGTACTACCAGTGGTTCGAATGGTTCCAGGAAGGTCTGGCTGGTGAGTCGTCCGGTTACTGCGCAGGCTTCTCCGTCTCCGGTGGTGAGGTAGCCGCTGGCGTCCGGCATTCCGAGCAGGTCGAGCGCCTGCGTCGTTGCGTAGCAGCCGAGGGGGATGGTGTCTGTTGGGAGTCCCAGGGGTTCCAGGCTGGTCGCCACCAGACTCCGCACGGCGACGGCTACATCGGAGCCGGTTGTCCCGTTGGTTGCGTCTCGAGCCGGGCCGAACGCGCCGACCCATTCGACGTCCTGGACTCGGCTGAGCTTGTCCACGACGTCGTACCCAAGACCTGCTTTGGGTTCGGCGCGGACGACGACGGCACGGGAGCTAGCCTCGTCGATCTTGGCCAGGACGTCCCGCTCGGCGGCCGCGGTCCGGCCACTCGTCAGGACCACGGTGGCACTCATTCCTGCAATCAGCGCGAGAGTGAGCACAGACACGACAGGCTGCGAGAGGATCATCGCCAGCGCTTCGCGGATGGTCTTGCTCAGCCTGCTTGGTGACGTGGTCATAGCCGTAACGCCCGGTCGCAGGACTGCTCCAGGCGGCGGTCGTGCGTGGCGACGACGACCATGTGTCCGGAGTCGGCGTGAGCTCGCATTGCCTGGATCACCCCGTCGGCGCTGGCATCATCGAGGTTGCCGGTAGGTTCGTCGGCGAGGAGCACCGGTGGGTCATGCACGAGGGCGCGGCACAAAGCTATCCGCTGGGCTTGGCCGCCGGAGATCTGACCCGGTCGTCGATTCGGTGGAACGTTGACACCGAGAGCTTCGATCAGGACGGCTGCGCGACGGTGGGCCACGGCAGTGTCTAGGTCACTGTAGATGCTGACCTCCACGATGTTGTCCATCACCGTGCGGGTGCTATCGAGGGCGGCGTCCTGGAAGACGAAGCCGAGCATTCGTGCCCGGACCGCTGACCGTTGGGCGTCCGGCAGCCCCGACACCGGTGCCCCGTCCGCCACCACCTGCCCTGAGCGAGGAGTGAGCAACAGCCCGAGCAGATGCAGCAGAGTGGACTTCCCCCTGCCGGACGGGCCGGTGACGGCGACCATCTCCCCGGCGGGCACATCGAGGGTCACGTCGGCGAGAATGCTGGGCTGGCGTGGAAAGCCGAACTCCAACTCCTGGCAGCCGAACCTGATCACTTGCCCGGCACCCGTACCGACGTGCCGGCAGGAAGCTGATCGACCACCGCCATTCCACGCGCCTGCGCGCGGATCACCACTTGGTGGCGTGCGCCGGCCGCGTCGATCACGGCGGTCGTACCGTCCGCGTCGGCCACCAGCGCAGCCACAGGAACGGTCACTCCGGAAACAGGAGCCTGAACTTCTACCTCGCCGCTCAACTGTGAAACGCCCTTCACTGGCACATCGGTGCATTCCTGGCCGCACAGCGAAGCCCCCTTGCTCCCCGCCACGCGGGAGGCGACACTGCTGTCCGAGCCCACGATCAGTGGTCCGAGGAGGCCTGTCCAGATATGGTCTCCGGACTCAACGCGCACCGGCATGCCTTCCGACACCTGGGTTGCCTGCCGCTCGCTGAAGGTGGCGGTGAACACCGGTGCCGTGGCCAACGCCTCAATGGCCGGCGTCCCAGCCGACAGCGACACACCCAGCCGGAAGTCCGACTTGAGTGCCACTCGCATCGGCAGCGACTTGGCGAACACCACGTCGCCGCGCCGCACCGAGCCGGTCACCTCGGTGCCGAGACGCCGCTGCCACGCCCGCACCGCCCGTTCGACCGCCGCGGTGTACTTGCTGGTCGCCGATGCCAAATAGTGCTTTGCGACCAGGAAACGGGTGAGCTGCTTCACGTCGGCGCCTTCCACCCCAACGCTCAACGCGCGGAAGGCGGGGACCGAGCCCTCCAGCACGACGACCGGCCGCTCGTCCACGCGATACAGCACGTCGCCAGCGTGAACCTCATCGCCACGACCCACTGCCAGCCGGGTCAGCGTGCCCGACGCCTGGTTGACCGCCACCTGATGAACCGGCCAGGTAGCGGTCACAACACTGGCAACCTTCGCACTAACCTGACCGCTACTCGCCGTCACCAGGACATAGCTCGCCTCACCGGCCACCTGCTTCGGCGGTGAGGCGAACACCGAGACAGCCCAGCCGATCAGCCCGCCCACCATCAGCGCGGCAACCAGCCACACCGCCAACCTCCAGCCGCGCCTCACCACCACCGGTCCTGATCGATGCAGGACTTGCGGACGGAGTCGCGACTGGCCACCGGCACCAGAATGGTCGGATCCCAATCGATGTTCTTCGCGTGGGCATCCTCCAGGAACGACTGCCACGACGGAACCTGAGGCGTGTCGTAGCCGGCCTGCTGCACACAACTGGTCTGATCCACCAAGTGCTGATACATCACCTTGAAATCAGCGTCAGTCGTCGCGTCCGGTTGGGCCGGCAACTCGGCGGCGCACTCGTCGTAGACAGCCAAGTTCTGTTGATTCTGAGCGTGACCGCTGGACTGCATCGCCACACCGGGTACGCCACCGTCGTCAACATTGAAGCGGGCCGCGATGCCCTTCTTCTGTAGGCATGCCACCATCGCTTGCGCATACTCCGTCCGTGTACCAGAAAAAGTCGCGCGCGAACTTGGAGTGATCGAGAGACTTTCGTTGGGCGCGGCGCACCCGACCACAACCACGGCCAGCGCCGCTAGCAAAATCCGCGCTCCCATCACCATCCACACACTCCGGTCCGTTCAGTCCAACAGCGCCAGCCTAGCCTCGATCTTACGTGGGGGCGGTTTGGTGGTTGCGCCGCCGGCTCAGCGCTGCGGACAACACCCTGTCGATCCCCGTCACATCCACCGTTCGGGTCAGCAACACCCCACCGGCCTGACCAACCGCGTTCGACCCCGACGCATCGGTTCTCACCCACGGATACACCCTGCCAGTACCTTCCTGTCGAAAGTGCTCCCCACGCGGCCTGAATGACGGCTTCGACACCCTCATGCTCCCAAGTCAGGAACACCTTGACCCTTCTAGACACGACCACCCGTGAAAGCGCAAGGCTAGCTGGGGCGAGTGGGATTCCATTGGTCCAGTTGGTCGCGAGTCAGGGTCTCTGGTAGCCCCGTATCTTCGTTGCTTGTTCGTGCAAGACTGGTCGCACCCTTGGTCGTCGCACGGTCTGCGGCTTCGAAGATGCCAGCGACGCCACCGGTGACAAAATAGGCGTCCGTCAGTTTCCCCTTGAGACCCGAGCGGGTCAAGAACAGCAAGTAGTCAGTTCCAGCCTTGAGCGCCGGCGCCGGCCCCGCACCGGGCGCTCCGACCTGAAGGACCAGAACCTCCTTCGAGGTACGTAGGGGCGCTGCACCTCGCGCAGCACCCGTGTCCACCGGTTTGAGGCCAAGACCCCTCGGGGAGTACTGAATTGTGGTCGCCAGGGTGACCGCTGTCAGCGTCCCTCCATCAGCATCCTCAATCGTCGACTGGTCCACAGCAGTCCCCTCGATCGCCAGATCGGAGTCGCCAATCAACTCGTCCAGGGAGGCGTAGATGTGGTGTCGACTACCCTCAGTTTGGACGAGGCCGGTGCAAGCGGAGGTGAGGAACACAGTGGCGGCGAGAACGGTCGCCAAAACAGTCATGCTGTGTCGCAGGTTCAGGTTCATAGCATCCGCCTTGGTCAGTACCGCGTGTTCGTGGATGTGATGCCGTCGCTCTTGAGTGTCGTCGTACCGTGATTGTAGGAGTTGCCCGCGGAGCTCGCCATGACCGGGTAGCCACTGGCTGTCGAGTGGTCCAGCCCCATCGCGTGCCCGAGTTCGTGCATTGCGATGACCTTCTTCTCGGTGGCGCCGTACGAGTCCATGTATGTCCTGTTGAGTACAACGTTCACAGTTGAGAACTGGAGCAACAGGTTGCAGGTCCAGGTGGTTTGGCCGTCGTAACCCGTGTTTCCATCGTAGGCGGCAACGCCATAGAACTGTGCACTCGAGTAGGACGTCACACGGGTGAGGGTGGCTGCGGTGGCGCCGGTCCATGCCGAGGCCCCAGAAGTGAAGGCAGTGAGATGCGCGCCTGACGTGTTCGCGTAGAACTTCACTGAAGACGAGGGCCACCTGCAGGGTAGGTGGGAGTAGGCCACAGCCAACGTGGGCGTCGCCCATGAAACCGACGCAGCCAAGACGGCGCTCGCGAGCGCGAGCAGCATCGACCTGCGCGCCGGTTTCCTGGTACAACCTGCCAGTACGCTTCACCTTGAAAGTGCTCTCTGATCCGGGACCGATACGACCTAAGCAATCGCATTATCCTAAGCCAGAGGGCACTTTCACCGTTCAACACCCAGCCCGTAAGCCACCATCATGAAAGCGGCAGGCTAGAGCCAGCGGAAGCTCGGGCCGCCATGAACGTGCGCAATGTCATCCACTTCGCCTACACGTCACCTGCAGGTGGCGTGCCAGCTCAACTACTGGCGCTCTCGTAGCGCAGGAGCCCGCGTCGCCAGATGACTACGGTCACCGTGCAGAACCCAATCAGGACGACCGGGGCGAGGCTGAGGGCCGTGCTGGGGTCGAGGAGCTGTTCGGCGGGGAATGAACCGATCAGCGCGGCTGGGGCGAACGAGACCAGCACGATCTGCACGGTGCGCGGGAAGTACTGGCGGGGGTACTGACCGGCACTGCGCCAGGCCGCTGCGAGGTCGTTGATCGGCTCGATCGAGCGGACCCAGAAGGCGAGCAGGGTCAGGTCGGCCCAGAACGTGGAGTAGGCGACGGTGCCGACGAAGGCCCAGATGGTCGTGGCCAGGATCGCGTCAGGTCGGAGGTCGAGCTGGTAGGTGAGGCTGGCGGCGATGAGGATTGCGGCTCCGCTGAGGCACTTGCTGAGTTCGGCGGGCTGGATCCAGCGCATCACGGCGTAGAAGAACGTCGGCACCGGCCGGATGAGGGCGAGGTCGAGTTCGCCTCGGCGGATGGCGGAGTCGAAGCGGCGCAGGCCGGGGGTGATCAGGGCGTCCGTCAGGCCGGTGCAGATGGCGAAGATGCCGACGGCGAGGACGGCGGTGTGGGCGATGGCCGGGTCGGAGCCGGTGTAGCTGGTGAGGATCAGGACCGGCAGGATGCCAGTGGCCAGCTCGCCGACGCTCGCGACCACGTGCAGCCAGGCCTGCGATCGGAACTGCAGGTCGCGCATGACCGCTTGTCGGAGCAGCCTGGACCAGACGATCAGTGTGACGCGCAGGTTCCGCCGGTTCATGCGCCGGCTCCGCTGTACCGCCGTAGACCTCGGGTCCAGGTGAGGCGGGCGGCCACGAGGGCTGCGAGAGCCCAGGCTGCCTGAACGGCCAGTCCGTCCCTGATGCTGGCGGCGTCCTGGGACAGGAGCGTCTGGATGGGGAAGTTGACGGCGTAGCCGAACGGCTGCACCGCGAGGAAGGGACCCCAGGCGGCAGGCAGGACCGACAGCGGGATCAGGGCGCCGGACAGGAACAGGGTGATCAGCTGCCGGAAGCGGTCCACGGCCGTGACGTCGTCCCACCAGAACGCTAGCGTGCCGACGACGAAGTCGAAGCTGAAGACCATGATCGCCCCCAGCGCCAGTGTCCAGCAGAACAGCAGCCACCTGATCGGGTTGGTGGGCAGCTCGAGGTCGCTGTGGAATGCGATCGCCAGCGCGACGACAAGCGGTAGCAGGGTGGCGATCTTGGCCAGCTTTTCGGAGACGTTGTTGGCTGCGCTGGCCAGGTGTGTGGAGCATGGCCGGACGAGCCAGGCGTTCAGCTGTCCCAGCCGGATGCTGTCGGCCAGGAACCTGGCGGTCCAGCTCGACGTCAGCATGGTCACCACGCTGACGAGAACCAAATAGGTCGTCAGGTACTCGGTGGTGACCGGTGGTCTGGCGCCGTGGGCGATGGCGCCCCGCCAGACCAGCAGTGAGATCAGCGGCACCAGGACAACGCTGGCCTGCATGGCCAGCAGCCACCAGCGGTACTGCGCGATCATCTGG
This sequence comes from Propionibacteriaceae bacterium, assembly GCA_017306015.1. Taxonomy (GTDB): domain Bacteria; phylum Actinomycetota; class Actinomycetes; order Propionibacteriales; family Propionibacteriaceae; genus Propionicimonas. Next base: position 313,861 of record JAFKJK010000008.1, read on the forward strand.
ACTTCCTGGCGCAGCAACGCGAGGAACACCGACGTGGTACGCCGCACGACGCGCCAGCTCATGCCCGGTCGCCGTCGTGATGAAAGGCCTTGGCCATGACCTCGTCGAGGCGGGCCTCGTTGGGCAGGCCGGTGCGTGCCCGCAGTGCGCCGAGGCTGCCGTCGAACGTGGCTCGGCCGCCCGTGACAATCACGATGCGGTCGGTCAGCGCCTCGACGTCGTCCATGTCGTGGCTGGTCAGCACGATCGTGGTGCCAAGTGCCTGGTTGACCTCGCGGAAGAGTCGCCGCACAACGAGCTTGGCCTCCACGTCCAACCCGATGCTCGGCTCGTCGGCGAACAGCAGGATCGGACGGTGCAGCAGCGCCAACGCGAGCTCGCAGCGCATCCGCTGGCCGAGCGACAGGTTGCGGACGGGCGTGTCCAGGATGTCGGTGATGCCCAGCAGTTCGCCGAGCTGAGCCACGGTCGCGGCGAAATCAGCCGGCGGGATCTCATACATGCTGCAGTGGATCCTCAGCGACTCGCGCGTGGACACGTCCCACCAGAGCATCGCCTTCTGGCCGAAGATCACCGAGATCCGCGAAAGGAACTGGTACGAGCGATCCGCCGGCCGGTATCCGCACACGCTCAGGCTGCCGCTGGTGGGTCTCAGTAGGCCGCACATCATCTTGACGATGGTGGTCTTGCCGGCACCGTTCGGACCGAGCAGGCCGATGACCTCGCCGCTCTCGACGGTCAGATCCAGGCCGTCGACGGCCTGCACTCGGGTCGGCTCACGATGGACCAGGCTGCACAGGGCACCCGAAAGACCCGTGGGCTGCCGAAAGAACTCGTAGCTCCTGCTCAGGTTGTGCGCGGCGATGACCGGGCTGGACTCATGACTGGGCGAAGGCATTCTCGACTCCGTCCGATCACGCAGGACAAGGGATCGGCAGAAAGGTCGACGAAGGCTCCGGCCCTGGAGGAGCGCCACCTACTCTAGTCCGGGGTCGGCATGCGGTCCCGGGGTGACCGCATCGTCATGGCCGAGTGGCAGAGTCGGTGCCGTGACTGACGCACTGGTGCCCGCTAGAGACGACCACCTGATCTCGATCGTGCTGGCGAGCGCGCTACTGCGGGCGGCGCTGGAGCGACTCGACGGGTGCGGCCTGCCCGACTGGTTCCTTGGCGCGGGAGCTGTTGCCCAGACCGTGTGGAACTCCCGGTACGGGTGCGCCGATGGCTACGGGCTCGCAGATCTGGACGTCGTCTACTTCGACCCGGACCTCGACGCAGAGCCCGAGCGGGTGGCGCACCGAATGGTCTCGGCGCGACTCGCAGGGCTCGGGGTGAAGGTGGACGTGAAGAATCAGGCGCGGGTTCACCTCTGGTATCCCGACTCGTTCGGCAGCCGTATCCGGCCGTACGGCTCGATCCAGGACGCCATGTCGACCTGGCCCACCACGGCGACTGCTGTCGGGGTGACGATGCACCGCGGGGTCGTTACCGCGTACTCCGCGTTCGGGTTTTCGGACCTGTTCGCCGGCATTGTCCGGGCCAACCGGGTGCAGGTGCCGCGCGCGGTCTACGAGGAGAAGGCCAGCCGCTGGGCGAGTGTGTGGCCGCAACTGGACGTGCTGCCCTGGGAGCAGGGCCTTGGCGCTGAGGGCACGCGGCTGCTGCGGGGCCGGCAGGGGACTGCCTGAGTCCCGCGGACTGCCTGAGTCCGGCAGCTCAGAGCGCGGCCGGACTGCTGGCCGGGTCCGACGTGCCGAGCACTGAGCCGACGGCGTTCGTCGCCAGCAGGATGGCGCCGAGGGCGCCGAAGGCCGCGAGCGTCTGCGGCAGCGCCGCCCCAAGCGCATCACCAGCTGCGGCGGGGCTCGTGGTGAACCTGAGCGCAAGGACGGCGAGGGCGGCGGATACGAGGACGCCGGCGACGCCCAGCAGGATCGCGGACTCGACCACCACCACCCTGACGACGCCACCGCGTCCGATCCCCAGCGATCGCAGGACGCCGTACTCGCGTCGTCGGCCGAGATGGCTGGAGATGGCGGTCTGGGCGACGCTGATCAGGCTCATCAGGTAGATGGTCCCGAACAGGCTGAGGTTCGACCGGGAGGTGTTCGCCCGGCGGATCTCGAGGCGTTGCTCGATGAAGCCGGCGGCATCCGTGACGGAGGCCGGGATCGAGTCGTTGGCCAGTGCCGCCGCGAGGACGGGAGCCTCGACACCTGCGACCAGCACCTGGGCGGACAGGCTCTCCGGCCGGGCGACGACCCGTCCCAGCTGCGCCCAGTCGAGGAAAATGCCCTCGTAGATGGGGTCATCGATGACGGCGACGACGGTGAGCTGGAGGGTGCCGCCATCGGCAGCCAGGACGGTGTAGGTGTCGCCGAGGGACGCGCCGGCAATGCTCGTCGCGACCGAAGTGGCCCGGACTCTCGCCGGGTCGCCCGCGGTCACGGGCTGGGTGAGCAGCCGCGCGAAGGCGGCAGCGTCCGCGAAGTACAGCGTGCGCAGCGCACCGGACGCCGTCCGGGTGACGGAGGTGAGCCGGGCAACGGCATCGGACTGCTGACGGGCAACGGCTGCCACCTCGTCAGCGGTGACTGGATCGGTCACGGATGCGACCGCCGTCGCGGCGAGCCGCTGCCGGTACGCGTCGGCACGGAGCTGCTCGTCGGGAGCGTTGGCCACCAGGAAGCCCCCCAGCAGGCCGACCGCCAGGATCATCGGCGTGGCCATGCTCACGAATCGGAAGCGGTCGACTCGGGCTCGTTGGGCCGCCAGCAGCGCCGAGCCGGGGACGACGGCAGCGAACAGCCGTCCGATCAGGCGGGCGCAGGCGGGCACGATCACCGGTGCCAGCGCCGTCAGCGGGTCCACCGCCAGCAGCGGAAGCAGCAGGACCACCGACGATCCGGCGTTCTCAGGCCCGAGGAAGGCGACCACGACGAACGAGGCGGCCACCACCGCGCCACGCCAGACCAGCTGGGACGCTCGGAGCCGTTTCAGCACCGGGTTGATGGCGGCGACGAGGTCGCCACGCGTGCCGCTGCGGGCGGCCAGGAATCCCGCAACGCCTGCGGTCAGGGCGACGCCTGCCGCGACAGCCAGCACGAGCGCGGGCTGGAATCCGATGTCCACTTCGACGCTCTTGCCGAACAGGCCGAGCTCCTGGAAGCCCACGAAGGCCGGTCTCGTCAGCAGGTTGCCGAGCAGCGCCGCCGGCACGCCAGCGACCAGCGCGAGGCTGGCGCACTCGCCGAAGACCATCGCCGAGAGCTGCCACCGGTTGGCTCCCGCCAGTCGCATCAGGGCCAGTTCGCGCTGTCGCAGGGACACGACCTGCTTGATCGAGGAGAACATCAGGAAGCCCGCGATCGCCACTGCCAGGCCGCTCATCATCCACAGCAACGCGCGGATCGAGTTCAGCTGGGCTGCGACCTCGTCCGGGCTCAGGTAGCCGATCCGAACCTGGTCCGGATCGCCGAAGCTCGCCGCCAGCACCAGTTGCACCGACGCGATCACGGTGGTGGCCGCGATCGTGAACAGGCATGCGGCGTACAGGCCGAGATGCCGGAACCCCAGCTGGATCGACAGCCGGGCCAGGTGCCAGACCCTCACGCGGCCTCCAGGTCTGCCAGCCGACGAGCGATCTGCCGGGCATCCCCGCCCTGGAGGGAGTCCACGATCCTGCCGTCGTAGAGGAACAGGACGCGGGAAGCGGTGGCGGCGACGATCGGATCGTGCGTCACCATCACCACCGAGGTGCCCAGGCCGGGCAGCGCGGTCAGGTGCTGCAGGACCTCCCGCCGCGCGGTGCTGTCCAGCGCGCCGGTCGGCTCGTCCGCGAACAGCACGCTCCGCCGTACCGCCAGGGCACGGGCAATGGCGACCCGCTGGCACTGACCGCCGGAGAGCTCGGCCGGATAGCGATCCGCAAAGCCTGCCAGCCCCACCTGGGCAAGCGCCTCGATCGCGTCCGTCTGCGACACCACCCGCGCGCCGAACATCGACGGCAGCCGGACGTTCTGGACCGCCGTCAGCGCGTCAATCAGGTTGTAGGCCTGGAAGATGAACCCGAAGGCGGTTCTCCTCAACTCGTCCAGCTTCCGTTGCGGCTGGGCCGCGATGTCGATCTCGCCGTACAGCACTCGTCCGGCGGTGGGTCGGAGCATCCCCGAGAGGCAGTACAGCAGGGTCGTCTTGCCGGACCCGGACGGACCCATGATCGCGGTCATCGAACCCTCGTCGAAGCCGACCGTGACACCGTCCAGCACCAGGCGGCCGGCCTCGAACCGTCGTGCCAGTCCATCCGTACGCAACAAGGGACGAACCTCTCTCGAGGGGAACAGGGGCGGCTGCCGCGACTCCCGTTCAGTCAGCGTAGGAAGACCCGGGGGTCGCCGGAATTGGGGCCGACCCTGACAAGTGCCCGATCTCGGGTCGGCCTACCCAGGCCCTAGGCTTCGGGCTGTGCAGCCGGTGCTGGAGTTGTCGGGGGTGTCGAAGCGGTACCGCCGCGGTCCCTGGGTGCTGGATGGCGTCTCGCTGGCCCTGGAGCCCGGCACGCTCACCCAGATCAGAGGCGGGAACGGCTCCGGCAAGTCGACTCTCCTGCGCGTCGCCGGAGGTCTCAGCCGGCCCACCAGGGGGAGTGTGCGCAGGGACGCCGGAAGCCTCGGCTTCGTCCCTGACCGGGCACTGCCGCCGGCGCGGATGACGGGCCGCGACTACCTCGCCCGGCTGGGGCGGCTGGCCGGGATGCACCCGGCTGCGGTCGGTCCGGCCGCCGAGGCGATCACGGAGCGGCTGGGGCTCGTCCCCGGCCTGGACGCACCGCTCGGGTCGCTCTCCCGCGGCAATCAGCGCAAGGTGTTGCTGGCGCAGGCACTGCTGCGTCCGGCCGACCTGGTCGTGCTCGACGAGCCGTTCACGGCCCTCGACGCGGAGGCCGCAACGGCGCTGACCGAGGTTCTGCAGGAGCGGCTCCGGCAGGGCGCCACCGTCCTCGTTGCCCTGCACGGCGACGAACTGGACAACTTCGGACGTGTCCTCGCCCTGGAGGCGGGCGCGATCGCCGAGGCTCCGCCGGCCGTGGAGACCGCTGGATCGCCGCGACTCCGTCAGGTCGTGGTCGACCTGGCCGGCCCGCGGCCCGAGTGGACGCCCGGCGGCTCGTCGCTCCCGGACGGACGCACCCGCTACCTCGTCGCCGAGGCCGATGTCGAGCGACTGCTGGCCGCTGCGCTCGCCGTCCACGCCCGGGTGTTGAGGGTGGCGGCCGCTGATCCGGAGGACGAGCCGTGAGCCGCACGTTCGCCTCGGTGACCTACGCCTGGGCCCTGTTGCTCAGCACCCAGCGGTGGTCGGCCCCGGCGCTCTTCCTCGTCGGCCTGATCGCCTGGGTCTGGAACACCCCGCCACTGAGCGTCGACACCGTCCGGATCAGTCTGCTCGTGCTGTTCGCCCTCGCCGCCTGGCTCGGCCACTCCGCCGGGAGCGTGGAGGAGGCCGGTCAGGAGCTGGTCAGCACGAGCGCCCTCGGCTCGGCGGCGCGGCTGCTGGTCGCGAAGTGGATGGTGGCCGCCGCGATCTCCGCCGTCTTCCCGCTGGTGATGGTGGCGGGATCGTTCGCCTGGAGCCAGTACCGGGTGAGCCGGGGATTCCCACCGCTGCTGAGCGCCGACCAGACCTGGACCTCGGCAGTAGCCGTCCTGGTGGTCGCAGCCTGCGGGGCAGCCGTCGGCATCCTGGTCGCAAGCCTGCTGCCCGCCCATCCCGGCTGGGGGACCGGCGTCCTCGTCCTCGTCGCACTCGCCCAGGCCGCGCCCGGCTGGCCGACGGTGGCCATGCTGACCGACACCCTTCCCCGCATCGGTCAGCCCATCGCCCCCAGCCTGGCCGTCGCACTCGCGGTGGGCCTGGTGCTGACCGGTGGGCTGCTGACGGCAGCGGTCGCCGTCCGTCGGCCGGCTGGATGACGGCTGCAACGCCTGCTGGACCCTTCGTGCTAGTTCATGGTCGTTGTGAAGCGGGTTGGCCGAGCCGCATCAGGTTCGTGCTAGATCATGGTGGTTGTGGCGCCCCGGAAACGCCTGACAACCACCACCAACGAGCACGACGGCGCGCGACCCGCGGGACGGCGGTTCATATCCACCACCAGCTAGCACCAACCTCAGGGGCCGCCGCCAGAGCAGGCCGGTGAGTCATGAGGGCGCCGCATCACGATGCCAGCGACTGGCCGGTCAGCCGCGGCCACCCGTCAGTCGCGGGCACCCGTCAGTCGCGGCGCGGACGCCTCACAGCAGCTCGGACGCCTTCGTCAGCACCCCACGGAGGATCCCGGCGATCTCGGCGAACTCCTCCTCGCCCACCGTCAGCGGAGGCGAGAGCTGGATCACCGGGTCGCCCCGGTCGTCCGCACGGCAGTACAGGCCGGCCTCGAACAGCGCCTTCGACAGGAAGCCGCGCAGCAACCGCTCCGACTCGTCCTCGTCGAACGTCTCCCGAGTGTCCTTGTCCTTGACCAGTTCGATGCCGTAGAAGTAGCCGGCCCCGCGGACGTCGCCGACGATCGGCAGGTCGCGCAGACCGTCGAGGGCAGCCCGGAACGCCGGCGCCTTCTCCGCCACCCGCTGGTTCAGACCCTCGGCCTCCATCAGGTCGAGGTTCGCCAGCGCGACCGCGGCCGAGACCGGGTGGCCACCGAACGTGTAGCCGTGCGCGAACGACGTCGTGCCGTGCCGGAACGGCTCGAACAGCCGGTCGGAGGCGATCATCGCGCCGATCGGGGAGTAGCCGCTGCTCATCCCCTTGGCGCAGATGATCATGTCCGGGACGTAGCCGAAGTCGTTGCAGGCGAACATCGAGCCGATCCGGCCGAACGCGCAGATGGTCTCGTCCGACACCAGCAGGACGTCGTAGTCGTCGCAGATCTTCCGGACGCGCTCGAAGTACCCCGGTGGCGGCGGGAAACAGCCGCCGGAGTTCTGGACGGGTTCGAGGAAGACCGCTGCCACCGTCTCCGGACCCTCGAACTCGATCGCCTCGGCGATCCGGTCGGCTGCCCACTGGCCGAAGGCGTACTCGTCGTAGCGAAGATGCTCCGGGGCCCGGTAGAAGTTCGTGTTCGGCACCTTCAGCGCACCCGGCACCAGCGGTTCGTACGGAGCCTTCGCCGCCGGGATGCCGGTGATCGACAGGGCCCCGTGCGGCGTCCCGTGGTAGGCGACCGACCGGGAGATGACCTTCGTCTTCGTGGGCTTCCCGGTGAGCTTGAAGTACTGCTTGGCGAGCTTCCACGCGGTCTCGACCGCCTCACCGCCGCCGGTCGTGAAGAACACCCGGTTCAGGTCGCCGGGCGTGTAGCCCGACAACCGTTCCGCAAGCTCGATCCCGGTCGGATGGGCGTAGCTCCACAGCGGGAAGTACGCCAATTCGGACGCCTGCTTCGCCGCCGCCTCGGCCAGTTCGACCCGGCCATGGCCGACCTGGACGGTGAACAGCCCGGCCAGGCCGTCGATGTACTCCCGGCCGGCGTCGTCCCAGATCCGGTGGCCCTTGCCCTTGACGATCACCGGCACCCGGCCGCCGGCACCTCCCGCGTCGGTCGGCTCGTACACCGAATGCCGCGTGAAGTGCCCCCACAGGTGGTCGCGGGCAGCCTGCGCCAGGGGCGTCCCTTCCCGCGTCGTCGGTTCGGCGGAGACTTCCGGCACGCCGAACGTGTCGTCGGTGACGCCCATGGCCGCGTCCGGTGCTGTCGTGATGTCGGTACTCATCTGGTTCCCCAGTCGTAGTGCTGTTTGTTGAGCTTGAGGTAGACGAAGGTCTCGGTCTCGGTGATGCCTTCGAGAGCGCGGATCCGCGTCATCAGGACGTCCAGGAGCTCGGCGTCGTTCTCGCAGACCAGCTCGACCAGCAGGTCGTAACCGCCCGCGGTGGTGACCACATAGTCGACCTGCGGAATCTCGCAGATCGCGGTGGCGATCGCCGTGACGTCGCCGCGGGTCTTGATCCCGATCATCGCCTGGCGGCTGAAGCCGACCATCAGCGGGTCGGTCACCGCGACGATCTGGATCACGCCGCTGTCGATCATCCGCTGGACGCGCTGGCGAACGGCGCCCTCGGACAGCCCCACCGCCGAGGCGATCGAGACGTACGGCATCCGGCCGTCCGCCTGCAGCAGTTCGATGATCCGTTTTCCGGTGTCGTCCAGCAGCGCCGGACGGGACGAGCTCCCGTCCGCGGTCGAGTCGAGAGCAGTGGTGACACCAGACACACCACGATCCTGCCTGCCGAAACCGTAGTTTGCAAGTTCGTCAAGTGCGCATTTCGTGGTAGACACGGCAGGACTCTTGCGGATTACAGTGTGTGCTACTTGACTGGACCTGTGGCGTGGGGCCTTGACCACACGGGTGTGGCCCAAGCCGGAGGAGGGGATATGCCTGGACCGACCCAAACCGACCCGTTGCTGATGTCATTCGCGCGCGGAGCGCTGACCCGCCGCAGTGCCCTGACCGGACTGGCCGGCCTCGCCGCTGCGGGCCTGCTCACCGCCTGCGGCTCGCCGGGACGCAACTCCACCGCCACCTCGGGCGCGCCGAACACCGCCCAGCAGGCAGCGCCGGACAAGTCCGACACCGACAAGGTGGTGAACTGGTCGAACTGGCCCGAGTACATCGACGTCGACGACAAGGGCAACCACCCGAGCATCGATGCGTTCACGAAGTCCACCGGGATCAAGGTCAACTACAACGAGGACTACAACGACAACGACGAGTTCTTCGCCAAGGTCCGGCCCCTCCTCGAAGGCGGGCAGGACACCGGACGCGACACCTGGGTGAGCACCGACTGGATGGTCGCGCGGCTGATCCGGCTGGGCTACATCCAGAAGCTCGACTACGCCAACATCCCCAACCTGAGCAATCTAGAGCCATCGCTCAAGCAGGTGCAGTTCGACCCGGGACGGGTGTACTCGCTGCCGTGGCAGAGCGGCTTCGCCGGCATCGCCTACAACCCGAAGGCCACCGGCGGCAAGAAGGTGACCACGGTCGACCAGTTGCTGCACGACCCGTCCCTGAAGGGCAAGGTGACGATGCTCACCGAGATGCGGGACACCGTCGGAGTGGTGCTGATCGAGCAGGGCGTGAACATCTCCCAGGTGACCGCCGACCAGTTCAAGGCGGCCCTCGCGGTGATCCAGGCCGCGAAGGACTCCGGTCAGATCAAGGGCTTCACCGGCAACGAGTACACCAAGCCGCTGGCGTCCGGCGACACCGCGGCCTGTCTGGCGTGGACCGGCGACGTGGTGCAGTTGCGGGCGGACAACCCGTCCCTTGGCTACGCGCTCGGGCAGACGGGCATTCCGATGTTCTCCGACAACTTCGTCATCCCGAACCTCGCCCAGCACAAGAAGAACGCCGAGTTGCTGATCAACCACTACTACGACCCGAAGATCATGGCCGTCGTCGCCGACTACGTGAACTACATCCCGCCGGTGGCCGGCACCAAGGACATCCTGGTGAAGAAGGACCCCAGCGTCGCCAACAACGAACTGATCTTCCCCAGCCAGGAGATCCTCGCCAAGACCCAGGTCTTCCGCGCCCTGAGCGCCGAGGAGGAGACCGACTTCAACCGCCAGTTCCAGGCCGTGGTCACGGGCTGACATGGCGGCCCGACTGAAGGCGTCCGGCGACCTGCGGCTCGTCCGGCTGACGCGGCACTTCGACGACTTCGTCGCCGTGGCCGGCATCGACCTCGAGGTGCCGTCGGGCTCGTTCTTCGCGCTGCTCGGCCCGTCCGGCTGCGGCAAGACCACCACTCTGCGGATGGTCGCGGGGCTGGAGGAGCCCACGTCCGGGCAGATCTTCCTCGGTACCGAGGACATCACCGCGACCCGCGCCTACCAGCGGAAGGTCAACACGGTCTTCCAGAGCTACGCGCTGTTCCCGCACCTGTCCGTCCTCGACAACGTCGGCTTCGGCCTGCGGCAGCTCAAGGTGGCCGACTGGAAGGCCAAGTCGATGGAGGCCCTGGAGCTGGTCAAGCTCGCCGACCGGGCTCGGCAGCGCCCCCGCCAGCTCTCCGGCGGCATGCAGCAGCGGGTCGCCCTGGCCCGGGCGATCGTGAACCGTCCCGATGTCCTGTTGCTGGACGAGCCGCTCGGTGCCCTCGACCTCAAGCTCCGCCGCGAGATGCAGATCGAGCTCAAGCGGATCCAGTCCGAGGTCGGGATCACCTTCATCCACGTCACCCACGACCAGGAGGAGGCCATGACCATGGCCGACACCGTCGCGGTGATGAACGCCGGCCATCTGGAGCAGGTCGGAGCGCCGGCCGACCTGTACGACCATCCGGCCACCACGTTCGTCGCGAACTTCCTGGGCCAGTCAAACCTGCTGCCGCTGGAACTCACCGGCGCCGACGGTGCCGTCGCCACCGGCACGTCGCACGGCGTCTCCCTGACCGTCGACGCGACCCAGTTGCCGACCGACCGATCAGCCGGCATTCAGCTGGGCATCCGCCCGGAGAAGCTGCGGCTGCTCGCCGATGCGGACGGACGGGCGGCCAACCGGCTGCAGGGGACGGTCACCGACGCGTCCTTCACCGGCGTGGCGACGACCTACCTGGTCGCGATGCCCTGGGGACAGGAGCTCACCGTCACCCAGCCGAACGACGGCTCCGACCGGGCCCGTCCCGGCGACCCGGTGACGCTCGGCTGGGATCCGCACCAGGCATTCGTGGTGCCGGAGGCGGGCTGATGGCCGCCCTCACCCAGGCGACCGTCGGCGCGGCCCCGGTCGGCCCGCCACGGCGTCGCGGTGGCCTCGTCCCGCTGATCCTGCTCGCCCCGGCGCTGGTCTGGCTGGTGGTCTTCTTCATCCTGCCGACGATCTCGCTGGCGTCCCAGTCGCTGCAAACGGGCGACATCGACAACGGCTACACGCTCACCTGGAACTTCGCCACCTACGTCGACGCGCTGAGCCGCTACTGGCCGCAGTTCCTGCGCTCGATCATCTACGCCGCGTCCGCGACGCTGGGGACGCTGCTGCTCGGCTACCCGCTCGCGTGGTTCATCGCGCACCGATCGGGACGCCACAAGACCACCCTGCTCGTGCTGGTCGTCGCGCCGTTCTTCACGAACTTCCTGATCCGCACCCTGGCCTGGCAGATCATTCTCACCGACGGCGGCCCGGTGGCCGGGTTCTTCCGCGCGACCGGCCTGACGACCGTGCTGCAGGCCGTCGGCCTCACCGACAACGACTCGCTGCTCTACTCGCAGTTCGCCGTCATCTGCGGGCTCGTCTACAACTTCCTGCCGTTCATGGTGCTGCCGCTGTACACCTCGCTGGAGCGGCTCGACACCCGGCTGCTGGACGCCGCCGGCGACCTGTACGCGAACGGCTGGAACACCTTCTGGAAGGTGATCTGGCCGTTGTCGCTGCCCGGCGTCGTGTCCGGCACCCTGCTCACGTTCATCCCCGCGGCCGGCGACTACATCAACTCCAAGCTGCTCGGCAACACGCAGACGGTGATGATCGGGCAGATCATCGACTCCCAGTTCCTGAGGGTGCTGGACTACCCGATCGCTGCCGCACTGTCGTTCATCCTGATGGCGGCGATCATCACCCTGGTCGCGGTGTACGTCCGCGCTGCCGGCACGGAGGAGCTGGTCTGATGGGCTGGCTTCGTCGCAACCTCGTCGTGATCGTCGGCGTGCTGGTGATGGTCTACATCCTGATCCCCAACCTGGTGGTCACCGTCTTCTCGTTCAACAAGCCGGGCGGACGCTACAACTACCAGTGGAACTCGTTCTCCCTGGATGCCTGGCTGAACCCGTGCGCGAGCGCGGGCATGTGCGACGCTCTCGGGCTCAGCCTGTGGGTCGCCGTGGTCGCGGCCGGCGTCGCCACCGTGATCGGGACGATGGCGGCGTTCGCGCTGGGCCGCTACCGGTTCCGCGGACGGGCAGCGACGAACCTGCTGGTCTTCTTCCCGATGGCCACTCCCGAGGTCGTGATGGGTTCCTCGCTGCTGACGCTGTTCGTCGCGATGGGCATCCCGTCCGGCCAGGTGACGATCCTCATCGCCCACATCCTGTTCACCCTCTCGTTCGTCATCACCACGGTGAAGGCGCGGGTGGCGTCCCTCGACCCGTCCCTGGAGCAGGCGGCGGCCGACCTGTACGCCACCCCGGCGCAGGCGTTCTGGAGGGTGACGTTCCCGCTGGTCGCACCCGGAATCGGGGCTGGGGCGCTGCTGGCCTTCGCGCTCAGCTTCGACGACTACATCGTCACCAACTTCAACGCCGGTGCGACCACGGTGACGTTCCCGATGTTCGTCTGGGGAGCCTCCCAGCGCGGTGCGCCGGTGCAGGTCAACGTGATCGGAACCGTGATGTTCTTCGGTGCGCTGGCCATCGTCGGGCTTGGCCAGACCGTCGGTTCGCGAATGCGACTGGGTTCGAGAAGGAAGGAAACAGTCTGATGCGGGTGCTCGTGGTGGGGTCCGGGGGAGTCGGGGACGCGGTCGCGCGGATCGCCGCCCGGCGGGACTTCTTCGAGGTGATGGTGATCGCGGACTACGACCTGGCCCGCGCGGAGCGGACCGTCGGCGCGGCCCGGGCCGCCGGTGGCGGCGACCGCTTCGTCGCCGCCCGGGTGGACGCCTCGGACCCGGCGTCGGTGACGGAACTTGCTCGCGCGCACGGGATCACCCATGTGCTCAACGCCGTCGATCCGCGGTTCGTGATGAGCGTGTTCACCGGAGCGTTCGACGCCGGAGCGGACTACCTCGACATGGCGATGTCGCTGTCCCGGCCACATCCCGAGCACCCGTACTCGGAGGTGGGGCTCAAGCTCGGCGACGAGCAGTTCGCCGAGGCGTCGAAGTGGGTGGACGCCAGCCGGCTCGCGCTGGTCGGCATGGGCGTCGAACCGGGGCTCTCGGACGTGTTCGCGCGCTACGCGTCCGACCACCTGTTCTCCCGGATCGACGAACTGGGGACGCGGGACGGTGCGAACCTCGTGGTCCGCAACGAGGCCGGCGAGGAGATCTTCGCGCCCAGCTTCTCCATCTGGACCACGATCGAGGAGTGCCTGAACCCGCCGGTGATCCACGAGGCCGGCCGCGGCTGGTACACCACGCCTCCGTTCAGCGAGCCGGAGGTGTTCGACTTCCCCGAGGGGATCGGACCGGTGGAGTGCGTCAACGTCGAGCATGAGGAGGTGCTGCTGATGCCGCGCTGGCTGGACGCGGGGCGAGTCACCTTCAAGTACGGGCTCGGCGAGGAGTTCATCGGCGTCCTGAAGACGCTGCACGCGCTCGGCCTCGACCGCACCGAACCCGTCCGGGTGAAGGGTGTCGAGGTCTCGCCGCGAGACGTCGTCGCCGCCGTCCTGCCCGACCCGGCGACGATCGGCCCGCGGATGACCGGCAAGACCTGCGCGGGGCTCTTCGTGACCGGGACCGGCCAGGACGGGAACCCGCGGAGCACCTACCTGTACCACGTGGTCGACAACGAGGACTCGATGCGGGACTACGGCGCCCAGTGCGTGGTCTGGCAGACCGCGATCAACCCGGTAGTCGCCCTCGAACTGCTCTCCCGCGGCACCTGGTCGGGGACGGGCGTGCTCGGGCCGGAGGCGTTCGACGCCGTCCCGTTCCTCGACCTGCTGGCCGCTGAGGCACCCACCGGCTACGGCTCGGCGTGGGGGATGGTGGAGAAGTGATCGAGCAACGCCGGATCGTCCGCACCGCGCTGCCCGGACCGGTCTCTGCGGAACTGGCCGGCCGGCGCCGGGCCGAGGTGTCGGCCGCGGTGAGCGGCGGCAACGACATCTACGTCGCCGAGGCGTCGGGCGCGATCCTCGTGGACGTTGACGGCAACCGGCTGATCGATTTCGGCTCGGGCATCGGCGTGGCCTCGGTCGGTCACAGCCACCCGAAGGTGGTCGAGGCCGTCACCGCGCAGGCGTCCGGCTACGGCCATACCTGCTTCATGGTCAGCCCGTACGGCGGTTACCTGGACCTCTGCCGTGAACTGAACGCCCGCACACCCGGCGACTTCGAGAAGCGTTCGGTACTGCTGAACACCGGCGCGGAGGCCGTCGAGAACGCGGTGAAGATCGCGCGCGCCCACACCGGGCGTCCGGCTGTGGTGGTGTTCGACCACGCCTACCACGGACGCACCAACCTGACCATGGCGATGACCGCGAAGGTGCAGCCGTACAAGGACGGCTTCGGGCCGTTCGCGCCGGAGGTCTACCGGGTGCCGATGGCCTACCCGTACCGCTGGCCGACCGGTCCCCAGCACTGCGCGGAGGAGGCCTTTGCCGAGTTCGCGTCCCGGGTGCACCTGCAGGTGGGGGAGGACCACGTCGCCGCCGTCGTCCTGGAACCGATCCAGGGGGAGGGCGGGTTCATCGTCCCGCCGCCCGGATTCTGGAGGCTGCTGCGCGAGTGGTGCGACCAGCACGGCGTCGTGCTCGTGGCCGACGAGGTGCAGTCCGGCTTCTGCCGCACGGGCGACTGGTTCGCCGTCGAGCACGAGGGCGTCGTGCCTGACCTGGTCACCAGCGCGAAGGCGCTCGGCGGCGGGCTGCCGATCGCGGCCGTGACCGGTCGGGCCGAGATGATGGATGCACCCGTCCCGGGCGGACTGGGTGGCACGTTCGGCGGCAATCCGCTCTCCTGCGCGGCCTCGCTGGCCGCGATCGAGGTGATGGAGTCCGAGGACCTGGCCGGACGGGCGCGGCAACTCGGCGCGATCCTGACCAGCCGGCTGGAGGGGCTCGCCGGGTCGTTCCCGCAGGTCGGCGAGATCCGCGGACGGGGAGCGATGATGGCGATCGAGCTGGTCACCCCCGATGGGTCGAAGTCTCCGGACGCCGCGCTGGCCAAGGCCGTGGTGGCGGGCTGCGCGAAGCGCGGTGTGGTGATGCTGAGCTGTGGCAGCTACGGGAACGTGATCCGGATGCTGCCGCCACTGGTGACGGCATTCGACCTCGTCGACGACGCAATGGACGTGCTGGCCGAGGCCTTCGCTGAAGCCGTCGGCTGACGGAAGGGCCAGCCCGGTCGCTCCCGGCGTACGCCGGGAGCGCCGCACCTGTGTAGCCACTCGTCGTCCCGGCGAAGGCCGGGATCTCTGCACCGGCGTGGCTACCCGGCTGTCTGGGGTCCCGGGTCGGGGCCCGGGGCGACGCCGAGGTCGTCGGGGAGGCTGTCGGCTGGTGGAGGCGGCTCGGTCACTCGTTCGTCGTCCCGGCGAATGCCGGGATCCC
>JAFKJK010000025.1 GCA_017306015.1 Propionibacteriaceae bacterium
GGTCAGCGTCGACCTCCTGGCCCATCCCCGCACCCTCCGATCCTGAGAGCGCTCTCAGCACACCACCAATCGTCCGCCAAGTCAAGGGGTTCTCGGGCGCGATCCAGGCGTGCTTCAGGGGAGACCCCCATACCCTGATCGCACGCCCCCGCATTGAATGGAGTCGTGACCGACCGCCTGCCCGTGCTCAGCCGTCCCCGTGAGGGTGCGGTGATCGCGGGCGTGTGCGCCGGGCTCGCCCGGCGGCTCGGCGTCGAACCCAAGGTCCTGCGGATCATCGCCGTCGTCTCGGCGATCGCGTTCGGCGGTCTGGGCGCCGCGCTGTACCTCGCCGGCATGCTGCTGCTCCCCCGTGACAACGAACAGCTCTCGCCGCTCGCTCGCACCCTGCCCTTCACCCGGCGGTGGCCGCGCTGGGTGGTGGTGGCCGGCGTGATCGCCCTCCTCGTCCTGATCAACTGGGGCTCCGGCGCCGGACCGGCGTTCGTCCCGCTGACGATCATCGGTGTGGTGGTCTGGGCGGCCACCCGCAAGCACGGACGGCCGACGTCCGCGGCCGAGCCGACACCGTTCGAGCGGGCGGCGGACGCGTGGCGCGTCCGGCTCGCCGAGCAGCAGGTCCCCGGCTTCGAACTCCCCGCCGGCGGCGTCCCCGGCCCCAGCGCGCCCGGCCCCGGCCCGTCGACCGGCCAGCCGACCTGGCAGCAGCCGTACACCGACCCGTCAGACCGGTTCGTCAGCGACAACCCCCTGCCGGTGGCGCTCGCCCCGGCTCCGCGGCGCAGCTGGCGGCTGTGGGGCCTCGGTCTCGCCCTGGTCGGCGCGTTCACCCTTGCCGTGGCCGTGGCGAGCACCTTCTTCGGCCTCCCCGGCACCCCGGTCGCCTACGCGTCCGCCGTGCTGGCGGCGCTCGGCACGACCGCGCTGGTGGCGACCCGGGCAGGACGCCCGCCGCTGCTGGTCCCGGCCACGGTGATCGCTGCCCTGGTGCTCGGCGGGCTGGTGGCGTCCCCCCAGATCCACAGCCAGGGCACGGTCGGGGACGTCAGCGCTCGCTACACCTCCGCCGCCCAGCTGCCACCGCGGATCGACGTCCTCGCCGGCGACGCGGACGTCGACCTCAGCCGGCTCACCCTGACCGGCACGCATGAACTGGCCATCCACGTCCGCGCCGGCGACGTTCGGCTCACCCTGCCGCAGTCGGTCGCGTCCTCGGTGGACTGGGACGTCTCGGCGGGCAGCGTCACGGTCGGCGGCGTCAAGCAGAGCGGATCGGGGCTGGGCCAGACCGGCGGGATGGCGCACACGCCGAACCCGTCCACAGGCGAGGTGAGGATCACCGTGGACGTCGATCTCGGCGACCTCGAGGTGAATCCATGAGGACCGATCGGACGGCCTTCGCCGTCGGCATCTCGGCGCTGCTGCTGGCGGGGCTGGGGCTGTGGTCGGCCTGGGGACAGATCGACTGGCGCGTGGTGGGCTTCCTGGTCCCGGCCGCGCTGGTGGTCATCGGCGTTGGCATGCTCCTGCTCAGCCAGCGCAGGAACTGACTTCAGCAACGTGAACAACGAGAGAGGAACAACCATGAAACAGCAACTGACCCGTTCGTCCGACAAGCTGATTGCCGGTGTGTGCAGTGGCGTAGCCCGCTCCTTCGGGATCGACACCACCATCGTCCGCGTCGTCTGGGCGCTCGCGTCCTGCTTCTTCTTCGTGCCGGTGGCGCTGTACGCGGTGCTGTGGCTCGTGCTGCCGATCGACGGCGGCGGGACCGGCATCGACGACCTGAAGAGGACGTTCTCCAGCACCGGCGGCAGCACTCCTCCCCCGGACGACTACCGCTGAACCAAGATCGGAACCGTCCCCATCACCGACCACTGAACCGGAATGGGGACGGTTCCATCACGGGTCACTCCCACTCGATGGTGCCGGGTGGCTTGCTGGTCACGTCCAGCACCACGCGGTTCACCTCGGGCACCTCATTGGTGATTCGGGTGCTGATCCGCTCCAGCAGCTCGTAGGGCAGCCGGCTCCAGTCGGCCGTCATCGCGTCCTCGCTGGACACCGGACGCAGCACGATCGGGTGCCCGTAGCTGCGGCCGTCCCCCTGGACGCCGACCGAGCGGACGTCGGCCAGCAGCACCACCGGGAACTGCCAGATCTCGCCGTCCAGGCCGGCCGCGGTGGTCTCGGCCCGGACGATCGCATCCGCCGCGCGGAGGATCCGAAGCCGCTCGGCGTCCACGGCTCCGACGATCCGGATGCCCAGCCCCGGCCCCGGGAACGGATGCCGTCCGACGATGTGCTCGGGCAGGCCCAGCTGGCGGCCCACCTCGCGGACCTCGTCCTTGAACAGCGTGCGCAGCGGCTCGATCAGCCGGAACTGCAGGTCGTCGGGCAGCCCACCCACGTTGTGGTGGCTCTTGATGTTGGCCGCACCCTCGCCGCCCCCCGACTCCACGACGTCCGGGTAGAGCGTGCCCTGGACGAGGTACTCGATCGGGCCTTCGGCGTTGATCTTGCGGGCCTCGTCCTCGAACGTCCGGATGAACTCCCGGCCGATGATCTTGCGCTTGGTCTCCGGGTCGCTGACGCCGGCGAGCGCGCCGAGGAATCGTTCCTGCTCGTTCGCGACGACCAGCTTCACTCCGGTGGACGCCACGAAGTCGCGCTCGACCCGTTCCGCCTCGCCCTCGCGGAGCAGCCCGTGGTCGACGAAGACGCAGGTGAGCTGGTCGCCGATCGCCCGCTGCACGAGCGCGGCGGCCACTGCGGAGTCGACGCCGCCCGACAGCGCGCAGAGCACCCGGGCATCGCCCACCTCGGCGCGGATCCGGGTGACCTGCTCGTCGGCGATGTTCGCCGACGTCCAGGTCGGCCGGCAACCCGCGATGTCGTACAGGAAGTGGGTCAGCACCTCCTGGCCGTGCTCCGAATGCAGCACCTCCGGGTGCCACTGGACGCCGGCGAGCCGCCGGGTGCCGTCCTCGAACGCCGCGACGGTGGCCCGCGACGACCGCGCGTTGACCGTGAAGCCGGACGGGGCCGCGACCACCTCGTCCCCGTGGGACATCCAGGACGTCAGGTACGCCGGCAGGCCGGCCAGCAGCCGTCCGGGCTCCAGCACCTCGACCGTGCTTCGGCCGTACTCGCGCTGGCCGGTGCGAGCGACCGTCCCGCCGAGGGCCTGCGCCATCGCCATGAAGCCGTAGCAGATGCCGAACACCGGGACGTCGGCCTCCAGCAGGGACGCGTCCAGTTGCGGAGCCCCCGGCTCGTACACCGAACTCGGTCCGCCGGAGAGGATCACCGCCTTCGGCGCGCGGGCGAGGACGTCGGCCACCGGCATCGTGTGCGGCACGATCTCGGAGTACACGCGGGCCTCGCGGACGCGGCGGGCGATCAACTGGGCGTACTGCGCCCCGTAGTCAACCACCAGCACCAGGTCGTGATCCGCAGCCATAGCGGTGAGTCTAGGGCCGCGCCGCCGCCGGGACGCCCCCGCGTCCGCCCAAGCGGTGGGACGGAGTGTATACACGTACGTACACTGGTGTATGTTCTTCTTCACCGGGCGCGGAGCCCGAACCGTCCGGCCACGGACGAACACGAAAACAGGAGCAACCCGAATGTCGCTACACCCAGACACCCTGGCCGTCCACGCCGGGCAGGAGGAGGCCGACCCGGCCACCAACTCCCGGGCCGTGCCGATCTACCAGACCACCAGCTACGTCTTCAACGACACCGAGCACGCCGCCGACCTGTTCGCGCTGCGGGTGCCGGGCAACATCTACACCCGGATCATGAACCCGACCCAGTCGGTGTTCGAGACCCGGATCAACGCCCTCGAGGGCGGGGTCGGCGCACTGGCGACCGCGTCCGGCTCGGCCGCGGTCACGTACGCGGTGCTCAACCTCACCTACGCCGGGGACAACATCGTGGCCCTGTCCACCCTGTACGGCGGCACCTACGCGCTGTTCGCCCACACGCTGCCGCAGTTCGGCATCGAGGTGCGCTTCGTCGACCCGGAGAAGCCGGAGGATCTGGCGTCCGTGGTGGACGAGAAGACCAAGCTCGTGTTCGGCGAGACCATCGGCAACCCGGCGATCAACGTGATCGACCTGGACGCGTGGGCCGACGCCGCGCACGCCCTCGGCCTGCCGTTGGTCGTCGACAACACCGTGCCCACTCCGCTGCTGGCGCGAGTCTTCGACCACGGCGCCGACATCGCCGTCCACGCCGCGACCAAGTACATCGGCGGCCACGGCACCTCGATCGGCGGCGTGATCGTCGACTCGGGAAAGTTCGACTGGGCCGCGCACGCCGACCGTTTCCCCGGCCTCACCGCGCCCGACGGCGCCTACCACGGCGTGGTCTGGACGGACGCCGCCGGCCCGGCCGCCTACATCATCCGGGCCCGGACGGTGCTGCTGCGGAACACCGGCGCGGCCGTCTCGCCGTTCAACTCGTGGCTGTTCCTGCAGGGGCTGGAGACCCTGCACCTGCGGATGGAGCGGCACTCCGAGAACGCCCTCGCGGTCGCGAAGCACCTCGAAGCCCACGACAAGGTGGCCTGGGTCAATTACCCCGGGCTGGACTCGTCCCCGTACAAGGCGGTGGCTGACCGGGTGCTCACCGGCCGCGGCTACGGCGGCGTCCTCGCCTTCGGGCTGAAGGCCGGACGGGAGGCCGGCGCGAAGTTCATCGAGTCGCTGGAACTGTTCAGCCACCTGGCCAACATCGGCGACACCAAGTCCCTCGCCATCCACAACGCGACCACGACCCACAGCCAGCTGACCGAAGAGGAACTCGTCGCCGCCGGCGTCGCACCGGAGATGGTTCGCCTCAGCGTGGGTATCGAGAACGTCGACGACCTGATCGCCGATCTCGACCAGGCGCTCGCCGGACTCTGAACACACCACCACACAAGGAGCAATCGCAATGACCTACTTCGAGGACGCAACCAAGCTGATCGGACGCACGCCGCTGGTCAGGATCAATCGCCTCTACGGCGACTCCCAGGCGATCGTGCTGGCGAAGCTGGAGTTCTACAACCCGGCCAACTCCGTCAAGGACCGGATCGGGGTGGCGATCATCGACGCCGCCGAGGCGGACGGGTCGCTGCAGCCGGGTGGCACCATCGTCGAGGCGACCTCGGGCAACACCGGCATCGCGCTCGCCTTCGTCGGCGCGGCCCGGGGCTACCGGGTGATCCTCGCGATGCCCGACACCATGAGCAAGGAGCGGCGGGCACTGCTCCGGGCGTTCGGGGCCGAGCTGGTGCTGACCCCGGGCGCCGAAGGTATGAAGGGTGCGGTGGCCCGCTCGGAGCAGATCGCCGCGGAGACTCCCGGCGCGATCCTGGCCAGGCAGTTCGCCAATCCGGCCAACGTGGAGATCCACCGCAAGACCACCGCGGAGGAGATCTGGAAGGACACGGACGGCGGCGTCGACATCGTCGTCGCGGGCGTGGGCACGGGCGGCACGATCACCGGTGTCGGCCAGGTGCTCAAGGAGCGCAAGCCTGAGGTGAGGATCGTGGCGGTGGAGCCGGCCGAGTCGCCGCTGCTGTCGGGCGGCCAGCCCGGCCCGCACAAGATCCAGGGCATCGGGGCGAACTTCATCCCCGAGATCCTCGACCGCTCGGTGATCGACGAGGTGCTGCCGCAGACCTCGGAGACCGCCGTCGAGTGGGCCCGCCGCGCCGCCCGCGAGGAGGGGCTGCTGGTCGGGATCTCGTCCGGCGCCGCCCTGGCTGCTGCCGGCGAACTCGCCGCCCGTCCGGAGAACGCCGGCAAGACGATCGTCGTGGTCATCCCGTCCTTCGGGGAGCGCTACCTGTCCACCATCCTGTACGCCGACCTGCTCGACTGATCAGTCACCCCCACGACGCCGGCCCCGTCCCCGCTCCTGGGGCGGGGCCGGTCCGCGTCCTGGCCCGCTCGGCTTGCTGCTAGACGAACGTCGTTGTGACGCCGTTTGGCGCAAGCAGCGTCGGACTGTGCTAGATGTACTGACCGGGGACGTTGGTCAAGCGGGTGAGGGGTGGCTTGTTCTCGCAGGCTGAGTGGGGCCTGTGGTGATTGTAGGTGTGGAGCCAGGCGGGTAGGGCTGCTCGTCGTTCGGTCTCGCTGGGATAGTGGCGGGCGTATCCCCAGCCGTCGGCGAGGGTCTTGTGGAAGCGTTCGATCTTGCCGTTGGTCTGCGGCCGGTAGGGCCGGGTCTTCTTCACGGTGATGCCGAGTTCCTCGAGGCAAACCTGGTGCCACAGGTTCGATCTGTAGGCCGATCCGTTGTCGGACAGGACTCGCTCGACGGTGACGCCACGTTCGGCGAACCAGGCGACAGCACCGCGGAGTACGGCGACCGCGGTCGGGGCGGTCTCGTCGTCGTGAACCTCGGCGTAGGCGACGCGGGAGTAGTCATCGATCACGGTGTGTACGAACGCGTGGCCCATCTTGGGGTTGTGGTGGTCGTTGCGGGGCTTGCCAGGAGTGGCAGCCCGGTTCTGGTCGCCTTGTTGGCGGCCCACGAACCGCCATCCGCCACCATCGGGAATGTTGCCGAGCTTCTTCACATCGACATGGATCAGCGATCCGGGATGGGGATGCTCGTAACGGCGGACAGGCTCGCCGGTGGCACGATCCACGTGGCTGAGCCGGTTCAGCCGGCAACGGACCAGGATCTGGTGTGCCGTTGAGGGTGCCACCTTGACCCGGGCGGCCAGCTGGACCGGGCCCTCCCGAAGACGTAACCGCAGGCTCACCAACCGCTTCGTGACCTTGAGCGGAGTCCTGTTCGGGCTCGAACGCGGACGTGATGACCGGTCCTCCATCATTCGGTCCCCGGCCAAATAGCGGTCCACCCAGCGTTTCACCGTCGGCCAGGAGCACTGAAAGCGGGCAGCCACCTCGCTGATCGGGTAGCCGTCCTCGACAACAAGCCGGGCCACGATCAAGCGATGGCGAGGGGTCAGGGCTGCATTAGCGTGAGACACGGGAGGACCTTTCCGATCGAGCGAACCTTGAGCAGTTCCACTCAACCGCGGAAGGTCCTCCCTCCCCTTCACCAATCAGACCGTGTCGTCACAGTTCCTCAACCAACCTGTCCGGTCAGTACAGCTAGACGGTGGTTGTCATTCCGCCCGCATCCAGGCCCAGAACCACGTCCAGCTAGCACGACGCCGAATCGGCCGAGACCGAGCCGCTGACAACAACCACGAACTGGCACCGAAGGTGAGGCGGGCACGCCACTCGGCGCAGCCAGCGCGCCCGGATGGGGCCGCGCAGTAGGCGGAGATCGGTGGATCCGGGCTTAGGCTGTGGGCCGTGCAGAGCGATCCGGAACTCCAGCGGCTGCGCGGGTCGATCGACAACCTCGACGCCGCGATCATCTGCCTGCTCGCCGAGCGGTTCAAGATCACCCAGCAGGTCGGACGGTTGAAGAAGGACCGCGGCCTGGCCCCCGCCGATCCCGAGCGCGAGGTGGAGCAGATCGCCCGGCTCCGCCGGCTGGCCGAGAGCGCGAACCTCGACCCGGAGTTCGCCGAGAAGTGGCTGGCGTTCGTCGTCGAGGAAGTCGTCCGGCACCACGAGGCGATCGCGGCGGAGTAGGCCCGGGCGGCTGTCGGAGGCGCGCGCTAGCGTCCTGTCATGGACGCACGAATGAACTTCATCACCCTCTCCGTCGAGGATCTGGCGGCGAGCCGGCGCTTCTACGTCGACGGGCTGGGCTGGCAACCGGTGATGGACAACGAGGGCATCGTGATGGTGCCGCTGTCGCCGACCCTGGTGCTGTCGCTGTGGGCCGCCGACGGTTTCGAGGAGGAGGTCGGCCCGATCCGCCGCGGCGACGGCATCGTGGGCATCACCCTGGCCCACAATCTGCCGACTCCACAGGACGTCGACCGGGTGCTCGCCGAGGCGGTCGCAGCGGGCGCCGTCCTCACCGGGCCGGCCCAGCAGCGGGTCTGGGGCGGCTACTCCGGCTACTTCGCCGATCCGGACGGCTACCGGTGGGAGGTCGCCTACAACCCGGATCCGGTGGGGGTCGAGCTGATGGTGAACTCGGGGCTGCTCGACGATCCGCACTGACGGGGGCCGGCCGCCCGATCGACTTCCCGGCCCGGACGCAGGAGTGTGGCCGGAGCCGGCGGCAGGCTTCGGCCGGACTCAGCGGTGGGCGCCGAGCACCAGCCAGGCGTCGCCGCGGACGCGGTGGCGCAGGAAGGCCCACCGGATCGCCATGAACCCGGTGAAGGCGACCCAGAGCACCGCGATCGCCGGGCCCGTCCCGGCATCGAGCCAGAGCGGGGACGCCGCGCGCACCGCCAGCACGATCGGCAGGTAGCCGACCAGCGTGGCAATCATCGCGCCGGCGAGCCAGCGGCCGTCGCCGGCTCCGATCAGGACGCCGTCCACCACGAAGACCAGTCCGCACAGCCAGCCGGAGGCGCCGACGACGACCAGTGCCCAGGTCAGGGTCGTCCGGACCGCCGGATCGGTGGTGAAGACGGCCGGCAGCCACGGACTGACCGCCATCAGGACTGCGCCGATGGCGATGCCCACCCACAGGCCCCAACGGAGCATCGTGTCGGTCGCCGACCGCGCGGCCGCTGCGTTGCCCGCACCGAGTTCCTTCCCGGTGAGTGCCTGCGCAGCGATCGCCAGCGCGTCCAGCGCGAAGGCCTGGAGCATCCACAGGTTGCCGGCGACCTGGTGGGCGGCCAGCACCACGTCCCCCATCCCGGCGGCCACCCAGGTGGTCACCAGCAGGATCGCGCGCAGCGCCAGCGTCCGGACCATCAGGGGGACGCCGACCAGCGCGGCGCGGAGCACCCGGAGCGGATCCGGCCGCAAGCCGGTGTGCTCGGCCTGGGCCGCCCGGACCAGCACCGCCACCAGCCCGGCACCCATCGCTGTCTGGGCGATCACCGTGCCGGTCGCCGAACCGGCGATCCCCCACCGCAGGCCCAGCACCAGCACGAGGTTGAGCACCAGGTTGGCCCCGAAACCCAGCACCGAGGCGATCAGCGGCGTCCGGGTGTCCTGCAGCCCTCGCAGGGCTCCGGTCGCCGCGAGCACCACCAGCATGCCGGGCAGCCCGACCGCCGAGATCCGCAGATAGGTCACCGCCTGCGCCAGCGCGTCCGACGAGGCGCCGAACACCGCGCACAGCGGCTCCGCCCACAGCCACACGCCCAGCCCGACCACCACACCCAGGCCGACGGCGAGCCAGATGCCGTCCAGACCGGCCGAGATCGCGTCCCGGCGGGCACCGGCGCCGACCTGCCGCGCGACGATGGACGTCGTCCCGTAGGCCAGGAACACGAACACGCTCGCCGCTGTCGCCAGGATCGCCGCCGCGACGCCGAGCCCGGCCAGGGGCGCCGTCCCCAGGTGTCCGACGATGGCGGTGTCGGCCAGCAGGAACAGCGGCTCGGCGATCAGCGCCAGGAACGCCGGGACGGCGAGGGCAAGGATCTCCCTGGCCTGCTCGTCACGGCCGCGGACACGCACCGGACCACGCTATCCCGCGGCTTCGGCCCGAACGGCACGGTGCTCATCGGGACCCGCCGCCGGCACCGACTCACGCCGGTGCCGGTCTGGCGTCTACATTGGCCGCGTGACTAGTTCTCCGACCAACCCGAGTCCCCCGACGAACCCGAGCCCGGTCGCACCGGCCGCCGAAGGGACGATGACGGTCGCCGGTCTCGCCGTCGCGCTGGTGGCCAGCCTGTTCCGTCCCAGCCTGGCGACCGGCTGGGCCATCGGGGCGGCGATCGCCGGCGTCGTTCTCATCCTCGTCGGCCTGACCAAGCTCCCCTTCGCCCCGCTGATCCGACGGTTCGGCATCGGGCTCGCATTCGGTGCGGCGATCCTCTACCTGGTCGTCGCGACGCACCTGCTGCCCACGACGCCCTGACTCTCACGGCTCCAGCGAGTACACCAGCACCGAGTACGGCCCGATGCTGAGTTCTGCGCTCGCCCCGAAGCCGTCGTACGGCTCGTCCCCGGCGAGGGCGTCGAAGCTCTCGTTGTCGCCGAACGCGTCGGAGTAGGTCTTCGCGTCGCTGTTCAGCAGCAGCTTCCACGTGCCTCCGGTCGGGAACCCGATCCGGTACTCACCCA
This sequence comes from Propionibacteriaceae bacterium, assembly GCA_017306015.1. Taxonomy (GTDB): domain Bacteria; phylum Actinomycetota; class Actinomycetes; order Propionibacteriales; family Propionibacteriaceae; genus Propionicimonas. The sequence continues at coordinate 10,128 of JAFKJK010000025.1, forward strand.
GGGTCTCGGCGGACAGGTTCACGACCACAACGACGTCGTCGCCCGGGCCGTGATCGCGCCAGCGCTGGAACGCCAGCACGTTGGCCGCGTCGTTGTTGTGGAACACGTTCAGCCCACCGCCGGTGAGCCCCGCCGACCGTCCGTCCCGGTTCAGCCGCAGCCCGATCAGGTCCCGGTAGAGCCGGACGATGCCGCGGAAGCTGGAGTCCTGGCTCCAGTCCAGCGCGACGGTGTCGCGGAACCAGCCGCCCTCGAGGAACTCCTGGCCCTGGAACAGCATCGGGATCCCCGGGCTGGTCAGGACGAGCGCCGCCCCCAGCGTGGACCGCTTCTGCGCCCAGTAGCCGGTCGGGTCGTCCGGGTCGACCTCCTCGGGCACCCTCGCCTTGCCGTTCGCGACCTCGTCGTGGCTCTCGGTGTAGATCACCCGCGCGAACGCGTCCCCGTAGCTGTAGGCGATCGCCCTGGCCACCTCGCTGGTCGAGCGCCAGCGGTCGTCGGCGACGGTCACCGCCTCCCGGACCGGATGGACGAACTGGGCGTCCCACTGCGCGTGGAACGCCGCCCCCTCCGGCCCGGTCGAGGACACCGCCGGGTTCGAGTGCAGGTCCTCCGCGATCAGGATCTTGCGCGGGTAGCTCGCCCGGATGTCGGTGTTGATCCACCGGCACAGGTCCCAGCCCTCGGGGATGTCCGTCCCCCCGCCGTCGACGCTGCGCATGTACGGCGTCATGTCGTAGCGCAGGCCGTCGAGGTGGAAGTTCTCCAGCCAGCTGAAGGCGTTGTCGTGGATGAACTGGCGGACCTCGCCGCGGCCGTAGTCGGGACGGGTGTCGCCCCAGGGCGTCGCCGAGCGCCAGTCGTTGTAGAAGTAGATGCCGCCTTTGTCGTTCTCACTCCAGCCGTCGAACTGCCACAGGTCGAGGTCGGTCGGACCGAAATGGTTGTAGACCACGTCCTGGATCACCGCGAGCCCGGCCTGGTGGGCCTCCTTGACCAGGGTCTTCAGCGCATCGGGGCCGCCGTAGGCGCTCTCCACGGCGAAGATGTGGGACGGGTTGTAGCCCCACGACACGTCCCCGGCGAACTCGGCGACCGGCATCAGCTGGATCGCGTTGACGCCGAGCTTCAGCAGGTGGTCGAAGCGGGACGCAACGGCTTCCAGACCGGCCACTTCGCCGTCGGACTTCGCGGCGAAGGTGCCGGCGTGGAGCTCGTAGATCACCAGCTCGTCCAGCGTCGGCGGGGTGAAGTCGTCGCCCTCCCAGTCGAACGCGGAGTGGTCGTAGATGACGCCGGAACCCACCGAATTGGTCACCTCGGCCGCGTACGGGTCGATCCGATCGAGCCGGCGGTCTCCGGTGACGATCGTGAACCTGTACTTGTGGCCGGCCGCCGCACCCTCGACGAAGCCGTACCAGTAGCCATCGTCCTCGCTGTCCAGCGGCACCCCGGACTCGGAGAAGTCCCCGGCCACCTCGACCGCGTCCGCGTGCGGCGCCCAGACCCGGAAGCCGACGCCGTCCGCCGCGACGATCGCGCCCATTCCCTGCAGCTTGTCCATCCCGCTCCTCTCGCCGAGCCCACCGTAACCGGGACCCCCGCCTGAACGACCGGGGACTGTCCCCGATTGTTCAGCGCATCCCTAGACTTGGCGAGAGTTACCCATCCCAGCGGGGAGACCAATGATCGCCAGCCCGTCGTCGGCCCTTCGCTCTCAAGGCGTCTGGGTCGGGTTCGCGGGGACGCTGGCGGTCGGGTGGGGCTCGTGTCATCCCGAGTTCTCCTTCGACCTGGACGGCTGGCCGTCGGCCTGGGTCAACGCGGTCGGCCGGGCAGCGCCGATGCCGTTGAACCGGATCCTGATCGTCGCCGGCGTGGTGGCGCTGACCTGGGCGTGGTGGCACGTGCGGCCCACCCGGAAGCGGGCGCCGGTGAACGCGTGGGTGACGCTCGGACTGTGGAGCCTGCCGCTGCTGCTCGTGCCCCCCGTCCTGAGCCCGGACGCGGTGCTGTACGCCGACCTCGGCTGGACGCTGCACACCGGTGCCGACCCCTACGTGGTGGGCGTGGCCACATCCGGCGGGCCGTTCGCGATCCAGGTCGACCCGCTGTGGGCGGGCAGTGGGGTGGCCTATCCGCCGCTGGCGCTGTTGGTCGCGCAGGCGATGGTGACGCTGGCCGGGTTCCATCCGTACCTCTCGATCGTGGCGATGCGGCTGCCGGCGTTGCTGGCCGCCGCCGCGATGCTGTGGCTGGTGCCGCGGATCGCCGGCCTGCTGGGCATCCACAAGCGCACGGCGCTGTGGCTGGCGGTGCTCAACCCGCTGCTGGTGCTGCACTTCATCGGCGCCGGCCACAACGATGCCCCGATGGTCGCGGTCAGCCTGGCGGCCATCTGGGTGTGCCTGCGCTGGCGTGCGTGGTGGTCGACGTTCCTGATCGCCCCCGCACTGGTTGGGGTGGCGATGGCGCTGAAGCCGCAGGGCGGCCTCACCGTCCTCGCGGTGGCCGGGCTGCCGGTGGCCGCCCAACTGGCGTCCCTGCCGACGGCGCGGCGGCTGTGGCTGCTGGGCTGGCGGACGGCGGTGGCCACCGTGGTCGCCGTCGTCGCATTCGTCGCGATCAGCCTCGCGTCGGGCCTCGGCTTCGGCTGGCTGGGCTGGCTGGACCTGATGGGGCTGGCTGCTACCCCGGCACCGCTGGCGCTGCTGGCCAAGCTGGCCGCGCTCGGCGTCCAGACGCTGGGTGGGTCGTACACCGGCTTCCTGGTCTGGGCCGGACGGGTGACGACCGTGATCCTGCTGGCGGTGCTGGCCTGGATCGTCGTCCGGTTCTCCGACCGTCCGCTCGCCGCGACGGCGTGGGGTTCGCTCGCCATCGCCGTCCTCGGCCAGGCGCTGCACCCCTGGTACCTGCCCTGGAGCCTGGCCCTGCTTGCGCTGGTTCCGCTGACCGGCCGGCAGCGGTACGCGGTCTACGGCTTCGCGATCGCGTTCTGCGTCTGGAACGCCATCCAGACCGTGATCTGGCACGGCCAGTACTGACCCGCCTGAACCATCGGGGACAGGTACTTCGGTTCACCGGCCTGTGAACCATCGCGGCCTGAACCATCGGGGACAGGTACTTCGGTTCACCGCGCCTTGGGCCGTCCAGCCTGAACCAAAGTACCTGTCCCCATGGTTCATTGGGTCGTCCAGCCTGAACCAAAGTACCTGTCCCCACGGTTCAGCGTGGCAAGATCGAACGTATGCGCGTTGCGATCGGCGGGGCGACCGGACTTCTCGGGACGGCGCTGTCGCGGAGTCTCGTCCGCGGCGGCCACGAGGTCGTCCGGCTGGTGCGCGGCGACCTGAACGCGTCCGACCAGCGCCACTGGGACCCGGACGCCGGACGCATCGACTCCCCCGGCCTCGATGACGTGGACGCCGTCGTCAACCTCGCCGGCACCCCGATCGCCGGCGCCCGCTGGACGAAGGAACGCAAGGCGGCGATCCGGCGGTCCCGGGTCACGTCCACGCTCACCATCGTCACCTCGCTCGCCCCGGACGGACGCTGCCAGCGCTTCCTCAACGGCTCGGCCATCGGCTACTACGGCGACACCGGCACCGCCTTCCTCGACGAGCGCGACCCGGTCGGCCGCGGCTTCCTCGCCGAGGTGGTCAGCGACTGGGAAGCCGCCGTCCGGCATTCGCCGGTGCCGTCGGCGATCCTGCGCACCGGCCATGTGCTGGCCCGCGAGGGCGGCTACCTCGGACCCCAGTGGATGCTCTTCCGCGCAGGACTGGGCGGAAGGATCGGCAACGGCCGGCAGTTCCTGAGCTGGATCAGCCTGACCGACCACGTCCGCGCGATGGAGTTCCTCCTCGGCAGCGACCTCACCGGCCCGGTGAACCTGGTCGGCCCGGCGCCGGTCACCAACGCCGCGTTCACCAGGGCTTTCGGCCGCTACCTGGGCCGGCCGACCGTCCTGCCGATGCCGCTGCCCGCGGTGCGGATGCTCTTCGGACGGGAGTTCGTCCGCGAAGCCCTGCTCTCGGGCCAGCGCGTCCTGCCCGCCCGGCTCACCGAAGCCGGCTTCACCTTCCAGCACGACACCGTCGCGGAGGCACTGGCCGCTCTGGGGTGATCCGGGGCGGCGATAGACTCAGGGTCTGCGTCCCCGAGAGATTGGCGGCCCGTGCCGAGCCCATTGACCCCGTCCGGCGTGCCCGAGCCGTTCGCAGCCCTCGGCCTCACCTTCGACGACGTCCTCCTGCAGCCGAATGAGTCGGACGTCATCCCGTCCGCCGCCGACACCAGCACTCAGGTCAGCAAGCGGATCCAGATCAAGATTCCCCTGCTCAGTTCGGCGATGGACACCGTCACCGAGTCCCGGATGGCGATCGCGATGGCCCGCGAAGGCGGCCTGGGCATCCTGCACCGGAACATGGCCGCCGAGGAGCAGGCCGCGCAGGTCGACCAGGTGAAGCGGTCCGAGGCCGGCATGGTCGACCAGCCCATCACCACCAGCATCGACGCCACCATCGGCGAGGTGGACGAGCTCTGCGGCCGGTTCCGGATCTCCGGCGTCCCGGTCGTGGACGCCGAGATGCACCTGCTGGGCATCGTCACCAACCGCGACATGCGCTTCGAGGACGACCCGCACCGTCCCGTCGGCGAGGTGATGACCCGGATGCCACTGGTCACCGGCTACCCCGGCATCAGCAGCACCGACGCCCTCGCCCTGCTCGCGAAGCACAAGATCGAGAAGCTCCCCCTGGTCGACGCCGACGGCAAGCTGCGCGGCCTGATCACGCTCAAGGACTACGTCAAGTCCGGCCAGTACCCGCTCGCCACCAAGGACCCGCAGGGACGGCTCCGCGTGGGCGCGGCGATCGGCTTCTTCGGGGACGCCTGGGAGCGGGCGATGCTCCTCGTGGACGCCGGTGTGGACGCCATCATCGTCGACACCGCCCACGGCCACTCCCAGGGCGTGCTGGAGATGATCCGCCGGCTCAAGGCCGAACCCGCTGCCGCCGAGGTGGACATCATCGGCGGCAACGTCGCCACCTACGCCGGCGCGAAGGCCCTCGTCGAGGCCGGGGTGGACGGCGTCAAGGTCGGCGTCGGGCCGGGCTCGATCTGCACCACTCGCGTCGTCGCCGGCGTCGGCGTCCCCCAGGTCACCGCGATCTGGGACGCGGCGCAGGCCTGCCGTCCGGCCGGCGTCCCGGTGATCGGGGACGGCGGCCTGCAGTACTCCGGCGACATCGCCAAGGCCCTCGTCGCCGGCGCGGACACCGTGATGCTTGGCTCGCTGCTGGCCGGCTGCGATGAGAGCCCCGGCGACCTGGTCTTCATCAACGGCAAGCAGTTCAAGTCGTACCGCGGCATGGGATCGCTGGGCGCCATGGCCAAGCGCGGCCGCGCCGCGTCCTATTCGCGAGACCGCTACTTCCAGGGCGACGTGGTGGCCGACGACAAGCTCGTCCCGGAGGGGATCGAGGGCCAGGTGGCCTACCGCGGGCCGCTCGCGGCGGTCGCCTACCAGCTCGTCGGCGGGCTGCGGCAGTCGATGTTCTACACCGGCGCATCGACCATTGACGAACTGCATGCCAAGGGCCGCTTCGTCCGGATCACCGCTGCCGGCCTGCGCGAGTCCCACCCCCACGACATCCAGATGACCACGGAAGCACCGAACTACTCGGCGAAGGACTGAGGCTCACCTATGACCATGATCGAGATCGGGCGTTCCAAGCGCGCGCTGCCGGTGTTCGGCTTCGACGACATCGCCATCGTGCCCACCCGGCGCACCCGCGGCATCGAGGAGATCAACCTCTCCTGGAAGATCGACGCGCTCACCTTCGACTTCCCGATCGTCGCGGCCCCGATGGACTCGGTGATGAGCCCGGAGACCGCGATCGCGTTCGGAAAGCTGGGTGGGCTGGGCGTCCTCAACCTCGAGGGTCTGTGGACGCGCTACGCCGACCCGGTGCCGATCCTGGCCGAACTCGCCGGCATCGACGACCAGTTGGAAGCCACCCGTCGGATGCAGCAGGTCTACACCGAGCCGATCAAGGCCGAGTTGATCACCGAGCGGATGAAGCAGATCCGGGACGCCGGCGTCCCCGTCGCGGGGGCGCTGTCGCCGCAGACGTGCGCCGAGTTCGCCCGCGTGGTCGAGTCGGCCGGGGTGGACTTCTTCGTCATCCGCGGCACCACCGTGTCGGCCGAGCACGTGTCCCGGGTCGAGGCGCCGCTGAACCTGAAGGAGTTCATCTACGAGCTCGACGTGCCGGTGATCGTGGGCGGCTGCGCCACCTACCAGTCGGCGCTGCACCTGATGCGGACGGGCGCCGCCGGCGTCCTCGTCGGCTTCGGCGGCGGCGCCACCAAGCGCACCCGCAACGTCCTGGGCGTGGAGGTGCCGATGGCTTCGGCGCTGGCCGACGTCGCCGAAGCGCGCCGCGACTACCTGGACGAGTCCGGCGGACGCTACGTCCACGTGATCGCCGACGGGGCACTGGGGAAGTCCGGCGACATCGCCAAGGCGATCGCCTGCGGCGCGGACGCCGTGATGGTCGGCTCGCCGCTGGCCCGCGCGTCCGAGGCGCCCGGCAGGGGCTACCACTGGGGCCCGGAGGCCTGGCATCCCACGTTGCCGCGCGGCGAGCGGGTCAAGTTCACCCGGGTCGGGACGCTGGAGGAGATCCTGCTCGGGCCGTCCCACGTCGCCGACGGCACGATGAACCTGGTCGGCGCGCTGCGCCGGGCGATGGCCACCACGGGCTACTCGGAAGTGAAGGAGTTCCAGCGGGTCGAGGTCGTCGTCCACCGCTGAGACCGGCGTGACCGGACTGGAGGTCGGACTGGCGCTCGCCGTCGCCGTATCGGTGGCCGCGCTCGCGGTCGCGCTCGTCCTGCTGCGGCGGACGCAAGCCGAGCGGACGCATGCGCTCGCCTCGCGGGCCGCCGCCGTGGACGCGCAGCAGCGTGTCGCCGAGCTGGCCGTCGCCGCCGAGCGGCTGCGGATCCTGCGCGAGATGCACGACGTGATCGCCCACTCGCTGGCCATCATGATCGCCCAGGCGGACGGCGGGTCGTACGTCACCGCGGACGCCGAGGCTTCCCGGCGGGCGTTCACCACCATCGCCGAGACCGGACGCGGCGCGCTGGCCGACACCCGGCGCATCCTCGGCATCCTCAAGCACGGCGAGCCGGACCCCCGCCAGCCGGGCCAACCCGAGCTGGCTCCCGTCCCGGAGGCCGACCTGGACCAGCTCGCGGCATCCTTCCGCGAGGCCGGGCTCCAGATCGCGGTCGTGCGGGTCGGCGAGCCGCGTCCGCTCCCGTCCGGGGCACGGATGGCGCTGTACCGCATCAGTCAGGAGGCGCTCACCAACGTCCTCAAGCACGCCGGCGAGCGGGCCAACGTCGTCCTCGCCGAGAACTGGCAGCCCGACCAGGTAGGCCTGACCATCACCAGCTCCGGCGGCGTGCGGGCGAAGGCGACCGATCCGGTCACGGGCGCCGCGCTGCCCGGGCTCGGCCTGGGGCTGATCGGCATGCGCGAACGCGCGGAACTGCTCGGCGGCACCCTTGCCGCCGGGCCGACGGAGGCCGGCTTCAGCGTGGCCGTGACGATACCGTTCCGGCTGGAGGAGGACGATGACTGAGGTTTCCGAACCGATCCGGGTGGTGCTGGTGGACGACCAGCAACTGGTCAGCGCCGGGCTGGCGATGGTGATCGAAGCGCAGGCCGACATGGCCGTCGTCGGCCAGGCGGCGGACGGAGCGGCCGCGGTCGACCTGCTGGGTGAGTTGGCTGCCGACGTCGTCCTGATGGACGTCCGGATGCCGCAGCTGGACGGCATCGAGGCCACCCGGCGGATCCTGGCGGCCGCCGACGCGGCCGGTAGGACCGCGCCGAAGATCGTGATGCTGACCACCTACGACCTGGACGAGTACCTGCTGACGGCGATCCAGGCCGGGGCGTCCGGGTTCCTGCTGAAGAACGCACCTCCGGCCGACCTGCTGGCTGCGATCCGCACCGTCCATGTCGGGGACGCGGTGATCGCGCCGTCCGCCACCCGCCGCCTGCTCGACCACGTCGCGGCCGGGGGCCTCGTCCCCGCGGCGGAGGACCCCCGGCTGGAGCGCCTCACCGATCGCGAACGCGAGGTGCTCGGGCTGATCGCCCAGGGCCTGTCGAACGCCGAGATCGGCGCGAGCCTGTACCTGTCCGAGACCACGGTGAAGACCCACGTCCGGCACATCCTGACCAAGCTGGGCGTCCGCGACCGCGTCCAGGCCGTCGTCGCGGCGTACGAGACCGGCCTGGCGCGTCGCTGACCTCTCAGGCGACCCGGGTGCCCGGGGTGAGCTTGCGGTACGGCACCGCGAGCCGCCGGACGGCGATCCAGAAGAAGACCGCACCCAGCAGGACGTGGAAGCCGAGGCCCCACGGCCACACCGGGGTTTCCACGTTCACCGGAGGGATCTTCACCGGGCTGGTGTTGACCACGACACCGTTGCCGTTCTTCACGATGGCGTTGCCGTTGTCGTCCCACTCGACGGTGTAGCCCGGCAGGCTGGAGTAGTAGCTGGCGCACTCGTCGTACTCCAGGGTCGGCGGGATGCTCAGCTTGCGCACGCCCCACCGGATGCTCGCCAGCGGGTCCGAACTCAGGCTGGAGTAGCGGCTGAGGTCGGCGGACGCTCCCGGAGGCAGTGGCGCAGCGTCGGCGATGACGACGAACGGGTTGCCGACCAGCAGCCACCACACCCTGTCGTACCGCATCGTCGTGCTCTTCCGCTCGAACCAGGTGCACTTGTCGACCGGTGCGGGCGGCGGATCGGCGTCCGGATCCTTCTGGTACGCCTCCTCGGTCTGGCGGTTGTACTCGTCGAGTGTCTGCTCGGTCAGCCCCCACACCCGCTGGGTCGTCCGTTCGGCCGTCAGCGTCGTGGCCAGCCCGAAGACCAGCAGGGAGAGGACGGCCAGGAACACCACGCTCAGGTACGTCATCGCGGCCGCGCCGGCCGGACGGGAGATCAGCGCCGACCAGCCCAATCCGATCGCACAGACAACGGCCACCTCGGCCAGCACGACCAGGAACACCACCAGCACCTGCCAGGCGGAGATGCTGCCCAGCAGCATCGACCACGCGATGAACGGGCTCGCCACCACCAGGAAGACCGCGGCGGTGCACCAGGCGGCGACGAGCTTGCCGGTGGCGAGGTCGACCGCGCTCAGCCGGGTCGCCTGCAAGGTGGCCAGAGTGCCCGCGCTGCGATCGCCGTTGATGGAGGTCGCGGTGAAGGCCGGGGCGATCATCAGGCCCATGCCGAGAACCAGGTAGGTGATCATCCCGAAGGCCATCGGTCCGGCGCGCGAACCGATCTCGTCGGCGGGCGGGTCGAACGGCGCGATCGCCGGGTCATGGATCACCATCGGGCCAGCTCCGTACGTCGTCAGAGCCGCCAGGATGACCAGGGTGGTGATGCCGCCGATCAGCAGGAACCACGCGGCGAGCGCCCAGATCCAGCGCCGGGAGCGGATCCGCTGCTTCAGTTCCAGCTCGACGACGGTGCGGACGCCGTTCGCGGACAGTACCCAGGTGTTCATGTCCGCTCCTCGTTCAGCGCCAGGTAGGTCTCCTCCAGGCGTCCGGAGATCGGCGCGATGGTGTGCAGGTCCACCCCGGCTCCGACCGCGGCCCGGATCAACTGGGACGCCGAGGCGTAGTCGGCCAGCGAGATGGTGACCTCCGCCGTCCCGGGACCGGCCGTCCAGGGGATACCGGCGCCGTCGAGGAAGGCCCGCAGGCCGGACGGATCCAGCGCCTCCAGCCGCCACCCGCGAGATGCGACGGCCGGCTGTGCCGTCAAGGCGGCGTCCACCGTCCGTCCGCGGGACAGGAACACGGCGTGGTCGTACAGCTCCTCGAGTTCGCTGAGCACATGGGACGAGACCAGGACGGTCTTGCCCGCGTCGGCGAGGCTGCGGAGCAGGTCCCGCAGCTCGATCCGCGACCGCGGGTCGAGGCCGGACGCGGGCTCGTCCAGCAGGATCACCGCTGGATCGTGCACCAGCGCCCGCGCCAGCCCGAGGCGCTGCTTCTGCCCGCGGCTCAGCACCCGGGCGGGACGGTCGGCGAACTCGGCGAGGTGCAACTGGTCCAGCAGGTCGGCGACCCGGCCGGGCGACGTCGCCCGGCTGATGCCGTACGCGTGCGCGAACGTGCTCAGGATCTCGGTGCAGGTGAGCGCGTCCCAGGTGCCGAAGGCGTCCGGCATCCAGCCGACGACCGAGCGTGCGGCCAGGCTCTCCGACACCACGTCGAAGCCGCCGACCCGGGCCTCCCCCTGGTCGGGCGCGAGCAGCCCGGCCAGGATCAGCAGCAGGGTGGTCTTGCCGGAGCCGTTGGGGCCGATCAGCGCGGTGACCGCCCCGGACGGAGCGGTGAAGCTGATGCCGTCCACGGCGCGCACCTCGCCGAAGGCGCGACGCAGACCGTGTGCCTCGATACCGGGGGAAGCCGGGGACGCGGCCAGCGGCTCGTCGACGGCGATCGGAACAGCGCTCATGATCGAAGGCTATGGGCCCTCGGTGGACGCTGCGTCCTCCCGGCGGGCGCGCCGTATCGTCCGGGAGGATGAGGTTCTAGCATGTGGGCATGCTGATCGTCACCACGAACGACATCCCGGGCTACCGCATCGTCGCCGTCCTGGGCGAGGTCATGGGCATGACCGTCCGGTCCGCCAACATCGGCGCCAACTTCGTCGCGGGCATCCGCGCGATCGGAGGCGGCGAGGTCAACGAGTACACCAAGCTCGTCTACGAGTCCCGCCAGCAGGTGATGGAGCGGATGTGGGGCGACGCGGTCGGCCGCGGCGCCAACGGCATCGTGGCGATGCGCTTCGACACCGGCGACATCGCCCAGGCGTTCAGCGAGGTCTGCGCGTACGGCACCGCGGTCGTCGTCGAGCCGATCCCCGAGGGCGAGCCGGGCGCGACGAAGCAGTCGATCTCGGTGCTCGCGCAGGCCGCGCAGGCCGCCCAGCAGCCCCAGCCGCCGCAGCAGGCGCCCTACCAGCAGCCGGTTCCCCCGCAGCCCCAGCAGTACCAGCAGCAGCCGCCGGGCTACCAGCAGCAGTACCAGCAGCCCCAGCGGTAGCTGCCGTGCGCACGCGGACGGTGAGCACGCTGGCGATCGACGCGGTCGTCGTGGTCGTCTTCGCCGCCATCGGACGGGCCAGTCACGGCGAAGACCTCGGCCCGGCGGGAATCGCCACCACTGCGTGGCCATTCCTGGTCGCCGTGGTGGTCGGCTCGCTCCTCGGCAGCCGGCTCGGCGGGGACCAGTGGTGGCGGCAGGGCCTGATCGTGTGGCTGGTCACGGCGGTCGGTGGGATGCTGCTCCGGGTTGCGTCCGGGACGTCGGCGGCTCCCGGGTTCATCGCCGTCGGCTCCGTCTTCCTGGCCGTGTTCCTCTTCGGCTGGCGCTTCCTCGCCCGGCGTCGCCCGGCCTGACCGCCAGGACGGGAGCACCGCCACGGATCAGGAGTCCACAGGCCCCAACCGGAAGCTCGCCATCGTGGCGTGGGCCGACTCGGCGTCGGACGGGTGGAACAGGCCGGCCAGCACGTCCCGGTAGAGCCGGGAGAGTTCGCTGGTGCTGAAGTAGGACGATCCGCCCGTGCTCCGGATCGCCTGCTCGACCACGTACTTCGCGGTCTCGGTCGAGCGGAACTTCACCCCCGACAGCAGCGAGAACCAGCGGGCTCCGCGATCGGCGACGGCGTCCACGTCGCGGGCGAGGCTGAGGATCTGTGGCTCCAGCGCGTCCAGCGCCAAAGCCGCGTCCGCGATCCGCCAGCGGATGTCGGGGTCCTGGGAGTAGGTCGTGCCGAGCTTCTTCGAGCGACGGGTCTGCACGGTCTCCACGGCGACGGCCAGGGCCCGCTGGGCGAGGCCGTGGTAGACCGACGCCAGCAGCAACTCGAAGACCGAGAAGATCCCGAAGACGATCGGGTCGGGGTTCGGCCCGGGGTCGACCCGCCGGACGATCCGCTCGGCCGGCACCGGCGCAGCGTTCAGGACGGTGGTGCGACTCTGGCTGGCGCGCATGCCCAGGGCGTCCCAGTCGTCCCTGGTCTGGACGGTGTCGCCGGCCTCGGCGCGGTCGACGAAGCCGTAGACCAGCTTGGGCGCGTCCGGGGAGGTCGTGTCGAGCCCGTGCAGGCCGAGCTTCGTCCACGCCGGAGCGAGCGAGGTGAAGATCTTCGTGCCGGTGAAGGTGTAGCCACCCGAGCCGTCCGGGACGGCGTCGGTGTCGCTGCCGAATAGGACGAGGTCGTTGCCGGCCTCGCTGATCCCGAACGCGAACACCTCGCCGGCAGCCGCACCGATCTGGACGAAGCTCAGCGCGTCCACACCGCGGTCGCGCATCACCTTGGCCACGCCCGTCCACACCAGGTGCATGTTGACCGCCAGCGCCGTCGCCGGAGCCGCGGTCGCCAGCCGCGCCTGGAGCTGGGTCGCCTCGGCCAGGCCGAGCCCGAGTCCGCCGCGGTCGGACGGGACCAGCACCTTCAGGTAGCCGGCCTGTTGGAGGTCGGCGAGGTCCTCGTCGAAGAAGCCGTTGGCCGCGTCCGTCGCCGCCGCGCGGGAGCGGATCCGCTCCAGCAGCTCGTCGGGCAGGATGTAGTCGGGACGGAAGGTGTCAGCACTCATCGCTCCATGGTGCCATCGACGGGTTGTCGGTGACGGGGGCTAGATTCGGCGCATGCCAACGGTTGCTGACTTCGCCCGCCAATCCCCGTACTCCGATCCCGGGGAGTATCGGGCACTGCTGGCCGGCTTGCCCACGGGACTGGACGATGTCTGCGCGGTGGCCCGGAACGTGATCGCCCACTACCGCGCCGAGCTCCCCGACCTGTCTGCCGACCGGCACGGCGAGATCGACAGCCGCTGGCTGCGGCGGATCCTGGCCGTCGACCAGTCGCGGCACCCGGTCGCGCTGGCCGAACCCCGCGAGCTCGGCAGCCGGGTGGCCGGCTGCTGCCGCGACCACTCGCTCTTCCTCACCTCCGCTTTGCGCGAGCGCGGCGTCCCCGCCCGCAACGTCATCGGCTTCGCCGGCTACTTCGAGCCGCCGTGGCACCACGACCACGTGGTCACCGAGTATTGGGACGGCACCCGCTGGGTCAGCGTGGACGCCGAGCTCACCCCTGGCGACTTCCCCTTCGACGTCCGGGATCTGCCGCGGGGCCCGGGGGCGGTCTTCGAGACCGCCGCCGAGGTCTGGCGGGGCCACCGGGCGGGCACCCTGGACGCCGACCAGTACGGTGTCGAACCCAGTGCGCCACCGCCGGTACGCGGCCCGGAGTTCGTCGGCGGCTACGTGGTCTTCCAGGTTGCCCATCGCTACGGCGACGAACTGCTGCTGTGGGACGAGTGGCTGCCCCAGCCCTCCCCCGAACTGCTGGACCGGCTGGCCGACCTGCTGATCCGTGCGGACGCGGGCGAGGCGGCGGCCGAGGACGAGCTGTGGCAGTGGTACCACTCCGATCCCAGCCTGCGGCCCGGCCGGACGGTGACCCGCTACTCCCCCTACGGAGAGCCGCCGGTCACCGACCGGCTCGACGACGGGCAGTCGAGGGTCATCGATCAGTCGTCGTAGCCGTAGCGATCCTCCCAGCGGTCCTCCACCGGGTCGGACGCGTACCGCTGCCGCAGGATGTCCGCACCGGAGCCGCCGCTGAGCCGGTCGCTGCCGCTGCCGCCTTCGAGCAGGTCGTGGCCCGACTGGCCGTACAGCCTGTCGTTGCCCGACTCGCCCTCGAGGTGGTCGTTGCCCGAGCCGCCGTAGAGGGTGTCCCTGCCGGACCCGCCCTCGATGGTGTCCTTGCCGGCACCGCCGCTGATCCAGTCGTTGCCCGAGCCGCCGTCCACCTCGTCGTGGCCGTCCCCGGCACAGATGATGTCGTCGCCGCCGTTGCCGTCGATGTCGTCGTTGCCAGCCAGCGCGACGATCACGTCCCGGCCGCTGGTGCCCTCGATGTCGTCGGGGCCGTTGGTTCCGACGATCGTCGCGGTGTAGCCGTGGCAGGTGGGGGTGGCCGCCTGGGCGGCGGGCGCGCCCACCAGGGCGAGGCCGACACCGGCGCCCACGGTCGCCAGTGCGGTCAAGGTGGTACGGAACAGTCTGGTCATGTCGTCCTCCTGCGGAAGTGGTTCGTGAGCACGATCAGACCGGCCGCTGGTGAAGGGTGGGTGAGTGGTCGATGAGACTCTCCTCATCCCATCTGGACGCACAGCGGGCCCCCACCGCGAAGGTGGGGGCCCGCTGAGGGGGTCAGCTCAGTGGCTGTGACCGTGTTCGTCCTCGTCCTCGGCCGGCTTCTCGACCACTGCGGTCTCAGTGGTGAGCAGCAGGGCGGCGATGGACGCGGCGTTGGCCAGCGCGGAGCGAGTGACCTTGACCGGGTCGATGACGCCCTGGGCAACCAGGTCGCCGTACTCGCCGGTGGCGCCGTTGTAGCCGTTGCCCGGCTCCAGTTCGGCGACCTTGGCCACGATCACGTAGCCCGCCTCGCCACCGTTCTCGGCGATCCAGCGCAGCGGCTCGACGACCGCCTTGGCCACGATGGCCACGCCGGTCTTCTCGTCGCCGGTCAGCCCCAGGCCACCGTCGAGCACGCGGGCAGCGTGGACGAGGGCCGAGCCGCCACCGGCGACGATGCCCTCCTCGATCGCTGCGCGGGTGGCGGAGACGGCGTCCTCGATGCGGTGCTTCTTCTCCTTGACCTCGACCTCGGTCGCGGCACCGACCTGGATCACGCAGACGCCGCCGGCGAGCTTCGCGACCCGCTCCTGGAGCTTCTCCCGATCCCAGTCCGAGTCCGTCCGCTCGATCTCGGCGCGGAGCTGCGCGACCCGTCCCGCGACCGCGTCGGACGCACCGGCGCCCTCGACGATCGTGGTGTCGTCCTTGGTGATGACGACGCGGGAGGCGCGGCCGAGCACGTCCAGGCCGACCTGGTCGAGCTTGAGGCCGACCTCGGGAGCGACCACCTTGCCGCCGGTCAGGGTGGCGATGTCCTCCAGCATGGCCTTGCGGCGGTCACCGAAGCCCGGCGCCTTGACGGCGACGGAGGTGAACGTGCCCTTGATCTTGTTCACGACCAGGGTGCTCAGCGCCTCGCCGTCCACGTCCTCGGCGATGATCAGCAGGGTGCCGCCGGCACCGATGACCTTCTCCAGCACGGGCAGGAGATCGTTCATCGAGGAGACCTTGCCCTGGTTGATCAGGATGTACGGGTTCTCCAGGACGGCTTCCATCCGGTCGGCATCGGTGACGAAGTACGCCGAGAGGTAGCCCTTGTCGAACTGCATGCCCTCGGTGAACTTCAACTCGGTGCCGAAGGTCTGGGACTCCTCGACGGTGATCACGCCGTCCTTGCCGACCTTGTCGAAGGCCTCGGCGATCAGGGCGCCGATCTCCTCGTCGCGGGCGGAGATGGTGGCGACGTTGGCCATGTCGGCCGTGGTCTCGACGTCCCGCGACAGCCGCTTCAGCTCGTCGGTCACGGCGGCGGTGGCCGCGTCGATGCCGCGCTTGAGGGCGATCGGGTTGGCGCCGGACGCGACCGCGCGCAGGCCCTCGTGGACGAGCGCCTGGGCGAGCACGGTCGCGGTGGTGGTGCCGTCGCCGGCCACGTCGTTGGTCTTGGTCGCGACCTCCTTGGCCAGCTGCGCGCCGAGGTTCTCGAACGGATCGGAGAGTTCCACCTCCTTGGCCACGGTCACGCCGTCGTTGGTGATGGTCGGGGCGCCCCACTTCTTGTCCAGGACGACGTAGCGTCCCTTCGGCCCCAGGGTGACCTTCACGGTGTTGGCGAGGGTGTCGACACCACGCTCGAGCGCGCGGCGGGCCTCCTCGTCGAACTGAAGGAGCTTCGCCATGTCTTGTTCCTTACTTGGTGACGACCGCGAGGATGTCGCGGGCGTTCAGCAGGAGGTAGTCGGTTCCGTCGTACTTGACCTCGGTGCCGCCGTACTTGCTGAAGATGACGATGTCGCCCTCGGCGACGTCCAGCGGGACGCGGTTGCCGTTGTCGTCGATGCGGCCGGGACCGGTGGCGAGCACCTTGCCCTCCTGCGGCTTCTCCTTGGCGGTGTCGGGGATGACCAGCCCGGAAGCGGTGGTCTGCTCGGCTTCCAGCGGCTGGACGAGGACGCGGTCCTCGAGCGGCTTGATCGTGACTGCCACGTCAAAACCCTTTCCTTCATGCGGGCGCGGACGCCCTGTACGGTCAGTGTTCGGGGCCTCGGCGTCGGAGCTGCTGCCGCCGGAGGCTGTTGGCACCCTCATGGTGAGAGTGCTAACGCTGAATCTATCGCGGCCTTAGCACTCGATCAAGCCGAGTGCCAGAGCAGTCGGTGTGCGGGTGCTCGCCAGACCCCGGGTTCGGCGGATGGAGGCACAACGCGCGGAGGGCCACGGGAAGGGATCAGGCGGACGCGAGCCGGACGCGCTGGGCCACCAGAGCCCTGCTCCCGGCGTCGGTGGGAGTCAGGACGATGGTCGCCGAGCGCCGTCCCTTCGGCTTCAGCCGCCGCCTGAGCACGGCCGGGTCGACGTCGAGGCCGCGCACCTTGATCTCAATCGTGCCGATCCCGTTGTCGCGGATCCAGGCTCGGAGCGTCCGCTCGTCGAAGGGCAGGACGTCCAGCACCTCGAAGGCGGTGGCGAAGGGGGTGATCGCGAGTGCGTCCGCTGCCAGGTAGGCCACCCGCGGGGCGAGCGCATGAGCGCCCAGCTGCTCGGCGAATGTCGCGATCGCGCCGGCTCGGATCACCGCCGGATCGGGCTCGTAGAGGTAGCGGGAAACCGGACCGGTGGGCGGCTCGGCGCGGACTCCGGCGTCCAGTTCGTCCCCGGAGGGCAGCAGCAGCGCCGTCCGCGAACCCGGGACGCCGACGCCGGACCACAGCGACGTCTCCACCAGATCGCCACGATGGCTGACCCAGACTGCAGCCAGATCAGACGGGACGATGGCCGACGGCAGTCCGGGGGCGGCCTTGATGCAGCCCACACGTCCGTCCAGCAGGCCGGTGGCGAAGTCCCACGACGGCGAGAGATCCTCCACGCGCCAGGTCCGCCCGGACGCCGTCCGCCTGGCCGGATCGAGGAACACCGCCGTCCCATCTGCGAGGAACCCCTGGGCGATTTCGGTCGCGTCCCCGACGACGACGGGCCGGCCCAGGTTGGCCTCGGCCAGGACCGCAGTCACCGCATCTGCTTCGACCGCGACCACGTCCAGGCCGACGTCGGCGAAGGCGAGCGCGTCCGCACCGATGCCGCAGCCGAGGTCGACGATGCTCGTCGCCCTGGCGGCCGCGAACCGCTCGGCGCGCCAGCGGGCCACGTCCGCACGGGTGGCCTGCTCCAGCCCGTCCGGGGTGAAGAACAGGCGCGACGCCCGCTCGCCGAACTTCGCCACCGCCTTGCGGCGCAGCGCGACCTGGGTGAGCACGGCGGCGGCCCGGTCCGGAGGGACCAGCCGCCGCAACCGTTCGCCGGCCCCGAGCGAGTCAGGGTTGTCCTCCGCTGCGGCGGCGGCAAGCACCGGTCCCGCGTCGGGCGAGACCAGCCAGGCGGCGAGTTCGGGGGTCACGCGGTCAACCTAGCGCGGCTCGACCCGCGACCGGCTGACAGGATTCGCCCACTCGATGCCTCCTGAGCCCCGAAATCGGCCCGCTGACGCAACGAGCGTGCAAATCCGATCACCAAGTGCGGCGACCTGACGCGTCGGCGTCCCTATGATCAGGCCATGAAGATCATCTCCAAGGTGACGCTGTGGCTCGGCATCCTGCTCGTGGTGGTCGGTCTCGGCGCGGCGGTCTGGGCCGGCTGGATCTCCTACACCCAGTGGCTGGCCCTGAATGCGCTCCGCAGCTCACCGGTGGACACCGCCACCCTCCAGCTGCTCGTCGGCGGTGCCGGGCTGCTCATCGGAGGCTTCCTGGTCGGTCTCGGCATCGGCGTCACGCCGAAGACGCCCAAGATGACCGAGCCCGGGTCCGCGGCCGCGAGGCCCGTCGAGCCGCCAGCCGCCTGAGCCTGGCTCCTTGCGAGTTCGCTCCCGAAAGGGACGTTCGCTCCCGGAATTTCGGGAGCGTGGGTCCCTTTCGGGAGCGAACTCGGAGATCAGGGGGCGGTGAAGCTCCAGCCAGCTGGACGGCCGTCGACGTACGGCATCACGCCGTGGAACACGGGGCCGTCGCCGAAGACCAGGGGCAGCCAGTGACGGTCGCCCTCCCACATCGGCAGGTCGTCCAGCGCGTCGATCGGCTGCCACGCCAGCGGGCCGTCCTCGTTTCGCTCGGGCAGCTCACCCGTCCAGCCGTCGACGACGAAGATGAAGCCGAACCAGTCCTCTCCGCCGACGCCGAAACCGGGCCAGGAGACCGTGCCACGCAGCCGGGCTGATGTGATCTCGATGCCGGCCTCCTCGCGCAGCTCCCGGCACAGGCAGCTGTAGACGTCCTCCCCCGGTTCGAGCTTGCCGCCCAGGCCGTTCCACTTGCCGGCGTGCTGATCGCCGTCCCGGCTGCGGTGGACGAGCAGGACGCGCGTCCCGTCGGCTGAGACCAGGTAACCCAGCGTGCCGATGGTCGGGGTGAACATCACGCCACGACGGTGGTGACCGGCATCCCCGAATCCGCGCCGATCTCAAGCGAACTCGGGGCTCGTCCGGCGGTGACGACCGCTGCGCCGAGGACGGCGATCATCGCGCCGTTGTCGGTGCACAGGCCGGGACGCGGCCGGCGCAGGGTCACCCCGGCGGCCGTCGCCCGCTCCTCCAGCAGACCGCGGAGCCGGGAGTTCGCGGCCACTCCCCCGCCCAGCAGGATCGTGTCCGCGCCCAGGTACTCGCAGGCGTCCAGCGCCTTCGCGGTGAGGACGTCGGCGACAGCCTCCTGGAACGACGCGGCGACGTCGGCCACCGGGACGTCCTTGCCCTCCAGCCGGCGGGTCTCCACCCAGCGCGACACCGACGTCTTCAGCCCCGAGAACGAGTAGTCGAATCGGTGCTTGACCAGGTCCTTGCCGGCGGTCAGGCCGCGGGGAAAGCGGATCGCGGTCGGGTCGCCCTCGGCGGCGAGCCGGTCGATCACCGGGCCTCCCGGGTAGGACAGGCCGAGCAGCCGGGCCACCTTGTCGTACGCCTCGCCGGCGGCATCGTCAATGGTCGCGCCGAGTTCAGTGATGTCGCCGGTGATGTCGCCGACGCGCAGCAGGGACGTGTGCCCACCGGATACCAGCAAGGCGGCGCAGTCGGCGGGCAGTGGCCCGTGCTCGAGCAGGTCGACGGCGACGTGGCCGACGAGGTGGTTCACCCCGTACAGCGGCTTGTCGAGGGCGACCGCGAGTGCCTTGGCCGCGGCCAGCCCGACGACCAGCGCGCCCATCAGGCCCGGGCCGGCAGTGACGGCGATCGCGTCCACCTCGGCCAGGTCGACGTCGGCGGCCTCACAGGCCCGGCGAAGGGTTGGGATCAGCGCCTCCAGGTGCGCCCGGCTGGCGACCTCGGGTACCACTCCACCGAAGCGGACGTGCTGCTCCACCGAGGACGCGACTTCGTTGGCCAACAGTCGATTGCCCCGGACGATGCCCACCCCGGTCTCGTCACAGCTGGACTCGATACCGAGGACCAGCGGGCCGTCGCCCACGTCCACACCGGTGCTCATGCGCTTGTCAGCGCCCAATCCGTGGCCTCGTCCCAGCCGCCGGTGGTCTCGGTGATCGGACGCAGCATCACGACCGCGTCCAGGCCGGGCCCGTAATAGTCGCGCCGAAGGCTGATCCGGTCGAAGCCGAGTCGCGAGTACAGCCCGACGGCGGGATCGTTGTCGGTGCGGACCTCCAGCAGCATCCGGGTCGCGCCAAGAGCTTCGGCCCAGTCGATGCCGGCCTGGATCAGCTGGGCAGCGACGCCCCGGCCACGGGCATTGCGATGGACGACGACCCGGTTCAGGTCGGCCATGTCCTCGACGCAACCGAAGTTGGCCACGCCGATGACAGACCCGTCCGCATCGGTGTGCGCGAGCACCAGCCGGTCGTCCGCCTCGAGTTCCTCTGCCCAGGCGTGGCGCGACCACTGCTCGGCGTCGCTGAACCCGTCCTGCTCGAGGGCGAGGATGCCGTCGAGGTGCTCCGGGCGTGCTTGCTGGATGATCATCGCCCCTCCGTCGTGTCAGCAGTCATCATCGCAATCCGTGCTTGCAGCAGCGTGGATTTCACGGTCTTCGGCACCTCCGCATCCGGACGGCGCAGGTACAGCGGTTCGAGTCCCGCATCGGCCAGGTGGCCGAGGTGGGCGGCCATCAGGCCGGCGTCCAGCTCGGTCGGGCCGGACGGCTCGCGTCCGGTGAGGTGGGCGCCCGGGCCGGCCAGCGGCAGGTCGGGAACCTGGTCGGGGGTGGTGACGAACGGCCCGTCGACGCGCGTGCCGGAGCCGTCGTAGCGGGCCCAGTAGACCTCTTTGCGGCGGGCATCGGCGACGACGGCGAACTCCGCGGGAGGGTCCGCGGTGAACCGAAGTACCTGTCCCCGATGGTTCAGCGTCCAGGCTGTTGCGATCGCGTCCAGGCTGCAGACACCGTGGACGTCAATGCCGAGCGCCTCGCCGAGGGTGAGGGCGGACGCGACCCCGACCCGCAGCCCGGTGAATGGACCCGGCCCGACGCCGACGACGATCCCGGTGAGCTCGGCCATGGTCACCCCGGCGTCGGCCAACAGCCGCCTGACCAGCGGCATCAGTTGCTCGGCGTGTGCCCTGCGGTCGCGGACGGCGCCGCTGGCGACGACCTCGCCGTCCCGGGCGAGCCCGGCGCGGACGTCGGTGGCGGTGTCGATGCCGAGGATCAGGCTCACAGTGCCTCCAGTTCGTCGCGGACGCTGCGCCAGCGCTCACCGACCGGGTTCAGGAAGATCCAGCGGGTCTCGTCCGCCGGGTCGAGGCTGCGCCGGATGTCGACTTCGAGCCGGTCGTCCGACAGCCCTTCGGCGACACCGGTACCCCATTCGACCAGCGTCACCGAGTCGTCGGTGGACGCGTCCAGGTCGAGGTCGTCGAGTTCCGCCGCCGAGCCGAGCCGGTACGCGTCCACGTGCACCAGGTCGGGCCCACCGTTTCGCGAACGGTGGACGCGGGAGAGCACGAACGTGGGCGAGATCACCGCGCCGCCGACGTCCATCCCCTCGCCGATGCCCTGGGTGAGCGTGGTCTTGCCGGCGCCCAGATCTCCGGAGGCGATGATCACGTCACCGCGGCGCAGCAGGCCGGCCATCCGGCGGCCGAGGTCGCGGGTGTCGTCGGCTGTCGCGGCACGGAAGGAAACCGGGAGCACCTGGCCAAGGGTGAGGCTGGTGCCGTTGCGACCGCGCTCGGTGAAGCCGTGGCGATGCCACCAGGACACGACCTGCGGGAACTCCTCGCGGGCGATCAGTTCGACACTGTGGACCGATCTCAGACTGAGCTCCTCCAGGGCGATCGAGACCATCAGCGAGGCGATGCCGAGTTGTTGGTAGGCCGGACGCACCGATACCCGGTGGATGCCGGCGAGGCCGTCGTCGATGCTGACGATCACCACGCCGGCGGGCTGGTCGTCGACCAGCGCGATCACTCCGAATCCCCGGGCCAGCGCCGCGCGCACCGCGTCCACAGTCTCGAACAGGGCCGGCGGCGGCGGATCGACCGGCGGACGGCTGCGGAAGGCATCCAGGATGACCGCCGTCATCGCCTCGGCGTCGCCGGGCTGGGCGTTGACGACCTGCAGGCGCCGACCGTCACCGAGTGTCGTCTCGGCGAGCAGTGTGCCTCGCATGGTCCTCCCTTGCGGCTGCCCGGCGTCCGGGCAACCCGGGAGATTCTACGCCCCCTCCGAGAAGCCTCCTGCGACCCGACGTCGTCAGCGGCGGGTGCTGCCGAGACCACCCCGTCAGCAGGAGCAGACAGCAGCGCTGGCGATCAGGCCTGAACCGTCGGGGACAGGTACTTCGGTTCACCCCGGCGCCGCGCTGGTGAACCGAAGTACCTGTCCCCGACGGTTCAGGCGGGCCTAGCATGGCCGGGGTGACCACACTGCCCACCGGCGCCCGGCTGACTGGAATCCACGTCCAGCTCGATCCGGTGATCGAGGACGACCTGCCGAGGCTGGCGCGGATCCTGGCCGAGCCGGCGCTGTACTCGGCCGGCTACGTGATGCACCACCGTCCCGACAGCGAGGCGGACGCGCTCGCGATGGCCCGGGCGCGCTACCTGAACCCACCCGCGCCGGACGGGCAAGGCAAGGGCCGGATCGCCTACGCCGTCCGGTTGCTGCACGACAGCGCTCTCGGCGCTGCCGGGACGGTGGTCGGCACCTCCTCGCTCGGTGACGCCGACCTGGCCAACGAACGGATCCACCTCGGCTGGACGATGTGCCACCCGGGCGTCTGGGGGACGGCGGTCAACCCGGAGGCGAAGTTCCTGCTGCTGCGGCACACGTTCGAGGATCTCGGCTTCGGCCGGGTGAAACTACAGACAGACGCGCTGAACACCCGCTCGCAGGCGGCGATCGCGAAGCTCGGCGCCACCCGCGAGGGCGTCCTGCGCCGGCATCAGCGCCGTGAGGACGGCACCTTCCGCGACACGGTCGTGTTCAGCGTCACCGCCGACGAGTGGCCGGGCGTCCGGGACGGACTGCTGGCGCGCATCGGTGGTTCCCGACCGGCAGCCTCAGAGCCGGCCTGAGCCGGTCGGCCGCGGTCAGCCCATTGTCTTCTGCCCGTCGATGGTCTCGCGGATGATGTCGGCGTGACCCGCGTGCTGCGCGGTCTCGGCGAGGATGTGCAGCAGGACCCTGCGGGCGGTCCAGGTCGCGCCCGGCTCGAACCACGGCGCCTCGGGCAGCGGCCGAGCCTCGTCCAGGTCGGGACAGGCGAGCACGGCCGCCTCGGTCTGACGGGCGCATTCCTCGTAGTCGGCGAGCAGTCCGTCCAGGGTCTCGTCCTGGCCCATGTGATGGCCGGCCCACCAGTCACCGGACGCCGCCGCCACGTCGCCTCCCGTCATGAAGGCCACCCAGCCCTGCTCGGTCGCGGTCACGTGCTTGATAATCCCGCCGATGTGCAGTTCGCTCGCCGTCGGGGTGAGCCGGGCCTGCTCGTCGGTGAGTCGCAGGGCCGTGAAGGTGAGGAAGCCGCGATGGCGGTCCAGTGCGGCGAGCAGGTCGGTCTTCTCGGTGTCGTTCTCAGGCATGTCGGAACCTCCTTGGATCACACGGTACGCACCGGTCCTGACAGGCACCTCCCCGGTCGCGGCGCGTCAGTCCGCGTGCGCGACGAGCCCCGCGATCACCGCCGGCAGCCGCTCGGCCAGTTCCTGGGGCGGCAGCGGTCCCGGGTGCTCGGACGCGGCCAGAGCCTGGACGCTGGCTGCGGCGAGCGCGGCGTCGGCGGTGTCGAGGCCGGCGGCGAGCAGGGTGCCGCAGATCCCAGCGAGCGTGTCGCCCGAGCCGGCCTGGGCCGTCCACGCCGGGCCGGGGACGGCGAGCCGCACCACCTCCGACCCCGGGACAGCCACGTACTGCGTGGCCCCCTTCAGCAGCACGGTGCAGCCCGTCTTCGCGGCCGCGCGGAGGACGGCGGCGACCGGGTCGGCGGCGACCTCCGTCCGCTCGCAGCCGAGCAGCCAGGCCAGCTCCCCGGCGTGCGGCGTCAGCAGGACGCCGGGACGCCCGCCCGTCCCCGGCAGGTGCCGCAGCGCGTCCGCGTCCACGACCACCGGCAGGCCGGACTCGACCGCCTTGACGACCGCCGAGCCGTCCCGGCGCTCACCCCAGCCGGATCCGAGAACCAGCGACTGGACGCGTCCCTTGGCCGGCACGACGTTCGGGAACCGCTCGACGACCTTCGCGGCGACCTCACCGGTGCCGAGGTGGCGCACCATCCCGGCTCCGGCGTGGACGGCGCCGGCCGTGCCCAGCATCGCCGCCCCCGGGAAGTCGGCCGAGCCGGTGTCCAGGCCGACGACCCCGCGGGAGTACTTGTCGGCATCCGGCCCGGGGACGGGCCAGTGCTCCGCCAGGTCGTCGATCTCCCACTGCAGGACGGCCGGATCGCCCAGTTCCAGCCCGATGTCGACCAGCTCGACGATCCCACAGACGCTGCGGGCCGGCTCCAGCAGCTGGCACAGTTTCAGCCCGCCGAAGGTGACGGTCAGGTCGGCGCGGAAGTGCGGCTCGTCGCTGAACGGCGGTTCCGGGGCCAGCCCGGACGGCAGGTCGACGGCCACCACCGGCACTCCGAGGTCAGCACAGGCGGACGCGAACGCCGCCACCTCGGGAGCAAGTCCCGGACGCGACCCGATCCCGGCGACGCCGTCGACCACGAGGTCCTGCCGCGGGAGCACGCCCAGCGCCTCGGCTGCGTCCAGCTCGCGGCCACCGGCTGCGACGAATGCCGCCCACCCGGCCTCATGCACCCGTTCCCCGACCCGCCACGCGCTGACCGCGACCCCCCGCCGCAATAGCCGCACGCCGGCATACAGCGCGTCCCCGCCGTTGTTGCCCGAGCCGAGCACCAGCAGTGCCCGAGCCCCGTACGCGCCGTCCAGCCGACGCAGGATCGCTGCGGCCAGCCCGGCTGCGGCCCGCTGCATCAGCGCGTCGGGACCGACCACCGCGAAGGCAGTCTCCTCGGCCGCCCGGATCGCCGCGACCCGATACCCGGCGAGCATCAGCCGTCCAGCTTCTCGCAGACGACCATCGCGGCGGCCACGCCGGCATCGTGGGTGATCGAGAGAAAGACGTTGTCGACGCCCAGTTCGTCGAGGCGCCGCTGCACCGAGCCGGAGAAGACGAAGTAGGGCTGGCCCGACTCGGCCGACAGCACCGACACGTCCGTCCAGACCAACCCGAGCGGAGCGCCGAGGGCCTTGGCCAGGGCCTCCTTGGCGGCGAAACGGCCGGCGAGGCGCTCGATCGGGGCGTCGCGCTCTTCGGCGGCGAACAGCCGCTCCAGCACGCGCGGACGCTCCACCGACCGGTGGAAGCGGAACACCTCGGTGATGTCCAGGCCGATGCCGACGATCATCGCTACTCCACCGTCACGCTCTTGGCGAGGTTCCGGGGCTGGTCGACGTCGTACCCCTTCAGCGTCGCCAGCTCGCAGGCGAACATCTGCAACGGGACGGTCGCCACCAGCGGCTGCAGCAGGGTGGAAACCTTCGGCAGCCGGAACAGGACGTCGGCGTAGGGCTCGACCTCGGCGTCCCCCGCTTCAGCGAGGACGATGGTCAGCGCGCCCCGCGCCCGGACTTCCTGGATGTTGGAGACGACCTTGTCGTGCAGTTGGTCGCGGCCCTGCGGCGGCACCACGACGAAGATCGGGACGCCGCCCTCGACCAGCGCGATCGGCCCGTGCTTCAGCTCCCCGGCCGGGAAGCCCTCGGCGTGCAGGTAGGCGATCTCCTTCAGCTTCAGCGCACCCTCCAGGGCCACCGGGTAGCCGACGTGCCGGCCGAGGAAGAGAACCGACTTGGTGCCGACGAAGCGGGCAGCGAGCTCCTTGATCGGGCCCAGCCCGTCCAGTACCTGCTGGATCAGCGGCGGCGTCGCCGCCAGTTCGGTCATGACGGCGTGGATCTCGTCGTCGAACATCGTGCCGCGCACCTGGGCCAGGTAGAGGCCGAGCAGGTAGCAGGCGGCGACCTGGGTGAGGAAGCCCTTGGTCGAGGCGACCCCGATCTCCGGCCCGGCGTGGGTGTAGATGACCGCGTCCGACTCGCGGGGAATGGTGGCCCCATTGGTGTTGCAGATGGCGATCACCTTGGCGCGCTGTTCGCGGGCGTGCCGGATCGCCATCAGGGTGTCGGCGGTCTCGCCGGACTGGCTGATCGTCACCACCAGCGTCGAGCCGTCGATGATCGGGTCGCGGTAGCGGAACTCGGAGGCGATCTCGACCTCGCAGGCGATCCGCGTCCAGTGTTCGATCGCGTACTTGGCCACCAGGCCGGCGTAGTAGGCGCTGCCGCAGGCCACGACGATGATCTTGTCGATGCTGCGCAGCTCGGACGCGGGGATGTGCAGCTCGTCGAGCTTCAGCGAGCCGTCGGCCGCGTACCGTCCGAGCAGCGTGTCGGCGACCGCCTTCGGCTGCTCATAGATCTCCTTGCGCATGAACCAGTCGTAGCCGCCCTTCTCGGCGGCCGACAGGTCCCAGGTGACCTCGAACGGATGGCTGGGGGCCGGCTCCCCGAAGAAGTCGGTGATCGTGATGGCGTCGGCGGTGACGTCCACCACCTCGTCCTGGCCGAGCTCGATGGCGTGCCGGGTGAACTCGATGAAGGCCGCCACGTCGGAGGCCACGAAGTTCTCCCCGTCGCCGACGCCGACCACCAGCGGGGAGTTGCGGCGGGCAGCGACCAGGCGTCCGGCGTTGTCGGCGTCGATCGCGACCAGGGTGAACGCCCCCTCCAGGCGACGGCACACCGTCCGCATCGCCTCGGCGAGATCCGCTCCGGCGGACACCTCCCGGCCGAGCAGCTGGGCGGCCACCTCGGTGTCGGTCTGGGAACGGAACACCACCCCCTCCGCGACGAGCTCGGAACGCAGCGAGGCGAAGTTCTCGATGATGCCGTTGTGGATCAGCGCCACCCGCTCGTTGGCAGAGACGTGCGGGTGCGCGTTGTCGTCGGTGGGACCGCCGTGCGTTGCCCAGCGGGTGTGCCCGATGCCCAGGCCGGTGTCCGGCAGCGGGCTGATGGCGAGTTCGGCATCCAGGTTGGCGATCTTGCCCGCCTTCTTACGGAACTCGATCGCCCCACCGTCGAGGACGGCGACGCCGGCGGAGTCGTAGCCGCGGTACTCCATCCTCCGCAGACCGTCCACGACCACTTCGCGGGCCACCCGGGGGCCGACGTACCCGATGATTCCGCACATGGCGGCCACTCTAGCTACTGGACGGGCTGTCATCGGCAAGCGTGTCGCCGACATCGTCCAGCCCACCAGGCGTTCAGCCCACCAGTTGGTAGGAGATCCCCAACAGGTCGTAGGTCTGCCGGGCGCGGTGGTCTCGCGTGAGGAGGAGCCGTCCGTCGGCACGTGCCGCCTCACCGACCAGGGCGTCGTAGATCGCTCCGCCGACGATCCCCAGGTCGGCGACCCGGCGCAACAGTTCCTGCTGGTCTCCGGGCGCAAGCCAGCAGGCTTCGGGGAACGCGGCTTCGAGCGACGTCCTGGCGTCCGCCGGGAGCACCCGGATCGGCCCGGGCAGCCGGGTCAGCACCGAATAGGTCTCGAAGGCAGCATGCCCGCTGAGCGCTGCTGTCCGCCCGGCCAGAGCGGTGACGCACGCCCGGTGCGCCGAGTGACCGGCGTCCAGGTAGGCGATTGCGACGCTGGTGTCGACCGCCCACCGACCGCTATCGCTGGAGGGCATCGCGAAGCTGCTGGACGTCGGCGTCGGTGGTGGCATGGCCCCCGACGGCGGGGAAGTAGGGCCGCCCGTCCTCCGACCAGGCGAGTTGGCGTCCGGGTTGGCGACGGCGCTCGAGCTGGATCGTCCCGCGCTCGACGTCGATCTCCAGCTCGGTGCCGGCAACCAGATCGAGGCTGTCGCGGATCTCCTTCGGGATCACCACCCGACCCGCCTTGTCGATCGTTACCATCATGGATGCCATTCTACCATTCACTCAGGACCCTGCCGATCGGCTCGGCCCACGTCCCGGGTCACCCGCCCCTCCTCAGCCGCGAGCGCTGGATATGGTTCAATCTGGTGCGTGCCAGAGACGCCAGCGACGAGCGCCCCAGAGGACGACCCGTACGGCCCCTTCCTCACCCTCGACCGACAGCACTGGGCTGCGCTGGCCGCGTCCCGTGCCGTCGCCCTGGACGAGGGGACGCTCGACCGGCTCCGGGGCATCGGCGACCCGACGGACGCGGACGAGGTGCGCGAGGTCTACCTGCCGCTGACCGAGTTGATCGCGCTGTACTCCGAGCGGACGGGGGACCTGTTCGCGGCCAGCCACGAGTTCCTCGGCCTGGGCGGTCAGCGGACGCCGTTCGTGATCGGCATCGCCGGCTCGGTGGCCGTGGGCAAGTCGACCACCTCCCGGTTGCTGGCCGAGCTGCTGCGCCGGCTCCCGTCCCACCCGAAGGTCGACCTGCTGACCACGGACGGCTTCCTCTACCCGAACGCCAGGCTGATCGAGCTGGGCCTGCTGGACCGCAAGGGCTACCCGGAGAGCTATGACCAGCGGGCGCTGGTGCAGTTCGTGATGGACGTGAAGTCGGGCATGCCGGAGGTGAGCGCGCCGGTGTACTCCCACAACGAGTACGACATCGTCGCGGGCCGTCGGATCACCGTGACGCAGCCGGACATCCTGATCGTCGAGGGTCTCAACGTGCTGCAGCCGCCGCGGATCCGGCGGGACGGCAGCACCGGCCTGGCGCTGAGCGACTTCTTCGACTTCACCGTCTACGTGGACGCCGCCGACTCCGACGTCCGGGACTGGTACCTGGCCCGGTTCATGCGGCTGCGCGAGACCGCGTTCCGGGATCCGAACTCCTACTTCGTGCGGTTCTCCTCGCTCAGCGACGAGGAGGCGACCCGGACGGCCCTGGAGTTCTGGGACAACATCAACGGCCCGAACCTTGAGTTGAACATCCGTCCGACCAGGGGACGGGCGACCGCCATCCTGCGCAAGGGCCCGGATCACCAGGTCAGCTGGGTGCGGATCCGCAAGGTCTGAGGGCCAACTCTCCAGAACCCAGGAAGCCTTCAGCAGGCTGCGTTATCCTGCCACGGATGGGGCGTTCGCAGGCACGACGACGCCCCTGGGGGTGGGGACGTGATTGAAGAACTCGGCGCCGGTGACGCTCGCTCGGTCGTCCTGTTGTGGGACGAGGCCGGTCTCACCCGGCCCTGGAACAACCCGCGCGAGGACTTCCTGCAAGCGGTGAAGGGTTCGTCGTCGACGGTGCTCGGAGTACGCGAGGACGGCATCCTGGTGGGCTCGGCGATGGTCGGCTTCGACGGCCACCGAGGCTGGGTGTACTACCTGTCGGTGGCCAAGGCGTTCCGGGGCCAGGGGTACGGGCGGCGCCTGATGTCCGGGGCCGAGACCTGGCTGCGCGCCCGCGGCGCGAAGAAGGTGCAGTTCATGGTGCGCCGCGAGAACGACGAGGTCATCGACTTCTACACCAGGCTGGGCTACGTCCCCCAGTACGTGCAGGTGCTGGGCCGCCGGCTGGACTGAGGGCTCGGCGCGTCATCAGGATCGCTCCAGGGCCGGCGTCGCTCGATCTTCCTTCACGTCCTTGACCAGGCGGGCGACGTGAATCGCGACGAACGCAACCTCGTCGGAGGTGATGCCCGTTCCCAGTCCGAGGCGGATGAGATAGGCGATGCGGTGGGCGCAGGCGATCTCGTCGGAGAAGTTCTCGGCGATCGAACGCATCAGCTCGTTCGGGGTGTCCTCCAGCTGGGTGTGCCGCTCGATCCGCGCGAACACGTACCGGAGGTGCGTGACGAAACGCGACGCGCTCATCGACTCCCGGTCGACTGCGACGCCGAACGAGGAGTCGATGACGTCGAAGAACTGACTGATCAGGGTCAGCTGACGAGTCCAGGGCAGGCTGTTGGGAGCGGACCCGGCGTGCGCGTTGATGAAGTGCATCGCGAAGCTGATGGACTCCTCGTCCGGCAGCTGCACGCCGAGCCGGCTCTGCACGATGGTGACCGCTCGTCGCCCCACCGCCGTGTAAGTGGGGTACAACTGAGCGATCTCCCACGCCAGCGGGTACTCCACCGAGATGCCCTCCCGTTGCCGCCGTAACGCGAAGCTGAGGTGATCGGCGATCGCGATAGCCAGCGACTGGCTCGGGGGGATGGACAGCTCTGTCTGAGCGGCCTCGCAGACCTCCACCGCTGCATCCAGATAGGCGCTCGGGAGGTCGGCGAGGAAGGCGCCGAGTTGCTCGAGAGGCTGGGCCGGGCTGGGCCGAAAGACCCGCTCGACCTCCTCTTCGGGCAGCTCCGTCCCCTTCTTGTGCCGGAACCCGATCCCTGGCCCGAGGGCCACGACCTCGCCGCTGTCCGCGGTCGCGATGACGGCGTTGTTGCTGAGGATCCGCTCGATGTACATCGTTGTCCATCCCCGAAATCGGCCAGGGCTGGCTAGCCGCTGGACAGCGACGCGCCGCGGCTTGCGATCACGTCCCGGTACCAGGCGAACGAGTCCTTGCGAACTCGCCGCAGGCTGCCCTGACCGTAGTTGTCCTGATCAACGTAGACGAAGCCGTATCGCTTCGACATCTGCGAGGTACCGCAGGAGACGAGGTCGATCGGACCCCACGAGGTGTAGCCCATCACCTCCACGCCGTCCGCGATCGCCTCCCTGATCTGCACGAGGTGCTCGCGCAGGTACTCGATCCGGTACTGGTCGTGGACGCTGCCGTCCTCGCCGAGAGCTTCCTCGGCGCCGAGCCCGTTCTCGACTATGAAGATCGGCACCTGGTAGCGATCCCAGAGTCGGTTCAGCGAGATCCGCAGTCCGACCGCGTCGATCGGCCACCCCCACCGGGTCAGTTCGAGGTACGGATTCTTCAGTGCACCAACCAGTAGGCCCACCTGCTCCTGGGCTCCGGGCCGGTCCTCGGTGAGGTGCGACATGTAGTAGCTGATCCCGACGTAGTCGACCGTGCCGGCTGCCAGGACCTCGTCGTCGCCGTCTGCGAACTCGATGCTCAATCCGCTGTCCCGGAAGTACCGCAGGGCGTAGCCGGGATACCTTCCGCGGACGGCGACATCGGGGTAGAAGAAGTTGGTCTGGTCCTCCTTCATGGCCTGGAGCACGTCGTCCGGCTTGGGCGTGGCCGGGTACACCTCGATCCGGTTGATCATCGCGCCGATCATCGCGTCCTCGGGCAGGATCTCCCTGGCCGCGGCGACGGCGAGGGCGCTCGCCACGAACTGGTGGTGAGTGGCCTGGTAGGCCACCTCGCGGGCCGGACGGTCCGTCCGGTCAAGGAGCACGCCGGCACCGGTGTAGACGCTGGTCAGGTTCATGTTCATCTCGTTGAACGTCAGCCAGTACCTGACCTTGTCGCGGTAACGGGTGAGGATCGATCGGGCGAACTTCTCGAATGCAGGGATGCACTCCCGGGAAAGCCAACCGTTGTAGCGGCGCGTGAGCTCGAGCGGCATCTCGTAGTGCGACATGGTCACGACGGGCTGGATGCCGTGGGCGAGCAGCTCGTCGAACACCCGGTCGTAGAACGTCAGCCCCTCCTCGTTCGGCTCGTCCTCCAGGCCGGTGGGATAGATCCTGGCCCACGAGATCGAGAGCCGGAACGCGGTGAAGCCCATCTCGGCGAACAGCGCGATGTCGTCGGCGTAGCGGTGGTAGAAGTCGATGCCCCACCGCTTGGGGAACACGCCTTCGAGAATGCCGGCGTCTGCTGCGTCCAACTCCGCCCCGGTCACCTCGAAGGTGAAGTTGTCGGCACCGTCCGCGACGTCGGGACGGTACCGCGCCAGGTCGGACGTTGACAGGCCCTTGCCGCCTTCGGCGTAGGCACCCTCGATCTGATTGGCGGCGGTAGCGCCGCCCCACAGGAATGACGCCGGGAACTCGACCGGGTCGGTGATCGCCGGCCGTCCGGTCTGCCCGGAGCTCTGCGCAGTCACCGGGTCACCTCCAGCAGAACATCACCGGGACTGACGTCGACATGGGTTGTTCGTTCGACCCGGCTCAGCATGGCCGAGTTCGTCACGAGCACCACCGTGGTCGAGTCGTAGCCGGCGGCAGTCAACGCCTTGAGGTCGACCGTGCCGATGGCATCACCGGCGGTAACTCGGTCTCCGGCCTGGACCGCCGGCCGGAAGTACTCGCCCTCGAGCTTGATGGTGTCGATGCCAACGTGGACCAGCACCTCGATCCCGTCGTCGGTTCGAATGCCGTAGGCGTGCGGGAGACAGGCGATCACCACGCCGTCGGCGGGCGCGAAGAGCTGCCCGTCCGCCGGGAGCAGGGCGACCCCCTTGCCCATGGATCCGCTCGCGAACACCTGGTCGCTGATCTCGGACAGCGTCCGGGTCGAGCCGGCCATCGGGGCAAGGATCCTGGACGTGCGGACTGCGGCGGCGACCGCCGGAGTGGCGGTGACGCCGCCCGCGACCGGGAGGCCCGCGGCGGGCTCCTTCACGCCGAACAGGTAGGTCAGAACGAAAGCGAGCACCATGGCTCCGACCACGCCGATGACGAAGACCGTGAAGTCCCCGGAGCCGAGCGCCGCCGGCATGCTGATCAGCGACGGGACCGCGAACGCGTGCGAGACCACACCGCTGGCGGCGATCACGGCACCGCCAACCGCGGCGCTGCCGAGGCCGATGATGAAAGGCCGGCGCAGGGGAAGGTTCACACCGTAGACGGCGGGCTCGGAGATGCCGGACAGTAGTCCGCTCAGGGCGGCGGGGCCCGCGACCTGCTTGAGCTTGGCGTTGCGCGTCCGGAGGAAGACGGCGAGGACGGCGCCTGTCTGGGCGGTCACGCCGGCGTAGAACGGCAGGATCGTGAACGACTGGCCTGACGTTCCGAACTCGTTGATGATGACGGCGATCATCGCCCAGTGCAGCCCGAAGACAACCAGGAACTGGGCAAGACCGCCGATCACGAAGCCGGCCGCAACCGGGCTGACGGTATAGATCCAGCCGACGGCGTTGGTGATCGCCTGGCCGAGGTACGTGGTGAGCGGGCCGATGGTCATCAGGCTCAGCGGGAAGAGGATCAGCACGATCAAGGCGGGCGACAGGAAGTTCACCACCATGCCTGGCAGCACCTTCTTCAGCCAGCGTTCGGCATGGCTCTGCACCCACACGATCACCACGATCGGGATGACCGACGAGGTGTAGGTCGCCATCACGACCGGGATCCCGAAGAACGTGACCGGCGCCTCAGCGCTGGCCAGTCCGATGATCGACGGATACAGCAGGCCACCGGCGAGCGTGAGTGAGACGAACTGGTTCGCGCCGAACCGCTTGGCAGCAGTGAACGCGAGGAACATGGGCAGGAAGTAGAACAGGGCATCCGCGGACGCGCTGAGGATCACGTACGTCGTTGACGTGGACGCGAGCCAGCCGAAGCTCGAGGCCACCAGGATGAACGCCTTCAGCAAGCCAGTGCCCGCGAGGACCCAGAGGATCGGCTGGAAGATGGCGGAGATCAGGTTCACGAACCGGTCGAACAGGTTGGCTGTCTCCGGTGCGGGAGCGGCCTCCTCGCTGTCCTGCCGGGGAAGGAGGGCCTCCAGCTGTTCCCTGACCTGGAGCACGTCGCTCCCGATGACGACCTGCACCTGACCGCCGGCGTTCACCACGGAGATCACCCCGTCCAGCTGCTCGAGATCCGCGCGCTGGACCTTGGACGGATCCTTCAGGACGAACCTGAGCCGTGTGAAACACGATGTCAGGGACGTCACGTTCGCCGGACCACCGACCTTGTCCAGTACTGCCTGGGCCAAGGCCTGCCGACTCATTACTCGCTCGTTGCTCACACTGTCTCCTATGACTGTGATCGAGCGGGCGACTTCCGGGCACAAAAAAACGAGCCCCAGACATCGCACGCTCTCGTGTGCTGATGCTTGAGCTCGGGTCTTGCCTTGGGAGTCACAACCCCTGGCTCTCGAACGGATCAGACCGTTCGCCGCAAACGGTACCACCGAGGGCGGCGTGTGTGAAGACCGGCCAGGCGTGCCTCAGCGCTTAGTGATCTTCCCCATCTTCACGACCTCGAAGGCGCTGCCGGGGACCTTCTTCAGCTTGTTCAGGGCGGCGTCGTCCCAGCGCGGATCGGGCGCGCCGGAGACGAACCAGTTGCTGCCGTTGTCGGCCAGGATCAGGCCGTAGGTCTTCATCGCCTGCAGGATCACCCGGGCCTGCCTCGGGTAGCCGGAGATCTTGAAGCTCTTCTTCAGTCGCACCCGCATGCCCATCGGCGGCAGGCTCGAGCTGCGGCTGCTGGACGCATAGTGCCGCGCCGGCGACACATACGCCTTGCGAGTCTTCGCCACCGTGAACCGGATCGCGTGGGTGATCTTCCCCGACGCCACCTCGTCGTAGCGCACCAGACCGGGCAGGATCGGCAGGCCGGCCGCGTCCGCGCTCGTCCAGCCCTTCGGACGCAGCTTGTTGGTGGTCAGGTCGAAGACCGCCCCCGAGCCGGCTGTCCACGAGGTGCCGCCGTTCTTCGGATGCGCGTCGTACAGCTCGTACAGCAGCTTGTGGTCGCGATCGAGCACCAGGACGTGCCGGTCGCCGTCCGCGCCCGGACCGCCTTCGATCGGCGCGCCGGCCGGGATCGGGTACGGCCCGCGGTCGCTCTCGTCCGCGTAGTCGAAGCTCACCGGCACCTTCGCCTGGCTGCCGGAGACGACGACGTACGGGATGCCGAACGGGCCGCCGTCCCAGTTCGCACCGAAGTCGGCGTGGAGGTGTCCGCTGATGCCCTTGATCAGCTTCTTCGAGTTCTTGTCGACCTTCGAGGTGTCGACCCGCTTGTTCCAGGCGTTGCTCTTCGGGAAGATCCGCAGCCCCTGGAGGCTGGCGTTGGCCCCGAGTTGGGCGGCGAGCGGGGACGCATCGACCTCGATCGGCGCCGTGTCGAGCGGCGGCGGGACGGCGCAACCCGCGAGCAGTGCGCCGAGGCTCACCCCGGCGAGAGCGATCCGCCAACCAGTCCGCAAGGCTGTCATGGGCGCTCAGTCTAGGGCCGGCTCCTACGGACGGGCAGCCCGGCCTGGCAGGTCAGTGCGCCGCAGGCTCCAGGCCCAGCCGATCGCGGACGACGGCGGCGAGCCGCTCGGCCACCTCGAGCGCGAGCTCGGCGGTCTCGGCTTCGACCATCACCCGGACCAGCGGCTCCGTCCCCGACGGACGCAGCAGCACCCGGCCGTTGTCGCCGAGCTCCCGGGCCGCCGCCGACACCGCCGAGTTGACCACGGGGTCGATGCCGGCGCGGGCCTTGTTCACTCCGGGGACGTTGAGCATCACCTGCGGCAGCCGGGTCATCACCCCGGCCAGCTCGCGCAGCGGACGACCGGTGTTCGCCATCCGCGCGGCTAGGTGCAGCGCGGTCAGCACGCCGTCCCCAGTGGTGGCGAACTCGCTCATGATCACGTGCCCGGACTGCTCTCCGCCGAGGGTGAAACCGTTGGCGTTCATGGCCTCCAGGACGTAGCGGTCGCCGACCTTCGTCTGGTCGACCCGGATCCCGGCACCGCGCATCGCGTTCACGAACCCGAGATTGCTCATCACCGTGGCCACCACGGTGTCGCTGTGCAGCGCCTTGCGCTCCCGCATCGCCAGGGCGAGGATCGCCAGGATCTGGTCGCCGTCCACCATCTCACCGGTGTGGTCGACGGCCAGGCACCGGTCCGCGTCCCCGTCCAGCCCGATGCCGAGGTCGGCCCCGTGCTCCAGCACCGCCGCCTGCAGGGACGCCAGGTGGGTCGACCCGCAGTTGTGGTTGATGTTCAGCCCGTCCGGGGTCGCGTGCAGCGGCACGACGTCAGCGCCCTGGGCCTCGAAAGCGGCCAGCGCGGTGACGTGGGCAGCCCCGTTGGCACAGTCGACGACGACCTTCAGCCCCTCAAGGCTCGCCTCGGTTCCGAGGCTGGCGACGAGGTGGGCGATGTAGCCCTCGATCGCACCGGGATCGTCGGTGACGCGGCCGACGTCGGCACCGGTGGGACGCCGCCAGGGCTCCTCCATCCGGTCGGCGATCGCGTCCTCGATGGCGTCGTCCAGCTTCACCCCACCCCGGGCGAAGAACTTGATGCCGTTGTCGGGCATCGGATTGTGGGACGCCGACAGCATCACCCCGAGGTCGGCTCCCGTGCTCGCGACGAGATGCGCGACGCCGGGAGTGGGGATGACGCCGAGGCGGACCGCGTCCACCCCGGCCGAGGCCAGCCCGGCCACCACGGCGGCCTCGAGGAACTCACCGCTGGCCCGGGTGTCGCGGCCGACGAGGGCGAACGGACGCCGTCCGGTCTCGAACGCCCCGGCCTCGCCCAGCACGTGGGCAGCAGCCACCGACAACTCCAGCGCCAGCTCGGCGGTGAGGTCGACGTTGGCGGTGCCCCTGACCCCGTCCGTCCCGAACAGGCGCGCCATGGGTGCGCTCAGCGCTTGGAGTACTGCGGAGCCTTGCGGGCCTTCTTCAGGCCGGCCTTCTTGCGCTCCTTGACCCGGGCGTCGCGGGTCAGCAGGCCGGCCTTCTTCAGCACCGGACGGCTCGCCTCGGCGTCCACGGCGTTCAGCGCGCGGGCAATGCCGAGCCGCAGGGCGCCGGCCTGGCCGGTCACCCCGCCACCGGTGATGGTGGCGATGACGTCGTAGGAACCCACGACGGCCGCGGTGACGAAGGGCTCGTTGATGGTCTGCTGGTGGAGCTTGTTCGGGAAGTAGTCCTCGAGCGTCCGGCCGTTGATCGAGAAGGTGCCGCTGCCCGGGACGATCCGGACGCGGGCGATGGCCTCCTTGCGGCGTCCGGTGGCGCCGGCGGGAGCGACGATGGCGGGGCGCCCGCCGGGCAGCTGGACGGCGGCGCCGGCCTCGGAGCGGTACGCGATCTCGCGGTCACCCTCGGTGAACGGGGCGACCTCTTCGGTCTCGATCTCAACAACGGTATCGGTCACGGTGGTTCCTCGGCTCACTGAGCAATCTGGGTGATCTGGTACGCCTCGGGCTTCTGCGCCTCGTGCGGGTGCTTCGGGCCGGAGTACACCTTCAGCTTCTTGATCTGCTGGCGCGCGATCTTGTTCTTGGGCAGCATCCCCCAGACGGCGCGCTCCACGGCCTTGCGGGGATCGCGGGCCAGCAGCTCGCCGTAGGGAACCGACTTCAGGCCGCCCGGACGCCCGGAATGCCGGATCGCCAGCTTGTCGGTGGACTTCTTGCCGGTGAGCGCGATCTTGTCCGCGTTCACGACGATGACGAAGTCGCCGGTGTCGATGTGCGGCGCGTACTGCGGCTTGTGCTTGCCGCGCAGCAGGGTCGCCGCGGTGACGGCCAGCCGCCCGAGGACGACGTCCTCGGCATCGATCACGAGCCAGGCCCTGGTGATCTCACCAGGCTTGGGGCTGTACGTAGACACGGGTCGAGTCCTGCTTCCATGAGATGTAGCTATCGGCGGTAGCGGGGTCTGCCCGGTTCAGGACGGACCGCAGCGCAACAGCGCCTAAGACTACCGCGCCGGATTTGGGGGGTCAAAACCGGTACGCGGCACCGGTCATCGCAGGTCATCCTGCCGGTAGGTCTGACCCGACGACCGTTCGAGATGCTCGACGGGGCCTTCGCGGGACGGGCTACGGCGGTGGGCCACCAGGATGACCAGCGCTGTAGCGGTCGCCCAGACGAGATTGGCCCACATCATCGGCATCCCGGAGAGGACGGGGAGCCCCCAGAACGAGCCGAGGGCCCACAGGACCGACCCGAGCAACAGGGTGAACACCTGTGCCAGCCATTTCGACGACAGCGTCGGTATGAGCAGCCAACCCAGCACACTGAGCGCGAGCCCGATGGCGATCGTCGCCCGTGAGCTTCCCAGCAGCACGACCCCGTCGACGACCCAGGACGGGGCGCTCGCCAGCCGCACCACGTCCACTTCCTCCCAGGTGCCCGACGGGGCTCGGGAGAACGCCGAGCGCCAGCTGATCACCACCGCCTCGGAGCTGTCGGACGGGTTGACGGCCAGGCCGACGAGGGCCGGCCCCGGGCCAGGCTCAGCCTCGACCCGCCAATCCGATCCCGGCGGCTGCAGCTCGATCAGGCGCTCGGTCCTGGCCTTCGAGCTCGGTGACGCCACCATGCGGGCGCGGTAGCAGACTCCGTCGTCCGCGCAGGCTGACCAGGTCTGGGGTTCGACCTCGGGTGCCGTTGCACGCTGCGGGGGCACGAGCGCCGAGGACCAGGTGCGACCGCCGTCCGTGCTGGCGAGCCACTGCTCACCCATCCCGTACTTCAGCTGCACGCCCACGTAGAAGGCTCCCCCGCCGTACGCGACGTCCGACACCCGGTCGGTGCCCGGGCTCGCCGTCGCCGTCAGCGCCAGGACCCCTGCGACGAGTCCCACCGCGACC
Source organism: Propionibacteriaceae bacterium (assembly GCA_017306015.1). Taxonomy (GTDB): domain Bacteria; phylum Actinomycetota; class Actinomycetes; order Propionibacteriales; family Propionibacteriaceae; genus Propionicimonas. The sequence goes on from JAFKJK010000025.1 coordinate 48,313, forward strand.
CAGCCTGGGTGGGCGCGGCCCACCGGCGAGACCGGCTGGTCGGTGCTCACCTGAGATCCTCCACGGGTTGGGCCGGGAGCGCCGATCGTCGCTCCTGCCACCAGGTGACCCGCATCATCGCGGTGAGCACGAGCAGGATGCCGAGCCAGGCGGCGTGCACCTGCAACCGGCTGGGGGGAGCCCCGAGCGCCGTGATCACGGCGAGGATGCCACACGCCAGGACGTTGACCAGAACCTCCAGCACGACCTTTACGGGGGTCCACGGCACGAGCAACCAGATCATCCCGGCACCGACCAGGAAGGTGAGGATCGTCACCACACCGAACTGGCCAAGCGTCGTCACCGCGCTCCGTACCCACGCGGGCGGGCCGACCAGGGCGCCGAGATCGACCGCCACCCAGTCACCGGCCGAACGGCGGTAGTACACGGTACGGTTCTCGCCGGACAGGACGGCTCGGTCGGGGGCTGCCGTGTCGAGCGCGAACGCCGGCTCGTAGCCCAACCGGGGCACTCTGCCGTCCAGCTGCCAGTTCGACCCCGGAGGAAGCCGGTCGATCAGCACCCCGGCCCACTCTCCGGACGTGCCGTTCGTGCCCCGGTAGCAGGTGGCGTCGGGAGCGCAGACATGCAGATCGCGGTCGTACCGCTGCGACGTCCACTCTCTCGCGTCCGGGCCGGAGCCCTCCGACACCTTCGCCCAGGTCTGGCCGCCGTCGGTGGTCGCGAGCACTTCCCGGTTGAAGCCATCGCCGGGGTCGACGTTCGCATAGATCACCCCGCTGCCCGACTCCAGCATCACGTCGGGAGTCCGCACGCTGCTGGTCGCCGTGGTCGCGAGCACTCCGGCGACCAGCCCCGCGACTGCCCAGACGCGACGGGTGCGCGCCGGATCCGGCACCGCGTGCAACAGCGCCCACAGCGGCGGCAGCACGGCCAGCGCGATCAGGTCCGAAGGGTCCCGGAGCGTCACTCCACCGAGCACTGGCGAGGCCAGTTCCGCAACCCCGGGCACCGTCTTCAGTGCAACGAACCCCACTCCCGCGACCACCGTCCCCCACCGCGGACCGAACAGCACGGCAGCCAGCGTTGCGACCACCACGAGACCGGCGAAATCGCTCAGCTTGCCGGTCAGCCAACCCGGCCAGGCGCCCTTGAAGACATGGTCATTCAGGGCCAGCGCAACAACAGCGACGAAGAACCAGGGGCGCCCCAGCCAGGACGACCGAGCCTTGAGAGCTGTGCTGGCACTCACATCGGCACATTACGGCGGCGAGAACGCCGCCACCGGCGAATCGGCAAGGTGCAACTCAATCGTTACCGGTGACCGCGGGACGACAGGCGCAAAGAGCAACACGATCGTTATCCCCCGGCCGTCGAGGGTGCCGATGCTACCCTCACCGCATGATCGGACGGGAGGCCAGCAGCGCTGTCTTCCCCGCGATCTCGCCGGCCACCTATCGTCCGCACCCACTGCACGCCAGCGACCGTGCCTGGCCGGAAACCAACTGCTACGTCGACCTGTGGATCGAGGCTCTCGCCACCGCCGGGCTGATCCCCGAGGCGATGCTCGGGTTCACCCTCGTCCAGGATTTCGAGGGCGACCAGTTCACGTTCTTCAAGGTCCCGCTGGACGACCTCGAGCGCCTCTACGGCATCACCTGCGCCGAACTCACGCTGTACGACAGTGTCGAGAACCACGTCGCCACCCAGCTCGACCGCGGACGACTCTGCCTGGTCGAAATGGACAGTTTCCACCTCCCGGACACGGCCGGAATCAACTATCACATCGCCCACGGCAAAACCACCATCGGGATCAACCGCATCGACATTGGCGGACGCGGGCTGGAGTACTTCCACAATGGCGGCTACTTCGCCCTGTCCGGCGAGGACTATTCCGGAGCGTTCCAGCATGCCGTCGAGCCGGTGCAGCGCTGGATCCCGTACACCGAGATCGTGCGCCTTCCGGCGGCGTCCCCGACGCCCGACCACCAGCGGCGGGTCGCCGACGCGCTGCTCGGGCACCACCTCACCCGCCGGCCCGCCGCCAACCCGCTGGCCACGTTCGCCGACGTCTTCCCCGGCCAGGTGGGACGAGTCGCCGAGCGCGGCATCGACTTCTTCCACCTGTACGCCTTCAATACCGTCCGCCAGTTCGGGGCCAACTTCGAGCTGCTGGCCAGCCACCTCGATTGGCTGGACGCCGACCGGTTCGCCGAGGAGGTCGCCGCAGCACGGACGATCAGCACCACGGCGAAGACCACCCAGTTCATGCTGGCGCGTGCCGTCGCGCGCGGACGCTTCGAGCCGCTCGCATCGGCGCTGGACCCGGCGATCGAGGCCTGGGACGCCCTCTTCGCCGGCCTGGACGCGAAAGCCGGCTGACCGTGCGCCGTTACCTGGACGCGGAGGTGACGCCGCTGGCCGAGGGCTGGCGAGTCGCCGTGAACCAGAATGGGGACGGTCCCGATCACGGTTCACCGCCACCCGACGACGCGGAGCACCTGCCCGCGCAGGTCCCAGGGACGCTGGCAGCCGCGCTCACCGCCGCCAACCGGTTCGACCCCGCCCGCCCCGAGCCCCTGCAGGACCGCGACGCCTGGTATGTCTGCGATCTCGCGGAGCCGGCCGGCCCGGCCGTACTCCGGTTCGAGGGCCTCGCCACGGTCGCGGAGGTGTTCCTGAACGGCGCCCGAATCCTCACCGTTGAGTCGATGTTCGAGGCGAACGACATCCCCGTCCAGCTGACCGGGACGGATCGACTCACCATCCGGTTCGCCGCGATCACCGACCGCCTGACCGCGAAGGGGCCGCGGGCACGCTGGCGTCCCCGGCTCGCCGACAGCCAGGGGCTGCGACTGCTCCGCACCACCCTGCTCGGACACATGCCCGGCTGGTGCCCGTCCATCCAGGCGGTCGGGCCGTACCGCCCGATCAGCCTCATCCGTCCGGGCTCGCTCAGCCTCGACGACGTCCGGATCAGCGCGGACGCGGATAGCACCGACGGCGTCCTGACCGTCTCCTTCGCAGGCTCCCGGAGCGGTCTACGGCTGCGCTGCGGCGGCGTCGAAACCGACTTTGTACTCGACGGCGGCCGCACCTCAGCCACTCTGCGCGTCCCCGACGCGGACCTCTGGTGGCCGGCCACGCACGGACGCCCGGCGCTGTACGACGTCGAGCTCGTCGCGGGTGAACGTTCGTTCCCCCTTGCCCGCACCGGGTTCCGCCACCTCGAGGTCGATCGCGGGGACGGCACCGACTTCGCCGTCCGGATGAACGGGGTGCCGGTGTTCTGCCGCGGCGCGGTGTGGACCACCGCCGACCTGCTCACCCTCGCCGGCACCCGGGACGCGTACGAGCCACTCCTGCGCCGGGCCGCCGAGGCGGGCATGAACATGATCCGGATCCCGGGCATCGCCACCTACGAGGCCCCAGCCTTCTTCGATCTCTGCGACGAACTCGGCCTGCTGGTCTTCGCCGACTTCATGTTTGCGAACTTCGACTACCCCGCCGGCGACGCCGCCTTCCTCGCCCACGTCGAGGCCGAAGCGCGGCAATTCCTGGACGCCCGGCAGGGCTGTCCGTCGCTGGCCGTCGCCTGCGGTGGCAGCGAGATCGCCCAGCAGGCGGCGATGCTCGGACTGCCGGCTGACCACTGGTACTCACCGCTGGTCACCGACACCCTCCCGGCGCTGGTCGCCGAACTGCGTCCGGACGTGGCCTGGGTGCCCGGCTCGCCGTCCGGGGGCGCCCTTCCGTTCAACGTGGACGCCGGCGTCGGCCACTACTACGGCGTCGGAGCCTACGAGCGCCCGCTGGAGGATGCCCGTCGTGCCGCGGTCGTCTTCGCTTCGGAATGCCTCGCCTTCGCCAACCTTCCCGACGACGAAACGATGCCGGCCGACCCCAGCACCGGCGTCCCGCGTGACCGGGGGGCGGGCTGGGACTTCGCCGACACCCGCGACCACTACCTCGCTCGGCTGTACGGACTCGATCCGAACCGGTTGCGCGCTGACGATCCACCCGCCTACCTGGCCTACTCCCGCGCGACGACGGCCGAAGTCGCCACCGAGGCATTCGCCGAGTGGCGCCGCGAGGGTTCGACCTGCCGTGGCGCCCTCGTCTTCGCCCTGTCTGACGTGGCCCCCGGCGCGGGCTGGGGGGTGCTCGACCACACCCACCGGCCGAAGCCGGTCTTCCGCGCGCTGGCCAGGGCCTTCGCTCCGGTCGCTATCGGCATCACCGACGAGGGCGTGAACGGGCTGCACCTGCACGTCACCAACGACACCGCCACCCCCGTCCACGGCGACCTCGAGGTCTTCGCGCTGCGCGACGGGACGGTGAAGGTGTGCCCTGCTGCGCGCGCGATCGCCCTCGCGCCGCGACAGCAGCGGACGCTGCCAGCCACCGAGTTGCTGGGTTCGTTCTTCGACTACGGCTACGCCTATCGCTTCGGTCCGGCCGAGCACCAGGTCGTCGTCGCCCGGCTGCGGGTGGACGGCGAGGTCGTTGCCGAGGCCTTCGGTTTCCCGCTCGGACGCAGTGCGGCGCTCTACTCCGCCAAGGTGACCGCCGGGACCGGACACGATGCGTCCGGTTGGTTCCTCGACCTGACGACCTCGGTATTCGCGCAGTCGGTGCACATCCACGTCCCGGGGTACGTCCCTGCCGACGACTGGTTCCACCTGACGTCCGACCGTCCGCGGCGGATCCGACTCTCGCCGGTGCCGGGTGCCGGGAATGCATCCTGGCCGACCGGCGAGGTACGCAGTCTGGGCGACGGCTCGGCGGTGCTCTAGACCCGGGTCGGAAACCGGATGACGAGCCAATCATCCGATCCCGGACTGCCTGTCATCTCACGACCGCATCGCCGCCAGCGGCGAGACGGACGCCGCCCGCATGGCCGGGATGAGGCCGCCGAGAAGGGCCGCAGCGGTTCCGGCGAGGACGACGAGCCACGGCAACGACGGCGTGACGATCAGGTCCCAGCCGTTCGCCCAGGACCAGATCGCGGAGGCCGCCAGGCCGAGCGCGCTGCCAAGGATTCCGGCGATGACTCCCGCGAAGCCGGATTCGGTGAGGATGAGCAGGCCGATTCGGCGGCGGCTCCAGCCCATGGCCGAACGGAGGCCGAGCTCGCGCAGCCGGTTGTTCACCGACAACATCAGCGTGTTGGCGATGGCGACCATGCCGACCAGGCCGACGAATCCGCCTAGCGCTGCGCCGATCTGGCGGAGGTCGCCGCCGACGTTGCGCTGCAGTTGTTGGCCGTCGGGCGGGGTCTGGTCGGTCAGCATGAGGCTGCCGGTGTAGTCGACGGTGCCGATGGCATAGCCGGCGACAGCCGCGGCGGAGCCGGGACGCACGTGGGCGACGAGCCGCACGTCCGTGGCTCCCCTGGGCTCGCCAGCGGCTGCGCGGGCGATGACGACAGCGTTGTTGACGTAGCCGAAGCCCTGGTCGTTGCGGACGATCCCGGCGACGCTGAACGGCCTGCCGTCGACGATGACCTGGGAGTCGGTCGGCGTTATCGGGTCTGCCGGTGCGACTCCGAGGGTCCGCGCAAGGTCGACCCCGACCCAGGCGAGCGGGAGCTGCCCGCTGCTGGCCAGCAACGACACTGGCGCGCCCGCGGTGACGGTGGTGCCGCTGGCGTCCAGGCCGCCGGGGTCGGCGACGATCTCCGGGACGGACGCAGCCTCGGGTTCCAGGCCCCGGCCGACGCTCACCGACTGCCCCCAGATCGAGAACTCGCCGACGGCGCTGACCGGCTCGAGGTCGCCGACGAGCCGGACCTGGTCGGGCGGGAAGCCGTCGGCAGGTGCCGCTTTGGCCCACAGAACGACGTGGCTGGACCGCTGCAGGTCGAACCGGAGATCGATCTGGGCCTGCTGGGTGTCGGCGACCACGAACGCGCCGGTCGCACTGGCCACTCCGAGCAGGACTCCGGAGATCATGCCGACGGCATGCCACGGGCGGGCGATCAGTGACGCCCCGGCGTCGGCGACCATCAGCCGGGCGGGACGGAGTACAGCCCGCTTGAGCTGTTCCCAGGCAGCGCCGAGACGACCGGTCATGGCTGGACCCTGGACAGGTGCCCGTCGACGATCGAGACGATCTGGTCGACCATGCTTGCGGCCCGCTCGTCGTGGGTGACCACGATCAGGGTGGTGCCGTAGTCGGTGAGGTCGGCCAGCAGACCCAGAACCGATCTGCCGGTGGCCTGGTCAAGGCTCGCGGTCGGTTCGTCGGCGATCACCACGCTCGGGTTCTTCACCAGCGCCCGGGCGATGGCCACCCGATGCCTCTCCCCGCCTGACAGGTCGCTGGCGCTGCGGTCGGCGATCGCTGTCAGCCCGACGATGTCGAGAGCCCGGAGGCAGCGCTCGGCGCGTTCGGCACCGGGCATGCCGGCGTCGGTGATCCCGAGATCGACGTTGTCGATCGCCGTGCGCTCCTCGATCAACTGGGAGTTCTGGAAGACGAAGCCGAGGTGCCGGGAGCGGAACGCGGCGAGCTCGCGCAAGGATCGGCCGGTCATCTCGGTGCCGTCGAAGCGGTACGAGCCCTCCGACGGCGGCTGCAGGGCTCCGATCAGCGAGGCGAGAGTGGTCTTGCCCGCACCGGACGGTCCGATGATCGCCACCGAGGCTCCGGCGGCGATGTCGAGATCGAGCGGGTGCAGGATGCGTACCGACACCGGGGTGGTCACGGCGAAGCCGACTCCGCGCAACTCGATCAACGGCTTGTCCTGGACGCTGCCGGGGCCGACCCGATCAGCCGTGGAGGTCAGGGTCACTTTCCGGTGCCCGGGCCGCTCGGCGAACTGGCGTCGCGACCGGGCGTGGTCTCGCCGGGATCGGGGACGGAGGACTGTGGCGGTGCTGTGCCCCGGCCCGTCGGCCCCGCGGTCTCGTCGGCGGCGCCGAAGAGCATCACCTGGACGCCGTCGGCCAGGCCGTCCCCGCTGACCGCAACGAGCCCCTGCGCCGTGACGCCCAGCTGGACCGGAACCTCTCGACGGACGTCGCCGTCGACGACGACCACACTCGGGGCGCCGTTGCTGCTCGTCGTGATGGCGCTCAGCGGCGCGACGAGGACGGGTCCGTCGCTGCTGGCCGACACGATGCCCAGCCGGACCGCCGCGCCATCCGCGACCTCGTCCTTGGGCTTGACCAGCACATACCCTGGCTCGTCGTCGGTTCGTGGATGGACGGTCAGCGACGCAGCCGGCACGGTCTTTCCGGCCACGTCGAGGGTCACGTCCGCTGGGGTGATCGAGCCGCTCGGGTTGAGCACTTCGCAGCGGAGTTGGTTCGACCCGGCGCTCAGTTCCAGCAACGGGGTGCCGGGCTTCACTGCTTGACCCACCGTGACCATGACGCTGGACACCTCGGTGTCGGCCGGCACCGCGACCAGAGTGGCGACCCGAATCCGGTTTGACGGGCCGGCAGGGTCGTAGGTGTGGTGCCACGCGTGGACGGTGTCGGCGTCCAGGACGCTGTTCGCCTTGCCGATCACTCCTGCCTGGTGCAAGGCGTTCTCGAAGGCGGCCACGTCGGGCCCCGTGGCGCCGACCGTCAGGTCGCGGTAGAGAACGGCGTCGGTGTGGACCGCGACAAGCGGCCGTGACGCCACCCGTGCCAGCTGAGTGCCGGTGGTGACCTTCGCACCGGCAGCTGCGACGGCGGTGACCACGGAGCGCTCGCCTGCGGGCACTGTCGGCGCGGCGATCGAGATGCTGGTGGTGTCGCGGCTGCACGGCGCCCAGGTCACCTGTCGCAGTTCGGTGGTCTTCAAGGCCACTGTCGGTGGCGGCAACTCGGGAGCGGCGCGACGCTGGGCCGCCTGGTCGGGCGACATCGAGATCACCATCACCACGACCAGCCACACCAGCGACGCGACCACCGCGCCGATCACCCCGGCCGCGAAACGACTACTGCCGCGCAGCCGTGCCAGCCTCTTAGGGGACATAGCCGGCCTCCACGATGTGGATCGCGAACTGGGTCAGCGCCTCGCGATTCTGCTCCACCGCCTTGTCGCGCTCAGGCAACAGCAGCTTCCTCAAGGTGTCGTAGTACTCCTGACCACAGTCGATGAACGCATACGTGTAGCCCTGCCACTGTGCCTCCCAATCGGCCTTGCTCAGCTTCAGCCACCTCGATGTCAAGGCTGCCAGATAGCTATCCGCCGGACTCTCCTCCTTGACTCTCAGCCCAGTCCGATCAGTCAGGCAGGTCGCCATCGGCTTCTTCAGGGACACCATGGTGGGATCCTGAAGTATTGTCAGCACAACGTCATGCCAAGCGCCCTGGAGAGCGAACCACTTGTCGAAATCAGGAATTGCTGGAAACAACCCGCATCCTGAAGGAAGTGTCGCCAAGATCTTCGCGTCATCGTCACTCGACTGACCTATGCCAAACCCATACAGGCGAATCAGCTCCATATCGGGAAACAGATCCTGGTCCCAACGATTGGCAGTCGTTTCCAGCGACCGAGTCGGTTTCCCACCGCACTTGCGAATACCCGCCTGATGGTTGAACTCTCGCACCCGCATCGCCCGGCGCACACCGTCGCCCGGCACCATGAAACTCGCCTCGATGACGTCTTGCAGGACCTGCGGGTCAACCGCCGGCGCCGAAGTCGGCACCGGCGCAGAGGTGCAGCCAGCAAGCAGACCGACCATCACCGCCGAAACGATCGCGTGAACGGACCTCACCCCGGGCAGCTTAATACCAGTACTTGACCTACTGAATAACGTTGAGTGATTGACTCTTGAGACCACCGGCGACAACCGTGTCTGCCCGGATCCGGGCTGCCAGCTCCGGGGAGTTCTCAGCCGGCTGGGGTGCGACAGTGCGCTGCGCAACTCGAACTCAGCCTCCTCATTGGGTGTCGGCGCCACCATGGCCCGCCCTACGAGGCGTCGAGACTCAGGGGACATAGCCGGCTTCAACCAGATGGATGGCGAATGAGGTGAGCACCTCGCGGTTCTGCTCCACCATCTTGTCCCGCTCCACGAGCAACAACTTCCTCAAGGTGCCGTAGTACTCCTGACCACAGTCGATGAACGCATACGTGTAGCCCTGCCCCTGTGCCTCCCAATCGGCCTTGCTCAGCTTCAGCCACCTCTCAGTTACGGCCTTCAGATAAGAGTTGGCCGGATCGTCTGCAGTGACCTTCAACCCGGTCCGATCGGCGAGACAGCTAGCCATCGGTGTCTTCAGCGACACCATGACCGGGTTTTGCACTGTGGTGAGCACCACGTCGTTCCACGCGCCCTGGAGGGCGAACCATTTATCGAAGTCATGGATTGGTGGAAAGAGATCGCAGCCGGGACGTATTTCGGCCAACGCTTCGTCGTCAGCCTTGGTGTCGGCCGAAAGGCCCTCACCGAGGCCGTATTCGCGGATCAGTTCTAGATCGGCAAACAGAGCCTGGTCCCAACGATTGGCGGTCGTGTCGAGCGATCTCGTCGGATGCCCGCCGCATTTGCGAATACCCGCCTGACGGTTGAACTCCCGAACCCGCATCGCCCGGCGCACACCGTCGCCCGGCACCATGAAACTCGCCTCGATGACGTCTTGCAGGACCTGCGGGTCGACCGCCGGCGCCGAAGTCGGCGCCGGCGCAGCAGTGCAGCCAGCAAGCAGACCGACCATCACCGCTGAAACGATCGCGTGAACGGATCTCACCCCGGGCAGCTTAATACCAGTACCTGACCTACTGAATGACGTTGAGTGATTGACGCTTGAGACCACCGCCGACAACCGTGTCTGCCCGGATCCGGGCTGCCATCTCCGGAGAGTTCTCAGCCGGCTGGGGTGCGACAGTGCGCTGCGCAACTCGAACTCAGCCTCCTCATTGGGTGTCGGCGCCACCATGGCCCGCGCTACGGGGCGTCGAGGCTTAGGGGACATAGCCGGCTTCAACCAGGTGGATGGCGAACGAGGTGAGCACCTCGCGGTTCTGCTCCACCAGCTTGTCCCGCTCAGGCAGCAGCAGCTTCGTCAATGTCTCGTAGTAGCCACGCCCACAGTCGACGAACGCATCCGAATAGGCCTGCTTCTGCGCCTCCCAGTCCTCCTTGCTGAGCGCCAACCACCTCTTGGTCAGCGCTGCCAAGTACCTTGTTGGCGGGTCATCCACGCCGACTTTCAGCCCAGAGCGATCGGTCAGACAGATCGCCATCGGCTTCTTCAGCGGCACCATGGCCGGGGCCTGCAGCTGCGACAGCACCGTGTCATACCAAACGCCCTGAAGGGCGAACCAGGTCTCAAAGTCAGGAATCGGTGCGAAGAGGTTCTTACACTCTTGCGATATCGACTCCAGCGCCTTGTCGTCCTGCCGGGTGTCGCTCGCCTCTTCCTTCTGGTCACCGCCGAAACCCTTCTCGCGGATCAACTCCAGGTCCGGAAAGAGGTTCTGTTGCCAGCGGTTCGCCGTTGTGTCGAGCGACCGGGTCAGCTGCCCGCCGCACTTACGGATGCCCGCCTGGTGGTTGAACTCCCGCACCCGCATCGCCCGGCGCACACCGTCGCCCGGCACCATGAAACTCGCGTCAATGACGTCCTGCAGCACCTGCGGGTCAACCGCAGGAAGCCGCGTCGGTGCCGGCACGCCCGTGCAACTGTCCAGCAGGCACACGAGCACAGCGACCACAGCGATTGCGAGACGCCTCACTTGACGGACTCAGTACCCGTACAAGACGTACTGCTTGACGTTCGCGGAATGGCCTTTGAGGTCTCGTCCGGTAATCGTGTCGTCGAGGATCTTCTTGCCGCTCGTCGGGGTGATCCATACGAACCCTTGCCTGCCGGTCTGCCAAGCCCCGTCCTTGTAGTACCGCGCCTTGATGTAGTCAGAGGATACGTCGGTTGCAAACGCGTAAAGCCCATCGCACTGCGAGGTGGCATCCATCTTCGTCGACTCCGAGAGCGTGGTCGAGGTCCACTTCCACGCTGCGGTGCACGAAACTGCACTGGCCTGAGTGGCGGGACCGACGGCTGGGATGATGAGGGAGACCACGGCCAGGCCGGTCGCAGACATGAGTGCTCGCTTCATTGCAATGCCTCCTCAGTTTGGGGTGACAATCAAGCTAGCCCCGGAGAGTCCGCGGCGCAAGAGCAAGCTTTGTATACTTTTGTACAGTCTTCGCAGCGACCGCGCCGCCCGACGCTCGGCAACCTGTAGAGTCGCCACCAGTGAATACACTTGAGGGGGTTCAGGTGCTGTCGCCGACGAGTAGGACGATAATCGGCTCGGTTATGTCGCTGCTGATGCTTCTTCCAGTTGGAAGCAGTCTGGTGAGCGTCCAGTCAGCTCCTCCGCAGCAGACGCGGGGCTGGTGGTGCGGCATCATGCCGTGGATGTGCGGCTAACCTACGCCTCGTGAGGTCGTGGCTTGCCCGGCGGGTCGGCGAGTGGGGTCTGCCTTTGTGGCTGATCGGGCTGTGGGCGGCATTTTGGGTCCTCAGCTATGCGAACGATCTGCTGGCGATCTGGGTGCACCCGGACCCGACCTACCTGCCGGTCCGAAACCCCTGGCTGCTGACCATCCAATCGGCTCTTGAGACACTCTCGCTGATCACGGCTTCCATCGCGCCCGGGCCGGGTGCGGTGGCCATCTGGCTCGCGATGCTGCCAACTCCCATCACCCGCATTGATTCCATGTCGATAATCGCGGTTCCGCTAGTGACGGCGACGCTGATCGTCTGGGGCCGCCGGGGGTGGTTGGTCGCCCACCTGTCGATCACGGCAGTGTGGATCGCGGTCGAGACCTTCCAGCACCCTCCGGCGTTCCTCTGGACCGCAGTCCTCTTCCTCCTAGTCGGGGTCGCGGTCGGGATGTTCGTCAGCCGGGTTCTGGCTGGGCGGGCTCGCGACGCCATGGCCAGGGCGGCGGCGGAGGAAGCCCTGGCAGACGAACGAGACCGGCGCCGCCAGCTGCTGCACGAACTGGCGACCGAGCTCCACGATGCGGTGGCCAGCGAACTCACGATGATCTCACTGGAGGCGTCCCACGTCGCGACATCGACGGAGGTGGACGAGCTGAAGGCCGCCCTCGCCTCCACCCAGCAGAGCGCCCGCCTCGCGCAGGCGGAACTACGCACTCTGCTCGACGTACTTCGCGAATCGGGACTGTCGGACGCGGCGGCCGGCAGCGCGCCCACCGTGGCGGAAGGCGAGGGACTCGCCGGCGAACTGCGTCGCCTGGTCGAAGTGCTGCGGGGTCGCGGCTTCACTGTGGTCGAACAGGTCAGCCTGGACAACGAGCGGCCCGAACTGCCGGCGCACCTCCGGCACGCCACCCTCCGGATCGTGCAAGAAGCGGTCGCGAACGTGCTGAAGCACGCCACGCCCGGCAGCGAGTGCCGGCTGACCGTCCAGCACGACGAAACCGGGCTGCGGGTCCTGGTCGCCAACGACCTGCCGTCGACCCCGCACCTCGACAGCACCGACACCCCCGGATCGGGCATCGGCCTGGCCAGCATCGCCGAGCGAGCGGCACTGCTCGGCGGGACCCTCACCGCCGGTGAGCGTGACGGCCAGTGGGAGGTCAGTGCGCGTTTCAGCCTGCCTGCTGCCAGGCTCAGTGGCTACGACAGCTCCGAATCGGCGTCGGGGAGCCCGAGCTGAACCAGTCCGAGTTCGTGGCATCTGATCGCGACCTGCAGCCGATCACGGACGCCGAGCTTGGCCGTGATCCTGCTCAGTGACATCTTCACCGCGCTGTCGGACACACCCATCCGAGAAGCGATCTCGCGGTTGCTCCGTCCGGTCGCGAGCAGGCGGACGAGGTCGAGTTCCCGTTCGGTGAGTGGATCCTCCAGCATGCTTGTCCGACGCTGGGACCGGCTCGCGCCGGAGGTGTGCAGGTAGCGGCCGAGCAGAGAGAGGATCGCGGGCGAGAAGGCGTAAGCGTCCTCCTGTCCGAGGACAGCGGTCATTGCCTCGAACAGCTCGTCCGGCGGCGCTTCCTTGGACAGGTAGCCGCTGGCACCGGATCGCAGCATCTCGACCAGCCACTCTGTGTGAGCGAAGGAGGTGAGCGCGAGCACCGCGGTCGAGGGCCAGCGCTCCTTGATCAGCCGGGTCGCCTCGATGCCATTCACCGGCGCCATCAGGACGTCCATCAGCACCAGATCGGGATGGAGTTCCTCGCACAGCTCGACGGCCCGAGCGCCTCCGGCCGCATCCCCGACGACGCGGAACGCCGGGTTGGCGTCGACGATCTCGACCAGCAGCCGGCGGATCCGGGGGTGATCGTCGACCACGACCACCGTCCACGCATTCTCCGAACCGGCCACGCCACGATTCTGCCGCACCACCGGCGCCCGGATCAGGACGCCAGTTCGATCAGCTTCGCAATCGTGTTGAGGTTCCGCGCCGTCCCCTGGACGCCGAGGCGCCGGACGAGGACGGCGGGCGTGAGCTTGGACGTCCCGGCCCCCTCGCCGTAGTGCAGATAGGCGATGTCTCCACTCACGGCTGCCCGGTCGGCCCCGAAATCGATCTGGTTGAACGCCGCTGCCGCCGCCGGCGTGGGTGCCGCGACCAGGACGTGCAGATAGCTGAACTTCGGCCTCGCCTGCTCGGCATCACGCTCGAACGGGTACGCGGCCAGCGCGGCAGCCAACTCCTCGGGCGTGCGGCTGATCACCTCCCGGAAGTAGCCGAAGCGCTCCTCGACCGCCTTCTCCAGGGCCCGGTCGAACGCCGCCGGCTCCCCCGGCACGGTGCAGATCAGGTTGCCCGACGCGATGAACGTCGACACCTCGGTCGCACCCAGCGCACCGGCGATCTCCCGCAGGTCGGCCATCGGCAGCTTGGCGCCGCCGACGTTCACCGCTCGCAACAGCACGATCCGTCTACCCATCGGACGATTATCGCCGGTCGCCGAGACGAAATGGGCGCCTGTCCTGCCACCCCCTATTGTCAGGACATGGCAGACACTCTTCAGATCCGGTACGGCACGACCGGGGCCGAGGCTGACCTCGCCATCACCGATGCCACCATCAAGGCGCCCGAGCTGCGTCGATTCGTCATCGACGGCGAGCCCCTGGCGACCTACGACCCGGGCTTCATGAACACCGCGGTCTGCCGTTCGGCGATCACCTACATAGACGGGGACGCCGGCGTCCTCGAGTACCGCGGCTATCCGATCGCCGACCTCGCCGAGCACTCGACCTACCTCGAGGTCGCCTGGCTGCTGCTGCACGGCGAGTTGCCGACCGCGTCCGAGCTGGACGGCTGGGAGGCGCTGATCACCGAGCACCGGATGCTGCCCGACAAGCTCAAGACCGTCCTGGCCGGGTTCCCGTACGACGCCCACCCGATGACGATCCTGATGGCCTCGGTGGCCGCGTTCTTCTCCTTCTATCCGGACGCGCAGAACTTCACCGACCCGGACGCCCGAGCCCTCAACATCGCCCGGCTGATCGCCAAGATGCCCACCCTGGCCGCGTTCGCCTACCGCAAGGGCCGCGCCCAGCCCTACGTGACCCCGGACGACTCCTACGGCTACTGCGAGAACTTCCTGCAGATGCTGTTCAAGAAGGCCGAACGCCGCTACGCCGCCGATCCCCGCCTGGTCCGCGCGATGGAGGTGCTGTTCATCCTGCACGCCGACCACGAGCAGAACTGCTCGACCAACGCCGTCCGTTCGGTCGCGTCCTCAGGCAACGACCTGTACACGTCCTGCTCGGCCGGCATCGGCGCCCTCCACGGCCCCCTGCACGGCGGAGCCAACGAGGCGGTGCTGAAGATGCTCCGCGAGATCGGGACGGTCGACCGCGTCCCCGAGTTCATCGAGGGCGTCAAGACCGGCCGGGCCCGGATGATGGGCTTCGGCCACCGGGTCTACAAGAACTACGACCCGCGGGCGAAGATCATCAAGAAGTCCGTGGAGGACGTCTTCGAGGTCACCGGCGTGAACCCCCTGTTGCAGATCGCGCTCGAGTTGGAGAAGTACGGCCTGACCGACGACTACTTCGTGTCCCGCCGGCTCTACCCGAACGTCGACTTCTACTCCGGGCTGATCTACGAGGCCCTCGGCTTCCCGCCGGAGATGTTCACCGTCCTGTTCGCGATCCCCCGCAGCTCGGGCTGGGCCGCGCAGTACCAGGAGTTCATCACCGACCCCGAGCAGAAGATCGCCCGTCCCAAGCAGATCTACACCGGCGCCCGGACCCGCTGCTACGTCCCCATGGATGCCCGCAGCTGACCTCAGCCGACCAACTCGACCGGCGACCCGTACGCAGCGACCTTGCCGTCGACGGTGAGCAGGCGACAGCCCTCCACCCGGGCTTGGGCCACCAGCATCCGGTCGAACGGGTCCCGATGGACGGCCGGCAGCGCGGCCACCTCGGCGGCGTGACGGCTGTCCACCGGCAACTCCCGGTAGCCGTTCTCGACCAGCGCCCGGCGCAGCACGTTCGGGTCGAACTCGAAGTCCGGACGTCCAAGCGTGGTCTTGATCGCCACCTCCCAGATGCTCGCCGCGCTGAACAGCAGGTCGTTCGCCGGATTCGTGATCAGGGCCAGCGCTCCGGCACCGAGCCGGGTGGGACTCTGCGCTGCCCACAGCAGAAGGTGAGTGTCGAGCAGGAGGAGCATCAGTCGCGCGCCTCGAAGAGGCCGGCGATCTCCTCGGTCGCCCAATCATCGAAGTCGTCGGGAACCCGTCCGTAGCCGGCCAGGAAGCCGATGCGCTGAGCGGGATAGGTGAGATCGACGCGGACGAGCCGGGCCACCGGACGCCCTGCCTTCGCGATGATCACCGTCTCACCGGACGCAGCTGCATCGACCAGCTTCGAGAAGTTGGTCTTCGCTTCGTGGATATTGACCGTCGCCGCATCCGTCTCCGCACCCATGGCGAGATTATGCCTTAGTCCTGTGGACTTAGTCAAGTCGTCCGCACCGACTCCGAGCCTCAGTGGTGGAAGCCCGGCTGCTGGCGCTCGGACGGCATCGGGCCGCTCAGCGCGTCCAGGTAGTCGACTTCGGCCTTCAGGTCGGCAAGGAACGCGTCGGCGAGGTCGTGGCTGAAGCCATTGCGGACGACGACACGCTGGACGGTGATGTCGGCCAGGTCGGCCGGCATCGGGTAGGCGGGGACGAGCCAGCCCTTCATCCGCAGCCGGTCGGAGAGGTGGTACAGGTTCCAGTTCTGTGTATAGCCGTCCCGCAGTCGCCAGGCGAACACCGGGATGTCCGAGCCGTCGTTCCACAGCTCGAACGGCGCGAGCTTCCCGATCTCGCCCGACAGGTACACCGCGACGTCCCGGCACGCCTCCTGCACCCGCCGGTAGCCGTCCCGGCCCAGGCGCAGGAGCAAGTAGTACTGCAGCAGCACCTGGGCACCGGGACGGGAGAAGTTCAGCGCGAAGGTGGGCATCTCGCCGCCGAGGTAGCTCACCTTGAGGACCAGGTCGTCGGGCAGGTACTCGGCCGTCCGCCACACCACCCAGCCGATCCCCGGGTACACCAGCCCGTACTTGTGGCCCGAGGTGTTGATCGACACCACCCGGCCGACCCGGAAGTCCCAGGCGAGGTCGGGCTGGACGAAGGGCGCGATCATCCCGCCGGACGCCCCGTCGACGTGGAGCTTCACGTCCAGCCCGGTGTCGGCCTCGATCTGGTCGAGCGCGGCCGCGAGCTGCTCGACCGGCTCGTACATGCCGGTGTAGGTCACGCCCATGATCGCGACGACGCCGATGGTGTTCTCGTCCACGTAGGACGCCAGGTCGTGCCCGTCCAGCACCTTGTGGTCGAGGCTGACCGGGACGAACCGCGGCTCCACCTCGAAGTAGTTGCAGAACTTCTCCCAGCACACCTGGACGGCGCTCGACATCACCAGGTTCGGCGCGTCGGACGGCTTCCCGGCAGCCTTCCGGGCGTGCTGCCAGTGCCGCTTCAGCGCCAGCCCGGCCAGCATGCAGGCCTCCGACGAGCCGATCGTCGAGGTGCCGATGGTGTGGTCGGGGTCGGGTGCGTGCCACAGGTCGGCGAGCATCGTCCAGCAGCGGGTCTCGATCGCGGCGGTCTGCGGGTACTCGTCCTTGTCGATCATGTTCTTGTCGGCCGCATCCAGGTAGAGCCGGGACGCGTAGTCGTCCATCCAGGTGCCGACGAACGTGGCCAGGTTGAGCCGCGCGTTCCCGTCCAGCATCGCCTCGTCGCGGACGATCTGGAACGCGGTCTCCGGCAGGCTCTCGTCCGCCGGCATCCGGAACTTCGGCAGCGCCGTCGCCTCGCCCGGTCGGACGAAGACCGGATTGAGTTCCGCGTCCTCCCGCTCGTCGTCGCTGCGCTCCACGTGCTGGCTCGTCGTGACCACCGCCGGTCCTCTCTCGCGTCCGTCCCCACCTCGCAATGTACGACTGCGCGGCCATCCGGCAGGTCTGTGTTGCGGGTGTCCAACGTGCGTAGTTAGGTAGACCCCATGAGTTCAAAGATGAGCGCTGCCCAGGTGCAGGTGACCAGCCCAGATGATGTCCGCAACGTCGTCCTGATCGGAAACGCAGGATCTGGCAAGACGTCGCTGTTCGAGCAGCTGCTCCGGGCGCGCCTCGTCGGGTACCGCGGCGAGAAGGAGGACGCCGAGCGCGCCGCCCAGCTCTACCTTGCCAGCCTGGCTACGGGCGATGTCTGGGTGAACCTCCTGGACGCCCCCGGCCACCCGGACTTCGTCGGCGAGCTGCGAGCCGGCATCCGCGCCGCGGACGCCGCCATCTTCGTGATCTCCGCAGCCGACGGGATCGACGGTGCCGCACAGGCACTGTGGGAGGAGTGCACCGCGGCCGGCCTGCCCCGGATCATCGCCTTGACCAAGCTGGACGCCGGGCATGCCGACTTCGACGCCTCGGTCGCGGACGCGCAGGGCAAGTTCGGCGAGGGCGTCCTGCCCACCCACGTGCCGACGCTGGGCCCCGACGGGATCATCGGCAACATCGGCCTGCTCAGCCTCGAGGAGCACGACTACTCCGGCGGCGACGTGGTCAACCACAAGGTCGCCGCCGATGACAGCCACGTCGAGACCTACCGCGGCCCGCTGATCGAGGCGATCATCCAGGAGTCCGAGGACGACTCGCTGATGGACCGCTACCTCGAGGGCGAGGAGCTCGAGGTCGACACCCTCCTGGACGACCTGATGAAGGCCGTCGCGACCGCGAACCTGTTCCCGGTCATCCCGGTGTCCTCGGCCACCGGCGTCGGCGTGGAGGAACTGCTGCGGCTGATCGAACACGGCTTCCCCACCCCGTCGGCCCACCCGAACCCCCCCACCACGACCCCGGCCGGGGAGGACCTGCCCACCCCGGCGACGGATCCGTCCGGCCCGCTGGTCGCGCAGGTGATCCGTACCACCACCGCGGCCATCACTCCAAGGCCGACGAGGCGCATCCCGACCACGACAACGAGGAGCGCGTGGGCCAGATCCAGGTGGCCGTCGGGACCGCCCTGGAGCCGCGAGGCCAGGCGATCGCCGGCGAGATCGTGATGCTGCCCAAGCTCACCACCGCCGAGACCGGCGACACCCTCTCGGCGAAGGACCGACCGTCCCTGGTGGCGCCGTGGGAGCTGCCGACGCCGCTGCTGCCGCTGGCGATCCGCGCCGCCACCCGCAACGACGAGGACAAGCTCGCCGGCGCGCTCGGCCGGCTCGCCGTCGAGGACGCCACCGTCCGGCTCGATCGCGGCGGCAACGACCAGCTGGTGCTGTGGACGACCGGACAGGCGCACGCCGACCTGCTGCTCGCCCGGCTGGTCGACCGGTACCAGGTGAAGGTCGAGCAGGAGGAGCTGAAGATCCCGCTGCGGGAGACCTTCGTCGCCAAGGCGACCGCGCTGGGACGCCATGTGAAGCAGTCCGGCGGCCACGGCCAGTATGCGGTCTGCAACATCGAGGTCGAGCCGCTCGAACGCGGCGGCGGCTTCGAGTTCGTGGACAAGGTGGTGGGAGGCGCCGTGCCGCGGCAGTTCATCCCGAGCGTGGAGAAGGGCATCCGCAACCAGCTCGAGAAGGGCGTCTTCGCCGGCTACCCGATGGTGGACGTGCGGGTCACCCTGTTCGACGGCAAGGCCCACTCGGTCGACTCCTCGGACATGGCGTTCCAGCTGGCCGGGTCGTTGGCCATCAAGGAGGCGGCCACCCCGAAGACCGTTGCGCTGCTGGAGCCGATCGACCTGGTCACGGTCACCGTCGGCGAAGAGTACCTGGGTGCGGCGATGACCGACCTGAGCGGACGCCGCGGCCAGCTGCTGGGCTCGGACTCCGAGGGCCACAAGGCGATCATCCGGGCGCTGGTGCCGCAGACGGAGCTCGCGCGCTACGCCATCGACCTGCGCGGCATCGCCCACGGCTCCGGGACGTTCACCCGCGAGTTCCACGGCTACGAGCTGCTCCCGGCGAACCTCGTCGAGAAGTACACCAAGGCTGCCGGCTGAGTCGCTCCGTTCCGGCCGGCGTGGACGCGGGGACCGCGTCCGCCGGCTGGGACGGAATTTTGTGCACGAATCCTTTTCGTATTAGGTTAGGCGAGCCTTACCAGTACGAAGGAGGCTCCGTGGAGCCGACACCTCTGGCCACAGCCGCCACCGTCCGCGACGCCGTGCTGCCCGTCCGGGCCGCGTCCCTGGCGCTCCGACTGCTCTCGGGTGCGGGCAAGCCGTCGATCCACGGCTACGGCAGCGGCCCGTCCGGGACGTGCGAGACCGTGTGGCACGGATTGACTGCGCGCGGCGAACTCCTGGTCGCAGCGATCGACACCTTCGACAACCCGCTCACCGGCGCGCCCGCGCTCGAGCCGATCAGCGTCCGCCTGGACGTGGTCAAGGAGTCGCCGGAATGGGCGGCCCGGATCACCGCCTGCGCGATCCACCTCCTCGGCACGCTGCAGTGGCTCCCGCAGGACGATGCCGGCGGCTACCTGGACGCGTCCGTCAACCCACTGGTCGCCGAGGCCGCGGCCATGCCCGGCGGACGACTGGGGGTGCTCCGCACCGATCGGGTCGTGCTGCACGACAGCGCCGGCGTCGCCCCGATGCCCTTCGCGGACGTGCTGGCGAGCCGCAGCCCGGCCGGCGCGTTCCCGTCCGCCGTCGAGGAACTGTCCGCGCGGGAGGAGCTCGAACGCCTGACGCAGTCCGACCTGGCCGAGTTGTTCGCCCTCGCCGACGACGGCTGGGACGGCGCGCTGCCGCTGACCAGCCACGCGGTGGAAACCTGCGCCAGCCTCCATGGCCAGGTGCTCTGCGTCGACATCGACCGCACCGGGCTCACCCTGATGCAGGTGGACGCCGCCGGCACCCGTACGGCGCTGTTCGCGTTCGACCAGCCGGCGGGCAGCCTCTCCGAGCTGTCCGGCCGCGTCGGCGGGCTCGCCGCCCGGGTGGGCCTCAGGCGACTTCGTAGCTGAGGCAGTCGGCCGTGTCGCTGACGGTGATCTCCCCCGCCGTGCACAGCAGGTCGGCGTTGTGGACGCACTCCAGGCGATGGCACGTGCCGACCTGGCCGTTCTCGGACGAGATGGCCGCGCGCGCGTCCAGGGCGACGAAGGTCACGCAGTTGGCCTTGTCGCTGGAGCCGCCGACGGTGATGGCGTAGGCGGTGCAGCCGCCGTCGTTGAAGGCGCAGGCGGTTGCGCTGCAGGATGCGACGAGGGAAGCGGTGCTCATGATTCCTACCTTTGCTGCGGCGTCCCGAGTCCGGGATGACACTGCCAAGATAAGCCGGTCAATCCGGTCGGACAACCATAGTTAGGCTTGCCTAACTCGATTCGAATATGGTGCCGCGGAGCTTTCGTTATTCAGCTTGATCAGCCTGCGACTGGCCGCTGGCTAGGGGTGGGAGCGTCCCTTGAAGGCAGCGACGACCTTCCCAAACTCGCCGCTCCCATATCTGAAACACACCCATTGCGATTTGATTGCTCCGTCACCGGATGCACGCTGCGCAATTCTCTGTAGGTGCCGGCGGAATGCGATCCCGACGTCTCGGGTTGTCCCGACCGTGCGCATTGACATCTGGTCCGACATCGCCTGCCCGTGGTGTTACCTGGGCCTCACCCGCCTGGACGCGGCCCTCGCCCGCTTCGAACACGGCGAGAGCGTGCAGGTGGAACTGCACTCGTTCCAGCTCGACCCGTCGCTGCCGGACTCGTTCGCCGGTACCGAGGCCGAGTACCTCGCCCAGAGCAAGGGTCTGGACGTGGAGGCGGTGCACCGAATGACCGGACAGGTGGCCGCCGCGGCGGCGACAGCGGGGCTCACCCTCGACTTCGATCGCCTGGTGGTGGCGAACTCCCGGCGGGCGCACCGGCTGCTCCAGGAAGCGAAGGCGGTGTCCGCCGACGTGGCATGGCGCCTCGAGCTGGCGCTGTTCCGGGCCCACTTCACCGACGGGGGCGACATCGGCGACCCGGACACGCTGGTCGAACTGGCGTCCGCCGCAGGGCTGGACGGCGCGCGGGCCCGCGCAGCCCTCGACTCCCCCGAGCGGGACGCTGCCGTGGCCAAGGACATCGACGAGGCGGCGCGACTCGGCATCCGCGGCGTCCCGTTCTTCGTCCTGGCCGGGAAGTACGGCGTCTCCGGAGCGCAGCCCCCGGAGACGTTCGACCAGGCGCTGAAGCAGGTCTGGGACGAACTCCAGACCGTCTGAGGCCGGACCCTTCTGAGGCCGGCCGCCCCCGGGCTCAGTGGGCGGCGATGAAGCCGAACACCCCGTCCGCGATCATCTGGACGGCGATCGCGCTCAGCAGCAGGCCGGCGATCCGGGACGCGAGCACCGTCCCCGACTCACGCAGCACCCTGCGGATCAGGCCGGCGAACCGGAGGAAGATCCACACCAGCACCATCACCGTGATCAGCGCGAGCCCGACGGTGAGGTAGCCCACGACGTCCGGCTGGCGCTGGACGGCGATCATCGTCGCCACGATCGCGCCCGGGCCGGCCATCAGCGGCGTCCCCAGCGGCACGATCGCCACATTGACGCCCTCGTGCGAGGTCGCCTCGTCGCCGCGCCCCATCAGCAGGTCGAGGGCGATCAGCAGCAGCAGCAGTCCGCCGGAGACCGACAGCGCCGGCACCGAGACCTGCAGGTAGTCCAGGATCTGCTTGCCGAACAGGGCGAAGACCGCGATCACGCCGAACGCGACGGCCGAGGCCCGGTTGGCTGCGCGGTTGCGCTGCTCATCGTCCAGGGCCTTGGTGAGCCCGAGGAACACCGGCAGCAGGCCGGGGGGATCGACGATCACGAATAGCGTGACCGCCGTGGTGAGGAACAGGTCGAGATTGAAGAACTGGCCCACCGGCCCAGCCTATTGCTCCGGCGGGGACGGACCCAAAGCGGCCCTGGCGATCAGCGCAGAGGCGGAGCTGCGGACACCACTCGCGTGCCTCAGATGTGGTAGGCCGCCTGCATGCCCGGGACGAGTGCGCGGTCGTCGACGATGTCCTTGCCGAGCGGGAAGCAGGTGATCGGGATCATCTTCACGTTGGCGATGGCCAACGGGATACCGACGATGGTGATCGCCTGGGCGATCGCCGTGGTGATGTGGCCCATGGCCAGCCAGATCCCGGCGACGATGAACCAGATCACGTTGCCCAGGGCCGAGCCGACACCGGCGGTCGGCTTGCTGACCACCGTGCGCCCGAAGGGCCACAGCGCATAGCTCGCCATCCGGAAGGACGCGATCCCGAACGGGATCGTGACGATGAGGATGCAGGCCAGGATCCCGGCGAAGACGTAGCCCAACGCCAGCCAGAAGCCGCCGAAGATGAGCCAGATCAGGTTCAGTAGCGTTCGCACGAGTCAATCCTCGCCGTTTTCCGCCTCCTGCCAAGGGCGGACAGCCCGGACGTGTCCCTGATTTCGCACCCGAAGGCGGTGCCCGCCTCACGTCCGCGGTTGGTGGCTGGACCTG
Source organism: Propionibacteriaceae bacterium (assembly GCA_017306015.1). Classification (GTDB taxonomy): domain Bacteria; phylum Actinomycetota; class Actinomycetes; order Propionibacteriales; family Propionibacteriaceae; genus Propionicimonas. Next base: position 71,235 of record JAFKJK010000025.1, read on the forward strand.
TCGCAGCCGACACGAGTGCGCGTTAAGCTGAACGTGTTCAGTGAACGCATTCAGGGAGTTGCCGTGACGAGAGCAGAGGCCCGCGAAGCGACGGTAGGCCGGGTGATGATGGCGGCCGCGAAGGTGTTCGGGGAGCAGGGATACCGCGGGGCGACGATCCCGCTGATCGCGAGGGTGGCCGGAGTATCGGTGGGCACGGTGGCGAGCGTCGGATCGAAGGACGACCTGTTCCTGCGCAGCGTGGAGGAACTCTCGACGGCCAACTCACTGGCGATGATCCGGGAGGCATCGTCGGCCGAGACGGTGACTGAGCAGGTCTGGGGCTACGTGGGACGCATGGTGGAGGCGTCGATCGCGATGCCGGACCAGATCCAGGACTACTTCGTGGCCTATCTTCGCTCGTCGGACCATGAGCAGAACCTGGCCCGCGTCCAACAGGTCACCGAAGCACTTCGAGATCTCTTCCCCACCGACGGGTTGCCGTGGGAGGAGTCGCCCGCCGCCTTAGCGGCGTCGGTGATCTGGCTGTCATTCTCGGCGCTCTGCTTCTCACTGGCGGCGTACTCTGTGCCGCCCGAGGTTGCTCGCCGGCTGATGAGGTCGATCGTCGAAACCCAGTGCGCACCGTTCGAGACGACGGCCCAGGAGACCCGACAGTGAGGATCACACTGGCCAGCTACGGCAGCGTCGGCGACATTCTGCCGCTCGTGGCGCTCGCCGTCGGACTACGTGACGCGGGCCACCGGGTGGTGACGGTAGGCGATCAGGCAGGCTCGGAGATAGCCATCCGGCACGGACTGGAGTTCCACGCCTTCGCGGGCAGCTTCCAGGAGACGATGAAGCCGGGGCAGCCGTCGGCATTGGCGATCGACGCTGGCCACCTCACCTGGACGTCGCTGAGGGACTACGACGCGCACGACCAGGCCCGGCTCGCGCTCATCCACCGGGTGGCCCGGGGGTCGGACGTCGTGGTGGGGATGCCGGTGGCCCACTACCACGCCCTCGCGGCTGCCCGGGATCTCGGTGCGAGGCCCGTCCTCGCCGTTCTCCAGCCCCTCGCTCCGACGCACGAGATGGCACCCGCGGGCGCCGGCCTACCCACGCTGCCGGGCGCCCTCCGGCGGCCGGCAGGCCTGTTGGTGCAGTGGGCTGGCTGGCTGAACGCCGCACGACCGATCAACGCAGCGCGGCGCACCCTGGACCAGCCACCGATCAGCGACCCGACCCGCGACGTCTTCACCCTGTGCGCATGGTCGCCGACACTCGTGCCCCAGCCTGAAGACTGGCCGACCAGCCAGTTCGCCGTAACCGGACGCTGGCACCTGCCCGCGCGCGACTGGACCCCCGCCCCGGCCCTCGCCGCATTCCTCGATGCGGGAGAACCGCCTGCCTATGTGGGCTTCGGCTCGATGAGCGGCTTCTCCGGCACCCGACGACTGCTCAACGTCCTGCTCGCCGGCCTGGGGCGCCGACGCGTCCTGCTGGCCGCCGATCCCGCTGTGATCAGCGACGATCAACTGCCCGACAGCGTCCACCGGATCACTGGGCACGTGCCGCACGAGTGGCTGTTCCCGCGCTGTGCAACGATCGTCCACCACTGCGGCGCAGGCACCGCTCACCAGGCGATCGCGGCCGGCGTACCGTCCATCCCCGTGCCGATCTCGCTGGACCAGCCATTCTGGGCTGACCGCCTCCACCGTCTCGGCGTAGCGCCCGAACCGCTCAACCCACGCAGACCAACCGTTGAGGCCGTGCGGCGCGCTGTAGCGGCGGCAGAGTCCGAACCGATGAAGCTCCACGCCCACCAACTTGCGAGGGACATCGCGCACGAGGACGGTGTCCCCGCGGCCGTCAACTGCATCGAGCGGCTCACACCCGGAGCCACGCAATCGGGATGACCGGCCCGCACGTCCGCCCGGGTTCCCAGGTATCACCGCCAAGAAGCCCGAGTGTCGCCGATATCTTGGCAAGGCACCTTCCGGTGGGCTTGTTTTCGAACATATGTTCGATTATACTGAGGAGATGGAGCAGCACACCACCCTCGGTACCGGCGAACTGGCCGGCTGGCTGGACGCGCTGCCCACCCTCCCGAGCGACGTGCCGGACGCCGAACGGATCGACCGGATCCGCATGCTGGAAGACCTCAAGGGAGCGATCTGCGCTGCGCAGGCCCGCGAGGCCGTCGCCCTGAAACAGTCAGTGATCGCCGCCGAAACCCGGGCTGGGGTGCCCGCCCACAAGCGGGGACGCGGGGTCGCTGCCCAGCTCGCGCTCGCCCGCCGGGAGTCACCCCACCATGGCGACCGGCTGATGGGGCTCGCCGAAGCCCTCGTCCGCGAGCTGCCCCACACCATGGCGGCGCTGACCCGCGGCCAGATCAGCGAGTGGCGGGCCACCCTCGTCTGCCGCGAAACGGCCTGGCTCACCGTCGAACACCGTCGCCATGTCGATGCCCAGATCGCAGAGGACCTCGCCTCCATGTCGGCCCGGCAGGTGGCCGCGACCGCGCGGCGGATCGGCTACCGCCTCGACCCCCACTCCATCGTGAACCGGGCCGCGAGAGCCGTCACCGACCGCCGGGTCACCATCCGGCCCGCCCCCGACACCATGACCCTGCTCACCGCACTGCTCCCGGTCGCCCAAGGTGTGGCCGCGTACGCCGCCCTCAGCCAGGCGGCCGACACCGCCCGGGCGAGCGGCGACCCGCGCAGCCGTGGCCAGATCATGGCCGACACGTTGGTGACCCGCACCACCGGACAGACCCGGGCCGACCAGACCCCCGTCGAGATCCAGCTGCTGATGACCGACCAGACCCTGTTCGGCGACGGCGAGACTCCGGCCGAGATCCCCGGCCACGGACCCATCCCGGCACCGATCGCCCGCCAGCTGATCGCCAGCCTCGAGCCAGCGACCAGACTCTCCCTACGCCGGCTCTATGCCCACCCCGGCACCGGCCGGCTCGTCGCTATGGAGTCCTCACGGCGACGCTTCCCCAAGTCGCTGCGCCGCTACCTGGCCGTCCGCGACCAGTACTGCCGCACTCCCTGGTGCGGAGCACCGATCCGACACATCGACCACACCCGTCCCCACCACGCCGGCGGATCCACCAGCATCGCCAACGGCCAGGGCCTGTGCGAACGCTGCAACCAGATCAAGGAAGCCCCCGGCTGGCACTCCACGCCGACACCCGACGGCACCGTGATCACCACCACCCCCACCGGACACCACTACTCGAGCCAGGCACCACCCCTCACCACGCCGACACCGCTCCGACCACACCGAGTCGACCTCTACTTCGTCGGCCAACTGGCACGCGCAGCCTGAAGGGTCACTGCGCGTCCCTAGAATGGCGGCCATGCCTGCCGCCGCCCCGATCCGAAGGGACGTGGTGTCCTTCGTCCGTCGTGGCGACCGGATGAACCCGTCCCAGCAACGTGCCTGGGACACCTACGGGGGCTGGATCGTCACCGTTCCCCGAGGCGAGCGGTCGACCTCGATCGCCCCTGGCGCGGAGGTCGACTGGGACGCCGTGTTCGGGCGCAGCGCTCCCCTGGCCGTCGAGATCGGTTCCGGGACCGGCGACGCGGTCACAGCGGCAGGGCTGGCCCAACCCGAGGTGAACCACGTCGCGATCGAAGTGTTCCTGCCGGCGATCGCGTCCACCCTCGGCAAGGCGGGACGGGCCGGCGTCCACAACGTCCGGGTCCTCCTCGCCGACGGCGTCCAGGCGCTGGAGACCCTGTTCGCGCCGGGCTCGATCAGCGAGCTGACAACCTGGTTCCCGGACCCGTGGCCCAAGGCGCGACACCAGAAGCGGCGCCTCGTCAACGCCGAGTTCGCGGCGCTGGTCGCGTCCCGGCTCACCCCCGACGGGAGGTGGCGGCTCGCCACCGACTGGGAGGACTACGCCGAACAGATGCGCGACGTGCTCGACGCGGAGCCGGCACTGGCCAACGCGTACGACGGCTGGGCGCCGCGTCCCGGGCTGCGGCCGGTGACCCGCTTCGAGGAGCGCGCCCACGCGGCCGGCCGGACCGTCCGCGACCTCGAGTACCACCGCCGTCCGGGCCCGTCAGCATGACCCGGTTCCGGCTGGACATCGGCTACGACGGAACCGGCTTCCATGGCTGGGCGGCGCAGGACGGCCTGCGCACCGTCCAGGACGAACTCCAGACCTGGATCGCCCGCACCCTGCGGCTCGACCAGCCGGTCGCCCTCGTCTGTGCCGGCCGCACGGACGCCGGCGTCCACGCCCGCGGGCAGGTGGCTCACTTCGACCTCGACACCGACGCCCCCGAGGAGCTGGCCGCAACCCTGGCCCGGCGACTGCGTCGGGCACTGCCGGAAGACCTGGTCGTCCACCGGGCGGGCGTCGCGCCGGCCGGCTTCGATGCCCGGTTCGCGGCGGTCTGGCGACGCTACGCCTACCGCCTCGCCGACCGTCCACTCGATCCGCTGCTGCGGACGGTCACCACGCCGGTTCGCGGCAGCCTCGACGTCGAACTGATCGCCGCCGCCGCCGCTCCCCTGCTCGGGCTGCACGACTTCGCAGCCTTCTGCCGCGCCCGGGAGGGCGCGACCACGATCCGCGACCTGCAGTGGCTGCAGGCCGTCCGGCTCCCGGACGGGCGCGTCGAGGTCGGCGTCCGGGCGGACGCGTTCTGCCACTCGATGGTGCGCTCGCTGGTCGGCGCCCTGGTCGAGGTCGGCACCGGACGCCGGGACGCCGCCTGGCTGGCCGGGCTGGTCGACACCGACGTCCGCAGCGGCGAGGTGCCGGTGATGGCGCCCGGCGGACTGGTGCTGGAGGAGGTCGGCTACCCGGCGGACGCGGAGCTGGCCGCGCGCGCCGTGGCGGCCCGGGCGAGGCGGGAACGACCATGACCCACTACTTCGAGACGCCGTCCGGGCCCGAGCGTCGCCGGGATGTGCGGATGCGCTTCTGGGAACGCGACTGGACCTTCGCCACCGCCAACGGCGTGTTCTCTGCCGACGGCCTGGACCTGGGCACGGCCGTCCTGCTGCGGGAGTCGTCGCCACCGCCGCGGGCGTCCCGGCTGCTGGATCTCGGCTGCGGCTACGGCGTCATCGCGGTCGCGCTCGCCACGGCCTGCCCGGACGCCGTCGTGGACGCCGTCGACGTCAACGAGCGCGCCCTCGAACTGACCGCAGCCAACGCGGCCGCCCACGGCGTTGCCGACCGCGTCCGGCCGCTGCTGCCCGAACAGGCGGACCCGGCCGTCCGCTACGACGAGCTCTGGTCGAACCCGCCCATCCGGATCGGCAAGGAGGCCCTGCACGAGTTGCTGCTCACCTGGCTGCCCCGGCTCGCCCCCGGCGGGGTCGCCCGGCTGGTCGTCGGTAGGAATCTCGGTGCCGATTCGCTCCAGGCCTGGCTGAACGAACACGGATTCGTCTGCACACGAATCGCGAGTGCCAAGGGTTTTCGCGTGCTCAACGCCACGACCAAGCCCTAGGCTGTGCGCAGACGCCCACGTCAGCAAAGGACACATGATGAGCGATCAGAACACCCCACCGCAGGGCGGCTTCGAAGGCTTCCTCGACAAGGCCAAGGAGTTCGCCTCCGACGCTTTCGAGAAGGCGAAGGATTTCGCCGAGGACCTGCCGGAGAACGCCCAGAAGCTTGCCTCGGACGCCAGCACGGCGGTCAAGGACTTCACCGACGACTTCCCCGGCAATGCGAAGCGGTTCGCCGACGACGCCACGGCGGCCGTCAAGGACTTCGCGGATGACTTCCCGGAGAACGCCAAGCGGTTCGCCGACGACGCCGGCGCCGCTGTCAAGAACCTGGTCGACGGCGACGACACCGAGCCGCCGGCCCCGTCCGCCTGAGACGTGCCGAAGCGGTGGCACCCCCGGTCCGGGGTGCCACCGCTTCGTCGTTTCCGGGACGGAGAGACGCCCCTGGTCGCCACAGTCGAGCCGGCGCGGATGGGTTAAGGTGATCCCACCTGAACCTTTGCAGGGGAACCCGGTGAGAGTCCGGGACTGACCCGCAACCGTGACGACGGCGTGAGCCGGCGAAGTCGGACTGCCTGCACAAGTTCTGGCTCATCATCACCCGTCGTGGTACGCGGGCGAGCCGGGCGCGCGCGAAGTGGCCGGATCGGCAGACCCTGTGCCCCGCGCGAAAGGAACCAGATGTCCTCCTCCCTCAAGCGCTTGCTGGCAGTCGGGATTGCTGCAGCAATCGCCTTCGTCGGCCCCGTCGCCGCCCCGCAGGCCGAGGCCAAGACCATTCCGGCCCCGGCCGCCCGGGCGTCCGCCTGGTTGGTGGCCAATCCGGCCAGCGCCGACGACGGCTACTCCGGTCTGCTCACCTCCACCCTCGGCCTGGCCGTCCTCGACACCGGCAAGGGTGCCGCGACCGTCCGGTCGCAGCTCGCGCAGCTGAGCAGCGGCGCGGCCACCAACGTGCCCGGTAATGCCGGACGCGCCGCGAACCTGACGATCCTCACCCGGATCATGCACCTGAGCCCGTCGAACTTCGGCGGGATCAACCTGGTCAAGGAACTGAAGGCCACCGTGAACGCCGACGGCCAGGTGGGCAGCTTCGGCTCCGCCTACGCCCAGGCGCTGGCCATCATCGCCTTCAAGCGTGCCGGCCAGAAGGTGCCGGCCAACGTGGTCACGAAGCTGCTGTCGTTCCAGGACGCCTCCGGCGCGTTCGGCTACGAGTTCCCGGCGAACACATTCAACGCCGACCCTGACAGCACCGCGCTGGCCATCCAGGCGCTCGACCTCGTCGGCCACCACAAGAAGTCGATCGCCAGGGCGGTCAGCTGGGCGAAGAAGAGCCAGGCGAAGGACGGCCACTGGGAGTCCTACTCCCCGGTCGACTCCACGTCCCTGATGGCGTCCGCGCTGAAGCAGGTCCACCACGGCTACGGCAAGGCCCGCAGCTGGCTGCTCACCCAGCAGCTCCCGGACGGCGGGTTCGCCGCCGAGCCGCGAACCTCGACGTCCACCTCGAACCTGCTCGCCACCGCGGACGCCTCCTACCTGCTGGTGGGGAAGACCCTTGCCAAGGCGTCCTACCAGCTGAAGGGCTACGCCAAGTCGCCGCGGCCGAAGGTCACCGGCACGCTGCGGGTCGGGCAGACCCTGACCGCCGTTACCGGCACCTGGTCGCCGACGCCGTCCTTCAGCTACCAGTGGTACCGCTCCGGCCACAAGATCAAGGGCGCCACCGCAGCCAGCTACACCCTGGTTGCCAAGGACCGCGGCAAGCACATCCGGGTCCGCGTCGTCGCCAGCGGGGCCGGGCTGAAGGCCCAGGTGAAGTACTCCAAGCCCACCCCCAAGGTGCACAAGGCGCTCGCGCGGTGAGGAAGCCCGCCCTCGTCGGTCTCCTGCTGGCCGTCCTCGCCCCGGTGTGGGCGGGGACGGCCCAGCCGGCGTCCGCGGCCCAGTCCAGTTGCGACGGTGTCTGGGTGGTCGTCGACTACGGCGACCTCGGCGGCATCGACACCAAGTGCGCCACCAGCTACGGAACCGGCGCGGACGCGCTCCGCAGCGCGGGCTTCGACCCGACGATCACCGACGGGTTCGTCAACAAGATCAGCGGCAAGCCGTCCAAGCCGGATCCCAACAAGGCGTACTGGTCGTACTGGCAGGCCAGCCTCAAGACTGACGGCTCCTACTCCGGCTGGAAGTACTCCAACCTGGGCGCCACGGCCTCCCACCCGCAGCGCGGGAACGCCGAGGGCTGGCGGTACCAGTCACTGACGGCCGGCAACGTGCCGCCCGGGGCCGCGCCCCCCAAGGGGGAGGCCAGCCCGCCGACGCCGAAGCCGACCGCGAAGCCGACGGAGTCGGCCAAGCCCACGCCGAAGCCGTCCCCGAAGCCTTCGGCGACCACGAAGTCGCCCAAGCCGACGCCCAGCGCGTCCACCACGAAGTCCCCGACCCCGACGAACTCGGCCAGCGCCAGCGCTTCCGCGCCGGGGACGACTCCCACCCCGACACCCGCGCCGGAAACCTCCGCCGACAGCCCCGCTGCGACCCCGTCCGTGCCCGCAGCGGTCGCCACCCCGTACGCCTCCGAGACGATCGCGCCGGCGCCGGATCCCTCCGGCAGCGGTCCGCTGTGGCTGGTCGTGGCCGCGGTCGTCCTCGTCGGCGGAGGCGGCGGTCTGGGCCTGTGGTGGTACCTGAGAGGACGGACGCGCTGAGAACCCTCCACCCGCTGGCGTGGTGGTGCTGGGCGATCGGGATCGGCCTCGCCGTCAACGGCACCACCAACCCGCTCCTGCTCATCCTCGTGGCGCTGTCGATGGTCACGGTGGTGATGCTGCGCCGCAGCGATTCGCCGTGGGCACGGTCGGTGCGCGCCTACCTGGTGCTGGCGGCGTTCGTGATCGGGATGCGGCTGTTCTTCCAGCTCCTGCTCGGGGGCGGACGCGGCGAGACCGTCCTGTTCACCCTCCCGTCCGTGCCGCTGCCGGCGTGGGCGGCCGGAATCCAGCTGGGCGGCGTCGTCACCGCCGAGGCGATCGCCTACACCGTGTACGACGCGCTGAGGCTCGCGGTGATGCTGCTCTGCATCGGTGCGGCCAACGCGCTGGCCAGCCCCCGCCAGGCGCTCCGGTCGGTGCCCGCCGCGCTGTACGAGGCGTCCGTGGCCGTCGTGGTGGCACTGTCGGTGGCACCGCAGTTGATCGAGTCGGGGCAGCGGATCCACCGGGCGCGGCGCCTGCGGGGGGACTCGTCCCGCGGGCTGCGGTCGCTCGGCCGGATCGCGCTCGCCGTCCTCGCCGACGCCATCGACCGCTCGATGTCGCTCGCGGCGGGCATGGAGGCCCGCGGCTTCGCCCGCACCCGCGGGCTGCATGTCCGTGGTGCCCTTCCCCTGATGCTCGCGTCGGTCCTGTCGGCCACCACCGGCGGCTACCTGATGCTGGCGACGGACTACCGCTGGCTCGCGGCGGCGCTGATGGTGGCCGGGGTCGCCGGCACGGGCCTGGGGCTGCGCCGGGCCGGCGCGCGGTTGGCCGTCACCAGCTACCGTCCGCACCCGTGGCAGTGGCGGGAGACTCTGGTGGCGGGCTGCGGCGTCGTGGCGATGCTGGTCGTCCTCGGCATCGGTGGCCTGGATCCCGACCAGCTCGGCCCCGCCCTCGCGGCCGTGCTGGACCCCCTGGCCTTCTTCCCGTCCACGAACCCGCTGGCCTGGCCGCAGCTGAACGGCTGGATGCTCGCCGTCGTGGCGCTCGTGCTCGCCCCGATCCCGCTGACCCGGACCGGCCTGCAGCGGATCCCGGACGCGGCCCGCACCGACGTCGCCGTCCGCAGCCCCCGGCCGCGCGGACGCCTGGCGGAGGCCGTGCGGTGATCACCTTCGAGCACGTCTCGATCACCTACCCGGACGCCCGGCGTCCAGTACTCGACGACGTCAGCTTCGAGATCGCCGAGGGCGACCTGTGCCTGGTGATCGGCGCCACCGGCTCGGGCAAGTCGACGCTGCTGGGCGCGATCAATGGGCTGGTCCCCCATTTCACCGGCGGGACGCTGTCCGGCCGCGTCGTGGTCGACGGCCGCGACACCGCCCGGTTCCGGCCGCGTGAGCTCGCCGACGTGGTCGGCTATGTCGGCCAGGACCCGCTGCGTGGCTTCGTCACCGACGTCGTGGAGGACGAGATCGCCTACGGCATGGAGCAGCTCGGCATCGCCCCGGCCGCCATGCGCAAGCGCGTCGAGGAGACGCTCGACCTGATGGGCATCGCCGATCTGCGCTCGCGTCCGCTGGTCGAACTGTCGGGCGGGCAGCAGCAGCGGGTGGCGATCGCCGCCGTGCTCGCGGCCCGTCCCGAGGTACTGGTGCTGGACGAGCCCACGTCGGCCCTCGACCCGACCGCCGCCCAGGACGTGCTGTCGGCGATCACCACGCTGGTCCACGAGGTGGCGCTCACCGTCGTCCTGGCCGAGCACCGGCTGGAGCGCGTCATGCACGCCGCCGACACGATCGCCTGGATCACCCCTGCCGGCACCGTCGACCTCGGCCTGCCGGCGGACGTGCTGGCGCGCTCGACGATCACGCCTCCGCTGGCTGCCCTCGCCCGCGAGCTGGGCTGGGACCGGGTGCCGCTCAGCGTCCGGGAGGCGAGGCGGCGGGTGCTGGCCGATGACATCCGTCCCCCGGTGGTGGCCGAACCCGCGCCCGTCCACGGCGAACCGGTGCTGGTCGCGTCCGGGATCGACGTGCGCTACGGCGACCTCGTCGCGGTGCGGTCCGTGGATCTCGAACTGCGCGCCGGCGAGGTGACCACGCTGTTGGGACGCAACGGCTGCGGCAAGTCGTCCCTGCTGTGGGCGCTGCAGGGCGCGCTGACGCACGCGGGCGAGGTGCGGGTGGACGGACGCGACCCGGCCGGACTGCCGGCGGCGCAGGCCCGCCGCCTGGTCACCCTGGTGCCACAGACCGCCGCCGACCTCCTCTACGCGCCGAGCGTCGGTGAGGAGTGCGAGCTGGCGGATCGCGAGAGCGCTGCCGCTCCTGGCACGACCGCCGGGCTGCTGCGCCGGCTCGGGGTCGACGTCGAGCCGTCCCGCGACCCGAGGGACCTGTCGGAGGGCCAGCGGCTGGCGCTGGTGCTGGCGATCCAGCTCAGCGCGGAGCCGCCCGTCCTGCTGCTGGACGAGCCGACCCGCGGCCTGGACTACTCCGCCAAGGCCGACCTGACCGCGATCGTCCGCGAGCTCGCGGCCGCCGGGATGGCCGTGCTGATCAGCACCCACGACGTCGAGTTCGCCGCCGGGGTGGGCCGCCGCACCCTGCTGATGGCGGACGGCGAGCTGATCGCCGAGGGCACCACTCTCGACCTGCTGGCGTCCTCGGTGGCCTACGCCCCGCAGCTGGCCAAGGTGTTCGCGCCGTCCCCGGTGCTGACCGCCGCCGATCTGGCCGGAGTGTCCCGATGACCAGGCTGAGCTGGTCGCTGATCGTCGCCCTCGCCGTCGGCGCGGTCGCCTTCAGCTGGCCGCTGTTCCTGCGTCCCGCGTCCGGGATGCCGCCCCAGCTGGCGCCGACGGTCTTCGCGGTCGCGCTGGTGCTGGTGCTGGCCGCCGTGCTGGCCGAGCTCTCCAGCGGCCGGATGGACGTCAAGACCCTGGCCATGCTCGGCGTCCTGGCCGCGGTGGGGACGGTGCTGCGTCCGCTCAGCGCCGGCACCGCGGGGCTGGAGCTGATCTTCTTCGTGATCATCCTCGCCGGCCGGGCCTTCGGGCCGTCCTTCGGCTTCGCGCTGGGTGCCACCACCCTGCTCACCTCGGCCCTGATCACGTCCGGGGTCGGACCGTGGCTGCCCTACCAGATGCTGTGCGCCGGCTTCGTCGGGCTGTTCGCCGGCCTGTTGCCGCGCGCGTCCGGACGGGCGGAGATCGTGCTGCTGGCCGGGTATGGCGTCGTGTCGGCGTTCGCGTACGGCTGGCTGATGGACTTCTCGTTCTGGCCGTTCGCGATCGGTGACGGCACCCAGCTCTCGTTCGACCCGGCCGCCCCGCCGCTGGAGAACCTCCACCGGTTCGCGCTGTTCAACCTGGCCACCTCGATGGGCTGGAACCTCGGCCGGGCGGTGTCGAACGCCGTCCTGATCGCGCTGTTCGGACCCCGGCTGCTGGCGATGTTCCGCCGCTCGGCGCGGACGGCGCGGCTCGGCTCCACCGATGCCAGGGCAATTGCCGCACCGGCTCCGGAATAGCCCTTGCCGGGGTCTCGTTGCTGGGTATGTGATCGGAAGTAAACAGCAACGAAGGGAACAATGATGGCTTACACGCTGCCCGACCTCGACTACGACTACGGCGCACTCGAGCCGCACATCTCGGCCCAGATCATGGAGCTTCACCACGACAAGCACCATGCCGCCTACGTCGCCGGCGCGAACACCGCGCTGGAGAAGCTCGAGGAGGCTCGCGCCAAGGGTGACTTCGCGTCCGTCCCCAAACTGGAGAAGGACCTGGCGTTCCACCTGGGCGGCCACATCAACCACTCGGTGTTCTGGAAGAACATGTCACCGGACGGCGGCGGTGAGCCGGACGGCGACGTCGCCGCGGCGATCGACGAGTTCTTCGGCGGCTTCACCGGATTCCAGGGCCAGTTCGAGGCTGCTGCCAACTCCCTGCAGGGCTCCGGTTGGGCGATGCTCGTGTGGGATCCGCTGGGCCAGCGGCTGAACATCAACCAGCTCTACGACCAGCAGAGCAACCTCCCGGTCGGCCAGCTGCCCGTCCTGCAGCTCGACATGTGGGAGCACGCGTTCTACCTCCAGTACAAGAACGTGAAGGCTGACTACGTGAAGGCCTGGTGGAACGTCGTCAACTGGACGGACGTGGCCACGCGGCTCGCGAAGGCGAGGGCCGCCGACGTCCTCTGACGTCGCCTGAACCATCGGGGACAGGTACTTCGGTTCAGCCTGAACCGAAGTACCTGTCCCCTTCGTTCACCGCTGTCGTCCGAGCAGGCCCCGCCATCCTGACCCTCCAGGTGGTAAGCATCCTGAGAGAACTTGACCAAATCTCTCAGGTTCAGGCAGGCTGTTCTCAGGAAAGTGCTGTCGAGACCTCTGGGGACCTCTGCTGTGAAGAAGATCATCACCGCCGTGACGCTGAGCCTCGCGCTCCTCGCCGGCGGCGCAACGCCTGTCGCGAGCGCAACCGGTCCCGCCCCGGCGACGACCGCGCGAGCGATCGTGAAGAAGGTGTACCTCAAGGTCGGGGCTCACAAGTACACCAAGACCAGAACGGCCGCGACCACCGTCGGCCAGCTGCTGCAGTGGCGCAAGATCACGGTGGACGCCGACGACGTCGTCACCCCCGCGCCCGAGACCGTGCTGAGCACGGGAATGAAGATCCGGGTGGCCCGGGTCAGCGTCACCACCAGGACGGTCACGAAAGCCCTCGGCCACGACACCGTCCGCACCCTGACCGACACGCTCAGCATCGGCGAGAAGAAGGTCGTCGAGGCGGGCGCCAAGGGCAAGGTCAGCCGCACCTACACGGTCACCAAGGTGAACGGCAAGGTGAAGTCGAAGGTTCTCCTCAGCGAGACCGTGATCACCCCGGCCACCACCCGGACGATCCTGGTCGGCACCAGCGAGTACTCCAACGGCCACAAGCTGAACCTCGCCCACGAGAAGCTGTGGAACAAGATCGCCCGGTGCGAGTCCGGCGGACGCTGGCACATCAACACCGGCAACGGCTACTACGGCGGACTCCAGTTCAGCCTGGGACTGTGGCGGTCCTCCGGCGGCCGCGACTTCGCCGCGAAGCCGCACAAGGCCAGCCGCGCCGAGCAGATCACCATCGCCAACCGGGTCTACGCCAAGTCCGGCACGCGTCCGTGGGGCTGTGCATGATGCGGCTCGGCGGGTTGAAGCTGGGACGGCTGACCGGGACGGCGCCGCGGACCATCGCCGCGCTCGGACTCGGGATCGCCCTGCTCGCCGGCGGTGCGACCACCGCGACGGCGCTGCACAAGGACGTCCAACTCAGCGTGGACGGCCAACTGCGTCCCGGCGGTGCATTCGGCGTCACCGTGGCCGACGTGCTGAACGGCAACGGGATCACCCTCGCTGCCGGCGATGTCGTCAGCCCGGCACTGACGAGTCCGGTCAGTGACGGCCAGGTGATCACCGTCTCTTACGCCAAGCCGCTCGACCTGACCGTCGACGGCCGCACCGAGCACCTGGTGACCACCGCAGCCACGCTCGACGAGGTGCTGGCAGATCAGGCCGTGCCCGCGCTGGCCTGGACGTCCGTCCATCCTGGCGCGCAGCTGCCGCGGGACGGAATCGCCGTGACCGTCAGCACGCCCAAGGACATCACGCTGTCGGTGGCCGGCAAGAAGTCCTCGGTGACGACGACCGCCGTCACTGTCGCCGACCTGCTGGCCGAGAAGGGTCTCAACCCGGACGGCGACGACCGGGTGTACCCCGCGCGCGACACCGTCCTTGCCGAGGGCGACGACGTCCGTCTCGACCGAGTGGAGGTCAACACCCGCGAGGTCACCGAGTCGGTGGGCTTCAGCACGACCAAGCGGAAGAGCACCAGCCTGTGGGCCGGGGAGTCGCGGGTCGTCACGTCCGGCAAGAAGGGCAAGGCGAACCGCACCTACCGGGTGACCACGGTCAACGGCAAGCTCGACAAGCAGGTGATCGTGCGCGAGTCGATGCTGACCAAGCCGGTGGACGCCGTGATCGAGGTGGGCACGAAGACCACGTCCAACGGCGCCGGGCTCAACCTGGCCCGAGCAGGGATGTGGGACCGGATCGCCCGCTGTGAGTCGGGCGGCAACTGGCGCATCAACACCGGGAACGGGTACTACGGGGGCCTGCAGTTCAACCTCGCGTCCTGGCGCTCGAACGGTGGCCGCGACTTCGCCGCCCGTCCCGACCTGGCCAGCCGCGCCGAACAGATCACCGTGGCCAACCGCTACTACGCCAAGGCCGGCACCAGTCCGTGGAGTTGTGCCTGACCGATCCTCGCCCCCCGATCCAGCGGCCCCGGACAGCTCACTCCCCCCGAGACTGACCGGGGTCGCTGCCGTGCGGCAGGATGGAGGCATGCGAACCGCGAGGTCGGCACTGAACCAACGGGTGAACCATCGGGGACAGGTACTTTGGTTCAGCCCGGCCGCCCTGCTCGCCTGCCTCCTGCTCGGTGCCTGCACGGCTCTCCCTCTGCCCGGGCCGGCCACGGTTCCGGCCGCCCCTGCGCCGAGCCCGGTGCCGGCCGCCCCCACGGTTCTCCTGGAGCATTCGCCGGGAGGCGGGGCGGCTGCTCAGCCGCTGTTCGTGCTGCGGTACGAGAACGTGGAGCTGCGGCTCTCGGCGTACACCTACTGCACCCACGGGCCGGCCCTGAGCAAGTGCGTGGACGGGTTCGACGACCATCCGCCGTCCATCGGTTCCGTCGGGGAGCTGTTCGTCTACGTGCCGACGGCGAGCCTCGACCACCTGGACGTCGGCCTGTCCGTCCCCGGCGGTTCCGGGGACGCGACGGCAGTGCCAGTCACCGCGCTCGGCAGCAACTGGTGGCGGCTCCGCCCGCACGCCGCGGCCGGCACCTATCGGTTGAGCATCTTCGCCTCCGGCGACGGCGCCGGCGACATGGCCGCCGACGTGCTGTGGACGAGCACCGCCGGCTAGCTCCCCCCTGCTGCGAACCGGACGCGAGCCGCGCGCTTCGGCTGCCGGCCGTGCGGGTACGTGTTCAGTCCCAGCGGCCCCGCAGGTCTCTCCCCCTGACCTCGGCGGGGCCGTTGGCCTCCGCACGCTGGCGCCGGACGCAGAACCGCCCGCCTCCCACCAGGGGAGACGGGCGGCCAGCGCAGCGTGATCAGGCCTTGGCGTCCTCGTCCGCCACAACCTCGACCTCGGTGGCCTCGGGCTCGGCAGCAGCCTCCTCCTCGACCGCGGGGGCCTCGACGACCTCCTCGGCCACCGGAGCGGCCTCAGCCTCGGCCTTCTTGGCAGCAGGCTTCTTCGCAGCCGGCTTCGCGGCAGCCTTGGCCACCGGCTTGCCGGCGCCACGGGCCTTCGCCTTGCGGGAATCCTCGACCGACTCCTTCACGACCTCGATCACGGCCATCGGGGCGTTGTCGCCCTTCCTCGGCCCGATCTTGGTGATCCGGGTGTAGCCACCCTCGCGCTCGGCCACGGCCGGGGCGATCTCGTTGAACAGGACGCGCACGACCGCCGGGTCGGTCACGGTCTGCAGCACCAGGCGCCGGTTGTGCAGGTCGCCCCGCTTGGCCTTGCTGATCAGGCGGTCGGCCAGGGGCTGCAGCCGCTTGGCCTTCGCCTCGGTGGTCGTGATCTTCCCATGCTGGAACAACTGCGTGGCCAGGTTGGCCAGGATGATCCGCTGGTGTGCCGGGCTACCGCCGAAGCGGGGGCCCTTGGTCGGCTTGGGCATTAGTTCATGTCTCCTGATCAGTACGTGTCGTCGTAGTCGACGTCGGCGTCATAGCTGGCCAGCGAGCTCAGCGGGTCGAACCGCGGAGAGCTGTCCTTCAGCGAAAGTCCCATCTCCTGCAGGCGCAGCTTGACCTCCTCGATCGACTTCGAGCCGAAGTTCCGGATGTCCAGCAGGTCCTGCTCGGTGCGGGAGACCAGCTCGCTGACCGTGTGGATGCCCTCGCGCTTGAGGCAGTTGTAGCTGCGCTGGGTGAGCTTGAGGTCCTCCACCGGCAGGGCGAGGTCGGCGGCGAGCTGCTCGTCCACGGGGGACGGGCCGATCTCGATGCCCTCGGCCTCGGTGTTCAGCTCGCGGGCCAGCCCGAACAGCTCGACCAGCGTCCGGCCGGCGGACGCCATCGCGTCCCGCGGCTTGATGGACGGCTTAGTCTCGACGTCGACGATCAGCTTGTCGAAGTCGGTGCGCTGCTCGACCCGGGTCGCCTCCACCTTGTAGGTGACCTTGAGCACCGGCGAGTAGATCGAGTCGACCGGGATCCGGCCGATCTCCGCGTCCGGGTTCTTGTTCTGCGCAGCCGAGACGTAGCCGCGTCCACGCTCGACGACGAGCTCCATCTCCAGCCGTCCCTCGTCGTTCAGGGTGGCGATGTGCAGCTCCGGGTTGTGGATCTCGACGCCGGCCGGCGGGGCGATGTCGGCGGCCGTGACCGCACCGGCACCGGACTTGCGCAGGTACATGGCGACCGGCTCGTCCTCTTCGCTGGAGAGCACCAGGCCCTTCAGATTGAGGATGATCTCGGTGACGTCCTCGACCACACCGGGGATCGTGGAGAACTCGTGCTGGGTGCCCTCGATCCGGATGCTGGTGACCGATGCGCCCGGGATCGACGAGAGCAGGGTGCGCCTCAGCGAATTGCCGAGGGTGTAACCGAAGCCCGGCTCGAGCGGCTCGATGACGAACCGCGAGCGGTACTCGTCGACGACCTCCTCGGACAGGATCGGACGCTGTGCGATGAGCATGTTGTTTCCTCTCCACCGCCCGCTATTTGACGGTGACTGGCTGCTCCGGACGCCCTGCCCGAAGCGGTGTGGACCCCCTCGTCCCCTCCCGAGAAGGAGACGAGGGTGTCCGGGACTGCTGGATTACTTCGAGTAGAACTCGACGATCAGCTGCTCGCTGACGTCGATGGTGATCTGCTCACGGACGGGCAGCTGGTGCACCAGGATCCGTCCCGAGTTGGGACGGGAGGTGAGCCAGCCCGGCACGACCTGCTCGTTGAAGACCTCCCGTGCGATGACGAACGGGGTCAGGGTCTGCGACTTCGGCTTGATGTCGATGACGTCGTAGGCGGTGACCCGGTAGCTCGGCACGTTGACCTTCTTGCCGTTGACCAGGAAGTGACCGTGGACGACGAGCTGACGGGCCTGGCGCCGGGTGGCGGCGAAGCCGGCCCGGTAGACCACGTTGTCGAGGCGGGATTCCAGCAGGATCAGCAGGTTGTCGCCGGTACGGCCGGCCCTGCGGCTGGCCTCCTCGTAGTAGCGACGGAACTGCTTCTCCAGCACGCCGTAGGCGAAGCGGGCCTTCTGCTTCTCCTTCAGCTGCAGCAGGTACTCGCTCTCCTTGGCGCGGCCACGACCGTGCATGCCCGGCGGGTACGGACGGTGCTCGAACGCCTTGTCATTGCCCACCAGGTCGGTGCCGAGCCGGCGGGACTTCTTGGTGATGGGTCCAGTGTAACGGGCCATGATCTATCTCCTCTTCGATCCCGGGCTCAGACGCGACGGCGCTTGGGCGGACGGCAGCCGTTGTGCGGCACCGGGGTGACGTCGGCGATCGGGCCGATCTCCAGGCCGACGGCGCCGAGTGAACGGATCGCGGTCTCGCGGCCGGAGCCGGGGCCCTTGACGAAGACGTCCACGCGCTTCATGCCGTGCTCCATCGCCCGCCGTCCGGCTGCCTCGGCGGCCATCTGTGCGGCGAACGGGGTCGACTTGCGGGAGCCCTTGAAGCCGACGGTGCCGGCCGATGCCCACGAGATCACCGCACCGGTCGGGTCGGTGATCGTGATGATCGTGTTGTTGAAGGTGCTCTTGATGTGCGCCTGACCGGCGACGATGTTCTTCTTCTCCTTGCGGCGCACCTTCGTCTTTGCGGACTTGGCGCTCGCACTGCGTCCTGCAGTAGCCAATTCAGTTACTCCTGGGTTCCGTGTTCACCGGCCGCGTCAGCGGGCCTTCTTCTTGCCTGCGACAGCCTTCTTCTTGCCCTTGCGGGTGCGGGCGTTGGTCCGGGTGCGCTGACCGCGGACCGGCAGGCCCATGCGATGCCGGCGTCCCTGGTAGGAGCCGATCTCGATCTTGCGACGAATGTCGGCGGCCACGCTGCGGCGCAGGTCGCCCTCGGTCTCGTAGCTTGCCTCGATGTGGTCACGAAGCGCAACGAGCTGCTCGTCGGTGAGTTGGTGGACACGAACATCGCCACTGATGCCAGTGGCCGCCAGGGTCTCCTTGGCGCGGGTACGGCCGATGCCGTAGATGTAGGTGAGGGCGATCTCGAGGCGCTTCTCGCGCGGCAGATCGACCCCGATGAGGCGTGCCATGCACGTACCTTTCCGGTTATCGAGCCGGTTTCCCGACCCGCGAAGGTGTCTGGCGTGATGCGTCCCCTCATCGCCTGGATGTGGGCCCCGGCCTTCGTCCGGGGGTGGTCACCGGGAGCTGCGTCCCGGCGTTGCGATCACGTTCATCTGGTTATTCAGTTGTGGAGTGATCCCGGTTCGGACCCGGGATCGACTGCGATCATCCCTGGCGCTGCTTGTGGCGCGGGTTGTCGCAGATGACCATGACGCGACCGTGCCGGCGGATCACCTTGCACTTGTCGCAGATCCTCTTGACGCTCGGCTGAACCTTCATCGAGCAACTCCTCGGTTCGGTGCCGAGCACAGGGGTACCCCTTCGAGACAAGCTCAGGGAACGCCCGCGATCGGACTGGTGGATGGGTGGTTGCCTACCGGTGCCGGAAGACGATGCGCCCACGGGTCAGGTCGTAGGGCGACAGTTCGACGACGACGCGGTCGGCCGGGATGATGCGGATGTAGTGCTGCCGCATCTTGCCGCTGATCGTCGCGAGCACCTTGTGACCGTTCGCCAGTTCCACCCGGAACATGGCATTGGGTAGTGCCTCGACGACCGTGCCCTCCAATTCGAGGGCGCCTTCCTTCTTCGCCATTACTCCCTATCGCTGTACCTGCGTGAGCGCACGCGCCTGCGAGCACAGGTCGTGCAAGGGTCAAGACTACGCCACCACCGATGGCGCCCCCAAATCGGGGACGCGCCGAGGCCGGCTCAGACCCGCGACGCCGCGCAGAGGCTCTGCCACAGCGCACGCAGCCGGGCGACCATGTCGAGGTCCCGGTCCAGCAGCCACTGCACCTGCAGGCCGTCGGCGGCTGCCATCAGCAGTTCGGCGATCGCCCTCGGGTCCGCGGCCGGCCCCATCTCGCCGTCGTCCTGCGCCTGGCGGACGTCCCACTCCAGCGACTCCCGCAGCCGCGCGTACCGCTGCTGGAAGAAGTCGTGGGACGGATGCCGGGGGTGGGCGGCCTCGGCCGAGAACTCGGCGTACAGCTGGACCAGCCCGGGCACCTGCCGGTTGTGTTCGATCACCGCGAAGAAGCCCTCGATCCCCCGCGGCGTCTCGGCGTAGGACGCGTAGTCGTGCTCGTCGCGGGTGCGGATGACCTCCTGGTAGAGCTCCTCCCGCGAGCGGAAGTAGTGCATCAGCCCTGTCTGGGTGAGGCCCACCCGCTCGGCGATCTCGCTGACGTAGGTGCGCCGGCACCCGTGCCGGGCGACCACCTCAAGGGCCGCCGCGAGGACCTCCGCCCGCTTGGCCGTCCCCTTCGCGTACGGTCCCCGCACTGCCATGGCCGTCAGCCTACGGGAGACCTCAACTCACCCTCGCCGATCCGCGGAGCCTGATGTCGGCCGACGACGCACCGACCAGGACGTCCACCTCGCCGGGAGGGCTGGCCCAGTCGTGGAGCTCGACGTCGTAGTAGGACACCGCCCGGCGGGGGATATCCAGCCGCACCCGGGTCGACGCCCCCGGCGCGAGGTGCACCTTCGTGAACGCCGCGAGCTGCCGCCTCGGGGTGGGCACCGGTGCCGGCAGCTCGCCGACGTAGACCTGCACCACCTCGGAGCCGGCGCGCTCGCCGGTGTTGCGGACGGTCAGGGCCACCGTCGCCACGCTGTCGCCGTCGCCCGCGGACACCTGGAGATCCTCGAAGGCGAAGGTCGTGTAACCCAGGCCGTGGCCGAAGGGATAGGCCGGCTGTGGTCCGTCCGGATCGACGCCCCGGTAGCCGACGAAGACGCCCTCGCTGTAGACGGCGCGTCCGTCCACGCCGGGGTAGCGCTGCGGATCGGCCGCCGGCGTCTGGGCGAGGCTGAGCGGGAAGGTCAGCGGCAGCCGGCCACCCGGCTCGGCCTGGCCGGTGATCACCCGGGCCAGCGCGGCGCCCTGGGTCTGCCCGGGGAACCAGGCCTGCAGCAGCGCCGCCGGCCGGCCGCCCCACCCGGTGACGTCCACCGGAGCTCCGCTCATCAGCACCACCAGGGTCCGCGGATTGGCGGCGAGCACCGCCCGGATCAGGTCGTTCTGCCCGCTCGGCAGCTGAAGGTGCGGACGGTCGTCAGCCTCCGCCTCGTAGGTGCGGGCGATCACGATCGCGACGTCCGCGGACGCCGCCAGCTCGGCCGCGGCGACGACGTCGGGCGAGACCACGCCCTCCGGCGGCACCCAGCCGAGCCGGATCTTGGCGCCCTGCAGGAAGCCCTGCGAGGGGTCGTCGGCCGCGTAGTCCAGCTGCAGCCGGTAGCCGCGACCGGCCTCCAGGTCCAGCGAGACGGTGTACAGGCTCGGCGCGACCGCGTCCCCGCCGGTGGGCTGGTACGGCCCAGTCGCCGGGCTCGCCTCGGTGATCGCCACCGAGCCTGGCGCCTCGGCGTCGGACGCTGCGACCACAGCGCCGTCCAGAGTGAGGGTGAAGCTGCCCAGCGAGGTCACCGTGAACCGGTAGCTGCCGGTGACCGGCACCGTGAGCACGCCCGTCCAACGGGCCGAGATCTGGCCGTTCAGCTCGCCGGGCAGATGTGGGTAGCGCGGCGATCCCGCGTTGAAGCCCGGGAAGTTGTGGAAGCCCAGGTTGTGCTCGATCTGGCCCTCGGCGCGCAGCAGGAAGGGAACGCCGGCGAAGTTCGGGTTCGTCCAGTACTCGGCATGCAGGCCACGCTCACCGTCTCCATGGGTGAAGAAGGCGGACGGCACCGCGTCCGGGCCGGGGAGCAGGACGCCGGGAGTCACCGGCTCGGCGCCGTAGGCGACCTCGATCGCCACGTCGGGGCCGAGCGCGGCGCCCAACCCGTCCAGCGGCGAGACCTCGCGGGTGGCGCGCACCTGCGAGCTGCCGCCCCCCTTTGCTCCGGCGGTGTCGACGTCGGTGCCGATCAGGGCGACCCTGCCGACGCCGGCCAGCGGCAGCAGGCCGTCGTTGCTGAGCAGCACCATGGACGCCTCGGCGATCCCCTGGGCGAGCGCGTCGTGTCCGTCCACGTCGAACTCGGCGACGCCGACCGGGTTCTCCAGCTGCCCCAGCCCGATCAGCGGACGCAGGATCCGGCGGACCATCTCGTCGAGGGTGGTCTCGGCCACCTCGCCGGCCTGCGCCGCCGCCAGCAGCTGGGAGCCCCACTTCCCTTCGCCCGGCTGCTCCTGGTCGAGCCCGGCGTTCGCGGACTCCGCGGTGCTGTGGTTGGCGCCGTAGTCGCTCATCACCCAGCCACGGAAGCCGAACGCGCCGCGCAGGATGTCGGTCAGCAGGACCGGGTTCTCGCAGGCGAAGGTGCCGTTGACCCGGTTGAAGGACCCCATCAGCGAGGCCACCTCGCCGTCGGCGATCAGCGCCTCGAACGGGGGCAGGTAAAGCTCGCGCATGGTCCGCTCGTCGATGATCGCGTCGATCGAGCTGCGGTGGTCCTCCTGGTTGTTGATCGCGAAGTGCTTCGCGCAGGCCTGGACGCCCTGCGCCTGCACAGCCCGGACGAAGGCGACGCCGATCGCCGCGGTCAGCCGCGGATCCTCGCCGTAGGACTCGAAGGTGCGTCCACCCAGCGGCACCCGGGCGATGTCGACCGCCGGGCCGAGGGAGACGTTGTGGTCACTCGCCCGGCACTCGGTGCCGACGACGGTGCCGTAGTCGTGAGCCAGTTCCGGGTCCCAGGTCGCGGCCAGCGCGATCGGGGCCGGCAGCGCCGTGGCCCTGCCCTCGTGCACGTCGCCCTTGTTGATCCG
This sequence comes from Propionibacteriaceae bacterium, assembly GCA_017306015.1. Lineage (GTDB taxonomy): Bacteria > Actinomycetota > Actinomycetes > Propionibacteriales > Propionibacteriaceae > Propionicimonas. The sequence goes on from JAFKJK010000025.1 coordinate 93,528, forward strand.
GACGCCGGCGGGCCCGTCCGCCATCTGCAGCGCCGGGAGCCCGAGCCGCTCCAGCGGGCCGGAGTAGAAGCCGTAGTTCCAGTTGACCTCGCCGGTGACGAAGGCCACCTTCTCCTCCAGCGTCAGCTGCCCGAGCAACGCCTCGACGCGTAGCTCGGTGGCGTCGTCCGCCCAGCCGGTCGCGCGCGGTGCCGACTCGGGGGCGTGCAGTGGAGCGTTCATACGATCATCCCTTTCCCGGATGCGGGTCGGGCCGGCCGCCACCGGCCCGACCCCGTCGGTGTCCGATCAGTTGTGGCCCTCGGCGTGCCGCTTGGCCGTGCTGCGCACCGGGATGATCGTCGCGGCGCCGAGCATCGCGAAGACCAGGGCGCCGATGAACAGGGCCGGGTAGTTGGTCAGTCCGCCGCCGATGCCGAGCAGGAGCGCGCCGATCCCGCCGGCCAGCGACTGCGGCAGCGCGTTGGCGATGTTGAGGACGCCGAGGTCCTTCGCGGCGTCGTCCGGGTTGGGCAGGACGTCGACGACGAGGGCGGTGTCCACGGCGACATAGATGCCATAGCCCATGCCCATGATGGCCTCGACAACGTAGAACATCGGCACGGTGTGGGTGATCGAGAGCAGGCCGATGCCGACGCCGAACAGGGCGGTCGCGGAGATCACGAAGCCCTTGCGGTTCGCGGTCCGGTCCGACAGCCAGCCGCCGATCTTGGCGAAGACGACCAGCACCAGGGTGTTGATCAGGACACCGGTCGCGACGATGCCGGCGATCTCCGCCGAGTCCTGGATGCCGACCTGGTGACCGAGGAAGAAGAACCGGTAGACGATGAACAGGAACATCGACAAGGTGACCAGGAAGCGGGAGATCCACACCCAGGCGAAGTCGGGATGCTTCAGCGGGTTCACCCAGAACGTCATCAGGAAGACCTTGGCGCCGCCGCCCTCGCTCGGCTTCTCGGTGATCGCCTTGTCGGGCAGCAGGAAGCAGTACAGGATCACGGTCAGGGCCGCGAACACGCCCGGGACGACGAACAGCAGGAACATGTCGTTCACGAACCACAGCGCCACGTACGCGGCCGCCAGGATGCCCAGGTTCTGCATGATGCCGACGTTGCCGGAGACCGAGGCCCGCTGGTGCTCCGGGATCTGGTCGGCGATCGTGGTCAGCAGAGGCGCCAGGATCATGTTGCCGAACAGCTGCGCGAACGCCCAGCCGGCGAACACGATCGGGACGCTCGGCGCCAGCGCGAGGACCGCGAGCGCGGCCACGAACCCGATCGATCCGCCGAACATCCACGGCCGGCGGCGTCCCCACCGCGAGGTGGTGTAGTCGGACAGGCGGCCGAACAGCGGGTTCGCGATCAGCGCGACGAAGGCCGCCAGCGACTGGACGTTGCCGTTGACGACCGCCGCCCCGTCGCCGGGGACGAGCGAGGAGACTTTGATCGCCAGGCTCACCGTCACCGGCGCCAGGAGGGCGACGAACAGGCCGAACTGGGCCAGGGCCATACCCCCGACGACCTTGAACGGAGCCTTCTGGGCGGGGCCCTGGGTGCCGGTGACGAGACTGACGTAGGGACCACCGGACTCGGGACGTGGGACTGCCTGGGGGGTTGGGGACTGCAGGTCTGACATGGCTGCCTCTTCTCGATGGGACCGTGGTCCTCCGGCTCGCCGGCTCGCCACGGTGCGGAGCGTGCCTGAGTATGCACCCCGAAAACCTAAGTCGGCAAGGGTTTCATGCTGCCCTTTCGGGGCGTGGCCGCTGGCCGTCCCCAGCGGATGCGCAAGAGCACGAATGCCCGCACGGACGCCCCACCGGCTTGAGGGCGGGCGTAGACTTGTCCGTCGCGCACCCTGCAGAAGGACGTGAATGTGAACCCAGCCGAGCCGGTCCACACCGCTCTCGAACATGAGTTGGCGATCGAACAGGCCCACGTCGATCTGGTCTACAAACATCTGAAGAAGGCTGCCAAGTCAGCCCGCAAAGTCGCCTCCACGGGACGGAAGATCTACCGCTCCGACCGCCAGACGTGGCTGCGCGAGGAGGACGGGACGGCGCTGTTCGAGCGGGACGCCTTCGCCTTCCAGGCGGCCCGCAGGCTCGCCGAACTCGACGCAGAACACGAGGGCCTGGTCTTCGGCCGCCTCGACCACACCGACGGCGAGATCCGCTACATCGGCCGGATCGGCGTCCGCGACGACGACTACGAGCCGCTGGTGATCGACTGGCGGGCCCGAGCCGCCGAACCGTTCTACCGCGCCACCGCGTCCGACCCGATGGACGTCGTCCGCCGGCGCGTGCTGCGCTGCCGCAACGACATCGTCGTCGGCATCGAGGACGACCTGCTCGAGGCGAACACCGACAACGAGCTGGTGATCATCGGCGAGGGCGCGCTGATGGCCGCGCTGAAGCGTGCCCGGGGGCCGCGGATGCGCGACATCGTCGCCACCATCCAGGCCGAGCAGGACGAGGCGATCCGCGCCGACTACACCGGCGTCACCACCATCTCCGGCGGGCCGGGCACCGGCAAGACCGTTGTCGCGCTGCACCGCGCGGCGTACCTCCTGTACACCAATCGCCGCCGCTTCGAGCGCGGCGGGATCCTGGTGGTCGGACCGTCGTCGCTGTTCATGAACTACATCGAGCGGGTGCTGCCGTCCCTCGGCGAGGACTCGGTGACCCTGCGTCCGATCGGTGGCGTCGCCGTCGACTCGCTGGGGCTGACCGCGACCCGGATCGACTCGGCCGCGGCCGCGGTGGTCAAGGGCAGCCTGCGAATGGTGCCCGTGCTGAAGAGGCTGGTGAACCTGCCGATGCTGGGCATCGACCAGCCCGGCGTCCGGGTCACCGTCAAGGGCGAGGTGCTCAGCCTGAGCCCGTCGCAGCTCGCCAGGATCCGGGGCGAGGTGCTCTCCCGGCACCGGCTCAACAAGGGCCGGGACGCCGCGGAGGACGCCGTGCTGGGCGCCCTGATCGCACAGGTGCCCGAGGAACTGGGGCTCGATCCGGACGTGTCCCGGGAGCTGATCACCGACTCGGCCGCGTACCAGATGTTCCTGCGCGCCTGGTGGCCGGACCTCGACGCGGCCGACGTGCTGAACCGGCTGGCCGACCCGCGGGTGGTCGCCCAGGTCGCGGACGGTGTCCTCGATGCCGCCGAGCAGGCCGAACTGGCCTCGTCCTTCGGCCACGACGGCTGGTCGGTCGCCGACGCCGCGCTGCTGGACGAGCTCGTGGAGATCCTGGGACCCATCCAGGAGGACGCCGACGAGGAGCCGCTGCTGTTCCTTCCCGACGGCACCGAGATGACCGAGGTGGTGACCACCGCCGACCGGCTGGCCAGGACGCACGAGGCCGACCCGGACGCGGAGCCGCACGACACCTTCGCCCATGTGCTCGTCGACGAGGCGCAGGACCTGTCGCCGATGCAGTGGCGGATGCTGCGCCGGCGCGGCCCGCAGGCCAGCTGGACGCTGGTCGGCGACCTCGCGCAGAGCTCGTGGCCCGACCTGGACGAGTCGGCGAGGGCGATGGCCGAGATCGCCGGCTCCGGGACGCACCGCACCTACCGGCTGTCCACGAACTACCGCAGCCCGGCCGAGGTCTTCGACCTCGCCGCCGAGGTGGTGCGCCGGTCCTACCCGCAGGCCGACCTGCCGAACGCCGTCCGCTCCACCGGGGTGCAGCCGCTCCTGCTCACGGTGGACGAGCCGGACCTGGCCGCGCGGCTGGACGCCCAGCTCGCCGAACTCGCCGGCCAGGTCGAGGGCACCATCGGGGTGATCGCGCCCCCGTCCCGGCTGGACGCGCTGGTCGCGGCCGACCTGCCGTCGGTCCGGGCGGCGTCCGGACGGATCAGCTTCATCCTGCCGCTCGACGCCAAGGGCCTGGAGTACGACGGCGTGGTCGTCGTCTCGCCGGACGAGGTCGTGGCTGAGTCACCGGGCGGCGTCCGGGTGCTGTACGTGGCGCTGACGCGTCCCACCCAGCGTCTGGTCACGATCGACGTCGGCGGTCCGGGGGCCTGGCGCGACGGCATCGCCTGAACCGTCCCCCGTTGGCTCGGCGTCAGTCGCGGTGCGGCGGGATCTCCCGGAGCCGGGCCAGGATCTCGGCGGTCGCGTGCGAGCGGTTCTGGGTGAAGAAGTGCAGGCCCGGCGCTCCCCCGGCCAGCAGCCGGTCGCACAGCTCGACGGCGATCTCCAGCCCGACCCGGCGGACGGACGCCGGGTCGTCGGCCACCGCCCGCAGCCGGGCGACGACAGGCGCGGGCAGCTCGGCCCCGGACAGCGCGGCGAACCGCTCGATCTGGCTGACCACCGTCACCGGCATGATGCCGGCCACGATCGGCAGGGTGCAGCCCCGTGCGCGCACCCGGTCCACCAGCCGGAAGTAGGCGTCCGCGTCGAAGAACAGCTGGGTGACCGCGAAGTCCGCTCCGGCCTGCTCCTTCTCCGCCAGGACCCGCGCGTCCAGGTCGAGGTCGAACCGCTCCGGATGCCCGTCCGGGAACGCGCCGACGCCGACGCAGAAGTCACCGGCGGCCTTCACCAGCCGGACCAGCTCGGTGGCGTGGTCGAGACCGTCCGGGTGACGCTGCCACGGCGCGGACGGGCCGCCCGGGGGGTCGCCCCGGACCGCGAGGATGTGGCTGATGCCGGCGTCCGCGTAGGAGCCGATCGCACCGTCGAGCTCGGCGACCGACTGGCTGACGCAGGTGAGGTGGCCCATCGTGATGGCGCTCGTCCGCGAACGGATCAGCCGGGTGGCCTCGATCGTCCGGGCCCGCGTCGAGCCGTTCGCTCCGTAGGTGACCGAGACGAAGTCGGGGTGCAGTGCCCCCAGGCCGCCGATCGCGTCCAGGAGCTGCGCGGTGCCGGCGTCGTCCTTGGGCGGGAAGAACTCGAACGACATCGTCGGCCGCTCCCCGGTGGCGAGGAGGTCGGCGATGGTGCGTCCGGGCGTGGGCATGCGGGCAAGGGTAGGCCAGCGTCCCCGCAACCGGCGGTCTAGGCTCAGACCGTGGTCAGACTGGACGCCCGGGATCCGCTCTCGGCAGCACTGCGTGATGCCGTGGGCAGCACCGTCGGCGGCTTCGTCTCCGAGCGTGCGGCGGAACTGGAGGCGCTCGGCGGCGAGCTGGCCGGCCTGACGAGCCTCGCCGAGGCGTTCACCTCAGGCGGCAAGCGGCTGCGTCCGGCGTTCTGCTGCTGGGGCTGGTCGGCCGCGACCGGCAGCGCCGAGCTGCCGGACGCCGTGCGGCGGGCGGCGGCGAGCCTCGACCTGCTGCACGTCTCGGCCCTGGTCCACGACGACGTGATGGACGATTCGGCGACGCGGCGCGGCCTTCCGTCCGCGCATGTGCAGCTGGCCGCCGACCATGCCGCAGCGGCGCGGCGCGGCGAGTCCCAGGCGTTCGGCAGGGCGGGCGCGATCCTGCTCGGGGACCTGCTGCTGATGTGGTCGGTCGAACTCTTCAACGCCTGCGGCGCGTCCCCGTCGGAACTCGCCGCCGCACAGCCGCTGATGTCGGCCATGCGCTCCGAGGTGACCGCGGGCCAGTTCCTCGACATCACGGCCCAGACCCGTCCGGCCCTGGACGCCCGCGGCGATCCGGCGTCCGTGCTCGCCCAGGTGCGTCGGGTCGTCGAGTTCAAGACAGCCCGCTACACCGTGGTCCGCCCGCTGCAGGTCGGTGCGGCGCTCGGCGGGGCCGGCCCCGAGCTACTGGCTGCCCTCGAGGCGTACGGCTCGCCGCTGGGACGCGCGTTCCAGTTCCGCGACGACGTCCTCGGCGTCTTCGGGGACGAGGCCACGACCGGCAAGCCCGCCGGCGACGACCTGCGCGAGGGCAAACTCACCGTCCTGGTGGCCGAGGCGATGGCCGCCCTCGACGAGCCGGACGCGCTGCTGCTGGCCGAGCTGCTCGGCCGTCCCCTCACCGCGGACGAGGTTGCCGTCGCCCGACGGCTGATCCTCGAGTCCGGCGCTCTGGCGAGGACCGAGGCCGAGATCGAGTCCGCAGCGGCCGAGGCGCTGGACGCACTCAGCACCCACGGCGTCGACGCCCCAGCCCGCACGGCCCTGGCCAAGCTGGTGAGAATCGCCACCGACCGCGACGCCTGAGCACCCCGCCCCGCCGACGGGGGTGGGTTCAGGAGCGCGGCGGACGCGGGGCCGGCTTCGGGGTGGTGAAGGCGTTGAGGGTGACCTTCTCCATCGCCGGGTCGGCGTTCCAGGCCTGGCGCAGCCGCTCCTTCAACTCCGCCGCCGCGGCCTGCGGGTTCTTCCTCGCCACGATCGCTCGGGTCACACCGATGCGGCGGGCACCGGCGGCGAGCACCCGGTCCAGGTTCTCCGCGTTCACTCCGCCGACCGCGAACCACGGCTTCGACGCCGGGTCGCCCGGCGGCGCCACCCTGGCGGCGTGGGAGACGAGAGTCAGGCCGGCCCCACCGACCCCGGCGGTGTTGAACACGGGACTGACGGTGAAGAAGTCCACGCCGTCCTCGGCGATCGCCGCGTCCACCTGCTCGGCGGAGTGGCACGAGCGCCCGACCAGCGCCCAGCGGTGCAGCGCGGCGTGGGCGGACGCCGCGTCCGGACCGAGCGCGGACAGCTGCAGCACGTCGGCGTTCGCCTTCGCCGCGAGGCCGACGTCGCCGTAGTTCGAGACGAGCCCCTGGTCGCGGTGGGCGACGGCGCGGAGCGTGGAGATGGCGTCGAGTTGCGTCTCCTCGCTCGCGGACGGGTCGCGCAACTGCACCATGTCCGCCCCACCGGCGAGAGCGGCGTCCGCGAGTTCGGACAGGTCACCGCTGCGGCAGTCGGTGATGAACAGCAGCCGGGCGAGCCCCAGCCGCGTCGAAAGCCCCAGTCTGACGGTCACGGCCACAGCCTAGCCACCGGACGCCTGGGGCGGCGGGTCGCGACGAGTGGCCTTGCCGGCTCGCTTACAATCGACGAAGGTCTGGACTGCCCGCACTTCCCCGAGTCTGTTCCGGAGCCATCGCCTATGACGACTGTGAGCAACACCGACCCCCTGCTGGGGCACATTGTCGACGGCAGATACCGGATCAGCCGCAAGCTCGCCCGGGGCGGCATGGCGACCGTCTACCTGGCCGACGACCTCCGGCTGACCCGCACCGTCGCGATCAAGGTGATGCACGAGAACCTGGGCGCCGACGCCGACTTCGTCGCCCGCTTCGACCGGGAGGCCCGGGCGGCGGCCAAGCTGTCCCACCCCAACGTGGTGTCGGTCTTCGACCAGGGCATGGACGGCGAGCGTCCCTACATCGTGATGGAGTACGTCGAGGGATCGACGCTGCGGCAGGTGCTCAGCCGGGAGGCGCCGGTGACCCCCCAGCGCGCCGTGGAACTGATGCTGCCGATCGCGTCGGCGGTGGCGGCTGCGCACGAGGCCGGGATCATCCACCGCGACCTCAAGCCGGAGAACGTGCTCATCTCGCAGCGCGGCCAGCTGAAGGTCGCCGACTTCGGGCTGGCCCGGGCAGTGACGGCGAACACCGCGACCGCCCAGGGCATGCTGATCGGGACGGTCTCCTACATCGCCCCGGAGCTGGTCACCCACGGCCACGCCGACACCCGCTGCGACGTCTACGCCCTCGGCGTGGTGCTGTACGAGATGCTCACCGGGTCCAAGCCGCACACCGGAGACACCCCGATCCAGGTCGCCTACAGCCACGTCCACAACGACCTCGGGCCGCCGTCCGCCGCGGCTCCGGCCCAGTGGCGCGGCACCCACCAGGGCGTCCCCGACTATCTGGACGCGCTCGTGCTGGCGGCCGCCGCCCGGCAGCCGGCCGACCGGATCCGGGACGCCAAGGTGCTGTTGCACCATCTGCAGGCCGCCCGCGAGGCGCTGGCGAACGGCGTCCAGCACGATCCGGCGCTGGCCGCCGCGATGCGCCGCACGACCGTGGACGCCACCGATGCGGTCACCGAGCAGGTTCCGCTCCTGGTGGGGCAGGGCGACGTCCATCCGACGGCGCTGATGCAGTTCGCCCCCTACGTCGCGGGTGAGTTCACCGGGACGGGTGGCTCCGACGGGATGCCCTTCGACCCGGGGCAGCCCAGCCCGAGCACGTCCGCGCTGGCCGTCCAGCAGCGGCAGGTGAAACGACAGCGCCGCGGCCGGCGCACGCTCGTGCTGGTGGTCGCCCTGAGCGTCCTGGCCGGGATCGGGGCCTGGTACCTCCTGGCCGGCCGGTTCACCGCCACCCCGGACTTCACGAACCTCACCCAGGAGCAGGCCCAGGCGCTGGCCACCCAGAAGGGCTTCTCCCTCGGCTTCGACGCCGACTACAGCGAGACCGTCCCCAAGGGACAGGTGGTGCGCACCGATCCGGCGAAGGGTGCCCGCGTGCTGGTCGGCGGCACCATCGTGGCGTTCCTGTCCAAGGGCCCGGAGCGCTATCCCGTCCCCTCGTTGGCGGGACGGACCGTGGCCGACGCCGAAGCGGCCCTCGTCGAGGTGCACCTGACCGTCGGCAAGCAGACCGAGGTCTGGGACGAGTCGATCACGCCCGGACAGGTCGTGAGTTCGTCACCGACGAGCGGGCAGTCGGTCAAGCCGGGGACGGCGGTGGACCTGAACGTGTCCAAGGGCCCGGCGCCGATCAAGGTCGTCAGCTTCGTCGACAAGCCGTTCGCCGACGCCGAGGCGTACTACAAGAACGCCGGGCTCGTCGTGCAACGGGCCGAGGACAAGTTCCACAGCACGATCGTCGCCGGCAACGTCATCTCCTCGAACCCCAAGAGCGGGACGGTGCCCAAGGGCGGCACGATCACGCTCACGGTCTCGAAGGGTCCGGAGATGGTCGGTGTGCCCTGGCTGACCGGCGAGACGGTGAAGAACGCGTCCGCCGCGCTGAAGAAGCTCGGTTTCAAGGTGAAGGTGGTCTACACCTCGAAGTGGCTCAACACCGTGACCCACACCGATCCCGGGCAGGGCGCGCAGGCACCGAAGGGCTCGACGGTCACGATCTACGTGGCCTGAGTTGCGTCAGGCCGGCGTCCACGGTTGGCGGTTGCGGAGGTCGGCCAGCTTCGTCGGGGTCATGTCGTTGTAGCGGGTGAAGGCCAGCTGCCAGCCACGCTCGTTGACCAGGCCGTCGTGGATCGGGAAGCCGGTCGGGGCCGCAACCGCGCGCAGAAAGTCGATGTGCTCCTTCATCGCCGCCCACGGCCCGTGCAGCGGCACCGCGATCACGTCGACACCGGACGGCACGGCCTCCAGGCTGTCGCCGGGGTGGAACAGCGTCGGCTCACCCTCGGCCGACAGCACCAGCCCCACGTTGCCGATCCGCGGGATGTCGCGGTGAATGACGGCGTGCAGTCCGCCGACCGCGGCGATCGTGAGCCCGCCGATGGTCACGCTGCCGTCGGGTGCGAGAGCCTGGGCACGATCGAGTGGCACCACCTGCATCACAGCTGGTTCAACCAGGATGCGGGCTTGCGGATTCAGTACCGCGAGCGCCGGCACATGCGCGGGGTCGACGTGGTCGGCGTGCTGGTGGGTGACGAGGACCGCGTCCAGGTCGGTCACCCCGTGCCAGGCATCGCTGAAGTTCCCCGGGTCGATCAACACGCGAGCGTCCGCGGTCTCGACCAGGACCGCGGAGTGTCCGAGATGGGTGATCTGCATGGCTCCACCTTTCGCGTCCGGCGATCTCGGGTCAAGCCCGGGACGACGGGGGCGCGCCGAAGTGTGAGTGAACGATTGGGGACTGTCCCCGATCGTTCAGGCGGTGAGTCTCTCGACCGCGAAGCTCATCGCCATCGTGTACCCGAAGACGCCGAAACCGGTGAGCACGCCCACCGCGAGGTCGGACAGGTAGGAGTGCCGCCGGAACTCCTCGCGGGCGTGCACGTTGGAGATGTGCACCTCGCAGAACGGGATCTCGACAGCGGCGAACGCGTCCCGGATCGCGATCGAGGTGTGGGTGAAGGCCCCCGGGTTGATGATCACGAAGCGGGTGCCGTCGCTGCGGGCGGCGTGCAGGCGGTCGACGATGGCACCCTCGTGGTTGCTCTGGAAGGTGTCCACGTCCAGGCCGGCAGCGGCGCCCTGGGCCACCAGGGAGGCCTCGATGACAGCGAGCGTGGTGTTGCCATAGATCTCCGGCTCGCGGGTTCCGAGCGTGTTCAGGTTGGGTCCGTTGATCACCAGGACGTCCATGGCGCCTACTCTGTCACGACCGGACGCGAGCGCAGCGCAGCCGCCGCCGCGTCCGCCACCGCCCGCGGATCGCCGGTGGCCGGGACCACGACGGTGGCCGCGCGCCGGTAGGCCTCCTGACGGCTGGCGTAGAGCCCGGCGACGTCGCCGGCGAGCATCGGCCGGCCCTCGTCCCCGTCGACCCGCGCGAGGGCCTCCTCGAGCGGGACGTCGAGCAGGACGACCTGGTGGCCCACCAGCACCCGGCGAACCGACTCCGATGCCAGGGCTCCCCCGCCCAGGGCCACGACGGCCGGCGGGCCGGTCAGGATCTCGGTGATCGTGGCGGCCTCGACCTCGCGGAAACCGGCTTCGCCCTGGGCTGCGAAGATGTCGGCCACCGCGCGTCCCGACTGCGCGACGATCGCCTCGTCGCTGTCGACGAAATCGAGTCCGAGCCGGCCGGCCAGCAGCCGTCCGACCGTCGTCTTGCCGGCACCCATGAACCCCACCAGGACGACCTTCGGGTTGAGCGCAGCCGCCGCGGCGGCCCGCAGCACGAGACCGGGGACCCGGCGTCCGGTGAACAGCTCGAACTGCAGGGCGGCCTGTTCGATCAGCAACTCGATGCCGCCGATGACCTCCATCCCGGCGTCCGCCGCCGCGCGGGCCAGCGGCGTCGGCCAACCGGCATAGACCACATCGAACAGCAGCCCGACTCGGGTCCCCGGCGCGGCGCGTGAACCATGGGGACAGGTACTTCGGTTCAGACCGGCTCGCCGGTCCAGACCGGTTCCGTCGATCACGCCAGCGGGTACGGTCGAGATCACAACCGGCTCGTCCCCGTCCGTCCACGTGGCCAAGTCGCCCACCTCGACGCTCACCCCGGGGACGGCGTCCGCTGCCCAGGCGACGAGCTCCGCACCGCGGTCGGCGTTGCGGGCGTACACCGAGACCGTCCGGACGCCGAACTCGGCCAGCGACAGGAGCGAGGACCGCGCGGTCGCCCCCGAGCCGAGGACGGCGGCGGTGTCCCAGTCCCGCCAGGCCGGCTTCAGCGCCGCCACCAGGCCGGGGATGTCGGTGTTGTCGGCCAGCCAGCCGTCCGGGGTGCGGACCAGGGTGTTTCCGACGCCGGCCCGCCGGGCCAGGTCGGTGACCCGGTCGGCCACCTGCAGGCAGGCCACTTTCAGCGGCATGGTCAGGCTCAGCCCCCGCCACTCCGGGCCGAGACCGCCGACGAAGCCGGGGAGTTCGCCGGCGAACAGGTCGTAGCGGTCGTAGGTCCAGTCGCTCAGGCCCAGTGCCCGGTAACCTGCTCGATGCAGGGCCGGAGACAGGGAATGCTCGATCGGAGACCCCAGGACGGCGGCTTTCACGGCTCACATGGTTTCACATGCCGCGGAGCGGGCGACGACGCGATTCGTCCTGTCGAAGCCGGCCGGCACTCGTTTTGCAGGCCCGAAGACCATCGACTGGGCAAATCCGGTCGGCCTCAGCCCGCGAGGAGCCGTCCGACCAGGCGCCCAGCGCCGGCAGCCTGCTCAGTAGTGATCTCCAGCGAGGTGACGGCGCGCAGCGTCCGCGGCCCCAGGACTGAGAGCCGGACGCCGAGCTGGGCAGCCCGTCCGGCCACGTCAGAGGAGGCCTGCTCCCCGGTATCGATCACCACGATGTTGGTCTGCGGCTTCCCGACGGCGTCCGGGAACTCGGCTGCCAGCGCCTCCGCGAAGGCCGCCGCCGCCGCATGGTCGTCGGCCAGCCGGTCGAGGTGGTGGTCGAGGGCGTACGCCGCGGCGGCGGCCAGCACGCCGGACTGACGCATCCCGCCGCCGAGGCGTTTCCGCTGGTCGTGGGCGGCGTCGATGACCTCCCGCGACGCGGCCAGCATCGAGCCGACCGGAGCGCCCAGCCCCTTGGAGAAGCACACGTTGACGGTGTCGAACAGCCGCCCGTAGGTCTCGAGCGACACCCCGGACGCGACGTGCGCGTTCCACAGCCGCGCCCCGTCCAGGTGCAGCCGGACGCCCTGGGCCCGGGCCGCCGCGGACGTGGCCTGCAGGTGCTCCAGGGGCTGGACGGAGCCGCCCCCGAAGTTGTGGGTGTTCTCGATCGCCACCGCGGCGGTGTGGACGAGGTGCCCGGTCGGCGGGGCGATCAGGGCGGCGATCGCAGCGGGCTCGGCGACACCGTCGGCGGAGTGCCACGTGCGCATGGTCACTCCGTGCAGGGCTGCGTGCGCGCCGAGCTCGGCTCGGGCGATGTGGGCCTGGGCGTCGCAGAGCACCTCCTCGCCGCGCTGCACGAGCGCCCAGATGCCCAGCAGGTTCCCCATCGACCCGGTCGGGACGAACAGCGCTGCCTGGTGGCCCAGCAGTTCGGCGACCCGGGACTGGAGGGCGTTGATCGTCGGGTCCTCGCCGTAGACGTCATCGCCGACCTCGGCATCGGCCATCGCCTTGCGCATGCCGGGCGTCGGCCGGGTGAGGGTGTCGCTGCGCAGCTCGATGGTCACGTCCGGGAACGGCGGCTGCAGCATCAGAAGTCCTCGAGGTGGAACACCGGCTCGGTGGTGCCGCGCTTGATCCGTCCGCTGGTGAGCCGGTCGGCGATCAGGAACGCGAGTTCCAGCGACTGGTTGCGGTTCAGCCGGGGATCGCACGCGGTCTCGTACCGGTTCGACAGGTCCGCCTCGGCCAGCTCGCCCACCCCGCCGACGCACTCGGTGACGTCGTCGCCGGTCAGCTCGACGTGTACGCCGCCGGGCCACGTCCCCAGCTCCTCGTGGACGTCGAAGAAGCCGGTCAGCTCGTCGGCGACCTGGCTGAACGCCCTGGTCTTGTAGCCGGTGGCGGTCTCGAAGGTGTTGCCGTGCATCGGGTCGCACACCCAGGCGACCTTCCGTCCGGACGACTCGACCGCCTCGATCACCGGCGGCAGCGCATCCCGGACGCGCTCTGCGCCCATCCGGGAGATGATCGTCAACCGTCCCGGCTCGTGGTCGGGGTCGAGCCGGTCGACCAGCGCGCCGACCTCGTCGGGGGTCGACCTCGGGCCGATCTTCACCCCGACCGGGTTGCGGAGGTGCCGCAGGTACTCCACGTGGGCACCGTCCAGCTGCCGGGTGCGCTCGCCGATCCAGACCAGGTGGGCGCTGGTGTTGTACGGCGTGGACGTGCGGGAGTCGATCCGGGTCAGCGCGTGCTCGTACTCCAGCAGCAACGCCTCGTGGCTGGAGTAGAAGTCGACCGTCCGGAAGGCCTCGTTGTCGACCTTGCAGGCCACCATGAACGCCAGCGCCCGGCCGATCTCGTCGGACAGCTCCTCGTAGCGGGACTCCACGTTCGAGTTGTGGACGAAGTCGGCGTTCCAGGTGTGCATGGCGCGCAGGTCGGCGTAGCCGCCGGTGACGAAGGCGCGCAGCAGGTTGAGGGTGGCCGCCGAGTGGTTGTAGACGTCCAGCAGCCGCCGCGGGTCGGGCGTCCGGGACGCGGCGTCGAAGGCGAGCCCGTTGACCGCGTCCCCGCGGTAGGCCGGCAGGGTGATGTCGCCGCGGGTCTCGGTGTCGCGGCTACGGGGTTTGGCGTACTGGCCGGCGATCCGGCCCACCTTCAGCACCGGCAGCTGCGCGGCGTAGGTGAGCACCACCGCCATGCTCAGCAGCACCCGCAGCTTGTTGCGGATGTTGGCGGCCGTCACCGACTCGAAGGTCTCGGCGCAGTCACCGCCCTGGAGCATGAACGAGCGGCCCAGGGCGACCTCGGCCACGCGTCCGCGGAGCTCGTCGCACTCGCCGGCGAAGACCAGCGGCGGCAGTCGGCGCAGGCCCGCCACGACCGAATCGAGCGCCGAGGCGTCCGGATAGGTCGGCTGCTGGGCTGCTCCGAGCGCGTGCAGGTCGGCCAGGGACGGGATCGGGTTCGACACGCCGGTCAGGATAGCTCCCTGTCGGGCAGGGCAGGCGGGATGGCTCCGAGGCCGGGACGCTCCAGTACCCGGGCGTCCGCCTCCGCCGGGGACAGGGCACCGCTCTTGACCGACGAGCCGTACGCGTCCACGTAGGTCTGGCCGGTGATCTCCTGGATCGCGGCCATCACCTCGTCGGTGATCCAACGCAGCGTCTCCCGATCGTCGTGCTGGCCGGCGTACGCGCTGAAGTCGAGGGGCTCGCCCACCCGGATCCGCGGGTGGTGGATCCACGGCAGGAAGCCGAACTTCCTCACCGTCTCGGTGTCGGCGACCCCCACCGGGATGATCGGGACGCCGGCCGCCAGCGCCATCCGGGCCACGCCGGTGCGTCCCTTGTAGAGCCGGCCGTCCGGGGAGCGGGTGCCCTCGGGATAGATGCCGACCAGGCCCCCGTCGGCCAGGGCGTCCAGCACCGGCTCGAGGCCGGCCAGGCTCATCCGTCCACCGGACCGGTCCAGCGGCACCATGCCGACGGCCTTCAGGAACCAGGCGACGATGGCCGAACCCGGGCCCCGGTCACCCTTGAACAGCTCCGCCTTCGCCGGGTAGATCAGCTGCCGCCGAATCATGGCCGGCACCGCGTAGGTCTCGCCGACGGCGATGTGATTGGTGGCCAGGATCGCCCCGCCGCTGGCCGGGATGTTCTCCTCACCGTCGATCTGCGCCCGGAACAGCCAGGCGACGACCGGACGGAACAGCCCGTACTTGAAGAAGTTGTACATTCCAGGACTCTCTTGCCCTCTGCCCTATGCCGTTGACGCTGCCGGACAGCCTACGATCAACCCATGCAGGTAGCCGACACCGCGCAACCCTTCCACGCCGGGACGGGCCGGGTCGGCGTGCTGTTCTGCCACGGGTTCACCGGGTCGCCCTGGTCGCTGCTGGAATGGGCCCGGACGACGGCCGACGCAGGCCACCGGGTCGCCCTCCCCCGGCTGCCGGGCCACGGCACCAGCTGGCAGGAGATGAACCTGACCGGCTGGCAGGACTGGTACTCGATGGCCGAGCGCGAGTTCAACGAGCTCCGCGACCAGTGCGACCGGGTCTTCGTCGCCGGCCTGAGCATGGGCGGGGCGCTGTCGCTGCGGCTCGCCGAGAAGTATCCCGACGACGTGGCCGGACTGATCCTGGTCAACCCGGCCGTCCTGGGCTATCCGAACACCTTCTTCGTCCCGCTGCTGCAGCACTTCATCGGTTCGGTCGGGGCGATCGGCTCCGACATCGCGTCCCCCGGTGTTACCGAGCACGCGTACGAGCGCACCCCGCTGCGGGCGGCGGCGTCCATGATGAAGCTGTGGGCCGAGGTGAAGGCCTGCCTGGATCTGGTCTCGTGCCCGTTGCTGATGTTCCGCTCGGTGACCGACCACGTGGTGCCGGCCTCGTCGAAGGAGTACATCCTCAGCCACGTGTCCAGCGACGTGATCATCGACCGGGTGCTGCCCCGCAGCTATCACGTCGCCACGATGGACTACGAGAAGGACGTGATCTTCACCGAGACGCTGGACTTCATCGAGGCCCACGCGAACGTCGCCGGCTGACGTCGCGCGGGCCCCGTGGCGCGCTTCAGCGCAGGTCCTCCGCCGTCTCCAGCTGGACCAGCCGGACGTCGCCGCTGACGGTCTTCGCCCGCAGCCGCAGGCTCTCCTGGCCCGGCTCGGGACGGCCCGCTCCGACCAGGTCCGAGGTCACCTTGCCGGTGATGGTCGAGATGTCGGTCCAGACCGGGATCGCCGGCGGCACACCCAGGCGAACCGACCCGGACGCCGTCGAGACCGCGACCTCGCCCGAGCGCAGCCGTCCGACCTCGACGTCCCCGCTGGCGGAGTTGAGCTGGAGGTCGTCGTCGGCCTTCTCGATGACGATGTTGCCCGAGGCGGCCTTGGCCACGACCCGTCCCCTGGCGTGATCGACCTGTACGTCGCCGGAGCCGGTGCCGAACGATGAGCTGCCGTTCACCTCACTCACAGCGATGTCGCCCGAGCCGGTCTTGACCCGGGTCTCGCCCGCCGTCCCGATCCGGACGTCGCCCGAGCCGGTGCCGACGTTGACCTGGCCGGTCACCTCGGCAAGCTCGACGTCCCCAGACCCGGTCTGCACGTTGGCGCTCGCGAGTCGGCCGGAGGTCCTGACGTCGGCCGACCCCGTCCGGACGACCGCCCGGCTGCCGGTGGGGACGGTCGCCCACACCTGCAGGACGGCACCGAAGTCGAAGACGGACCGGCGCTCGACGACGGCGCTCAGCTGGTTGCCGCTGTACTCGATGCGCACGCGCTCCGGCTGGTCGCCCTCGACGCGGATCGTCGATTCGGTGGTGTCACCGGCCATCACGATCACCTGGCCGCGGTCGAACTCGAGAAAGAGGTCGACGGGAGAGGGGGTGTTGAAGGTTCGTTCCATGGTCGTGTCCTTTCAGATCCAGCCCTGCATACGGGTGCCCGAACGCCTGCCGGGCCTCGGCTCGGCCCACGGGGCCTGGACGTCGACGAACGGGATGCCGCCGAGGTTGATCCGCGCGCTCCAGCCCGGGGTCGTGCTGGCCTCGCGCAGGACGGTGGTGATCCAGCTGTTGAGGGAGACGCCTGCGGTGGTTGCGCACTCCTCGACCCGGGCCTTGACGGACTCCGGGATGCGGAGCGTGATCCGGGCGGTGAGCGAGTCGTCCTCGTCGTCGGCGGGTGCGGCGGGCGGCTGGGGGTAGCTCTCGGCGCCGTGGTGGAAGTCGAACTGCAGGCCCTCACCTTCGAGCCGGACGCCGACGCTGCCGGACGGGAGCTCGGAACTGATCTCCGCGGCGGCCTGCGTGACCGCCTCCATGATCGCGAGCCGGGCCGCAGGGGCGAGCGCGACGCCGACCCGGTCGGCCGCCTGTTTGGCCTCGTCACCGCCGAGTTCAGCGGCGGCACGCAGGCTCTCGCGAAGCTTCTCGATGTACGTGTCGATGTTCATGACACCATCATGACATCGTTGTGATGTCATTTCAAGAGAGATATGGCGTCACCGTGACGGCGTCCGGTGATCTGCTGGACCTAGGCGATTCCTGCCAGTGTGACGGTTGGCTCTGCCGTGCGGGAGTAGGTCCCGTCTTCCCAGGCACACACACGAGGCCCAAGCGGGTGGGTAAACGGCGGAATCCTCCCAGCTTTCGCCGGGATGACGTCGCAGAGCGACGTCAGTTGAGGACGCGGCGCGCGCCGGCCCAGGGGGCCGGGTAGCTGGCCAGCGACTGCACGACCAGGTCGGCGCGGGTGTTGCGGGCGTGGACGAACTTGCCACCGCCGATGTACATCCCGACGTGGTGGATCGGGTGGTAGAAGAAGATCAGGTCACCGGGCTTGAGCTCGGACTTGGACACCGAGCGCCCGATGTGGGACTGCGCCTGCGAGGAGTGCGGCAGCCGGACGCCGGCAGCCCGGTAGGACGCCAGCATCAGGCCGGAGCAGTCGAACCCGCTCGGGCCGGCCGATCCCCAGACGTACTGTCCGGCGGGAACCTTGCTGAGCGCGTACTTGATCGCAACCTGGATCCGCGCGCTGGCGTCCGCGTAGTCGCCCGGATCGACGGTGACAGGGCCGCCGTCGCTGTCGTTCATCCGCGCCTGCTCCTCGGCGCTCAGGGTGTTGTAGAGCTGCTTCGCAGCGGCGAGCTTGTCGTCGATCTGCTTCTTCAGCTCGGCCATCTTCTGTTCCTGGTCGGCGAGCGCCGCCACTTCGGCCTCGGCCGCCCGCCTCATGTCGGTCAGGTTGGCCTGCTCGGCCTGCTGATCGGCGAGGATGGCGTCCATGTCCTCGTCCACCTTGTTGACGGTGGAGAGCTTGGCCATCATCGTCTCCGGGTCGCCGGAGGTGAAGATCTGCACGGTGGTGTCGATGTCCCGGCTGCGGAACTGGGCCAGGGCGATCGCCTGGGCCTGGGCGCTGAGCTGATCGACCTTCTTCTGCTGCAGCGCGATGTCGTCCTGCAGGACCTTGAGCCGCTCGTTGCCGGCATCCAGGGCGTCCTGGGCGGCGTCGTAGGCCTCGCCGATCTCGGCTGCCTCGTCCTCGAGCTTCTTGACCTGAGCGGCAGCGTCGGCCGCGGTGGTGGGCTTCGCAGCGGCGCTCGGCGACGTGCTGGCGCTGGGCGAAGCGCCCGGAGTCGGCACGGGCGCGGCCTCGGCGGTGGCGAACTGGATGACGAGAAGAGTGGCGGCAACGGCAGCCGTCGCTGTAGCGAGCGCGCGTCCGTTCTTCCAACCCATCAGTGCTACCCCTCGACCTGCTTGCCCAGTCCTTAAGTGAAACTGAGAAAACCCTAAGGGACGCCCCGCTGATCGCGCAACTCCCCCCGGGTTGTCGAGCGGAGTTTACGCTCCGGAGACCATCCGAAGTGGGGGAATCAGCCCAACTCGTGCCAGCTCGGCCAGCGCGGTCCGCTCGTCGTCGTCCAGCCCCAGATCGGCCGGCATGGGTCCCAGCAGCACCGAGATCGCACAGTCATCGCAGGCGGGGCCACGTGCCCGGCAGGTTGCGCAGTCGACATGTAGTACGTCCATGTCTCCATGCTGACGGGCCGCACTGACACTCCTGCGGCCGGCAGTGCACGCCTACGCTGGGCCGATGCGGGCCGGAGCCTTCGTCGCGCTCGCCACCGGGCTGGTGCTCGGCGGCTGCGCGGCCACGTCCGCCTGGACGCCGGTGGAGACCGGCGGGCTCCGTCCGGTCGCGCTCGCGGCGAGCGGGGACGGGTTGCTGGTCGCCGGCTCGACGGGCTCCGGGCCGGCGCTGCTGCGGCTCGGCACCGGCGGACCCGTGACCTTCGACCTCGCCCCGGCCGAGCCGTACGCCGCCCAGGCGACGCTGGTCGCGGTGTCGGCGACGGCGACAGCGGTGGACGTCATCGGCACGGTCGTCGGCGGCGCCCACGGCAACCCGCGCTGGACCATCTGGGACGGCACGACGTCGCCGCCGGAACTGGCCAGCCACCCGCAGGAGTTCTTCACCTTCGGCGGCCACGACGCCGGCCCACTGCTGGCCGTCCTGGAGACGCCGTCAGGGCCGGCGATCCTCGGCTCGCGGACCACCAACACCGGCTCCCGCGCCGTCCTCTACACGCGCAGCGGAACCACCTGGTCGCCGCGGCCCAGCCCGGACGCGCTGACCTCCACCGCGGACGTCCAGCTCGGCTTCAGCTCCGCCGCGACCAGCGGCGAGCGGACGCTGGTGGCAGGTGACGAGCTGCTGCTGGCCAACGGGCTGGAGCAGCGTCCGGTGATCTGGCTCGGCGGCCCGAGGGACGACTGGCGCCGGATCGAGCTGCCCACCGGCGGGATCGCCGGCTCCGGGCTGTCGCGGGCCACCTCGGTCGCCTGCGGCCACGACACGTGCTGGGTCGCCGGCTGGGTCCGCGGCCACCCGGTGGGCTGGAGCCTGGACATCACGACCGCCACGCCCACGCTGATGGCCGTCCTGCCCGGAGACCCGCCGCCGGGCAACGACCCCGCCGCGCTGATCGCGGTCGTCTCGGGACACCCGGTGGTCGCCACGAACGCCGCGGCGCCGTCGGTCCAGCTCGACTGCCCGCAGGGATGGCGTGCGCTGCCGTCCCCGGGACGCGTGAGCGCGCTGGTCGCGGTCGGCGGCCAGCTCTACGCGATCGCCGACGGAGCCCTCACCCGGCTGGACGCGCCGGCCTGCTGACGCGCCCGGGAACCCGGCCTCGTGACGGTGTCCCGGCTGAGTCACTCGTCCGCCGGCCTCCACGACGTTGTCAGTGGGGAGTCCTAGCGTCAGTTCCGTGACCGCGACCGCCGTGCAGCCGAGCTTCTCCGAGCTCGGCACGCCCCTGTCGCAGGTCACGTTCTGCGTCGTCGACCTGGAGACCACCGGCAGCGGCGGGGACGACACGATCACCGAGATCGGGGCGGTGAAGGTGCAGGGCGGCCAGGTGCTCGGCGAGTTCCAGACCCTGGTGAACCCGAACACCCACATCCCGGCGCTGATCGCCGTCCTGACCGGCATCACCGACCAGCTCGTCGCCGGCGCGCCGAAGCTGGCCGAGGTGCTCCCGGGCTTCCTCGAGTTCGCCCGCGGCTGCGTCGTCGTGGCCCACAACGCCCGCTTCGACGTCGGCTTCCTGAAGCGCGCGTGCGTCCGCTTCGACTACTCCTGGCCCAATCCGGACGTGGTCGACACGGTCGCGCTCGCCCGGCAGGTGCTGCTCCGCGACGAGGTGCCCAACGTCAAGCTGGGCACGCTGGCGGCGTACTTCCACACCACCACGACCCCCAACCACCGCGCGCTGGACGACGCCCGCGCCACCGTCGAGGTGCTGCACGGCCTGCTCGAACGCGTCGGCAACCTCGGCGCCGACACCCTGGAGGACCTGCTCGGCTACCTCAACCGGGTCTCCCCCGAGCGCCGCGCCAAGCGGACGCTGGCGAAGGGATTGCCCGACGCGCCGGGGATCTACCAGTTCGTTGCCGACCTCGTCGACGGCTTCGGCGTCCGGCGCCGGCAGGTGCTCTACGTCGGCAAGAGCCGCAACCTCCGCAAGCGGGTGGCCAGCTACTTCACCGCGGCCGAGACCCGTCCACGGATGGACGAGATGGTACGGATCGCCACCGGCGTGGAGACCGTCGTCTGCCGGACGCCGCTGGAGGCCGACGTGCTGGAGTTGCGGCTGATCGCGGCACATTCCCCCCGCTACAACCGGCGCTCGAAGTTCCCCGAGCGGCAGCACTGGCTCAAGCTCACCGACGAGGCGTTCCCCCGGCTGTCGCTGGTCCGGCAGGTCGGCGAGGACGGCGGCTTCTACTTCGGGCCGTTCCGCAGCCGACGCTCGGCCGAGCAGGTGATGCTGGCGGTGTGGGACGCATACGGACTGCGTCAGTGCAATACCCGGTTGTCGCGGACGCGTCCGTCCCCAGCCTGCGCGCTGGCGGAGATGGGCCGCTGCTCGGCGCCGTGCCAGCTGCTGGTGACCCCCGAGGACTACGCCGTCGTCGCCCAACGCGTGCGGGACGGGCTCGCCGTCGACGTCGGCCCGCTGGTGGAGGCGTCCCGGCCGCGGCTGCGGTCGCTGATCGAGGCGCAACGGTTCGAGGAGGCCGGCGAGCTCACCTCGCGGCTGGAGACCTGCAGCCGGTCGTCGCTGCGGTTCCACCGGCTGGCCAGCCTGGCGGCCTGTCCGCAGCTCGTCGCCGCCTACCGGGTTCCCGAGGGCTGGGAGATCCATGTCGTGAGATACGGACGGCTGGCTGCCGCAGCGCTGGCCCGCCGCGGCGAGGTGCCGCAGCAGGTCGCCCGGGACGCGGTCGCGACCGCCGAGTGGGTGGCCCCGCCGACAGCTCCACAGCCGGCCGCAACCATCGAGGAGACCGAGCGGATCGCCGACTGGCTGGAGCGTCCCGGCGTCAGGCTGATCGAGATCGACGGCGAGTGGGCCTGGCCGGCCCGGATCGGGCCGAGCGCCACCGTCCGGCTCGGCCCGCCGCTGGGACGCGAATAGGATCGGCCCATGGTTACCGCGATTGTGTTCATCCGGGCGGACGTGGCTCGCATCCCCGAGGTCGCCCAGCAGATCGCCGACATCGACGGGGTGTCCGAGGTCTACTCGGTCACCGGCAAGCTGGACCTGATCGCGCTCGTCCGCGTCCGCGACATCGACGGGGTCGCCGCCGCGGTAGCCGACAAGGTGAACAAGGTGCCTGGCGTCCTCGACACCGAGACCCACATCGCCTTCCGGGCGTACTCGACGGTCGACCTCGAAGCCGCCTTCTCGATCGGCACCTGACGCCGACCGGGCAGGCTCAGCCCTGGGTGATCTCCACCGAGTCGATCACCACCGGGTCGACCGGACGGTCACCGCGGCCGGTGCGGACCTTGGCGATCTTGTCGACGACGGCCCTGGACGCGTCGTCCGCTACTTCGCCGAAGATGGTGTGCTTGCGGTTCAGCCAGGGGGTGGCGTCCACCGTGATGAAGAACTGGGAGCCGTTCGTGCCCTTGCCGAACTGCGTGCCGGCATTCGCCATGGCGAGCAGGTAGGGCTTGTCGAAGGCCAACTCCGGGTGGATCTCGTCGTCGAACTTGTAGCCCGGACCGCCGGTGCCGGTGCCCAGCGGGCAGCCGCCCTGGATCATGAACCCGTCGATCACCCGGTGGAAGCCGAGGCCGTCGAAGTACTTCGTCGGGTTGGTGCGGCCGGCGTCGTCGCGGTATTCCTTCGTCCCCTCGGCCAGGCCGACGAAGTTGGCCACCGTCTTCGGCGCCTCGTCGGCGAACAGGGTGATCGCGATATCGCCGTGGTTGGTGTGCAGGGTTGCGGTCTGGGTCATGGGCTTCCTTTCTGTCGCGTCCCCATCCTTACAGATGCTGTCGGACGCAGTGCCGCTACGGGTACGGTGGACTCAACGAGAGCCGGATATCCACCAGGGAGGAATCGTGAAGGCGAAGAAGCTGCTCGATGCAGTCGAAGAGGGTACCCAGAGTGCCGTCGAATACCTCACCCCGTACGTGGAGCAGGCCCTGCGGGACAGCGGCGAACTCGCCGACACGACCTACTCGAAGATCCGGCCGGCGATCAAGGACGCGACCATCCGCGGCGCCCGGCTGGCCTCCGACACCTTCGAGAAGGTGCATCCGGTGCTGGACGACGCCATCGACAAGGTCTCTCCCGCTGTCGACGCGACCGTGAAGCGCGTCCGCCCGGCCGTCGAGGATGTCCTCGACCGGATCCCGCCGACGCTGGGCTACGCCCGCGGCAAGGTTCAGGACGAACTCCTGCCCGGCCTGTCCGACCAGCTCCGGCACCTGGCGAAGCAGCCCCTGGCCAAGGAACTGCAGGTCGCCGTCGCGTCCGCGGCACTGGCCGACAAGCTGGACGCGGCCACCGGACGGAAGAAGCACGGCTTCTGGCGCACGCTCGGCAAGCTGATGCTCGCCGGCGCGATCCTCGGCGGCGTGGTCTACGCGGTGAAGAAGCTGCTCGCCGACCCGTCCAGTGGCTGGGAGAGCTACACCCCCCGCGACAACGCCTACGTCGCCGACCCGGTGAAGGACGTCGCGGACAAGGCTGCGGACGTCGCGTCCGATGTCACCGACAAGGCGTCCGACATCGCGTCCAAGGTCGCCGAGGCGGCCGGGGATGCCGCCGAGAACCTCACCGAGGCCGCCTCCAACGCGGCTGAAGCGGTCGAGCACAAGGCCGAGGCCGCCGCCGAGGCTGCCGAAGGCGGCGATGCCGACCCTTTCGCTGACAGCCCGTACGGCGAGGGCTCGTACTCAGGCGACGAGCCGCCGGAGGGCTTCACGGTCAAGGGCAACGACCGCTCGAAGAAGTACCACGTCCCCGGCAGCGCATCGTACGAGCGCACCAGCGCCGAGGTCTGGTTCGCGTCCGCAGAGGCCGCCGAGGCGGCGGGGTTCACCCGGGCGCAGCGCTAGCCCAGCCGACCCATCGCTGAACCATCGGGGACAGGTACCGATGCTTCAACTCCTGAGAAGTTGCTGAGAATCCGGCGGCCCCGCTCACACGGGCCGCCGGATTCCGTCTTTCCCGGGGTGTGACCGCACAGACCGCTGAAATCGTCCGGGTCGGCGCCGACCCGTTCCGGGCCCACCTGGGCATGCTGCTGGACCGCACCGGCCTGCCCTGGCCCGTCCTCGCGTTCCTCGCCGACGTCGAACCGGTCCTGGTCCGCGACCTCCTCTTCGGCGACCGCGGACGCCGGCTGTCCGAGCTGCCACTATCGGCGGCGCAGTCCCTGTTCGCCCTGGACGAGCAGCGGGTGCGGGCGAGTGCGCACCGATGGCTACCGTCCCGCCAGACCCGCGCGGACCTCACCCAACTGCTGGCGGACGGCTTCCCGCCGGCCAGCCTCGCCCGCTACTGCCGGCTCACCCCGACCGAACTCCGATGTCTCCTGGGCGCGCCGCGCTGCCTCGAACTGACCGCCCTGCTGGCCCGCTCGGCGCGCCTTCAGTACGCGGCTCTGCACCCCCACGCCGGACGCGTCCGGGCCGCTCGCTAGGCTGCTGGTCGTGGCCGCGCTCGCGATCCTGCTCTCGGCGCTGATCGGTGCGCTGACGGCGCTCGCCGCCCCGGCGCTGCTGCGCTGGCTGCCCGCACCGGAGGACGAGCCCGAACTGCGCTTC
Organism: Propionibacteriaceae bacterium; assembly: GCA_017306015.1. Lineage (GTDB taxonomy): Bacteria > Actinomycetota > Actinomycetes > Propionibacteriales > Propionibacteriaceae > Propionicimonas. The sequence continues at coordinate 117,814 of JAFKJK010000025.1, forward strand.
GCCGACATGGGCACCCGAGGCTTCCGGCTGCTGCTCCTCGGTGTGTGCTTGGCCACCGGCTCGGTGCTGCTGCTCACCACCGAGCCGGAGCTGTGGCCGGTCTGGGCACCGCTGGCCGGGCTGGGCTCGCTGCTGGGCCTGGTGGACGCCCGCACCGGCTTCCTACCGTTCCGGCTGAACTACCTTGCCTTCGCCCTCGTCGCCGCCGGGGTGGCGGCCAGTTGCTGGCTGCGCGGCGACTGGGAACCGGCGTTGCTGGCGTTGGCCGGGAGCGCCGGCGCGGCCGCCTGCTACTGGCTGATCTGGTGGATCAGCCGCGGGAAGCTCGGCTTCGGGGACGTCCGCCTGGCCGGGCTGCTCGGCCTGGCGGCCGGGGCGACGTCCCTCACCGTGCTGCTGTGGTCGTTCGTGCTGGGTTCGGCCATCGGTGGAGTCTGGGCACTGGCCGTCCGGGCGAGCGGACGGGGACGCGAGTTCCCGTACGGGCCGTCCATGCTGCTGGGCCCGGTCGCGGCGTTGCTGCTGGCCGCCGTCCTGCCGGCGTGAGGCCGGCTCAGGCTGCGCGCGCAGCCTGGGTGGCGGCGACCCACGCCTCCAGCAGCGCGGACGCCGCACCGGAGTCGATCGCCTCGGCGGCCTGGGCGAGCTTCGGCGCCAGCTGCGGGGCCAGCGGCGCGTCCGGGTCGGCCCCGTCGAAGGCCAGCGCGGCAGCGGCGGCGTTGAGCAGGACGATCTCCCGCACCGGGCCCGGCGCTCCCGCGACCAGGTCGCGGACCACCTGTGCGTTGTGCTCGGCGACGCCACCCACGAGATCGGACGGGACCGCCCGGGCGAGACCGAGTTCGGCCGGGTCCAGCGACGTCTGCACCACCCGGCCGTCCCGGACCACCCACACCTGGGAGGCGGTGGTCGTGGTCAGCTCGTCCAGGCCGTCGCCGCCGTGGAAGACCATGCCCCGATGCCCGCGGGACGCGATCACGCCGGCCATCAGCGGCGCCATCCGCGCATCGGCGCAGCCGATCGCCTGAGCGACCGGACGGGCCGGGTTGGCCAGCGGGCCGAGGAAGTTGAAGGTCGTCGGCACCCCCAGCTCGCGCCGGGGAGCGCCGGCGAAGCGCAGGGACGGGTGGTACAGCGGCGCGAACATGAACACGATCCGGGTCCTGGCGAGCACCCCCGCCTGCGCCTCCGGCGGCACGTCCAGGGCGATCCCGAGGGTCTCCAGGCAGTCGGCCGTCCCGCATGCGCTGGACGCCGCCCGGTTGCCGTGCTTGACCACCGGGATGCCCATCGCCGCCGTCACCAGGGCGGCCATGGTCGACACGTTCACCGTGTTCGCCCGGTCGCCACCCGAGCCGACCACGTCGACCGCTTCGGTGTCGAGGGTGACCGGGGTGGCGCGGCCGAGCATGGCGTCCGCCAGTGCGGTCAACTCGGTCACCGTCTCGCCCTTGGCGCGCAGCGCGATCGCGAACCCGGCGATCTGCACCTGGGTGGCCTCGCCGGCGAGGATCTGGTCCATCGCCCAGGCCGCGGCGTCCGGCGTCAGGTCACGCCCGGCCACGAGCTCGGAGAGGACGGCAGGCCACGAACTCACGCCGGGGCGTCCTGCCGGGCGGCCAGGAGTCGCGCGGCGTCGTCCGGCAGCCGCACCGGGTCGACCGGGTAGGCGCTGACGGCGTCCGCCGCCGACCAGCTGGCCAGCCACGCGTCCGCGACCCGGGCGACCAGCAGCAGCACCGGCGGGCAGTCGTCGAACTCCGACTTCAGCTGGTGGCACAGGCCCATCCCGCCGTAGGGGACCGCTTCGCCGTCGAGGATCAGCAGGTCGAAGCTGCCCTCGTCCATCGCCTTGATCGCCGCCTGGTGGGTGGCCACGTCGAAGATGTCGAGCTCCCGGCCGGCAAGTCTGCGTCCGAGCACGAGCCGCACGTCGTCGCGGACGGTGCGGTCGTCGGAGTAGAGCAGGATCCGGGCTGCGGTCATCGAAACATCCTCACTACGCGGGCGCTGCCATCGTATCGGCTTCGGCGCCCGGCTCCCGAAGCTGCCTGGGCGGCGAACCGCGTCCCGGGCCGGCGCGGCCCTTGGCGACCCCGGGCACGGTAATTGCCGAGCCCGACATTGGCGCCAGGTGGTACCCAACCCCGAGCGGGTCTCGACATAATGCGAGCATGGAGAGCGCGACGGCAAGCATGCCCCCAGGGGCTCTGCACCCGATAGCCACCCCGAGACTCCAGGGCACCCGGGGACGTCCCGACGTGCTCGCGGTGGGGGTGATCGTGTGGCTCGCCAGCGAACTGATGTTCTTCGCCGCGCTGTTCGCCGCGTACTTCCACCTGCGTGAGATCACCAACGCAGCCGCGGCGCCGGGAACCCAGACCATCTGGGAGTGGGGTGCGTCCCACCTAGACAACACCTGGTTCGGGATCACCTTCCCGTGGTTCGCGACCATCAACACCACGATCCTGCTGCTGAGTTCGGTGACCTGCCAGCTCGGCGTCCACGCTGCCGAGGCCGGGGACGTCCGCGGTCTGCGGCGCTGGTACACCACCACCTTCTTGATGGGTGCGATCTTCATCGGTGGCCAGGCGTACGAGTACGCGAACCTGATCAGCGAGGGTTTCGTGATCTCCACGAACGTGTACACGTCGGCGTTTTTCCTTGCCACCGGGTTCCACGGGCTGCATGTGATCGGCGGGCTGGTGGCATTTCTGCTCATGCTCGGACGCACGTACCTGGCCCGTCGGTTCACCCACGAACAGGCGGTGCACGCGATCGTCACCTCCTACTACTGGCACTTCGTGGACGCCATCTGGGTAGTCCTGTTCGGCGTGCTGTACATCCTGCGATGAGGGGGGTTCCGATGTCCGAGCGCAAGCCTCTGCGTCGCCGTCGTGGCACGCGCGCATTCGTCCTGGCGGCCACCCTCGGCCTGCTCGCGGTGGTCTATGCAGGCTTCGCTCCGGCGACCCGGTCGCTGGCGGAGAACACCGAGCAGATCACCCAGGGGAAGGATCTGTTCGCCACGAACTGCGCCTCCTGCCACGGGCTCGGCGGTGAGGGGCTGGCCGAGGAGGGCGTCCCGGCGCTGACCAATGTCGGCGCGGCGGCCGTCGAGTTCCAGGTCAGCACCGGACGGATGCCGGCGCCCAACACCGTCAGCCAGCCCGTGCCGAGGGAGAACACGTTCACCGCGGACGAGGTGGCCGCGATGGCCGCCTACGTCGCGAGCCTCGGCACCGGCCCCGGCATCCCCAACGAGGACCAGTACCTGCCCAGCGGCCTGACCGCGGAGGAGATCGCCGAGGGCGGCGAGCTGTTCCGCACGAACTGCTCGGCCTGCCACAACTTCAAGGGCTCCGGTGGTGCGCTGCCGAACGGTGTCACCGCGCCGAACCTGCAGGAGACCTCCCCCCAGCACGTGTGGGAGGCCATGCGCACCGGACCGGGCCAGATGCCGGTGTTCGCTTCCGGCGCCATCCCGGACGCCGACGTGAAGAAGATCGTCGCCTACCTGGAGCAGGTGAACGCGCAGCCGTCCGCCGGCTTCAACCTCGGCGGCCTCGGGCCCGTCTCGGAGGGGCTGTGGGCCTGGATCGCCGGCATCGGCGTGCTGGTGCTGTTCGCGATCTGGATCACGACGAAGGGGGCGAGGGCATGAGCGAGCTGGACGTCCGCGACGCCGCCACGCCGCCCGAGCCGGCGGCGACTCCCGTCCCCGATCCGGGGCTCGAGGAGCACGTCGAGCGCTACACGGACGTCGACGACCGCGCCAGCCGCGCCACCTACCGGCAGATCGTCGCCATGCTCGGCGCCGTGCCGGTGCTGGTGGTCGCGTTCGTGGTGGTCTACTTCGCCGTCCCGATCAGCGCCGAGTTCGCGCTGTTCGGCACGACCTGGAAGGCCCAGCACGTGCTGCTCGGCGGCACCGTCGGGCTCGCCATCCTGCTGATCGGGATGGCCCTGATCCAGTGGGCGCGCCTGGTGATGTCCGACGTGGAGATGTCGGAGGAGCGGCATCCCGCCCAGACCGGCCCCGAGGCCCGGGCCGTGCTCGCGGCCGACACCAAGGCCGGCGTCGAGGAATCGGGGATCAAGCGCAGGGCGCTGATCGGCTCCGGGGTCGCCGGCGGGCTGGGCCTGCTGGTCGTGCCGGCGCTGCTGGCGCTGGGCGACCTCGGCCCCTGGCCGACGGACGCCGTCCGGGCCAAGACCATCGAGAAGACCATCTGGGCCGAAGGCATCCGGCTGGTCAACGACGTCAACTACCTGCCGCTGAAGGCGTCCGAGCTGGTCGTGGGCCAGCTGGTCAACGCCGAGCCGGAGAACCTGCAGGCGCTGCACGGCTCCGAGTACCAGATCGCCAAGGCGAAGGCGGCGATCATCGTGGTCCGGATGGACCCCAACTCGATCCGCATCCCCGACTCCCGCAAGGACTGGCAGGTCGACGGGATCCTGTGCTACTCGAAGATCTGCACCCACGTCGGCTGCCCGATCAGCCTGTGGGAGCAGCAGTCGCACCACCTGCTGTGCCCGTGCCACCAGTCCACCTTCGACCTCGGCAACTCCGGCGTGGTCGTCTTCGGGCCGGCGGCGCGGTCGTTGCCCCAGCTGCCGATCACGACGGACGCGGACGGCTACCTCGTCGCCCGCAGCGACTTCACCGTCCCGGTCGGGCCGAGCTTCTTCGAACGCGACTCGTCCAAGGACTTCAAGGACGGTGACAACTGATGGCGAAACCGACGAAGATCCGCGAGGACTCCCCCGCCCTCGCCGTCCAGACCCCGCCCGAGGCACCGCCCGCGGTCAACAAGCTGGCGCCGGCCGCCGAGTGGGTGGATCAGCGTAGCGGCATCGGCAAGGTGATCAAGGGCGCGCTGCGCAAGATCTTCCCCGACCACTGGTCGTTCCTGCTGGGCGAGATCGCGCTGTACTCGTTCATCATCCTGCTGCTCACCGGGGTGTTCCTGACCTTGTGGTTCAAGCCGTCGATGGGCGAGGTGGAGTACTCCGGCTCGTATGAGTTGATGCGCAACATCCCGATGTCGGAGGCGTTCGCGTCCACCCTGAACATCAGCTTCGACGTCCGCGGCGGCCTGTTGATGCGGCAGATCCACCACTGGGCGGCGATGCTGTTCGTGGCCGCGATGACGATCCACATGCTGCGGGTCTTCTTCACCGGCGCGTTCCGCAAGCCCCGGGAACTGAACTGGATCATCGGCGTCGGCCTGCTGTCGATCGGGCTGATCGAGGGCTTCGCGGGTTACTCGCTTCCCGACGACCTGCTGTCGGGTACCGGCCTGCGGTTCGTCGACGGCTCGATCCGGTCGATCCCGATCATCGGCACCTGGGTCGAGTTCTTCGTCTTCGGCGGCGAGTTCCCCGGCGAGCTGATCATCCCGCGGCTCTACATGGTGCACATCCTGCTGGTGCCGGGCCTGCTGCTCGGCCTGATCAGCGCACACATGGCGCTGCTGGTCTACCACAAGCACACCCAGTGGCCCGGTCCCGGACGCACCCAGAAGAACGTGGTCGGCTACCCGCTGTTCCCGGTCTACGCGGCGAAGGCCGGCGGCTTCTTCTTCATCGTGTTCGGCGTCACCACGCTGATGGGCGCGCTGATGCAGATCAACCCGGTGTGGCTGTACGGGCCGTACAACCCGTCCCAGGTCACCGCCGGCTCGCAGCCCGACTGGTACATGGGCTTCGTCGAAGGCGCGATCCGGATCATGCCGAACTGGGAGTGGCACCTCGGCTCGACGACGTGGTCGTGGAACATCTTCATCCCGTTCGTCGGGCTGATGGGACTGCTGTTCACCGGGTTGGCGCTGTACCCGTTCATCGAGGCCTGGGTGACCGGCGACAAGAGCGAACACCACCTGCTCGACCGTCCCCGCAACGCACCCAACCGGACCGCCTTCGGAGTGGCCTGCATGACCTGCTACGGGATGTTCTGGGCGGCCGGCGGCAACGACATCATCGCCACCCAGTTCCACGTGTCGCTCAACGACGTCACCTACTTCATGCGGGTCGCGGTGTTCGTGGCCCCGGTGATCGCGTTCATCGTCACCAAGCGGATCTGCCTGTCACTGCAGCGCCGGGACGCGGAGACGGTCCTGCACGGCTCGCCGACCGGCGTCATCGTCCGCAGCCCGGACGGCGGCTACACCGAGGCGCACACGCCAGTCAGCCAGGGCGAGGCGTACACCCTGACCCGGCACCCGCAGTGGACGCCGGTGGAATCGGGCGGACGCGTCCGCCAGCGGCTGTCCCGGTGGTTCGCCCACGGCCAGATCGCCAAGCCGACCGCGGAGGACATCGAGGCGGCCAGCCACCACGCGCACCCGATCTCCCCGGTGGACGCGGCCGCGGACGAGACCGCGTCGATCGGGTCGGGCAAGGACGCCGAGTAGCGTCCAGCCTGAACCATCGGGGACTGTCCCCGATGGTTCACTCCCGCCGGCTCGGTGCGGTATGCATGTCGCATGGAGATCGAGCTGTCCGCCCTCGCGGCGGCCGTGGCCGAGGAACAGTTCACCGGTGTGGTCGCCGTCGACGTCGCGGACGAACCCGGCGAGCGGCACTGCTACGGCTTCGCCAACCGTGCCTTCGGCGTCCCCAACGGTCCCGAGACCCGGTTCGCGCTGGCTAGCGGCAGCAAGACGTTCACCGCGCTCGGCATCCTCCGACTGGTCGATGCCGGACGGCTGGAGCTGAGCTCCCCCGTCCGGCCGATCCTCGGCGCCGACCTGCCGCTGATCGACGACGCCGTCACCGTCGAGCAGTTGCTGGCGCACACCTCGGGTATCGGCGACTACCTCGACGAGTCCGACGACTGGGACGCCAGCGACTACGTCCTGCCCGTCCCGGTGCACACCCTGGCCACCACGTCCGGCTTCCTGCCCCTGCTCGACGGCCACCCCCAGGCGTTCCCGCCCGGCGAACGGTTCGCGTACTGCAACGGCGGCTACGTCGTCCTGGCCCTGGTGATCGAGCGGGTCAGCGGGCTCGACTTCCGCACCTTCCTGCAGAACGAGGTGTTCGACCGCGCGGGACTGGCAGCGACCAGCTACCTGCGGTCGGACGAGCTGCCCGGCGACGCGGCCGTCGGCTACCTCGACGCGGACGGCGACCGCAGCAACGTCCTGCACCTGCCGGTGCGCGGCAACGGGGACGGCGGCGCGTACTCCACCGCGGCCGACCTGCACCGGTTCTGGCGGGCGCTGCTGGCCGGGCGGATCCTCGGCCCGGACCTGCTGGCCGAGTTCGTCCGTCCCCGCAACGACGTGCCGGACGAGCCGTTCTGGTACGGCCTGGGCGTCTACGTCGACCCCGACAGCGGCGTGCTGGCGATGGAGGGCTACGACGCCGGGGTGTCGATGCGGTCGCTGCACGACCCGGCCGCCGCGACGACGGCGTCCGTCCTCGGCAACACCCCGGACGGATCCTGGCCGATCGCCGAGCTCCTCCTGGAGGCGATCACGTCCCGCTGATCCGGCGACCGGGCGGCCGGTAGAATCCTCCGGTGCGATTCCTCACCGGCAAGCCCGGCTACGACCTGACCTACGACGACGTCTTCATGGCGCCGCGGCGGTCCTCGGTCACGTCCCGGCTCGACGTCGACCTGACCAGCGCGGACGGCCTCGGCCTGCCGACACCGCTGGTCGTCGCCAACATGACCGCCGTCTCCGGACGCCGGATGGCCGAGACGGTGGCTCGCCGCGGCGCGATCGCGGTCATCCCGCAGGACCTGCCGACCGACATCGTCGCCACCTCGATCGCCCGGGTGAAGGCCGCACCGACCGTGTTCGACACCCCGCTGGTCATCGACCCGCACGCGACCGTCGGCGAGGCGCTGGCGCTGCTGCCCAAGCGCGCCCACGGCCTGGTCGTGGTGGTCGCCGACGGCGAGCCGGTCGGGACGGTGTCCGAGCGGGACCTGACCGGGCTGGACCGGTTCAACCAGGTCCACGAGGCGATGACCACCGATCTCACCATCGTCGCCGACACGGCATCCCCGACCGAGGTCTTCGACGAGCTGTCCGCCCGGCGGCACCGCGCTGCCCTGGCCGTCCGGGACGGCCGGCTGGTCGGCGTGATGACCCTCAAGGGGGCGGTCCGGGCCGCGCTCTACCCACCCGCCGTCGACGCGGACGGACGGCTGAAGATCGGCGTCGCGGTCGGCATCTCCGGCGATGTCGAGGAGCGGGTCGAAGCCCTGCTCGCGGCCGGCGCCGACGTCCTCGTCATGGACACCGCCCACGGCCACCAGGAGCGGATGATCTCCGCCGTCCAGCGGTGCCGGACGGTCGTGAGCGCGTCCGGGCACGCCGTGCCGATCGTCGCCGGCAACGTCGTCACGGCGGACGGAACCGCCGACCTGATCGAGGCCGGGGCGGACGTGATCAAGGTCGGCGTCGGCCCCGGCGCAATGTGCACCACCCGGATGCAGACCGGGGTGGGCCGCCCGCAGTTCTCGGCCGTCCTGGAGTGCGCCGAGGAGGCCCGGGACGCCGGCAAGGCGATCTGGGCGGACGGCGGCGTCCGGCACCCCCGGGACGTGGCGCTGGCGCTCGCCGCCGGAGCCGGAGCGGTGATGATCGGCTCCTGGTTCGCCGGGACGTACGAGTCGCCGGGCGAGATCCTGTTCGCCGCCGACGGCCGGCCGTACAAGGAGTCGTTCGGGATGGCCTCGGCCCGGGCCGTCCGCGCCCGCACCCGGAACTCCTCGGCGTTCGAACGCGCGACGGCCGCCCTGTTCGAGGAGGGCATCTCCTCGTCCCGGATGTACCTCGACCCGGAGCGTCCCGGCGTGGAGGACCTGCTCGACTTCATCGTCTCCGGCGTCCGCTCGTCCTGCACCTACGCCGGGGCACGCAACCTGGCCGAGTTCACCAGCCAGGCGATCGTCGGCGTCCAGTCGGCGTCCGGCTACAACGAAGGCCGGCCGCTGACGTCCAGCTGGTGAGGCTCAGCAGACGACGTCGATGTAGAAGTAGAAGCTGTACGGCACCTCGGCGTGAGTGGTCGAGTTGAGGTACCAGGTGAAGACCGTGGCGCTGTTGCCAGCGAACGCGTACGCCGCTCCGTAGACGCCGGAGCCGGCGTTGTAGGTGTCGACCATCGGCGTGCAGTAGGTGATGTCGCGGTCGAAGGTGACGGCGTACACGCCGGCGGACGGATTGGTGGCCGACAGGATGCTTCCGGAGCCGGCGTAGATACTCCCGCCAGGGGCGACCAGCCCGTGCATCTTGGGCATGTAGTAGCCGGTGACGTCGAGCACGACATGGGTGGTCGAGGTGTAGTTCTTCACCGTGATCGCCGCGCCGGTGCCGGGGCGCAGCATGACCACGCCACTTCCGGACATCGTGAACGACCCGTAGTTGAGGAAGCTGGCAGCGGGCTCGGCCTGTCCGGCCTGCCAGATGCGGAGGTTGCCCTTCCTGGACGGACTGACCACGGTCGCGTTCAGGGCCACCGCCTTCGCCGTGACGGGAATGGCGCAGCCACCAGGCTTGCCGCCCTGCTGCTCGAAGCCGGTCGTTCCGGTGACCGCGTAGCTTCGGGCGACGTTCTTCGCGAACTTCCTTCCGTTGGCGCCGGATCCGTGGCGGGTGTCGGCGATGCGGCATGGCGCGATCGGGACGAAGTCCGTCGTCGTGCTGCCCGGCGCCAGCGCTGCGGCCTGGATCGCCCTGCCGTTCTGCCGCGGGGCGGGCTGCGGCGCCACCGGGGGCGTCGACACGGGGGGTCCGCCGTCCGCGGCAGCGACCGCCGCCCCCGCCAGGATCAGGCCCACGGCGGCCACAACGCTGGTGATGACGATCGAGACGGACGTCCTGTTCATGGCGGCCCCTCCAGTCAGGTGGCGGCCGGTAGCTGCTCGCTCCAGCCTCGCCACATTTGCCCTAGCCATTGGCTACTCCATCCTCCGACCGAGGAGCAAGCAGCACTATGGCCACCGTGGCGGCGTGCGAAGATGGCCGGGTGCCGCCAGAACTCACCGATCTCACCTGGCCACGGCGGACGCCGCGGCTGAGCGTGCGTCCGGCCCGTGCCGAGGACGCCGTCGAACTGTGGTCCTGGTACCGGCTGCCCGAGGTCACGCAGTGGCTGTCCGAGCACTTCCCGGACGAGGCCCGGTTCGTCGACTTCTACGCGGGACGTTTCGCGCACTACCTGGTCGCCGAGCTGGACGGTCGCCTCGTCGCGAACGCGAAGCTGGAGATCACCGACTGCTGGACGCAGGCCGAGGCGCCGGTGGGTGCGCGCCAGGCGGAGATCGGCTGGGCCCTGGACCCGGCGGTGCAGGGACGCGGGCTGGGCACCGAGCTGGCCCGTGAACTGCTGGCGATCAGCTTCGACGGCCTGGGACTGCACCGGGTCACGGCGATCTGCTTCGCCGAGAACACCGCCTCGATGCGGATCATGGAGAAGATCGGCATGCGGCTGGAGGCCCGGTTCGTGGCCGACTCCCTGCATCGCAGCGAGGGCTGGCTGGACTCGTTGTCGTACGGGTTGCTCGCCTCCGAGTGGCGGGCCGGGCGAACCGCCTGAGGTCTTCCGGGAGCGAGCCGGGGCGATGGCAGGATGACGGGGTGATGTCCCCAGCCGGCCGCCTGCTCCGCTGGGTGCTGGGGCTGGCCGGACTCGCGTTCCTCGCCAACGCCGCCTGGCTGGCGCTGACCCGCAACCTGAACCTCGGCATGGCGCTGGTGGCCGCCGTCGGCCTGGCCCTGCTGGCGTGGGGCGTGTGGCTGGAACGGCTCAGCCGGATGCTCTGGCTGACGCTGACCTGCGGTGTCGCCGCCGGCGGGGTGATCGCGGTCTCGGTCTTCCTCGCCGTCTACGGCAGCATCGACACCGCCACCGGCGACGAGGACGCCGTCATCGTCCTGGGCGCGGCGGTGCACGGCAGTGAGCCGTCCAACACGTTGGTCGGCCGGCTGGACGCCGCGCTGGCCTACCACGAGCGCAATCCGTCCGCGCTGATCGTGGTCTCCGGAGGCCAGGGCTTCCAGGAGGACCTGCCCGAGGGCGTCGCGATGCGGGACTACCTGGTCGCGCACGGCGTCCCGGACGCCGAGGTGCTCGTCGAGGACAGGGCGTCCAGCACGGTCGAGAACTTCGCCTTCAGCAAGGCACTGCTGGACGCGCGACTCGCGCCGGGCTACCGGGTGGTCTTCGTCACCGACGACTTCCACGTCTTCCGGGCGGGCCGGATCGCCGCCGCCGCCGGCCTGGACGCGACCCACGTCGCCAGCTCGACGTCGGCGTACTTCTGGGCGTCCAACTACCTGCGGGAGACGGTGGCCGTGGTCGCGTCGCTCGCCGGCACCCTCAGCTGACCTTCTTCGCCTTCGACGTCTTCGCCACCGGGTAGTAGCCGTCCCTGAAGACGGTCACCTGCACCGAGACCTTCGTCTTCTTGTCGGTCTTCGTCAGCTTGTACTTCGCCTTGGTGGCACCGGCGATCGGCCGGCCGTTGCGCAGCCACTGGTAGGCCACCCTTGCCGGCTTCGGCGAGGCCTTCCCCGCCTTGGCCTTCAGGGTCTTGCCCACCTTCGCCGTCCCCGACACCGACGGACCGGCCACCTTGGAGAACTTGGTGCCGCCGACAGTGGCCGCCTGCGAGTAGGTCGAGACCGCTCCATAGCCTGCCTTGGCGGCGGTGACCGCCACCGAGACCCGGTGTCCGACATCGGCCGCACCCAGCAGGTAGGTCGCAGAGGTCGCGCCTGGGATCGGCGCTCCGTCGCGGAGCCACTGGTAGGCCAGCGAGTCGGGTGACGGCGTCCAGGCTCCGGCATTCGCGGTCACCGGCTTGCGGTAGAACCACGTCCCGGAGACGGCCGGGACCGGCGTCTGGGTGAACGCCCCCTGACTGACGGTGACCGCCGCGGACGTCGCGACCGCCGATTCCGTCCCCAGACTGCCGGTTACCCGGACCGAGACCCCGTGGCCGACATCGGCCGGCACCACGGCGTAGCTGGTGTCGGTCGCCCCGCCGATCGGCTGGCCGTCGCGCAGCCACTGGTAGGCGAGGGCAGCGTTCGGCGGGCCCCAGGTCCCAGGGCTGGCCTTGAGGGTCGATCCGACAGCGGCGGCTCCCGAGATCACGGGGACGCCGGCTGTCACGGGAATCGCCTTGACGTGCACCTGGCCTAGTGCGGTGTTGGTGCCGTCCACGGCCACGACGGAGCCCGAACCGTCGGACCCGGTGCTGGCGAGCGTGTAGCTGTACGTCCCGGGCGGCACCAGCGAGCCGTCGGCGTTCTTGCCGTCCCAGGTGATGCCGCGCAGCGATCCGTTCGCGGAAGCCGGCACCGGGATGGTCCGGACGAGGCCACCGGTGGAGTTCAGGATCTTCAGCTCGCCGGCAGCCACCGGCTTGGTCAGGTCGATGTCGGCGCTCCACGTCTGGTTCCCCGCCGTGAAGGAGGCCGGTGCGACCACCCCGAGCGACCGGGGCGCGGACGTCCCGATCCCGGGAATCGTCTTGACCACGAGCTCGCTGTCGGTGGTGTAGGCGATCCGGCCACCGTCCATGGAGAACTGGCTATTCCACCACCACTGTTCACTCAAGGGTGTGACGGCGTCGGTCAGGAAGTTCCAGACCTGGTAACTCGTGGTGTGCCCGGCCTCGTCGTAGCCGCGCACGATTGCCCCGCCGTCGCCGAGTTGCTGAAGCTGCCCGTCATGTGAGGCAACGACCTGGCCGGTCTTCCAGTTCCGCACCTCGACCTGGTCAGTCGAGTTGGCATCGTCCCCGTCGACCCAGCGGTAATGGGTGGCGGCCACCCAGTCACCCCAGAGCTGGTAGTCGGAGTAATTCGATTCGGAGTCGTCGGTCTCGGTGTTCGGGTAGCTCAACGTCACCGGTGCCCGCACCCCGGTCAGATCCCGAACCGTCACAGCCTCGTCATCTGCTGACGATTCGTTCACATCCAGCACCAGACTGCCGAAGCCGCTGCGCGCCCAGTGGTCATCCTGCCAACCAGAGCCGGGCGACCAGGTGAACGTGGACCACGTCCCAGAGGGTGCCGCGGGCGACCCGGGGAGATGGCCGTCGGTCACCAGGTTCGGGCCAGTCAAGACGTAGGGCCGGATGGTGTCCACACCTTCGACCTCCTGGCTGGACTGCCCGTCGTTGTCGTAGAGCCGGACGCCGGCTTCCTCAGCGAAGACGACGGCAGCGAAGAAGAGAGCCCTCGGTGGACTCCGATCCGTTCGGGCGTGCCCGGAACAACCGTTCGGGTGCAGATCGGCGAGGAGGCAGACTGGGACTCCCCGTCTTCCCAGGACACCGCT
>JAFKJK010000026.1 GCA_017306015.1 Propionibacteriaceae bacterium
GCTGCGGGCGGCGACCAAGGAACTGGACGCCGCGGTCGACCGGCAGGCCGTCGCCCGGCGCCGCGCCGAACATGCCCGCCGACAGGCCGGGGAGCGTCCGTCCTGACAGCCCCGGCATCGCCGTACGTCACTGGCCGGGGCCAGACCTGCCCGGTGCGCCCGACGAGGTCGCGAGTTCGCGCTGACGGTACTTCGGCAGCTTGGCGACGACGACCTCGTAGGCGATGTCGGCGAGTTCGAGGATCTCGTCCTGGGGCACGCGGCCGGCCAACGGCAGGCTGTTGAAGTACGGCTGCTGGACCGGCGGGCAGTGGTAGCCACGCACCACCACGCCCGGGTAGAGCGCGCGGTACTCCGTCGCCGTGAGCGGGTCGCAACTCAGCGTCGCAGTCGGGACGCCGCGCAACGTGAAGACCTGGGCGAACACCCGTCCCGACGGCTGCGTCGGCGCCCTCACCTTCGCCACGGCCACCCCGGGCCCGAAGGGGTAGTCGAGGTATGCGCCGGGCTTCGCGAGGCAGTAGTCCAGGAGCACGTCCATGTCCACGCCGAGCACTCTAGGTCGCTCGACCGACAGTGGACGGCCTCACTCCGCCCGGGCCAGCTCCTCCTGCTCGAGCTGGGTGTAGGCGATCTTCCCGACCAGCGTCGTCGGCAACGCCTCGCGGAACTCGATGCTGCGCGGCACTGCCCACCGCATCAGGTGCTTCCTGCAGTGCGCCACCAGCTCGTCGCGCAGCCTGTCGTCCGCCGAAGCTCCGTCCGCGGGGACGACGAAAGCCTTGACCGAGGACATCTGGTACTCGTCCGGCATGCCGATCACGCAGGCTCTGCGCACCTTCGGATGGGCTTCCAGCACCTGCTCGACCTGCGCGGGGTACACCGAGACCCCGGACACCTTGATGATCCGCTTGCTGCGTCCCTTGAAGTACAGGTAGCCGTCCGCGTCCATCGCGCCGATGTCGCCGGTGTGCAGCCAGGTCCGGCCGTCCTCGTGCCGACGCAGCGTGGACGCGGTCGCCTCCGCGTCGTTCAGGTAGCCCTGCATCAGCGTCGGGCCGGTCACGCAGATCTCGCCGTCGGTGCCGTACGGCAGCTCCGTCCCGGACGGGTCGGCGACCTTGACCCACATTCCCGGGATCGGGATCCCGATCGAGTTCTCCCGGTAGTGGTGTGCGGGCGAGACGGTGCACGCCGTCACGCATTCGGTCAGGCCATAGCCCTCCATCAGCTCCACCCTGCTGCCCTGCGCCGCGATCGCCTCGTCGAACCGCTGCTTCAGCGCGCTGGTCAGCGAGTCGCCCCCGGAGTAGGCCCCCCGCAGCGACTCGAACGACACCTTCGCGAACTTCTCGTCGGCCAGCAGCGCCTGGAACAGGGTCGGCACCCCGGCGATGAAGGACGGCGAGTGCCTGATCAGGTTGTCGATGTAGATCCGCGCGCTGAACTCGGGCACCAGGATCGCGAACGCTCCCGTCGTCAGCGGGGTGTGGATGCACAATCCCAGCCCGAAACCGTGGAACACCGGCAGGATCGCCAGCACGCTGTTGCCCGGCTGGAAGTCGGTGATCGCCGTCATCGCGACCGCCAGCGCGTTGAAGTTCGTGCTGGACAGCCCGATGCCCTTCGGCAGCGCGGACGTCCCGCCGCTGAACAGGACCACCGCCGTCTCCGCCGGGTCGGACGGACGTTCGTACGGACGCAGCTCCCCGGCATCGGCCGGCTTCAGGAACTCGCGCCACCGGACCACCCGTGGGTCGTCCTTGGGGACCGGGGCGATCTTGCGTCCCTTGGTGACCTTGAAGCCGAGCTTCTTGGCGTTGCTGAGGTAGTCGGAGAACTGGCAGATCAGCAGCCTGGTCGCCGAGGTCTCGGCGAGGATGTCGCGGAACCGGCCGTAGAACATGTCCATCGTGACGGCCCAGGTGCTTCCGGTCTCGTTGAGGTAGTGCTTGAGCTCGTCCGGGGACGACAGCGGATGCGTCATCACGGCCCGGGCGCCGATCCGGTTCAGCGCATAGAACAGGACGATCGCGTTCGGCACGTTCGGCATCGACAGGGTCACCGAGTCGCCCGGACGGATTCCGTGGGCCAGCAGCGCCTCCGCGCAGCGGTCGATGTCCGCCAGCAGGCTGCGGTAGCTGATCCGGCGGCCGACGTAGATCAGGGCCGTGTTGTCGGCGAAGCGCTCCGCTGTCCGGGCCACCAGCTCGTACATGGTCGCGTCGGGCACGGTGACGTCAGCGGGCAGGTCGCCGTAGAAGGCGAGCCAGGGGCGGTCGGGCATCGTTGCTCCGTCCTAGATTCGCCGGAGCTGGTCCGGCTCGTTCAGGTACTGGTCGAACAGTTCCAGGGCGCGGGCGTCGTAGTAGCCGTCCGCGATTCGCTCGTCGAGTGCGATCTTGAGCTCCATCGTCCGCCGGACGGCCGGGTTGCCGTCCGGGCCGACCACGACCGTCGGCTTGATCTTGCCGATGGTGACGAACAGGCTGCAGGTGCCCCACTCGAACAGGTGGTGGTACGCCGCGCCCATGCCGACGCTGCCGAGGTTGGCGATGTAGGCACTGCAGCGCAGCGGGTCGATCCCGCGGAGGAAGCCGGGGGTGTCGAGGTAGAAGTCCCAGGTCTCCAGCGCCTTCACCGCCAGCCGCAGCACACCGCGGGGCAGGTGCAGGAACAACTCGACCAGGCGGTCGTCGCTCTTCTGTTCGCCGGACTTCGCCACCGTGATCTCGCCGCGGATCCTCCGCAGCGCCTCCGTCGCGTCGTCGCCCGGCCTGATCTTCACGAAGACGTTCGTCTCCGAGCTGTCCAGGGTGTACTGCCGGCGGGCGACGAACGAGAGCTCGACGTTGTCGCGCTGGTACAGCCGGCGGCCGATGATGTACCGGTTCAGGGTCGGACGCTCGCGCAGGATCCGGACCAGCGCCAGCAGGACGGCCTCGAAGACCGTGATCTGCTCGTCGGTTCCCTTCACCTTCTCCACGTGGGCGAGCAGGTTCTCCGCGTCCACCACGACGGGGTAGTACGCGATTGACTCGTTGCGGCCCTTCATCAGGTACGGGAACAGCGCGTTCAGGCTCCCTCCCAGGTCGATCCTGGTGGAGTCGCGACGTCCTCGTCTGCGTGAGTCAGTTCCGGTCATGCATATCGGTCCTCGGGTTGTCGGCCTGCGCCGATCATGGAGAGGCTAGCCAATGTTCCCCGCTGGGTCATTCCCCGGACCCCGGCGCGTCGGCTGGGGCACGCGGCGGACGGCCAGCGTCCGGCTGAGCGGCTCCCGTCCCGAGGTGGCGGTGACGTCGGAGTAGCGCAATGCCATGGGCTGCAACTCGTAGCCGTCGGGTGGCTCGGCGAGTTCGCCCAGGCGCCGGGACAGCCGCCGCAGCAGCGGTAGCCGGGCCGCCACCGGAATGGAACTCGGCTGGAACAGCACCTGCACGCTGACGAGCGCCTGGAGCTGGCGCAGCATGCCGACGTACTCCCGGTGCCACTGCTCCCACCGGCCGCTGCCGTGCAACTCGTGCCGGAGGATGTCTAGGGCGGCGAGGACCGAGAAGACGTTCTTCACCCCGAACTCGCCGGTGACGCTGTCGCTGCGCAGGCAGTAGTGGTAGTAGGCGCGCCGGGTCTGTGCGACCGTGCCTGCCCTGGCCAGCAGGCGCGGGGTCGTGGCCAGGTCCTCGTACAGGACGCTCGGGAACGGCGGCTCGTCCGCGAACAGGCTTCGCCGGTAGAGCTTGTCCCACACGAACGCCGGCAACCGGGACGGAGCGAGTGAGCGTCGCGCGGCCTCGTCCCCGCGGATCACCGGGGTGCGGGGCCAGTAGGGGAAGGGGGCTCGGAGCGGGCCGACGCAGAACCACAGCCCGGAGATCACCACGTCGGCGCCGGTGGCCTCCGCGATGCCGACGAGGTCCGAGACGAAGTCGGGCTCCACCCAGTCGTCGGCGTCGACGAAGAACACGTACTCGCCGTGGGCGATGCTCACACCGGCGTTCCGGGCGGGGCCGATGCCGCGGTGGCGCTGGGTGACGACGTGCACCTCCGGGTGCTCGCCGTGGTAGCCGGCCATCACGTCCCCGGAGCCGTCGGTCGACCCGTCGTCGACGACGATGACCTCCAGCGGACGGTGGGTCTGCGCGAGCAGCGAGTCCAGGCAGCGGGGGAGCAGCTGGGCCACGTTCCAGACCGGCACCACCACGCTCACCAGCGGAGCCATCCGCGTCCACCTCCCTCGACTCAGCATTGTTGCGACTCCGGCCGGGCGGCACGGACCGGTCCTACCAGCGAGACTGTCCGCACTGGGGATGGCGCTAGCCTGACCCGCATGGCTCCGCACCCGCCTGTGAGGGATCCTCGGCTCCCGCGTCTCGGCGTCCTCTACGACCCGAGCACGGTCGACCTGGTGCCTCTCGTCCGGGCCGGCAGCGGCAGCTGGCGCACCGTCTGGCTCGTGGACCGGGAGCGGCTGCCGGCGGACACCAGCCTTCGTACCTTCGAGCGCTTCGGCGAACTGGTCGACATCACCGGACGGCGTCCCGCCGGGATCGGCGAAGAACTAGACGCGCCGCTGGACGGCCTGCTCGCCAGCAACGACGCCGACCTGCGTCGAGGCGCCGACCTGGCGTCCGCGCTCGGGATCCGGTTCGCCACCCCGGCCCAGGCGTTCCGCCTCACCGACAAGCCCAGCCAGCGTGCGGCCTTCCGCGCAGCCGGGATCCCGTCGCCGGAGTGGGTGGCCCTGGCTGCCGGGATCTCGGTGGCGGAGGCTGTCGCGTCGGCTGCGTCCCTCCGCTTCCCGGTCGTGCTCAAACCGGCCCAGGGTTCCGGAAGCCGGTACACCAGGTCGGTCGCCGATCCGACGGCCCTGGCGCGGGCGCTGACCGAACACGGCGACGCGCTGGTCGAGGACCTGGTCCTGGAGGAGCGGATCCCCGACGGCTGGGGCCGCGACGACCGTCCCTGGGCCGACGTCGTGTCCGTGGAGTCGATCCGCGCCGCCGGACGGATCAGCCACCACGGACTGACCGGACGGTTCGCGCTGCTGCCGGAGTTCCGGGAGACCGGCAACTTCGTACCCGCGGCCGTGCCACCGGCACAGTGGCCGGACCTGGCCGACCTCGCCGAGGCTGCGATCCGCAGCCTCGATCCGCCCGACGGCGCCTTCCACACCGAGATCAAGCTGTCGCCGGACGGCCCGCGCGTCCTCGAGGTGAACGGACGCCTCGGCGGCGGCAGCCTGGTCTGGGGGACCGAGGAGGTCACCGGGCGCTCCCTGCTCCACCTCGCCGGCCGGGCCGCCCTTGGCCTCCCGATCGGGCCGTCCAGGGGCCTCGACCCGGAGGGCTTCGCGGGGGTCGCCTTCGGCCGGTACTACCAGCCTCCGCTCGGCGCGCAGGCCGTGCTGGAGGTTGCCGGTCTCGACGCCGCGCGCGCCCTGCCCGGCGTCGAGGACGTGATCGTCTTCCGGCAGCCCGGCTCCCCGGTCGATCCGGACGGCGGCTTCATGGCGCACGTCTGCGCGGTCCGCGGCCGCGCCGCCGATCACCAGCACCTTGTCGAACTGGTGGCGCGGATCGACTCGATCGTCTCGATCACCTACGCCTGAGCGGCCGGCACGACTAGACCATCGGCCAGGGGACGCGCCGTCCGGTGTGGTCGACCGGGAAGCGGCCCGAGCGGGCCAGGAGGCGGGCTCTCGCCTGCAGCGCGTCGACTTCCTCCGGTTCGATCAGGTCGGCGAGTTCGGGGGGTGCGTCGTGGGCCAGCCGGGCGATCCCGGCGAGCAGGTCGTCGGGAACCGGGTCGCCCGCGAAGTCCCAGATCACGGTCCGCAGCTTCAGCGGCGCGGCGAAGCACAGGCCGTGGTCGATGCCCCACACCCGGCCGTCCGGGTCCAGCAGGACATGGCCGGCCTTGCGGTCGGCGTTGTTGGCCACCACGTCGAAGGCCGCCAGCGCCCGGAGTGGGCCGGCCAGGGCCGGATCGTTCGGGTCGAGGCTGAAGTAGTGGACTCCACCGTCGGCGTCCACGTAGCGCTGCAGTGACCCCGGCCCGACCGGACCGTCGGGGCGCACGACCGTGGGGGGAACCAGGCCCCAGCCCAGCCACTCGCTGAGCGCGTATGCGGCTCGCTCCCGGCGGTGCAGACCGGGGTCGAAGTCCCACAGCGGTCGCTCGCCCGCCTGCGGCTTGTAGACGGCGAACTCGCTGACGTCGGCGTCGGCGACCTCGACCAGCAGGCACAGGTTGCTGGACGGGATTCGTCCGACCACCTCGATCGAGCCGGCCGCGAGCAACTCCAGCACCGGGCCGTCGCCGGCCGATGCCGGCTCGTGGAGATGCGCGACCACTCAGCCACCCCCGTCCAGATCCAGCGGGCCGTGCAGCGAGTTCACGGTCAGCACCACCGGGGCGGCGTCCACGGGGAACCGGATCGCCGAGATCGACCCGGTGCCGACGTTGACGCGGTGGAACGAGTCCAGCGGTGCGCCCATCGCGAAGGTCAGCGCTGCCCGGATCGGGTCGGCATGGCTGACGCACACGACGAGGTGGCCGGCGTGCTCGGTGCGGAGCCGTTCGAGGGTGGTCACCACCCGGGCCTGGAGTGCGGCCAGGCTCTCGCCCCCGGGAAACCGGAAGGTTGCCGGAGCGGCCATCAGCGTTCGCCACTCCTTGCGCCGGGACAGCGCGGAAAGCGACTCACCCGTCCACTCGCCGAAGTCGCACTCCAGCAGGCCGGGCTCCCCGATCGCGGTGAGCCCGGTCGCCGCAGCCGTGGGTGCCGCGGTCTCCACCGCCCGCTCCAGCGGGGAGGTGTAGATGGCGGACGGTCTGAGCCCAGCCACGCGTTCGGCCACTCGTTCGGCCTGCCGCAGGCCGTCCTCGGACAGGTGCAGTCCCGGGGCGCGTCCGGGCAGCACCCGTCCGGTGGTGGGCGTCGTCCCATGCCTGACAAGCAGGATCAGCGCGGCCGTGTCGGCCAACCGCTTGGCCATGGCCGGAGCGTAGCCCGCGATCGGCAGGACAAAACCCGGCAATTGGGCTGCCTATCGCGATCCGGGGGCGGCGGTTAGCGTGAAGTGGTGAGTGAGCCCCCAGCCATCAGCACCGTCGGCGAACTGCGTGCGTCCGGGCAGGTGCAGAAGCATCTGCGCACCGAGCTCCGGGACAACCTGCTGGCCATGATCGCGGCCGGCGAGGACCCGTGGCCGGGCATGCACGGCTTCAGCCGGACGGTCCTGCCGCAGCTGGAGCGGGCACTGATCGCCGGGCATGACGTCGTCCTGCTGGGGGAGCGCGGCCAGGGCAAGACCCGGCTGCTGCGGACGCTGGCCGGCCTGCTCGACGAGTGGACGCCGGTGATCGCCGGTGCCGAGCTGGGCGAGCATCCGTACGACCCGATCACACCGGCGTCGCGCCGCCGGGCCATGGAGGAAGGCGATGCGCTGCCGGTGACCTGGCGGCACCGCTCCGAGCGGTACGTGGAGAAGCTGGCCACCCCCGACACCTCGGTGGCCGACCTCGTCGGCGACGTCGACCCGATGAAGGTGGCCGAGGGCCGCCAGCTGGGAGATCCGGAGACCATCCACTACGGGCTGCTGCCGCGCTCGCATCGGGGAATCGTCGCCATCAACGAGTTGCCCGACCTGGCCGAACGCATCCAGGTGTCGATGCTGAACGTGATGGAGGAGCGGGACATCCAGATCCGCGGCTACGTGCTGCGGCTGCCGCTGGACGTGCTCGTGGTCGCGTCCGCCAACCCGGAGGACTACACCAACCGCGGCCGGATCATCACGCCGCTGAAGGACCGGTTCGGTGCCGAGATCCGCACCCACTACCCGATCGAGCTGGACGACGAGATCGCGGTCATCGCCCAGGAGGCGCACCTGGTCGCCGAGGTGCCCGAGGTGATCCTGGAGATCCTGGCCCGGTACACCCGTGCGCTTCGCTCGTCCCCGGCGATCAACCAGCGCTCGGGGGTGTCGGCCCGGTTCGCCATCGCTGGCGCGGAGACGATCGCGGCGTCCGCGCTGCACCGGGCGACCGCACGGGGAGAGGCCGAGGCCGTGGCGCGGCTGGTCGACCTCGAAGCCGCCGTGGAGGTGCTGGTCGGCAAGCTGGAGTTCGAGTCCGGCGAGGAGGGACGGGAGGACGACATCCTCGTCCATCTACTGCGGACGGCCACCGCCGAGACCGTCCGGCAGCGGTTCCGGGGAATCGACTTCGCCCCGCTGGTCGGCGCCCTGGACGGCCGGACGACGGTCGCCACCGGTGAGCAGGTGAGCGCGCGGGAGTTCCTGTCGGGGCTGCCGTCCCTGGATGGGGCGGACCTCTACGACCAGGTGTGCGAGCGCTTCGACGCCACCTCGGAGGGTGAGCGGGCCAGCGCGATCGAACTGGCCCTCGAAGGCCTCTACCTCGCCCGCCGCATCTCCAAGGAGTCCGACGACGGCCAGACCATCTACGGGTAGGAGAACGCCGTGCTCGTGAAGTTCGCTCCCGAAAGGGACGTTTGCTCCCGGAATTTCGGTGGCGAACGTCCGTTTCGGGAGCGAACTCGGGGACGCGGGGGTCGCGGACGATGAACGGGCGGCGGCGAGGATCACGGTACGGGCGCTACTCCGGCGGCCCGGATCCGCTCGCGCCCCCGATCGACCTGTCCGAGGCACTCAAGTCGATCGCGGACGACGTGATGGAGGGCTATTCCGCTCAGCGCGCGCTGCGGGAGTACCTGCGTCGCGGGGGACGGGACCAGCTCGGCCTGGACGACCTGGCCGGACGCGTCCAGGCCCGCCGCCGGGACCTGCTCAGCCGGCACCGGCTGGACGGCACGATGGCCGAGGTGAGGAAGCTGCTCGACGACGCCGTCCTCGCCGAGCGCAAGGAACTCGCCCGCGACATCACCCTGGACGACCTCGATCGCGACTTCCGGGAGTTGACGCTGGAAAACCTGCCGGCCTCGACGCCGTCCGCCGTGCAGGAGCTCGCCGGCTACGACTGGCGCTCGACCGAGGCCAGGACGTCCTACGAGAAGATCAAGGACCTGCTCGGCCGCGAGCTGCTGGACCAGCACTTCGCCGGCATGAAGCAGGCGATGGAGAACGCGACGGACGCCGACCGCGAAGCCATCCGCGAGATGCTCGCCGACCTGAATCAGCTCCTCGACAAGCACCGACGCGGCGAGGATACGCCGGGCGACTTCGACGAGTTCATGGCGAAGCACGGGCAGTACTTCCCGGAGAACCCGAGCAACGTGGACGAACTGATCGACGCCCTCGCCCAGCGTGCCGCCGCCGCCCAGCGGATGCTGAACTCGATGACGCCCGAGCAGCGCGAGGAGCTGTTGCAGCTGTCGGCGCAGGCGTTCGGCTCCCCGGAACTGATGGCGCAACTCGGCCAGCTGGACGCGAACCTGCAGGCGCTGCGTCCGGGCGAGGACTGGTCGGGCTCGGAGCGGTTCGACGGCTCTGACGGCCTTGGGCTGGGCGACGGCACCGGCGTCCTGCAGGACCTCGCCGAGCTGGACGCGCTGGCCGAGCAGCTCGGCCAGGGCTACGGCGGGGCGCGGATGGAGGACATCGACCTCGACGCCCTGGCCCGCCAGCTGGGCGACGAGGCCGCTGTCTCGGCGCGGACGCTGGCCGAACTGGAGCGCGCGTTGCGGGACGCCGGCTACCTCAGCCGGGTCGAGGACGGCAGCCTGAAGCTGTCGCCGCGGGCCATGCGCCAGCTGGGACGGGCCTTCCTGGCCGACGTCGCCGAGCGGCTGAGCGGACGCACCGGCCAGCGGGACACCCGGCTGGCCGGCGCGTCCGGGGAACCGACCGGCTCGACGCGGCAGTGGGCCTTCGGCGACACCGAGCCGTGGGACGTGACCCGGACCATGCTGAACGCGTTGCGCCGTTCCTCGTCATCGCCTCCCTCTCCCTTGTCATCCCGGCGAACGCCGGGATCCCCACCCGTCCAGACAGGCGATACATCCGAGATCCCGGGTCAGGCCCGGGATGACGCCGCTGGGAGGCCGCGACCGCCGAGCCCTCTGCCGCAGTTCAGTCTCCAACTGGACGACGTCGAGGTCACCGAGACCGAGAGCCGCACGCAGGCGGCGGTCGCCCTGCTGGTCGACGTGTCGTTCTCGATGGCCGCAGAGGGACGCTGGCTGCCGATGAAGCGGACGGCGCTCGCGCTGCACCACCTCATCTCGACCCGGTGGCGGGGCGACCAGCTGCAGCTGATCACCTTCGGCCACTACGCCAAGTCCACCTCGGTCGAGGAGCTGACGGGGCTGCCGGGGCTGAGGGTCCAGGGCACCAACCTGCACCACGGGCTGCTGCTCGCCGAACAACTGTTCCGCCGGAACCCCACGATGCAGCCGGTGCTGCTGGTGGTCACCGACGGTGAGCCGACCGCGCACCTGACGCCGGAGGGGGAGGCCTGGTTCTCCTACCCGCCGAGCATGGAGACGCTGCGGGTGACCGTCACCCAGCTCGACCGGCTGGGCCGCATCGGCGCGTGGGTGACGTTCTTCAAGCTGGGCGACGACCCCGGTCTGAACCGCTTCGTACACCAGATGGCCGATCGGGTGGACGGACGCGTCGTCAGCCCCGACCTGGACGACCTCGGTGCCGCTGTGGTGTCGGAGTACCTGGAAGCCCGGCGGAGATTCTGGGCATGACCGGCATCGGCGAGCGGGCGCCGCGTCCGGGAGGCAGTCCCTGGCTGGTGCCGCTGTGCCTGCTGGTGCTGACGGTGACGGCGGCGGTCTCCTGGTCGGTCCTGCGTCCGGGCACGCACCCGTTCTCCGAGAACTCCTCTCCCGCGCCGGACGTGCCCGTCCGCGAGGCGTCGGTGCAGTTCAGCTTCGACCGGCCCGCCGACTCGCCGTACGAGTCGGCGCGGCTGGACGTGCGCCGCGACGGTGACACCGTCACGGTGACGGCGTTCGCGACGAAGCGCGGCAGGACGGAGACCCCGCTCGGGTCACGCACCTGTCCCGCGGCCGGTATCTGCGCGACCCCCGTCGACAACGACCTGACTCTTGCGGTGCTGCCCGGCAGTGCCGGGGACGTCGGCAGCCTCGACAAGGGACGCGCCCACGCCCAGTACCTGGAGGCCGTGGACCGGACGGCGGTCGCGGTCGAACGGACGCAGAGCGCACATCCCGAACGGCTGATCTGGCGGGCCGAGGACGGACTGCTCCACGACAGCCAGGGCTCCGAGATCGCCGAGGTCCAGGTCTCGGCGGGCGTCTACGCGATCACCGTCTTCGAGATCAGGTCGCTGGGAGTGTGGGGTTACTTCGACCGCCGGAACGGCGTGTGGGTCGCCCGGCCGCTCGGCGCCAAGCCCGTCGAACTGGTCGGGACCGCCGGCACCGGCACGTTCGACGGCCAGCGGTTCACCGAGGCGAGCTGGGTCGGGCTGCTGCCGGTCGGAGCCAGTCACCCGAAGCTGGCGACGGATGTGGGCGTGGTCTGGCAGGCCGCCCCGCTCGGCACGACCGGACGGCTGGCGCTGGCCGTCTTCGTCGACAGCGCCAGGGCCAGCCGGACCGGCGTCCGCTCGATCACGTACACCGACGCCTCGGGCGTGCGCCGCACCGTCGCACCCTGATCCGCGGCCATAGGCTGTCACCGACAGGCGTTCGGCCCGAGCGGAGGCGACGATGGGGTTGCAGGAGTACTGGCTGGGTGTCGGCGGGCGCCAGCACCGCGATCGGCTCCGGCGGATTCGCGAGCGCATCTACACCACTGTCGCCGAGTTGGACGCGACCATCCTCACCTCGTCCGAGCCGCTCGCCTTCGCCGACCTCGACCGGTCGCGGTTCCGTCCCGTCAAGCCGGGGACGGCGTGGGGACGCAAGCTCGACTGCGCCTGGCTGCACGTCTCCGGGTCTGTCCCGGACGGCGTGGAGGACCCCGTGGTGCTTTTCGGCATCCGCGGCGAGGGCCTGGTGTACTCGCCATCGGGGGAGGTCCTCGACTCGGTCAGCACGGTCTTCATCCAGGGTGACCTTCCGCACGCCGGCGGTGGTTATCGGGCGGTCCGCGGCCTCGACCTCAGCACTGGCCGGGTCGACTTCTACGCCGACGTGGCCTACAACGGCTTCCTCCTCTACGACGTCGGCCGGGCGCTCTACCGGGGCGCCCGGATCGCCGTCCGCAACGACGCCGCGTTCGCCCTCTACTACGACGTCCTCACCCTGGTCGTCCTCGCCGCCAACACCGAGGACGCCGGGCTCGCCACCGAGATCGGTGCCGCCCTGGACCGGTCCTGGGCCGCCTTCTCCGCCGACGACCTGCCGGGCGCACGGTCGGCGCTCGCCGCGATCCTTGCCGAGCCGTCCGCCTCCGGCTTCCGCTACCACGCCATCGGGCACGGCCACCTCGACATGGCCTGGCTGTGGCCGCTGCGGGAGACCCGCCGCAAGGCGGCCCGCACCTACGCGAACGCGCTGAACACCATCGCCACCCGTCCCGGCTACACCTACGGCACGTCCCAGCTGCAGCAGCTGTGGTGGATGCAGCAGGAGCAGCCCGCACTGTTCGCCCGGCTCCAGGACGCGGTCAAGACAGGACGCATCGAACTCCAGGGCGCCTTCTGGGTCGAACCCGACACCAACCTGCCCAGCGGTGAGTCGCTCGTCCGCCAGGCCCTGGTCGGACGCCGCTTCCAGGCCGAGGCGTTCGGCATCACGCCTGACCAGGTGCGGGTCTGCTGGCTTCCCGACACGTTCGGCTACAACGGCAACCTGCCGCAGATCCTGACCAAGTCGGGCATGGACTACTTCCAGACGATCAAGCTGTCCTGGAACCGCACCAACCTCTTCCCCTACCGGACGTTCACCTGGGAGGGCATCGACGGCTCGTCCGTCCTGGTGCACATGCCGCCGGAGGGCGACTACAACAGCCGCGCCGCGGCGGACGGACTGCTGCGTGGCGTCCGGCAGTATCCCGAACGCGACCTCGGCACCGCCCTGCTCGTCTACGGGGCCGGGGACGGCGGCGGCGGGCCCGGCGAGATCCACCTCGAACTGCTCGCCCGCGAGCACGACCTCCGCGGGCTGCCCAGGGTCGACTTCTCCACGGCCGAGGCGTTCTTCGAAGACCTCGCCACCCACCACATCGAGCACCATCACGCCGGTGAGCTGTACCTGGAGACCCACCAGGGCACCTACACCACCCAGGCGGCCATGAAGGCCGGCAACCGGCGGCTCGAGCGGCTGTTGCACAATGCCGAGGCGCTCGCCGTGATCACCGGCCAGGACAGCCGCGACGCCCTCGCCCAGCCGTGGCGGGACGTGCTGCTGCACCAGTTCCACGACATCCTGCCCGGCTCGTCGATCACCCGCGTCCACGCCGAGGCCCGGGACGCCTACACCCGGCTGGACGGCCAGGTCGGGGGGTACATCGACGGCCTGGCCGACCGGCTCGCCGGTGCCGAGGCCGTCCCGTCCGCGCTCAATCTGACGAGCTTCCCGCGCCTGGAGTACGTCCGGCACCGCGACGCCTGGTACCGGGCGGACGTGCCCGCCTATGCCGCCGCTGCGCTGCGTCCGGTCGGGAAGATCGCCGGCTTCGCCCAGACCGACGACTCGATCGGCAACGGCCTGCTCACCCTGCGGTTCGGCGAGGACGGCGAGATCGTCTCCTGCCTCGACGCGGACGGACGCGAGCACGCAGCGGACGGGCTGAACCGGCTCGTGCTCCACCGCGACCCGTTCCAGTTCCCGTTCAACGCGTGGGACATCGATCCGAAGTACCACCGCAAGCCCGGGCGGATGCTGCGCCCGGAGTCGTCGCACACGATCGCCGACGGGCCGACGATCACCCGCCGCAGTGTGTACCGGCTGCCCCACGGCCAGCTGGAGCAGGATGTGCTCCTGGAGGCCGGCAGCCCCCTGGTGCGGATCGACACCCGCGTCGACTGGCACGAGCGGCTCACGATGCTCCGAGCCGAGTTCCGGCCCGTCCACTACGGCGACCAGGTCCGCTGCGAGATCCAGTTCGGCCACATCAGCCGTCCGACGACCGAACGGAACTCGGTCGAGGCCGCGCAGTTCGAGATCTGCGCGCACACCTGGATCGCCACCGAGGACGCCGGTGGCGGCTTCGCCGTCGTCAACGACTCCAAGTACGGACACCGCGCCAAGAGCGGGCTGATCAGCCTCAACCTGCTGCGCTCTCCGGTCTTCCCGGACAAGACCGCCGACCGGGGCAGGCACGAGTTCAGCTACGGCTTCCTGCCGTTCGCCCCCGGCGACCTCACCGCGGCCGTCCAGGCCGGACACCGGCTGAACAACCCGCTGTTGCTCGGCGACTGGACCCCGTTCGGGTCGGTGGTCGCCGTGGACAACCCGGCGGTCGTGATCGACACCGTCAAGATCGCCGAGGACGGTTCCGGCACTGTCGTCCGCGCCTACGAGAGCCTCGGTGCCCCGGCGACGGCGCGGTTGACCACGACACTGCCGCACGCGTCCGCCGTCGAGTCCGACCTGCTGGAACGGCCGATCGGGCCGGCGAACCTCGACGCCCTGGAGTTCGGCCGGTTCGAGGTCAAGACGGTCGTGCTGACGAAGTGACCGCCACCCTTCGAGAGGGTCGGCAACCGACCGCGAGCACGCAACGCACCTCGGTCATCGCGGCGGGCTTCGGCCAGAACATCATCCTGACCACGGTGACGACGTTCATCCTGGTCTACCTGCTGCAGTACGCCCGGATCAGCGTCGCCGGGATGGCCGTGGTGACCGCGATCGTGGCCGCAGCCAAGGTGTTCGACGCGATCTGTGACCCGCTGATGGGCAGCATCATCGACCGCACCAGCAGTCGCTGGGGCAAGATGCGTCCCTACATCGCCTTCTCGGCACTCCCGGTCGCAGCGCTGACCACGATGCTGTTCGCCGTCCCGGACTGGCCGGAGCCGGCGAAGCTGGCGTTCTTCGGCGCCAGCTTCTTCGCCTGGGGCCTGGCCTACACCGCCTGCGACGTCCCGTACTGGGGGCTGATCGGGTCTGCCTTTCCCGAGCCGGGGGAGCGCAACCGGGTGATCGCCGGCGTCCGCGCGTTCGGCGGCATCTCGCTGGGCCTGGCCACCCTCGGCATGCCGTGGTTCGCCCGGCTGCTCAGCGGCGGCGACACCACCGCGCTGGGCTGGACGCTGGCCGTCGGTATCGCAGCCTTCGCCGGGATGGGACTGTACTCGCTGGCCTTCTTCAACACCCGCGAGCGGCCACGGCCGGACGGGGAGGAGCGCCTCAGCTTCCGGGTCCTGTTCACCACCCTGGCGGGGAACCGTCCGCTGCTGCTGGTGCTGGCGGGTTCCGTCCTCGGCTTCGGACGGTACATCGTCCAGGCAGGGGGAGCGGTGTTCGTCGTCATCGCGTACTCCGACGAGGGCGTCTTCACCCTGGTCGGCGCAGCCATCATCGGCGCCATGGTGCTGGCGTCCTTCTTCAGCCCCGCCCTGCTGCACCGTTTCGGCAGCAAGCCGCTGATGATCGGCAGCACGCTGCTCGCGGTGGTGTTCTACCTCGGCATGTGGCTCGTCGGCTACGCCAACCTGTGGGCCGTGGTCGGCTTCGTGTTCCTCACCGGGCTGACCCTGGGGGTCTTCGCCGTCGTCCAGACCACCATGATCGCGGACGCCGTCGATCACGTGGAGGCGACCACCGGCGTCCGCAACGACGGAATCTCGTTCTCGATGCTGACCTTCGTCGCCAAGATCATGAACGCGCTGGCCGTCGCGGTCTTCGGGGCATTCGTCGTGGTCGCCGGCTACCAGGCCGGCGCGCCGGTGACCCCGGCGATGCAACTCACCACTTTCGCCGCCATCACGCTCGTGCCGGCGGTGAGTTGTCTCATCTCCGTGATTCCATTCCTGCTCTACCGGCTCGACAGCGGCCATTCACCCCTATCCTGACCCGGAAGCGATTCGCCGCCAAGGATCGCGGACAAGGGGGTAATCATGTCCGAACAGACTGTGGAGAAGGCCGCCGGCAGTTCGAGGCTGCTGGACTGGATCGAACGCGTCGGCAACAAGGTGCCGAACCCGACGATCATGTTCGTCTACCTGATCGGCGTAGTCGCGCTGCTGTCGGCCGTCCTGTCGTGGGCCGGCGTGAGCGTCACCGACGACGTCGTGACGCCGGTGCCCACCGACAAGCTCAGCCAGGTGGCCGAGCATCTCGGTGGCACCTGGACGTTCTATGACTCCGTCACCGGTGAGCCGGCAGAGGTGCCGGACTTCATCGTCTCCAGTCAGACCTTTCCGGTACGCAACCTGATCTCGGTCGAGGGCGCCCGGTTCTTCTTCTCGTCCTTCGTAGACAATTTCGCCGGTTTCGGAGTCGTGGCGGTCGTCCTCGTCTCCATGGCCGGCGTCGGCGTCGCCGAACATGCCGGCCTGATGGGGGCGCTGATCCGCAAGATCGTCAAGGTCGCGCCGGCGCGGTGGCTGACCTTCATCCTGATCTTCGTCGGCGTCCTGTCGTCGGTCGCGACGGACGCGGGCTACCTGATCCTGGTGCCGTTGGCCGCGGCCGCCTTCTACTCGGTCGGACGGCATCCGCTGGCCGGCCTGGCTGCGGCGTTCGCTGGCGTGGGCGCGGTGTTCGGGGTGAACCTGCTGATCACGCCGTCGGACTCGATGTTGACCGAGATCACCAACTCGGTGCTGACCAGCCTGAACATGGCGCCGCTGGAGGTCACCCAGAACTTCTACTTCTCGATCGTCTCGTCAATCCTGATGGCGATCGTTGCCACCGTGGTCACCGCGAAGATCACGATTCCCCGCCTGGGCGCCTTCGAGGGCACCGACGGCAGCTACCACGCCGACGAGGAGGTGGACGAGGCGGCGGAGGCGCGCGGCCTGAAGCTGGCCGGTTGGTACCTCCTCGGCTTCGCGGTCGTGATCGTGCTCCTCACCGCCATCCCGGGCGCGCCGCTGCGCGACCCGGTGACCGGCAACATCATCGGCAACACGCCGTTCATGGCGTCCCTGGTGTTCATCATCTCGCTGGCGTTCCTGGTCTGCGGCCTGGGCTACGGGCAGGGCGCGGGCACGCTGAAGGGCGGCAACGAGGCGGTGGCCGCGATCGGCAAGACCTTCGGCAGCCTCGGCGGGCTGCTGTTGATGTTCTTGATGATCGCCCAGTTCATCGCCCTGTTCAACTGGTCGAACCTGCCCACGGTGGCTGCGGTCTCCGCGGCGGAACTGCTCGTCCAGGCCAACGTTCCGGCGATCGTCCTGCTGATCGCCTTCATCCTGGTGATCGTGCTCCTGGACTTCATCCTGCCCGGGCTGGTGCCCAAGTGGGTCATCTTCGCGCCGGTGTTCATCCCGATCTTCGCCCAGCTCGGCGTCGCCCCGCAGACGCTGCTGGCCGCCTACCGGGTCGGCGACTCGCCGGTGAACGTCCTCACGCCGCTGATGGTGTACCTGCCGTTCATGGTGACCGTCGCCCAGCGCTACAAGAAGGACGCCGGCATCGGCACGATCATCTCGCTGATGCTCCCGTACGCCGTCGCGGTCCTGCTGAGCTGGGTCGTGCTCTACGGCGTGTGGTTCGGACTCGGCATCCCCTGGGGCCCGAACGCGCCGGTGAACCTTCCCTGAGCCTCATCCCATCCGCCAAACTGAACAAGGAGTAACCATGAAGACCAGTGGTATCGATCCGGTGCCGTCGCGAAGCCGCAGTGTTGCGGTGACCGTGATCCCCGCCGGCGAACCCATCGACGCCGAGGCCCTCGCCGTCCCGGTGATGGCGGGAGCACCCGTCCCCGACGTCCTGGCCGGCGTCGATCTGGACGCCCTCGCCCGCGCCGGCTTCGTCCCGAACGTCGGCAAGGCGCTCGCGTTCCCGTCCGCCGAACAGCCGGTGCTCGTCGCCGTCGGGACTGGAAAGGCCGAGGACCTGACCACCGCGAAGGTCCGCGACGCTGCCGCGGCTTTCGCCCGGGCCGTCCCCCAGGACGCGAAGCTGGCGGCCCGGGTGCCGTCCGGCGTGCTCGGCGCTGCCGACGTCGCCGCGGCGATCGTCGAGGGCGTCCTGCTGGCCCGCTACGAGTTCTCGCTGAAGAGCAAGCCGTCCGCCGTGAAGCCGGTGGAGTCGCTGACGCTGGTCGCTCCCGAGGGCGAGGAGGACCAGGTCCGGGCGGGGGCGACCCGCGGCCTGGCGACGGCCCGGGCCGGCATGCTCGGCCGCGACCTGGCCGCCAGCCCGGCGGGCCTGTTGACCGCGTCCCGGATCGCCGAGGTGGCCGTCCGGATCGGCGCCGAGAGCGGGCTGGACGTCCAGGTGCACGACCGGCACGCCCTGATCGAGCTCGGCTGCGGCGGCCTGCTCGGCGTGAACAAGGGCTCGGTCGAGGAGCCCCGGATGATCGTGTTGACCTACACGCCGTCCGGTGAGCCGGCCGGGCATCTCGCCCTGGTCGGTAAGGGCATCATGTACGACTCCGGCGGTATCGCGCTGAAGCCGGCCGACCTGTCGCACTCGCAGATGAAGAACGACATGACCGGCGCGGGAGACATCCTCGCGGCGATGAGTGCGCTCGCGGAGCTGGGCTGCCCCAACAAGGTCACCGGCTACCTGATGTGCACCGACAACATGCCGTCCGGGTCGGCCATGCAGCTCGGCGACGTGCTGACGATGTACGGCGGCAAGACCGTCGAGGTGCTCAACACCGACGCCGAGGGACGCCTGGTGATGGCGGACGCGCTGGTGCTGGCCACCGAGGCCGGGGTGGACGCGATCGTCGACATCGCCACCCTAACCGGGGCGTGCCTGCGGACCTTCGGCGAGGAGGTGGCCGGCCTGATGAGCAACAACGACGACCTCGCCGGCCAGCTCACCGCAGCCGGCGAGGCGGTGGACGAGCCGCTGTGGCGGCTGCCGTTGATCCGCAGCTACCGCGCCGAGCTCGACTCCGACATCGCCGACCTGAAGAACCTCGGCGGCGTCAACGCCGGGTCGATCACCGCCGGGCTGTTCCTGGAGGAGTTCGTCGACGGCGTCCCGTGGGCGCACATCGACATCGCCGGGACGGCCCAGTCGTCGAAGGCGTACCGCTGGATCAACCGCGGCCCGACCGCCTTCGGCTCCCGGCTGCTGCTGCAGCTGGCGTTGTCGTTCGCGCCGCCGTCGAAGTAGTCGAACTGCGGCCCTGCCATCCCCGGCTCGATCCCGGAATGGCAGGGCCCGCGTTCGCTCAGCCCTGGATGGCCTTGTTCGCTGCGGCGTCCGCTTCGGCCAGGCCGGCCGCGACGTCCTTACGGCCGAGGAAGATCTCCTGCAGGATCGGGTCGTACGCGGCGTAGCCGGCGGCGAAGTTCTCCCCGGTCGGGGCCGGGATCGTCCCGTTGTCGAGGACGGAGAAGAACGGCGTCAGGTCGACCTTCTTGGAGGCCCAGTAGTCCTTGTAGACCTGCTGCGCTCCGGTGACGCCGGGCAGGTTGGCGCCGCTGGCGCCGATCGCCTGGTTGCCCTCGGCGGTCCCGAGGTAGGCCAGCAGCTTGGCCACGGCCGCGGAGTTCTTCGAAGCCGCGTTCCCGACCACGGCAACGCCGTTGGTCACCGAGATCGCCCCGGCCGGGCCGGCGGGAAGGCCGACGACGCCCCAGTCGAACTTCGCGCCCGCCTCGACGTTGGCCAGGTTGTACAGCCCGGACTGGAACAGCGCCATCTTGCCCTGCAGGAACTGGTCGCGGCTGAAGTCGCCGTTGGTGTTGGTGTCGGCCGCGCTCGGCGCGACATGGTGCTTGTTGATCAGGTCGACGACGTAGGAGAACGCCTCGACGGTCTTCGGGTTCGAGAAGGTGAAGGTGTCACCGTCCTGGTAGGTGCCGCCGTTCGAGCCGATGAACGGCAGATAGATCGCCTGCAGGTCGTAGGCGGCGTTGTAGCCGTACTGCTTCACGTGCTTGGCGTCGAAGCCGGCCTGATCCGCGGTCTTGCCGCTGGCGTCCTTCGTCAGCTTCTCGGCCACGGTCAGCAGGCTGTTGTCGCCGCCCGACGGGCTCCACGCCAGCTTGGCGATGTCCGCCTCGCTCAGCCCGGCGTCGGCGACCAGCTTCTTGTTGTAATAGACCGCGATCCCGCCGTCCGAGGTCTGCGGGACGCCCCACAGCTTGCCGTCCACGGTGAACTGCTTCACCACGCTCGGCACCCAGGCGCCGGCCGCGTCCGCACCGAGGGTCGCGTTGATGTCGACCAGGTTGCCGTTGCGGGCGTACGGGGCCAGGTAGGAGTTGTTGAGCCAGAAGATGTCCGGCGCAGAGCCGCCCGCGATGTCGGTGCGCAGCTTGGTGAAGTAGTCGGCCCAGGCGACGACCTCGGTCTTCACGGTGATCCCCGGATTGGCTGCGGTGAACTTCGCGAAGGTCTGGTCGTACGCCTTGGCCGCATTCTCGTCCCAGGTGCGGAACACGAGTTGGGCGTTCTCCTGCGGTGCCGCCGAGGACGGGGACGCCGCCGGCGCGCTGCAGCCGGCCAGGAGCATGGCGGCAGCGGTGATGCCGATGGCCAGTCGTCGGGCTCGGTTCGGTCTCATTTCTTCTCCTCGGTTTGGTAGGGGGTCTAGCGGAAGCCGGTGATCTGGATCGAGTCGACGATCCGCCGGCTGAAGGCCAGGAACACCGCCATCAGCGGCAGCATCGCGACCGTCGTGGCCGCGGTGACCAGTGTCCAGTTGGCGTTGAAGCGTCCCTGCAGGCTCGCGGTGGCGGTGGTGAGCACCTGGAGTTCGTCGCCGGAGGTGATGATCAGCGGCCACAGGAAGTTGTTGGCGTGGGTCACGACGGTGATGATCGCCAGTGTCGCGATCACCGGACGCGACAACGGGACGACGATGTGCAGAAGCGTCCGCCACGTGCCCGCGCCGTCGATCCGGGCGGCGTCCGTCAGCTCGGACGGGATGCCGCGGAAGAACTCGCGCAGCAGGAACACCGCGTACGGGGAGCCGAGCAGGTAGGGGAGCACCAGCCCGGAGAACGTGTTCCGCAGGCCGAGCTGGACCATCATCAGGTAGAGCGGGACGACGGTGACGACCGGCGGCACCATCAGCGTCGCGAGATAGACCCAGAACAGCAGGTCGCGGCCGGGGAACTCGAGCCGGGCGAAGGCGTAGGCGGCCATGATCGAGAACACCAGCTGGCCGGCCAGGACCACGACGACCATGGCGGCGGTGAGGCCCAGGGCGCTGCCGAAGTCGACCCTCGAGCCGTCGAAGAGCGTGAGGTAGTTCTCGACGGTGACGGGGTTCGGCAGGCTCAGCGGCGAGGTGGACGCGAACTGCACCGGCGCCTTGAGCGAGGTCAGCACGCTCAGAGCGAAGGGTGCCAGGGTGAGCAGGGCGGCTGCGACCAGCACCACGTACGTGCCGGCGTCCGCGAGCGGCCGCGTCCGGCTAGCTGAGGTCATAGGTGATCCTCCGCCGGAAGTAGAGCTGCTGGGCCAGCGAGATCAGCACCAGCACGACGAACAGCGCGACGGCCAGGGCGGCGGCGCGTCCCATGTCGAAGGTCTTGAACGCCGAGGTGTAGATCTGCATCGCGACGACGTTGGTGGCGCCGGCGGGGCCGCCCTGGGTGAGTGCGTAGATCGAGTCGAACGCCTGGAAGGCGGAGATGGTCGTCGTGACCAGCACGAAGAACAGCGTCGGCCGGAGCAGCGGCAGGGTGACATACCAGAACGTCCGGACGGCTCCGGCGCCGTCGAGTTGCGCGGCTTCCAGCACCGAAGCGGGGATGGCGGCCAGGCCGGCGAGGAAGAACAGCGCGACGTACCCGGCCTGCGACCAGACGGCGACGAAGGCCACCGCCGGCAGAGCGAGGTCCGGGTCGCTGAGCCACGCGATCGAGGTGCCGAGCAGGGCGTTGAGGGCGCCGTCCGTCGGGGCGAAGATCCACTTCCAGACGATCCCCAGCGCCAGCGGCGCGCAGACCCATGGCAGCACCAGGATCGAGCGGAGCCCTGCCGAGCCGGGCAGGCCGCGGTGGAGCAGGACGGCCAGTGCGATCCCCAGGACGGTCTGTAGCGGGATCACCAGCAGGACGTACGCGATCGTCACCGCCGCCGAGTTCAGCAGCGCCGGGTCGGTGCCGACGGCCGCCCAGTTGGTCAGCCCGACGAAGCGGGGACGGCTGAGCAGGTCCCACTTGTAGAAGCTGAGCCCGATCGCGACCAGGATCGGCACCACCAGGAACGCGACGATCCCCACCAGGCTGGGAGCAAGCAGCCCGTAGCCGGCGACGGCCTCGCGCAGGCGCGCGCGTCGGCGACCTGGCCGCGTTCGGGCGCCACTGGACGGCTCGTGCATGGGGCTCCTGCTCTGGCTCGGCCGCTGAGTGCGGCCAGGCCTGCGGTGTGGGCACACCGTGCAACTCGCCGCGGTGGTGCCGCATTCCGCAGCTGGATTGTATCCATGCGTACACATCGTCGCGAACCGAAGCCTGGTCGTGATACCGGCGGCACGGACGGGTGTGGTTGGCTGGGACCGCATGCCCGGTCGGGAAAGGAGCCTGGTGAGCTTCATCGTCCCCGCCGAGCAGGTGCTGGTCATGTTCGCCCTGATGGCGCTGGGCTGGTTCGGCGCCCGGGCCGGCTGGATCAGCGGTGACGCCGAGCACGGGATGACCCATGTGCTGCTCAACTTCGTGGTGCCGGCGGCCATCATCCAGGCGTTCCAGCGTCCGTTCGACCCCGGCCAGCTGCAGCTCGTCGGGCTGGTGTTCGGCCTGGACATCGTCGTGTTCGGCGTCAGCATCGCCCTGGCCACGGCAGCGTTCTCCCGCCGGTTCGTCCCCGACGCGGGGCGGCGCACGGCCCTGCGGTTCGGGACGGTCTACTCCAATGCGGGCTTCATCGCGATCCCGCTGGCCCAGGCGATCCTGGGCGCTGACGGGGTGTTCTTCGCAGCCGCCTTCGTCGCCGTCTACAACCTGTTCGCCTGGACGCACGGGATCTCGCTGTTCGGGTCGGCGATCGAGCCGACGAGCGTTCGCGTGCGCAAGGTGCTGCTGAATCCGGGCATCCTGGCCATCGTCGTGGCGGTGGTGCTCTTCGTCGGGTCGGTCAGCCTGCCGGGCCCGGTGACCCAGGCGGTCGGCTATCTGGCCGCGATGAACACGCCGTTGAGCATGATCGTGGTCGGCGTGAGCCTCGCCCGGATCAGCCTCGGCACCGTCTTCAGCGACCGGCTGGTCTGGATCGGGGCGCTCGCCAGGAACGTCGTCCTGCCCCTGGTCTTCCTCGCAGCCCTGGCGTTCGTCCCGATCGACGTGGTCGCCCGGCAGTCGATGCTGATCTCGATCAGCGCGCCCGTCGGCGCCATGCTGGTGATCTTCACCGTCAAGCACGGCTGGGACGCGCGGTTCGCCACCCGCCTGCTGTGCCTGTCGACGCTGCTGTGCGTGCTGACGATGCCGCTGATGCTGATGCTGGCCGCCGTCCTCTGGTAGCGACCGAAATCCCTTGCCCGCGGTGCAGGATCGGCGGCATGCTGAGGGAGCTACCGGACAACAGTGTCCGGTGCGCCGGGTGGAAGGCGTGGGCATGGAGATACTTGGCAAGGTTTTCGTGGTGACCGGCGGTGGCAACGGCATCGGGCGGGAGGTCGTGCTCAACCTGCTGAGCAAGGGCGGCAAGGTGGCCGCGGTGGACCTGAGTGAGGAGCGGCTGGCCGAGACCGTCCGGCTCGCCGGGACGAACGCGCCACACCTGACGACGCATGTCGTCAACGTGACCGACAAGGCAGCGGTACGGGGTCTGCCGGATGCCGTCGTGGAGGCCCACGGCGCTGTGGACGGGCTACTCAACGTGGCCGGCATCATCCAGAGGTTCGTCCCGTTCGCCGACCTCGCCGAAGAGGACATCGAGCGGGTGCTGAACGTGAACTTCTGGGGCGTGGTGAACATGCTCAAGGCGTTCCTCCCGCACCTGCTGGCGCGGCCAAAGGCTGCGATCGTCAACGTGTCCAGCATGGGCGCGTTCATCCCCGTCCCCGGGCAGACGATCTACGGAGCCAGCAAGGCGGCGGTCAAGCTGCTCACCGAGGGACTGCATGCCGAACTGCGCGGCAGCAACGTCCGGGTGACGGTGGTCTTCCCGGGTGGCGTGGCGACCTCGATCACGGAGAACAGCGGCGTCAGCGCGCCGGCTGTCGCCGGGGCGGACGCCGGGAAGATGAAGCTCACCCAGCCGCACGAGGCCGCCCAGGTGATCGTCACCGCGATGGAGAAGGGCTCCTACCGGGCCACCATCGGCCAGGACGCCCGAATGATGGACTGGGCCACGCGGCTGGTGCCGGAGCGGGCCATGACGATGATCGCCGACCAGATGGCGTCGCTGGCCCACTAGGGATCAGTCGGGCAGCAGTGGGACGTCGTCGCCGTGGTGGCGGCCGACGAGCACCGCGCGGGTGATCGCGTCGCGGCCGAAGCGGTCGCGCAGGCCGTCCATGGCGAGGTCGAGTTCGGTGCCGCGGTCGGAGTCGAAGGGGAGTGCGGGCTGGCCGTCGTCGAAGCCGTCGAGGTTGGTCAGGGACAGCCCGATGAGGGTGCAGCCGCGCTGGTGGATGAGCGGCCACGCGTCCCGGAGGAGGTCCTGGGCGAGGCCGAGGATGAGGTCGGTGCGGTCGGTCGGCAACAGCAGCGATCGGGACCGGGTCGCCCGGCCGAAGTCCTCGAAGCGGAGCCGGAGCACCACCGTCCGGCAGCTGCGGGACGCGGCGCGCAGCCGCTTTCCCAGCCGTTCGACGATGGCCACCAGGGTCGCCTCGAGTTCGGCGTCCGGTCGATCGCGGCGTCCCAGCGCCCGCTGGGACCCGATGGAACGCCGCCGCCGACCGACCTCGACGCGGCGGGGATCGCGAGCCAGCGACAGGGCGTACAGATGCCGTCCGGCGGCGGGGCCGAGCAGCTGGCTCAGCTCGCGCTCGCCGCGTCCGGCCAGTTCGCCGACGGTGAGGATCCCGGCGGCGATGAGCTTGCGCTCGGTGACCTCGCCGACGCCCCAGAGCCGGCGGACCGGCAGCGGGTGCAGGAACTCCAGCTCTCGACCCGGTGGCACCTCGAGCAGGCCGTCCGGCTTGCTGACGGCGCTGGCAACCTTGGCGAGGAACTTGCTGCGGGCGATGCCCACGGAGATCGGCAGCCCGGCCTCGGTGGCGACCCGCCGGCGGAGCTTGGTAGCGATCTCGACCGGAGTCCCGCTGACTCTCCGGAGCCCACCGACGTCGAGGAACGCCTCGTCGACGGAGATGCCCTCGACGATCGGGGTGGTCTGGTTGAAGATCTCGAACACCGCCCGGCTGGCTTCGAGATACGCCTCGAACCGGGCCGGGACGACGACCGCCCGGGGGCACAGCGCACGGGCCTGGCGGCCCGGCATGGGCGTCCGGACACCGCAGGCCTTGGCCTCGTAGCTGGCCGCCAGCACCACGCCGGTGCCGACGATCACCGGACGGCCGCGCAGCTCAGGATGGTCGCGCTGCTCGACCGAGGCGTAGAACGAGTCGAGGTCGGCGTGCAGGATGCACGCATCGCTCCGTCCGCCCGGGTCGATCCGCATAGAACATATGTTCGCATTTCTGGCTGACAGCCGGACGCTGCCGCCTGAACCAAAGTACCTGTCCCCGATGGTTCAGGGGTGAACCGTTGGGGACAGGTACTTCGGTTCAGAGGAGGTGCGGACGGCGAGTCTGGTTCAGAAGCCGTGGCGGGCTCGGCTGGCCTGCTCCTGGGAACGGAACAGGCCGAAGCGGGGCAGGAACTTGTCCCAGTCGATGGCGTGGCTGTCGATCTCCGGGCCGTCGATGCAGGCGTGCTTGCGGACGAGCTTGCCGTCCTCGACGGTCGGGACCATGCAGGCGCCACACATCCCGGTTGCATCAACCATGATGGAGTTCAGGCTCGCCACCGTCGGCACGCCGTACGGCTTGGTCAGGTCTGAGACCGCGCGCATCATCATCGGCGGTCCGATCGTGACCACCTCGGCGATCTCGCGTCCGTCCCCTGCCTGATTGGCCTTGAGCATCTCCTCCAGCGGCGTCGTCACGAACCCCTGGACGCCGTACGACCCGTCGTTGGTGGCGTAGATCACCTCCAGCTGGTCACCGAACTCCTCCTTGATCCGACCGATGCGCTCGTCCGCGCCGTCCCAGAACATCAGGTCGGCGTTGCGGAAGCCGGAGATCAGCGTGACGTGGTTGCCCAGCCTCAGGTGCTCCCGCATGATCGGGTAGACCGGCGGCAGGCCGAGCCCGCCTGCGGTGAAGACCACGGTCGGAGCCTGCCCCGAGCCTGACTCGGCGTCGTAGTGGTGCAACTCGCTCGGCCGGCCCAGCGGCCCGGCAACCCCGGCGAGTGCCTGGCCCACGTGCATGTTGTTGATCTTCAGCGTGGACGTGCCCATGCCCTGCACGACCAGGGTGATCGTGCCCGCCTTCGCGTCCCAGTCGGCCAGGGTCAACGGGATCAGCTCGCCGTGCGGCTCCGGCAGCACCCGGACGAACTGGCCGGCGCGGGCGCTGGCTGCGATCACCGGCGCCCGGACGGTGAACTCCTCGATGCCCTCGCTCAGATGCGTCTTGGCGACGATGACGGGGAGCTCGGCAGCGGTGTCGGTGTAGTCCAGCGCGCTCCGCACCCGGTCGGCGATCTCCTGCGGGCTCATCTCGCCGATCGCCGCGGCGATCTCGTGTGCCGCCGCACGGCCGTCGCCGGCAGCCCGGATCGCGGTCGAACCGCCGCGGGCGGCGTCCCCACCGGTGTAGACACCCTCGAGTGTGGTCTCCTTCGAGGTCTCGTCCTTCTGCAGGATCGTGCCCCACCTGGACGTGCCCAGCCGGGGCTCGGAGTCCTTGATGATCGGGTTGGCCGCGTTGCCGAGCGCCATGATCACCAGGTCGGCGTCCAACTCCTCGGTCTCTCCGGTGGGCACCGGACGCCGGCGTCCGGTCTCGTCGGGCTCGCCCAGCCCCATCACCTCGACGATCGCCTTGGTGACGAAGTGGGTCTTGTCGTCCCCGACGAACTCACAGGGGGAGCGCAGCACGGCCAGCTCGATGCCCTCCTCGAGGGCGTGCTCCAGCTCCTCGACCCGGGCCGGCATCTCGGCCTGGGTGCGCCGGTAGACGATGGTGACGTTGCCGCCGAGGCGGCGGGCGGTGCGCGCGGCGTCCATCGCGGTGTTGCCGCCGCCGATGACGAGCACCTGCCGGTCGCGGACGGCGGGCAGCGGGGTCTCGTAGCCGCCCCGGTGTCCCTGCATGAGGTTCACCCGGGTGAGGAACTCATTGGCACTCATCACGTTCAGCAGGTGCTCGCCGGGCACGTTCATGAACCGGGGGAGGCCCGCGCCCGAGCCGACGAAGACCTTCACGAAGCCGGCCTCGCGCAGCTGCTCGAGGGTGGCGGTCTTGCCGACCACGAAGTTGGTGACGAACCGTCCGCCGAGCAGTTTCACCTTCGTCACGACGTCGTCGATCAGGCTGTTCGGCAGTCGGAACTCGGGAATGCCGTAGCGCAGCACCCCGCCGAGCTCGTGGAACGCCTCGAACACCGTCACCGGGTAGCCCTCGACCGCGAGCAGGTTCGCCGTGATCAGCCCGGACGGCCCGGAGCCGACGATCGCGACCGGCGGCAGGGTGGCCTTCTTCCACGGGTCCGGACGGCCGGAGTACCGCTGCTGCACCCCGCCGGGGTTGGCCAGTTTGTCCCACTCGGGCAGGAACCACTCGACCTGGCCGATGCTCATCGGATGGCCCTTGTGGATGCACTGTCCCTGGCACTGCAGTTCCTGCGGGCACACCCGTCCGGTGACGTTCGGGAGCGGGTTGCAGTCGTCGAGGATCCGCAGGGCCTCGGCGAACCGTCCCTCGCCGATCAGCTCGAACATCTTGGGGATGTTGATCTGCACCGGACAGCCACCCTGCGGCTCGTGCTTCCCGACGATCAGGGTGCCGACGACGCACTCCTCCTTGACGCACTGCCGGTCGCGGAGCGCCTCCAGCCAGACGAACAGCTCGACCTCACGCCGGGAGTAGCCCAGGTCGAGGTAGCCGAGATAGCCCTTGTTGACCAGCTCGAAATCGGTCGAACGCTCGTCGGCTGTGCGGATGTACGGGCCCATCCCGTTGTTGGACGGCCAGCTCTGGCTCATCCCGGCGAACATCGGGTAGCGGTCGGACAGGTACTTGTCCAGCGCCTTGACGAACAGCCGCTTGCGGCCCAGGGGCACGTCCCACAGGAACCGCATCAGCACGGTGGACGCGTCGTCGCCGCGAAGCAGGGTCTCCCACATCGCCAGCGTGAACTCCCGGCTGAGTTCCGGCTGCTTGAACTCCCACGCCACCGCCTCCATGCCGTCGGCGGTGAACAGCTCGCGGAAGGCCCTCGGGTCGGCCGAGAGCCGGCGTTCCAGCAGGTCCAGCTGGTGGTGGTGCAGCAGCTCGGTCATTGGATGATCTCCGCGTCGCAACTGGCCTTGACCCGGGTGATCGTGGCCTTGATCTGCGGGGTGATCTCCAGACCGACCCACGACTTGGGACGCATCCGCGCGACCGTCTGGGGCACGCCCTCGACCACGATCGTGGTCTTCTCGAACAGCTGCGGCAGTTCCTGGTAGCAGGTGGCGCAGTCGTTGCACTTCGGCTCGTCGGCCGGGTCGAGGAAGATCGGCGGCGGCGCGTCCTCGGCGACGACAGCCGGCCCGGACGGGGGAGCGGACGGGGCCAGCCCCAGGCCGAGCTGGAGGGTCCCGGTGGGCGCCTTGCTGGCCGTGGCCAGGTCGGCCATCGCGGCGGCGATGCTGTCCAGGGCGGCCTCGCGGGCGTCCACGGCCTCGGAATGCCGGCCGATCCAGGCGTCCAGTTCGGCCTTGTGCTCGGCGCTCAGCTTGGCGTCGGTCTCGCCGGCCAGGAACTGGAGGGTCTGCCAGTACTGCTTGCGGTCCTCGACGAGCGCCACGATGGCCGGCGAGCAGGCCATCCGGGCCAGGTGCCCGGCCCGGTCGGTCATGTACACGAACGGCACCTTGCCGACCCGCTCCTTGGCGTCGAGCTCGACATAGGCGGCGATCGGGGTGGCTCCGTCCTCCTCGTAGGCGGCCAGCCAGCGGAACTGCTTGGCGAAGCGGCCCTCGCCGACGGCGAAGTCGGCCGGGGTCAGCTCGCGCTGCATCAGTTGCGCCTGGCCCTGGGCGTCGGTGTAGACCAGCGTTCCGGTCGTCCAGAGCTTGTCGATCTCCGGGTTCCCGTCGAGGTCGAACCGGTCGGTCACCGACTCGCCGCGGCGCGGGTCGTGGATGAACAGCGGGGCCATCCGGGTCTCCACGGCCAGCCGCGAGCGGGCGTTGGCCTGATCCTCGGGCAGCCCGTTCTCGGTGTCACAAGGGGTGTTGGCCACCATCAGGGACGCCCCGGCGGTGTAGCCGAGCATCTCCGCCGTCGCCCGCAGGAAGTGGCCGTGGAAGGCCGCCGCCGTCGCGCAGACGTAGACGTTGGGGTGGAACGCGGCGAGCAGGCCGAGCTCCTTGCGGGACTCGGACTTGCCCTGGTGGGCGCTGCCGAACCGGGCGAGGTCGGCGTCCTGGCCGGAGAAGCTGGCCGTCGAGGCCTGGCCGCCGGTGTTGGAGTAGCCGCCCGAGTCCAGCACCAGCACGTTGATCGGCGTGCCGCCGGCCAGCACCCGCGACATCGCGCCGAAGCCGATGTCGAAGGCGGCCCCGTCGCCGCTGATCGAGAACACCGCCGGGATCAGGGCCAGCTCGTCCGGGGTGAAGTCGCGCCAGGACAGCTTCGCCAGCGACTTGTCGTCGGCGCTGGCGTCGTAGTCGGCATCCAGCTCGAGCCGGGCGACGCGGAGCGCCTTGACCTCCTCGACCAGGCCGGAGACCAGACCCTCGAAGATGCCGGCGGCCAGCGGCTGGGCGTCCTGGAACAGCCCGTTCACCCACGGGTCGAGGTAGGGCGAGTACGGCATCGTGGACGCGTAGACGCTCGAACATCCGGTGGAGTTGGCGATCACCATCGAGGACGGGCCGTCGCCGGTGGGACCGGACTCGTACAGGTACAGCCTCCGCTCCAACGTGGCGATGGTCGCGCTCACCCGGGCGTTGCGCGGGTCGGTCGGCTTGAGGGTCGCCAACAGCCCGTGCAGTTCGCCGAGGATCTGCTCCAGTTCGGCGATATGGGCCGCGCGGCGGGTGTCGCCGAGCCGGTGCGCCAGCGCGGTCACGAGGTGGGTCGCGGTGACCTCGCCGCATCCCCTGCAGGCGCCGTGGCCGCCGGTGATGGCGTAGTAGTCGGAGCGGTTCAACAGGATCCGCTTGATGTCACCGCCGGGCACCAGCGCGTCCGTGGTGACCCTGGACGGGCTGTCGGGCAGTTGGGTGAGACGTTCGAAGCGCCCTTCCAGCATGGCCAGCAGGGGCGCGTCCTGGTCGGTCGCGGCGAGGGCGTCGGGACCGCACACGTCCACGCACTCCAGGCAACCCGTGCACTTCCACGGGTCGACGACTGCGGAGAACAGGACGCCGTCGCCGGCCGAGGACCGCTCGATGGTGTCGAATAGCGGACGGGTGCGCGCCACCGGGAACGCGGCGAAGGCGGCCAGTACCGCCTCGGCCTGCTCGGACGGCAGCTGCCGTTCCTCCGGCAGCGCGGCCAGCGCCTGACGGGCGGCCGCGGGCAGGTCGTCCAGCTTCGGGTCGGCCAGCAGCGCCGCACGAATGCCGGCCGCCCAGTCCGGAACGATCGCGTACGCAGCAGCCCGCTCGGCGCCGGCCAGCCCGGCCGCCTCCAGGGCGGAGCCGAGCAGGTCGGTGATCTCGTGGGCCGTGTTCGGGATCGCGTTGTCGGGGCAGGCCAGTGCGCACTCCATGCACGCGGTGCAGGCGGCCGGGTCGAACACGGGGACGGTGCGCCGGAAGATGCCCTTGTTCTTCCCAGCACCGGTGCCGACCGGCATGAACATGCCGGTGCCCGGCAGCACGGGGGCCTCGCTGATCGTCCCGTCCCGGAACGGCCGGGCGACGATCTCCTCGTAGTAG
Organism: Propionibacteriaceae bacterium; assembly: GCA_017306015.1. GTDB lineage: Bacteria > Actinomycetota > Actinomycetes > Propionibacteriales > Propionibacteriaceae > Propionicimonas. The sequence goes on from JAFKJK010000026.1 coordinate 31,055, forward strand.
CCGGGGTCGAACAGTCCACTGGAGCGCTCGCGGCCGACGGCTGGCGTCATCAGCGCGGACAACGCTGTCCTTGCGCTGATGACGGGCTCAGCGTCGATCGCCTCGAAGGCGGGGTCGGCATAGTCGACGGCGACGGCACGCATGCCGTCCCGGATCACGGCCATGTTGGCGTCCACGACCCGGTCGCCGCGGCGTCCGAACTTCTTGGCGAGCTCAGCGCGGACCTCGGCCTCGAGCTGCTCGGGCGAGCCGGACCCGGAGCCGGTGACCTTGCCGAGGATGGCGCCGATGAACGCGATGCCCATCATCCGGGTCTGCAGTTCGGGGTTCGGGGCGTGCTTGCGGGCGATCGCGAACGCGTCCACGACGTAGAACCTGATGCCGCGCTCGCGGATCATCCGGCGGCCGTAGGCCGGCAGGCTGCGCCACACCTCGACCGGCGACAGGTCGGACTGCATGATCAGCGTCCCGCCGGCCACCAGGCCCTTCAGCGGATTGGTGTGGGCGAACACCTGGTGGTCGGGTGCGACCACGACCTCGACGTCCTCGAGTTCGGCGTTGGTGAGCAGCACCGGCTCCGGCGACAGCGTGATGTAGTAGTTGGTCGCCGCCCCCGACTTCTCCGAGCCGTACTTCGGGGCCGACTTGGAGTGCATCTTGAGCAGGCCGCTGAGCAGGTCGGTGAGGAGCTTCCCGGTCGCGACCGTCCCGTAGCCGCCGACGGAGTGGAACCGGATCCGCAGCGCCGCGTCCGGCAGCACCTTCGGGTTGTCCTCCGTCGTCAGGGCCATCGACTCGGTCTCGGGGTACGCCGAGCGCATCTTCGCCTGGATCTCGGCCAGCGCGGGGGTGGGGTTCTCGGTGAAGAACTGCGAGCCGAGGTAGACCAGTGGGGCGCCGTCCGGGGCGGCCATGTTCTTCACGGCCGCGACGATGTGCCGGGGCTGGACGTCGTGGCCGCCCAGGCCGAAGATCGCCGTGGTCAGCTTCGGGATCGCACCGATCGCCGGGACGTCGGGGTACGGACGGCGGGCCTTGCCGGCGTCGGCGTTCGCGCGGGCGTGCAGCAGTGCCTGGTTGACCAGGCGGGTCAGCGCGGTGTCGTCGGAGCGTTCGAGGATCATCACGGCCCGCGCCGTCCCGATGGCGGCGATCACTTCGGCCTCCGGGAACGGCTGCAGCAGCTTGACCGAGATCACGCCGACCTTCGCACCGATGCTGCGCAGGTACGGCTGGACGGCGCGGACGTCGTCGGTGATCGAGCCGAGGCCGATGACGACGAGGTCGGCGTCCTCGCAGCCGTAGGAGAGCACCGGCGCGTACTCGCGTCCGGTCAGGTCGGTGTACTCGGCCATCGCCTGCCGGACCAGGGCAGGGACGGCGCTGGCGAAGTGGGTGCGGTGGTCGGCCGAGCCGGCCTGGAAGTCGGGCTGGTTCTGGACGGCACCGGTCAGGCCGGGGTTGTGCGGGTCGACCAGCGCGGGGACGAGTTGCCGCGTCCCCTTGGCCGGGGCATTCAGCCACTGCCGCCGCCACTGGGGCCGGCGGGACTCGGGCACCCAGGCCAGCGTCTTGCCGACCAGCTTGCCCTCGGCGTCGGCCTCGACGGCTTCGGCGTTCGCCTCGAGGTGCTTGCGGAGGGCTGCGACGTCGCCGGCGGCGAAGTCGTCGGCGTGCCGTTCGAGGTAGCGGACGAGCTGGTGGACGCGACCCTTGGCGCCGAACAGGACCTCCTGAGCGACGGTCGGGCAGGCGATCCGTCCGGCCGGGTCGCCGAGGTAGGTGCGCAGCAGTGCGGGCTCGGGCAGGAGCGCCTCGCTCATCACGTGGCTGGTGGCGAAGCCGTCCATGGTGTTGGCGACGGGGATCAGCGACAGGGCGGCGGTGCGGTAGGAGATCGCGGCCAGGTCGGCGGCCTCCTGCGGGTTCGACCCGAACAGGATCGTGTAGCCGGCCGGCAGCAGGGCGTAGATGTCGTCGTGGCCGGCCATCACGTTGAGAGAGTGCTTGGTGACCACGCGGGCGGCGACCTGGAGGACGAAGCCGCCGATCTTCTTGCCGACGGTGACGTAGTGGGACTCCAGGCCGTAGAGGATGCCCTGGCTGGAGGAGGCGTTGGAGATGTAGTTGCCGCCGGTCAGTGCGGCGCCGAGGGCGCCGGACTGGGCGGAGTGCTCGCCCTCCGTCTCGACGAAGAAGGGATGCTTGCCGAAGACGTTCACCTGGCCCTCTGCCCGAGCGGCCTCGAACAGCTCCGAGATCTCGGTGGACGGAGTGATCGGGTAGCCGATCACCCCTCCGCAGACGTTCTTCATGACGTACGCGACGGCACCGTTGCCGTTGATAACGTCGGGCGTGCCTGGGAAGGGCGGCTGAACAGCCATCTGGATCCTCCTGCGGAGCCGTGTGGTCAGGGGCGTCCAGCGCGGATGCGGTGCTGGACCTGCTCTGGCCCGGAGTCACTTCGTGTGGGTCCAAACTACGTTGTTATACGCAATTGTGCACATCGGCGGGCCGAAGGGTGGATACCCCCGGGCGCATGCACGCTCAGCTGTCGCGGAGTTCGCCGTGCCGGACGGCGCGCTCAGCCGTCACAACGGCCGCACCCAGTCGGCGATGAAGTCGAAACTGTCCTGGCGGGTCGGATGGAACGTGAACTCGACGTGCTGGCCTTCGGTGAGCGAGCGGAAGCCGTCCAGCTCGACGACGCTGAAGTGCGCGAACGCGTCCCGTCCCGGCGGCAGCGCGTCGCTGCTGATCGCGCCCCAGCCCTTCTCCTCACGCCAGAATCTCACCGCGCCGAGGACGCGCTCGTCGTCGGGGCCGGGTCGGTCGCTGGGCACACGAGAAGGCTAGCTGGCGCGTCGACCCGGAAGCCGCCTGCGAAAGAGTCGACTCGAAGTCCACCCGGACGCAGCACGCCATGACTGCCCGACGGCGCTGCCATCCAGTCGTCATCGGTGAGGAACACCTGTGCCACGGTTCCCGTCATCGTCGCCAGGTCGACCTGCAACGGCGGCAGCGCCGTCGCGTCCCCGACGAGGAAGCTCACCAACCCAGAGCGGATGACGGGAATCGAACCCGCGTAGCCAGTTTGGAAGACTGGGGCTCTACCATTGAGCTACATCCGCGCTGGCGCCCGGCCTGAGCGAGCCGGATGAAGCTCGAACAGCCCGCGGGTGCGCCGCGGCAGCAGGCTACCCCATCACGCGGGATGCTGATCGCAGACGGACGGGCATCGCGTCCGCCTCGACCGGAGCAGACGACAGCGACTACTTCCAGAGTCGGCTGTTCGGCGGCATCGCCGGGCACCTCTTCTGCAGTTCGCGCATTTCCTGATCGGCCAGGGACGGAACATACACGTATGGGTTGTACTCGTCGGCCGTGCCGGCCGTGGCAAGGAACGTCTCGAAGGTCGGCGGATTCTCCGGCGTGTAGCCCGCTTCTCGCAGGCATGGGACCAATTCCTGGGCAAAGTAGTCGTAGATGATCCGCTTCTGCTCCACGGTGTACGGCTGGTAGTACCTGTCCTCCAGCGGATACCTGGCCGTGCAGGTGTACAGGGCGACGTGCAGAGCGCTGGTCTGGGACTTGGGCACGCTGTAAGTGCCGTCCTCGCCCACTGTGTAGCCGGCCTCGCGCATACACGAGGCGAAGACGGTCGGCTGCTCGTCGATGCTCACAGAACGCTCGGGCGTCACCACCGGCGCCGGATCAAGCCCGAGGAATTTCGCATAGTCCCGCAACTCCTCGGCTCGCTTGGCAGCGGCGTCCACGCTCGCCGTCGCGGACGGAGTCGACACGTTGGCGGGTGTCGGCTCGGCTGGCCGAGGTCGATCGGAACAGCCGCTCAGCGTCGTGAGCGCCAGGAACGCGATGCCGCAAATAACCCCGCGCTTGTCCACCCGGGGGACAGTACCACGCGATTTGTGGACTCGAATGGGCGGCCCATCCACGTCGTGCACCGGGAATGCGTCTCATGGGGACGGGCGGGCTGTGGAAACTCGAGTCGATCCTTGCAGTCTGCCGCAGTGATGCGTAGCCTGCGGTTTGAGCTCAGACTCCGAAGACGGGGAGGTTTCTTGGTCATGAAGTCGGATCGACGTGCTCACAGTTCGCCCTTGTCAGCAATCGGATAGGGGCGTGAAGCGTCCCCGCCATCGCGATCTTTCTCGCGGTGACCCTCGGCCGTGTGGAAGGTCCCGTATTGGTGCCTGCGTCCAGATCGGATCTCACTGAATGCCATCGCCGACCTCGCCGCGAACCAGTGACATGACTTTGACCGAGGGTGCGCGGCGACGCCGGTGGTCTCGTTGGCTGCTGGGTGGGTTGGTGGTGGTGGTCGCGGCGGGTCTGGGTTTCTGGGCCGGGCGTACCGCGGTCACGCCGTCGACGGATCCGGCCGGGCCGACGGCTGCGGCGGTGCTGGTGAGCGTGTCGCAGCAGACGGTTGGGCGGGGTTTCGCTTTCAACGTGACCGTCTCTCAACCACAGCATTCGCTGGCGGTGAACGCGCTTCGTGGTGTGGTCACGTGGGTGGGATCGTCGGGGACGAAGAAGCCGGGCGCTGTCTTGTACCGGGTTGCGGGTGTGCCGGTGCGGGTGGTGGCGGGCAAGGTGCCCTTCTATCGCAGCCTGGCCAAGGGCGCCAAGGGTACTGATGTGCGGCAGTTGCGTGCTGCCTTGGTTGAGCTCGGCTACCTGAAGCTCGGCGGGTCCGCTTTCGATGACGCCACCGTGTCGGCGGTGAAGGCGTGGCAGGGCGAGCTCGGTATCAAGCGCACTGGCGTGGTGAGGTTGGGCGAGTTGGTCGCTGCTCCGAGTCTGGCGGGGACGATCGTGCTGGAGAAGAAAGCGCTGCGGCCCGGCGACGTCCTGGGCGGTGGCGAGCGGGTGGTGTTCGCGCCGACCGGTGAGCCCGAGTTCACGATGGAGCTGTCCTCTGATCAGGCGAAGCTGGTGCCGAGTACGGCGACCATCACCATTCGGCACGGGCAGGACGCGTGGAAGGCAGTGATCGCCAAGTCTGAACAGACCGAGTCCGGCACTACCCGGCTCATCCTGGCCGCCGACGACGGCGGGCCGGTTTGCGCGGACAAGTGCACGTCGGTCAGCGGCAGTACCGAGAGCTACCTGCCCGCCGACGTGCAGGTGGTCGCCCCGGCCAGCGGCCCGGCGGTTCCGGTTGCCGCCGTCACCACCCACGCGGACGGGTCGACGACGGTGGTCGTTGTCGCCGGGGACGGAACCAAGAACGACCGGGAGGTCACGGTGCGCGGCTCCCAGGACGGTGTGGCGGTCGTGGACGGCCTCACCGTCGGCGAACGGATCCAGGTGCTCGGGCCGTCCGCCTCGGACCCGCCGACCGACTCCGCCCCGGCAGCGTCCCCGTCCCCGAGTCGTTGACCAGTGGTGTCGTCGTGACGCTGGCCGTGCAGCAACTGCGATTCGCCTACCCCAGGGGCGGCGAGGAGCTGTTCAGCGGCCTCAGCCACGACTTCGCCACGGGCGCGCTGACCGCGATCACCGGACCCTCCGGACGCGGCAAGTCGACCCTGTTGTACATGCTCGGCCTTCTGCTGACTCCTACCGAGGGCCACGTGCTTCTCGACGGGACCCCGGTGTCCGCCGCGTCGGACCGGGTGCGGGCGGAGCTGCGGGCACGGCGGATCGGCTTCGTCTTCCAGGACTCCGAACTCGACCCCACCCGCAAAGTCATCGACTCCGTGCTCGAACCAGCACTGTATGCCGGCTGGTCCCGCGCCGAGCGGCTCGCTGACGCCCGCGACCTGCTGACCGCGTTCGGGCTCGGCAACCGGGCCGAGCACCGCCCTGGCCAGGTATCGGGTGGCCAGGCGCAGCGGCTGGCGGTGTGCCGGGCACTGCTGAACCGTCCCTCCGTGATGCTCGCCGACGAGCCCACCGGCAACCTCGACCACGGCAACGCGACCCTCGTCCTCGACGCGCTCGTCGAGGCCGCTCACGCCAGGGGAAGCACCGTCGTCATCGCCACTCACGACCCGTTCGTGCTCAGCCGGGTGGATGAGGTGATCGACCTGTGAGGATCCGGGCACTGCTGCGGGAAGCCTGGGCCGCCACCTGGGCGGCCAAGGTCTCCTCCGTCCTGATCGCCGTCGTCGTTGCCGGCATGTGCGTGGCCGCGATCGCCACCGTCGGACGCTCGGCGGCAGCCAGCGCTGACGTCGCCGCGCGCATGGAACAGGCCGGCGCCCGCCGTCTGCAGGTGATCGACGCCAAGGCTGAGGGTTTCATCAACGCCCGCACCCTCGGGGTGATCAGCAACCTGTCCTCCGTCGAATCCGCCGACGCGCTCGGCATCCCGTTCGACGCCACCAACGGAGCGACCGGCACCGGCGGCAGCCGCATCCCCGTCTGGCCGGTGCTCGGCAGCATCACCCAGATCGGCACCCTCACCCGCGGACGGCTTCCCCAGCCCGGCGAGGCCCTCATCTCCGCCACCCAGCTGGCAACGCTCGGGCTGGAACAGCCTGTCGGCTTCCTCGTCACCACCGACGGCACGGCCAGCTATCCGATCGTCGGTGCCTACACCGCCCGGGCTCCGTTCGAGGACCTGGCCGGTGGCGCTATCGTGGCGCGACCCGACGGCACCGGACGCGAACTACGGGTCGTCCTGAACAGCGTCAACGCCACCGACGGCACAGTCGCCGCAGTCATGAACACCCTGGCACCCCGCGACTCCCAAGGCGTGCAGGTCGACTCGCCGGCAGCCCTCGCGCAGACCGCCCGCGACCTCGCCGACCAACTCGCCGGCTACGGCAGTTCCCTGCTCAGCCTCATCCTCGGGGCCGGTGGCAGCCTCGTCGCCGCCGTGGTGCTCGCCGACGTGCTCGTCCGACGCCGCGATCTGGGCCGACGCCGCACCCTCGGCATCACCCGTGCCGACCTCACCGCCATCGTCATCGTACGAGCCGCAACCACCGCCGTGATCGGCGCCCTCCTCGGCTGCACCGCCGGCTGGCTCGCCAACCACGCCATCGGGCAGGACACCCCGCTCAGCTTCACCGTGGCTGTCGGCGTGCTCGCCACCATCGCCGCGGCCCTGGCCGCACTCCCGCCCGCCGTCTACGCCACCCGTCTCGACCCCGTCACCGTGATGCGCACACCCTGACCGACAGGACCGTCCGGGCCTGCCTCAGACCGATATGGCTGGCTCGACGCCCACCAACACGACGCCTCGGCCGCGGGCGGCCTGACCCTGATGGACGCGGCTCGACAATCCGGCCACAGGTCGATTACTCCGCAGCCTATGCTTATCAAGGCCCAAAGAGGCGACCATTGAGGGGTGTCGCGACAGTGGTTGGGTTCGGTGTGGGCGCGGCCGCGTCCAAGGTCAGGTCGCGGCGCAAGCGAGGTGGTCCACGGTACGTGTGAAACCGTCATTGGTCATACGGCCGTGGAAGAGCCGGATCGTCCAGACACTCGCCTTCCTCGCCCTAGGGATTTGGCCAAATGTCATCGCCTGGCAGCCACCTTTCTCAGCCACACTTGCAGCGATCACCCTGTTGCCTGCAGTCTGGTTTGCCTGGAGAGTCGCCCGAGCTGAAGCGCTGGTGTATGACGACGGCTCTGCGCTGGTGGACCGTCTCTGACACCTCTGACGACAAGGTAGAAGAGTGGCTGCGTGCCATACAGCACGCCTCGCGGACGGCCGATGGGCCTTGCGGATAAAGCCATTTCCCATGATCTCGCGTAGTTACCGGTAGCAGGTTCGGTCTGACTGAACGGAATGCCCGAACGACCACAAGAGTCCCTGGACTCGCAGGATGGCTGAGTCCCCTAGCGTGGTGGGAATTCCTGGTGGTCTGACCGGCGCTGCGTGAGGTGTGGTGATGGGTCACCGGGGTTAGCTTTCGAGAAACCGCCAAGTAACTCTGGAAGGAACACCACGATGACCCATCGGGACAAGTCTGCCGTGCGCGGGCTGATCGAGGAACTCCTCACTGTCGATCTTGGGGAGGTCGACCACGGTGATGCGATGCGCCGGCTGCTGGCCGCGGCGTTGCAGGATCTGGTTGATGCCGAGGCGACCGCCCGGATCGGCGCTGGCCGCTACGAGCGCTCGACGGAGCGGGTCACGCACCGGAACGGGACCCGGGCCAAGCAGCTGGCGACACCGGCCGGGCAGGTGGAGCTGGCGATCCCGAAGCTGCGGGAGGGAACGTTCTTCCCGAGCTTGTTGGAGCCGCGCCGCCGGATCGATCAGGCGTTGTGGGCGGTGATCGCCCAGGCCTGGATCCAAGGGGTGTCGACCCGCCGGGTCGAAGCTTTGGTGAAAGCTCTCGGTAACGAGACCGGGATCTCCAAGTCTGCGGTGTCGCGGATCTGTGCCGAGATCGACGAGTACGTTCAGCTGTTCCTCGAGCGGCGCCTCGACGAGGACGGCACCTGGTACCCGTACCTGTGGCTGGACGCCACCTACCTCGACGTCAGGATCGGTAAGCGGGTCGTGTCCCAGGCCGTCGTGATCGCGACCGCCTGCTCGGCCACCGGCCGGCGCGAGATCCTCGGGATGGCCATCGGCGACACCGAGACCACCGACTTCTGGACCAGTTTCCTGCGCTCGCTGCGTGAGCGCGGCCTCAAGGTCGCCGATCCCGGCCACGGTGACCCGACCGGGGTCACGCTGGTGATCTCGGATGCCCACAGCGGCTTGAAGGCCGCGGTCAAGGCGATCCTGCCCGGCGCCAGCTGGCAACGCTGCCGGGTCCACTTCGCCCGAGACGTCACCCAACACCTCGGCTCGGCCCGCTCCAAACCGGTCAACGCGCTGATCTCCACGATCTTCGCCCAACCCACCGCCGAGGCCGTCATCGCCAGCTACCACCAGGTCACCGACAGCCTGCGGGCCGGGTTCGGCGACATCGCCGCCATGCTCGAGTCCGCCGAACCGGACCTGACCGCGTTCGCCCCGATGCCGGTCGAGCACTGGCGCAAGATCTGGTCCAACAACCCGATCGAACGACTCAACCGGGAGATCAAACGCCGCGCCGACGTCGTCCAGATCTTCCCCGACCGTGACAGCGTCACCCGCCTGGTCGGCGCGATCCTCCTCGAACAACACGAGGAATGGCAATACGGCGAACGCCGCTACCTCTCCGAGATCTCCATGCGCAAACTCCTCGACACCCTCACCGAGAACCTACCCAACCCCCGGCCAGCCGTCCCCGCCGGCCGACTCTCACTCACCGCCTGAACCGAACACACACCATGACCGACACGCCGCTGTTCGACGACACCCACCACGGACAGCCGTTCTGAGGACGACCCAAACCCCACCACCCGGAGGGACTTGACCCGCAGGATGCAGATCGGAGTCGAGGCACGGGATGGAGAAGGGTGAAGTCTTCGAGTCACGGCGCGCGCTCAGCCGCAGGTCGCGGCTGGAGGCGCCGACGGTCACCGTGCAAACTCCGGACGAACAGCGGCCGCGCTGAGGCAGCGGATCCTCGGCGAGGTGCGTCCGGTGTGACCTGCCGCGTGGGGCTGGCTAAGCTTGCCCAGTCTGTCTTACGTCCATCCAGGAGCACTGCATTGTCCAGCACTGTCGAGAAGCTCGGTCCGTCCCGGGTCAAGCTCACCGTCGAGATCCCGTTCGCCGACCTGAAGCCGCACCTGGACAAGGCCTACGCCGACATCGCGTCGCAGGTCACGATCCCCGGCTTCCGCAAGGGCAAGGTTCCGCCGCTGGTGATCGATCAGCGCTTCGGCCGCGGTGCGGTGCTGCAGGAGGCCATCAACGCGGCCCTGCCGAACGCCTACGAGGCCGCCGTGCTGGAGTCCAAGGTCACGCCGATCGCCGACCCGAGCGTCGAGGTCACCAAGCTTGAGGACGGTGACCTGATCGAGTTCACCGCCGAGGTGGACGTCCGTCCCGAGATCACCGTGCCCGACTTCGCCACGCTGTCGGCGACCGTCGATGCACTCAAGCCGGTCGAGCAGGAGGTGGACGAGCGCGTCGAGGTGCTGCGCCAGCGCTTCGCCACCACCGTCGACGTCGACCGCCCGGCCGCTGCGGGCGACAAGGTCACCATCGACCTGGTCGCCACCCGCGACGGCCAGCAGGTGCCGGACGGGACCGCGGACGGCGTCGGCTACGTGATCGGCTCCGGCGGCATGATCGACGGCCTGGACGAGGCTGTCACCGGTCTGGCGGCCGGCGAGGAGGCCCAGTTCTCCTCGACCCTGGTCGGCGGCGCCCTCGAAGGCGAGCCGGCCGACATCACCGTCACCGTGACGAAGGTCGCCGAGCAGAAGCTGCCCGAGGTCGACGACGAGTTCGCCCAGCTGATCTCCGAGTTCGACACCGTAGAGGAGATGCGCGCCGACCTCGCCACGGCCGTCGAGGCCTCGCTCGCCGCCGAGCAGGTCTCCACCGCCCGCGACCGGATCGTCGAGCAGCTGGTGGCCGCGTCCGACTTCGAGGTGCCCCAGGGCGTCGTCGACACCGAGGTGGCCGCCCGCAAGGAGCAGATCACCGGTCAGCTCAGCCAGGCCGGGCTGACCCTGGATCGCTACCTCGAGTCCTCGACCGAGGAGACCGCCAAGACCGCGGACGAGTTCTGGGCCGAGCTGGAGGCCAACACCGTCAAGGCACTGAAGGCGCAGCTGATCCTCGACCAGATCGCCGACGACGCCGAACTGTCGGTGGAGCAGGAGGACCTGAGCCGGCTGATCGTGCAGAAGGCCATGGAGGCCGGCACGACGCCCGAGCAGGAAGCCCAGCACATGATGGAGCACAACCACATCGGTGCCTGGATGCAGGAGATCCGCCGCAACAAGGCGCTGGCCGAGGTTGTCGCGAAGGCGACGGTGGTCGACACCGACGGCAACGCGGTCGACATCACCGTCCGTCCTATTACCGCGGCCACCGATGACGAGGCCGCCGACGACGAGGACGCCGAGACGGAGTGACGCCGGGCGGGTGCCCCGCCCACGCATTTGTGCCGATTGCCGCTGTGGCACGGCCGGCCCGACCCTGCTGCCATGCGAGCACGGCGGCAGGGCTGGGTCTGTGTGCTGCTGTCGCTGACCCTGCTGACCGGCCCGTCCCCGGCCCTGGCCGACGACGAAGACACCGCGGCGACGGCGACGCCCGTCGTCGGCCGGGTCGTCGACGAGAACGGCTGGCCGCTGGCCGAACTGGCCGCGAGCCTCGAGTCCCCGGACGCCCCGATCTGGGGCGACACCTGGACCCACACCGATGCCGCCGGCGGGTTCCGCTTCGACCTCGAACTGGACACCGCGGTGAGCGGCGCGCAGGTGCTGCTGTGGGACGACCTCGGCCAGTTCGCCGATAGGTCTCTCACCGCCCCTGAGCTCACCCCGGGCGTCGCGGTCGACCTGGGCACCATCGTGCTGCGCTCCTTCCCGAACATCGGGCGCTCGGCGACAGCCGTCGACACCACGTCGCGAGCTGCGGTCAGGGCCGCCTACGCCCGGGGGTACGCCAAGCTCGTCCGCAAGGAGAAGACGCCGAAGGTGCACGGCTGCACGGTCGGCGTCACCTCGATCGCGCTGCAGCGGCGCGAGGTGGCGGCGATCAACTACTTCCGGTCCATGGCCGGGCTGAACCCGGTCAGGCTGGACAGCGGGCTGTCGGCGAAGGCGACCAAGGCGGCGCTGATCCAGGCGAAGCAGCGCCACCTGAACCACTACCCCTCGAGCAGTACGAAGTGCTACACCGCGATCGGCGGCGAGACCTCGGCTCGCTCCAACCTGTCCTACGGCTGGGTGGGCGCTCGCAACATCGGCGGCTACATCGCCGACCCGGGCAGCCACAACTACCCGGCTGGGCACCGGCTGTGGCTGCTCAACCCGACCATGCAGCGCTATGGCACCGGCTACGCCGGCACGTACAACGCCGGCTACGTCGTCGCCGACGAGCCGGACGCCTTCCTGGCCACGTCCCCGATCCCGGCCTGGCTGCCCTGGCCGTCCGCCGGCTACTTCCCGTCCCAGCTCGAGCCGGGCGGACGCTGGTCGTTCACCACCGCCAGGTCAGACGTCGACTTCACCCGCGCGACGGTCGCCGTCCGCGTCAACGGGAAGGTCGTCAAGATCCGGCCGCACCTCACCGGCGGCTACGGCTACCAGGCGGGGCTGACCTGGGACTTCGCCAAGCGGCCGAAGGTCACGGCGAAGGGCTCGGTGACGGTCGCAGTGACTGTCTCCGGGATCAGCGTCCGCGGCGTGACCACGGTGAACCAGGCGTACCAGGTGATCCTGTTCCGGGCGTGAGCCGGGGTGCCGGCGCTTCGCTGCGCCGTGAGCGAACAGCGCCCGGAACATGCCCGGATTGTCCGCCGCGGCGGGTAGTTTCGCCTTCGTGAACGAACACCTGACCATCGAACGCGGCCTCCGGATGGCCGGCGGACCGGGCCCTGCCGGCATGGCCGATTCGGTCTACCAGTCGCTACTGATGAACCGGATCATCTTCCTGGGCTCGGAGGTGACCGACGAGAACGCCAACGCGATCTGCGCGCAGATGCTGCTGCTGAACGCCGAGGACGCCGAGAAGGACATCTACCTCTACATCAACTCACCCGGCGGCTCGGTCGACTCCGGAATGGCGATCTACGACACCATGCAGTGGATCTCCAACGACGTCGCGACCGTCGCCATGGGCCTGGCCGCATCGATGGGGCAGTTCCTGCTGTCCGCGGGCGAGAAGGGCAAGCGGTTCGCCCTGCCGCACAGCCGGATCATGATGCACCAGCCGTCCGGCGGTCTCGGCGGCACGGCGTCCGACATCCGGATCCAGGCCGAGCAGTCGCTGCACATCAAGAAGACCATGTCCGGGCTGATCGCCGAGCACACCGGCCAGACCGTCGAGCAGATCGAGAAGGACTCCGACCGCGACCGCTGGTTCACCGCGGAGGAGGCCCTCTCCTACGGCTTCATCGACCACGTCTACGAGCGGGCGGCGCAGATCAAGACCGCCGCCCCGAACCAGTGAGGCCCGAACCCATGAACAACGCGATCAACACCCTTTCCGCCGGAGTCGGGCCCACGGGCATCGCCCCGGCCGGCCCGAGGATGGACTACTACATCCCGCAGTGGGAGGAGCGGACGAGCTACGGCGTCCGCCGGGTCGACCCGTACACCAAGCTGTTCGAGGACCGGATCATCTTCCTCGGCACCCCGATCAGCGACGACATCGCCAACGCGGTGATGGCCCAGCTGCTCTGCCTGCAGTCGATGGACCCGGAGCGTCCGATCAGCATCTACCTGAACTCGCCGGGCGGCTCCTTCACGGCGCTGACCGCGATCTACGACACGATGCGCTACATCAAGCCGGACGTGCAGACCATCTGCCTGGGCCAGGCCGCCTCGGCCGCAGCCGTCCTGCTGGCAGCCGGCACGAAGGGCAAGCGGCTGGCGCTGCCGAACAGCCGCATCCTGATCCACCAGCCGGCCACCGAGGGCGGCTACGGGCAGTCCTCCGACCTGGAGATCCAGGCCCGCGAGATCATGCGGATCCGGACGCTGATGGAGACGATGCTCGCCGAGAGCACCGGCCAGAGCATGGAGAAGGTCAGCAAGGACATCGAGCGCGACAAGTACCTGACGGCCGAGGAGGCCAAGGAGTACGGCATCGTCGACGACATCCTGAGCTCGTTGAAGGACGTGGCCGCCTGACCCTGGCGGGGTCGGGCGGAAGGAAGGCGACATGGCGCGAATCGGTGAGACCTCGGACCTGTTGAAGTGCTCCTTCTGCGGCAAGAGCCAGAAGCAGGTGAAGAAACTGATCGCCGGGCCGGGCGTGTACATCTGCGACGAGTGCATCGACCTGTGCAACGAGATCATCGAGGAGGAGTTCGCCGAGACCTCCGACTCGGGCCTGCTGGAGGAACTGCCCAAGCCCAAGGAGATCCGCACCTTCCTCGACTCCTACGTGATCGGGCAGGACACCGCCAAGAAGGCGCTGGCCGTCGCGGTCTACAACCACTACAAGCGGGTGCAGGCCCAGGCCGCCGCGACGCCCGGACGCCGGGTCGCCGACGACGAGCTGGTCGAGCTCGGCAAGTCGAACATCCTGCTGATCGGGCCCACCGGCTGTGGCAAGACCTACCTCGCCCAGACCCTCGCCCGGATGCTGAACGTCCCGTTCGCCATGGCGGACGCGACTGCCCTGACCGAGGCCGGCTACGTCGGCGAGGACGTCGAGAACATCCTGCTGAAGCTGATCCAGGCAGCCGACTACGACGTCAAGAAGGCCGAGACCGGGATCATCTACATCGACGAGATCGACAAGGTCGCCCGCAAGAGCGAGAACCCGTCGATCACCCGCGACGTGTCCGGTGAGGGCGTGCAGCAGGCGCTGCTGAAGATTCTGGAGGGGACGACCGCGTCCGTCCCGCCACAGGGTGGCCGCAAGCACCCGCACCAGGAGTTCATCCAGATCGACACCACGAACATCCTGTTCATCGTCGGCGGCGCCTTCGCCGGCCTGGAGGACATCATCAACGCCCGGGTCGGCAAGCGTCCGCTGGGCTTCAACAACGACGCGGCGCTGCGCCAGCCGAAGGGGCTGAACCCGTTCGCCGACGTGCGTCCCGAGGACCTGCACACCTTCGGGCTGATCCCCGAGTTCATCGGCCGGCTGCCGATGATCTCCACGGTCGAGCAGCTGGACGCGGAGGCCCTGGTGCGGATCCTCGTCGAGCCCAAGAACGCCCTGCTCAAGCAGTTCCGCAAGCTCTTCGAGCTGGACGGCGTCGACCTGGAGTTCACTCCGTCCGCCGTCGAGGCGATCGCCGCGATGGCGCTGCGCCGTGGCATCGGTGCCCGCGGCCTGCGGTCCATCCTGGAGGAGATCCTGCTGAACGTGATGTACCACGTCCCCAGCGACGACCAGATCGCCCAGGTGATCGTCGACGCCGAAGTGGTCACCGACGGCGCGTCCCCGCAGCTGATCAGCCGGGCGGCGCTTGCGCGGTCCGAGCGCCGGGAGCGTAGCGCCTGACCGTTCGGGGGTTTCGGGCTCCGAGACGTCGCAGTCGACCGCACGGGTATGCCATTGTGTTCCCCTAGCTAGTCGGCGTACGAAGGAGTCAGCCATGGCCACCAGGCAAGTCCAGATCGCGTCCTCTGTGGGTCTGCACGCACGTCCCGCGTCCCTGTTCGTCCAGGCCGCGACGGCAACCGGGCTTCCGGTGACCGTCGCCAAGGAAGGCGGGAACCCCGTGGACGCGCGCAGCATCCTGATGGTGATGGCGCTGGGTGCGAAGCATGGCGAGACCGTCGTCCTGTCCGCCGAGGGTGAGGGAGCGGACGCAGCCCTCGACTCGCTGGTTGAGCTCCTCTCCCGCGACCTGGACGCGGAGTAGTCCGGTGAGCGGCGAGGCCTCGCTGCGCACCTTCCACGGCATCGGAGTCAGCGCCGGCACCGCCGTCGGCCCGCTCGTGGTCGTCACCCCGGCGCCGAAGCCTCCGGCCGACGAGCCCGCCACCACCGACGCGGCAGCCGCCTCGGCGACCGTGCATGCCGTGCTGGAGCAGGTCGCCAGCGGCCTGGAGGCCCGGGCCGCGGCGGCGAGCGACCACGCCAGGCCGATCCTGGAGGCCGGAGCCATGATGGCCCGCGACCCGGGTCTGGCGATGGGCATCGACACCCAGCTCGGCAAGGGTCTCGGGATCACCACCGCGGTCACCGCTGCCGTGGAGGAGTACTGCGCGATGTTCGAGTCCCTCGGCGGCTACATGGCCGAGCGGGTGACCGACCTGCGCGACGTCCGCGATCGCGCCGTCGCCAGGCTGCTCGGCCAGCCGGAACCGGGCGTCCCGACGCTGTCGGTGCCGTCCGTCCTCGCGGCGCACGACCTCGCGCCGGCCGAGACCGCCACGCTGACCGCGGAGACGTGCCTCGGCATCGTCACCGAGGCCGGCGGCCCGACCAGCCACACCGCGATCCTGGCTGCTCAGCTGGGCATCCCGGCGATCGTGCAGGCGGTCGGCATCCTGGAGGTCGCGGCCGGCACCGTGGTCGCGATCGACGGCGGCGTCGGCGAGATCACGGTCGACCCGAGCGACGAGGAGATCGAGCTGCTCGCCGAACGCAAGCGTCGCCGGGCCGCCGCGCTCGCGGGCGGCACCGGCAAGGGCTCCACCAAGGACGGCTACCCGGTCGCCCTGCTGGCCAACATCGGCACCGCGGACGACGCCCGCAAGGCTGCCGCCCAACCCGTCGAAGGCGTCGGACTGTTCCGCACCGAGTTCCTCTTCCTCGACCGCGACACGATGCCGACCGTCGAGGAGCAGACCGCCACCTACACGGAGGTGTTCACCGCCTTCGGCGATCGCCGGGTGGTGGTGCGGACGCTGGACGCCGGCGCCGACAAGCCCCTGAAGTTCGCCGACCTCGGCCCGGAGGAGAACCCGGCGCTGGGACGGCGTGGACTCCGCCTGGGGATGATCCGCACCGACGTGATGGACACCCAGCTCCAGGCCCTCGCCAACGCCTACCAGGCGACCGGTGCCGACGTCCGGGTGATGGCCCCGATGGTCGCCACCCAGGCCGAGGCGACGTGGTTCGCCGAGCGGGTCCGGGCACTGGGGCTGCCGAAGGTCGGGGTGATGATCGAGGTACCGGCAGCGGCGATCCGCAGCCGCGGGATCCTCTACCACGTCGACTTCGCGTCCCTGGGCACCAACGACCTGCAGCAGTACACGATGGCCGCCGACCGGATGCAGGGCGAGCTCGCGGCCCTGCTGAACCCATGGGAGCCGGCGCTGCTCGACGTGGTCGCGCTCGCCTGCGACGGCGGTCAGGCGATGGGCAAGCCCATCGGCGTCTGCGGTGAGGCCGGCGGTGACCCGGCGCTCGCCCTGGTGCTGGCCGGGCTGGGGGTCAGCAGCCTGTCGATGGCTCCGGGAAAGGTCCCGGCCGTCCGCACGTCCCTGTCGCTGCACACGCGGGAGCAGTGCCAGCAGATGGCCGCCGCCGCTCGCGCGGCGGTGGACGCTGCCGGCGCCCGCGCTGCCGTCCTGGCGATGGCCGACCCGGTGCTGCTCGACCTGATCTGAGGGCTACTTCTTCGCGTCCTTGAGGGTGCCGGTGACGCCGCCATCCTCGAGGCCGACGAAGCAGAGGACCTCGCGGTCGGCCGTGGACGTCCAGGTCTGCTCGGTCGGGTAGAAGTAGGTGTAGGTGTAGTCGGACTTGTCCGTGCTGACGCCGACGAACGCCTTGAACGCGTCGGTGCAGAGCTTGTCCGCCTGCTCGGTCACCTGGGTCACGCCCGGGTAGTCGTCGCCGCTCAGCTCGCTGGACGAGTACGCCTCCCAGTAGTGCGGTTGGCCGCAGGGCACCACCGTGGCGGCGGACACCTCGCCCTCGCCGAGGTTGTCGGTGCAGTCCCCGACCTTGAGAGAGAACACGTCCATGCTGGCGGACGCGGTCACCTGGCCGGCATCGTCGCGGACCGGCGATGCGCAGCCGGCGAGGGCGAGGACGCCGGCTGCCGCGCAGCCGACCAGCAGCCGGAACCTCATCGCATCCTCCTCAGGCCTCGGCGAGTTCCACGCGCACCTGCAGCGGCGCCTCCGTCAGGGTCCACTGCACGGGGGCGGTGATCCGTCCCACCGCGCGCAGGTCGGCCTCGACCGTCCGCAGCGCCGACACTGCGGCCTCGGGGCCGCTGATCTCGGCCTGGGCGACCTCGGCCTTCATCGAAGCCTTCGCGTTCGACTTCGCACCACGGACGCCGACCAGCGCCTCGGCGACCACGGCCAGCAGTGCCGGGTCGCCGCCGGCCGGCAGCTCGTCCGGCACCGGCCAGGACGCGTGGTGGACCGACCCGCTGCGCCACCACGACCACACCTCCTCGGTCACGAACGGCATCGTCGGCGCGAACAGACGCAGCTGGACGTCCAGCGCCAGCCGCAGCGCCGTCCGGGCCGAGTCGGCGTTCTGGGTGCCGTCGGAGTTGTAGGCGCGCTCCTTGACCAGCTCCAGGTAGTCGTCGCAGAACTGCCAGAAGAACTTCTCCGCAGTCTCGAGGGCGGTGGCGTAGTCGAACGCCTCGTAGGACTCGGTGGCTTGCGCGACCACCTCGGCCAGCCCGGCGAGCATCGCCAGGTCGACCGGGTCGCTCGCCTGCGCGCCCGCGGCGGGCGCCGGGAAGCCGAGGATGAACTTGCTGGCGTTCAGCAGCTTCATCGCCAGCCGGCGTCCGACCTTCATCTGGGCCTCGTCGAAGGGCGAGTCCATGCCGGGACGGGTCATCGCGGCGCGCCAGCGGACGGCGTCCGAGCCGAACCGCTCGAGGATGTCGGTGGGCACGATCACGTTGCCCTTGGACTTGCTCATCTTCTTGCGGTCCGGGTCGACCACGAAGCCGGAGATCGCGGCCACCCGCCACGGCAGGACGCCGTGCTCGAAGTTCGAGCGCACCACCCGGGAGAACAGCCAGGTGCGGATGATGTCGTGCGCCTCGGGTGCCATGTCCATCGGGAAGGTGAGGTTCCACAGCTCCTCGTCCCGCTCCCAGCCGCAGGCGATCTGCGGGGTCAGCGACGAGGTGGCCCAGGTGTCCATCACGTCCGGGTCGCCGGCGAAGCCGCCGGGGACGCCGCGAGACGCCTCGGTGTACCCGGGCGGGCAGGTGCTGGACGGGTCGACGGGCAGGACGTCCTCGCCGGCCACGATCGGGTTGGCGTAGTCGGGCTGACCCTCGGCGTCCAGGGGGTACCAGACCGGGAACGGGACGCCGAAGAACCGCTGCCGGCTGATCAGCCAGTCTCCGTTGAGCCCGTTCACCCAGTTGGCGTAGCGGTGCCGCATGTGGTCGGGCACCCAGTGCAGCTCCTCGCCGCGGGCCAGCAGGGTCTGTTTGAGGTCGTCGTCGCGGCCGCCGTTGCGGATGTACCACTGCCGGGTGGACACGATCTCCAGCGGCTTGTCGCCCTTCTCGTAGAAGTTCGCCATCCGCTGGGTCGGCTTCGGCTCGCCGTCCAGGTCGCCGGACGCGCGCAGCAGGGCCACCATCGCCTCGCGGGCGCCGAAGGCGGTCTTCCCGGCCAGCTCGGCGTACGGCTCGGGGTTGGTGAGCCACTCGGGGGTGTCGGCGTGCAGCCGCCCGTCCCGTCCGATGACCGTCCGGGTGGGCAGGCGCAGCTCGCGCCACCACTGCACGTCGGTGAGGTCGCCGAAGGTGCAGCACATGGCGATGCCGGCGCCCTTGTCGGGCTCGGCGGCCGGGTGGGCCAGCACCGGGATCTCCACGCCGAAGACCGGCGAGGTCACGGTCGTCCCGAACAGCGGCTGGTAGCGCTCGTCGTCGGGATGGGCGATCAGCGCGCACACCGCCGGGATCAGCTCCGGACGGGTGGTCTCGATGTAGATCGGGGTCCCGTCCGCCTGGTGGAAGGCGACGCGGTGGTAGTGCCCGGGGTAGTCACGGGCCTCTAGTTCGGCCTGGGCGACAGCCGTCTGGAAGGTGATGTCCCACAGGGTCGGTGCCTCGGACAGGTACGCCTCGCCACGGGCCAGGTTCCGCAGGAATGCCCGCTGGGCCACCCGCTGCGACTCGGCCGAGATCGTGGCGTACAGCTGGTCCCAGTCGACGGACAACCCCAGCGTCCGCCACAGGTTCTCGAACGCCGGCTCGTCGATCGAGGTGAGCTGGTGGCACAGCTCGACGAAGTTGGGGCGGCTGACCGCGACCGCGCGCTTGGGGTCGGGGTTCTCCGGCGGCGTGAAGTCGGGGTCGTACGGCAGGGACGGGTCGCAGCGCACGCCGAAGTAGTTCTGCACCCTGCGCTCGGTGGGCAGGCCGTTGTCGTCCCAGCCCATGGG
The DNA here is from genome assembly GCA_017306015.1 of Propionibacteriaceae bacterium. Lineage (GTDB taxonomy): Bacteria > Actinomycetota > Actinomycetes > Propionibacteriales > Propionibacteriaceae > Propionicimonas. The sequence goes on from JAFKJK010000026.1 coordinate 50,895, forward strand.
GTAGAAGACGTGCAAGCCCTGCATCCGCTGGTAGCGCGCGATCAGGTCGGTGTGGGTGTAGCTGAACACGTGGCCGACGTGCAGCGAGCCGGAGACCGTCGGCGGCGGGGTGTCGATGCTGAACACCTGATCGCGGCTCTCCGGCCGGACGAAGGTGTACGTGCCCTGCTGCTGCCAGCGGTCACGCCACTTGGCCTCCAGCCCCTCCAGCACCGGACGCTCCGGTACGCCCGCGCCGGCCGGGGACGCAGCGGGCGGGACGGTGAAGGGCTGAGCAGTCATGCGGGCGATTCTATTGAGCCGTGCCAGCGTTGACAGAATCGCGACGCGCACGCTTGCGTCCACCCCTACGCTGGTGCGGACATGACCTCATCCCACTCTGACATCGTCACCGCGCTCCAGTCGCGCTGGCCCGAACACCAGGTCGGCCGCAGCCAGGCCCGGATCCGGGCGCTGTGCGACCTGCTCGGCAACCCCGAACTGGCCTGCCCGGTGATCCTGATCACGGGCACCAACGGCAAGGGCAGCACCGCGATCATGATCGACGCGCTGCTGCGCGGCCTCGGCCTGCGGGTCGGCCGGTACTCCAGCCCACACCTGCAGCACCTGACCGAACGGATCGTCATCGATGGCGTCCCCATCGCCGACGAGGTCTTCGACGACCTGGTCGAGCAGGTGCTGCCGATGGTGCGGATCGTCGACGAACAGCGCATCGACGGCATCTCGATGACCTTCTTCGAGGTGATGACCGGCCTGGCCTATGCCGCCTTCGCAGACGCGCCCGTGGACGTCGCTGTCGTCGAGGTGGGCATGGGCGGGGAGTGGGACGCCACCAACATCGTCGCCGCGCAGGTCGCAGTCGTCGCGCCGGTGGACCTCGACCACACCCAGCTGCTCGGCGAGACCATCGAGGAGATCGCGGTCGAGAAGGCCGGCATCATCAAGGCCGGTTCGCGAGCCGTCCTCGCCGCCCAGACCGCCGAGGCGGCCCGGGTGCTGCTGGCCCGCTGCGCCGGGGTGGGCGCAGAGGTGCGCCGCGAGGGCGTCGAGTTCGGGCTGATCGACCGGACGCCGGCCGTCGGCGGCCAGGTGCTCCGGCTGGAGACGGCCGAGGGACCGCTCGGAGACGTCTTCCTGCCGCTGTTCGGCGAGCACATGGCCCGCAACGCGGCGCTCGCACTCGCCGCGGCGGAGGCGTTCCTCGGCGGCCGTGCGCTTCCGCCGGACGTGGTGGGGGAGGCCTTCGCCCAGGTGGAGGCGCCGGCGCGGCTCGAAGTGCTGCGGCGCTCCCCGGTGGTGCTCGTCGACACCTGCCACAACCCGCACGGGGCCCGGGCCACGATGACCGCCCTGGCGGAGGCGTTCGACTTCCAGACACTCATCGGGGTCGTGGCGATGATGTCCGACAAGGACGTCGAAGGCGTGCTCAAGGTGTTCGAGGAATCGATGGCCTCGGTGGTCTGCACGGCGGTGACCTCCAGCCCGAGGGCGCTGCCGGCCGCGCAGCTCGCCGACGTCGCGTCCGGCGTGTTCGGAGTCGAACGGGTCCGGGTCGCTCCCGAGTTGGCGGACGCGATCGACCAGGCGGTCGCGCTCGCCGACGCGTCCGGGCCCGGCGCCGGGGTGCTGATCGCCGGGTCGGTGTACGCCGCCGGGGAGGCCAGGGCGCTGCTGGGCGTCCAGGGAGGGGACGCCGAATGAGGCTCGATCCGCAGAATCCCATGGGACGGGTGATGCTCAGCATCCTCGTCTTCGAGGCGGTGGTGTGCGGGCTGGCGATCGCCGGCATGATCCAGGTCGAGGCCATGCCCGCGGTCACGTCCGCCCTGCTCGGCGGCGGCGCCGCCGCGCTCGCCCTGCTCTCGGCGGGCCTGCTGCGTACCCCCGTGGGCTACCCGGTGGGTTGGCTCACCCAGGTCGTGGTGATCGGCCTCGGCTTCGCCACGCCGATGATGTTCGCCGTCGGGGGCATGTTCGGGTTGCTGTGGGTGCTGGTCTTCGTCCTCGGCCGCCGGATCGAGCGCTCACGGTTATCCACAGGCGGTGGCGGCGAGGGGGAGGCCACCCGGTAGTCTCGCGGCCATGAGCGATGTTGAACGCACCCTGGTCCTGTTGAAGCCGGACGCGGTCCGCCGCGGCCTGGTCGGGACCGTCATCGGCCGCTACGAGGCGAAGGGGCTGGCGTTGGCTGCCCTGGAGCTGCGCCGGATCGACGCCGCGATGGCCGACCGGCACTACGCCGACCACGTCGAACAGCCGTGGTATCCGCCGCTCCGAGAGTTCATCACCTCCGGCCCGCTGGTGGCGATGGTGATCGAGGGACCTGCCGCGATCGAGGTCGTGCGCGCCATGAACGGCGCCACCAATGCAGCGGTCGCGGTGCCCGGCACGATCCGTGGCGATCTCGCGCTCTCCAACCGGGAGAACCTGGTGCACGCCTCCGACTCGCCCGAGTCCGCCGAGAAGGAGCTGGGGCTGTGGTTCCCGAACCTGGGGTGAACCCCATCGGGGGTCAGCCGGAACCGCCACCGGGCCAACCGGGTTATCCAAGTGGGCAGCCGGGTTACCCGTCCGGTCAGCCGGGTTACCCGACCGGTCAGCCTGGTTATCCGATCGGGCAGCCGGGTTACCCGATTGGGCAGCCGGGTCATCCGATTGGGCAGCCGGGTCATCCAATTGGGCAGCCGGGTCATCCAATTGGGCAGCCGGGTCATCCAATTGGGCAGCCGGGTTACCCGTCCGGTCAGCCTGGTTACCCGACTGGTCAGCCGGGTTACCCGACCGGACAGCCGGTGGCCGGCTACTCGCCGGTCGGGGCCCAGCCGATCCCCCCAGAGGTCCAGCCACTACCCGTCCAGCCGACGGAGTACCACCAGTTCTACCGGGCACCGGCGTTCCGCTGGTGGAAGCCGCTGGTCGCGCTCGTCCTGTTCGCCGTCGGCTGGCTCGGTGCTTCGGTGGTCGCGGTGATGTTCGCCCTCGCCTGGGACGCGGCCCACAGTGGCCAGGGCCTCGATCCGACGAACCTGAACCTGAACACACCTGCGGTCTTCGCCGCCAACAATGTCTCGCTGGCGGCCTGCATCCCGATCGCGATGCTGGTGAGCTGGCTGGTCTTCCGGCAGCGTCCCCGCTTCCTGTCCTCGATCGCGGGACGGTTCCGATGGCGACTGTTCTGGCAGTTCTTCCTCGTGGCGGCGCCGTTGCTGATCGTCTGGGTCGGGGTGGACGTCGTCCTCAGTGGAGGGCCTGGAGAGCTCAGCTGGGGGCCGGACTCGCTGTTCCTGCTGGTCACGATCCTGGTGACCACCCCGCTCCAGGCGGCGGGTGAGGAGTACGCCAACCGGGGCCTGATCGCCCGGAGCGTGGGCTCCTGGTTCGGCAACCGCTGGGTGGCGCTGGCGGCGGCGACGGTGGCCAACAGCGTGGTGTTCATGTTGCTGCACAGCGCCGAGGACCCGTGGCTGAACAGCTACTACTTCACGGTCGCGGTGGTCTTCACCCTGCTGACGTGGCGGACGGGTGGGCTGGAGGCGGCCATCGTCATGCACGTCGTGAACAACCTGCTCGGCGAGTTCACCTTGCCGTTCTCCCCGGACGACCTGTCCCACCTGTTCGACCGCCAGGCCGGGGTGGCGGGCCCGGAGACTCTGATCCAGATCGGTGTCACCGTGTTCGTGGGCGCAATGCTGTGGTGGCGGGCGTCCCGGCTCAAGCTCGCCCGCGCGACCGATCCGGGAGCCGCGCCGGCGCTGCCCTGGCAGCCTCCGACGACGCCCTGACCGGGCGGAGATGTCCGCTTTCGCGGCGATGCTTGGCGGGTGTGCGATAATCGGGAACAGGGATCACCAGATCCCAGTCTCGGATGCCCTGGTTGAGGTGACAGCTCAACCACAGGCTCGGACCCGACCGCGACGGAGACGACCGCGGGGGTGACGGCTGTGGGTGTTCGACCCGAAAGGCTTTGCTGTGCGTGACCGGGTTGGCCCAGGTCTCCGCGCAGCTGGATGCGGCGTCCGCGTCGCTGAAGGAGAGCGCAATGCTCGATTCCGAAGACACTGTTGAGACCTCTGCCCAGACTGAGCCCGCTGCCGCGCCCGTCCGCCGGCGCCGGGCTGCGAGCCGTCCCGCCGGTCCGCCGGCGGCCCCGACCGAGGCGCCACCCGAGGTGGCGCCCGAGGCTCCGCCTGAGCAGGAGGAGCTTCCCGTCGCCGCCGCTGACGAGGTCGTGGCCGAGGATGAGCTCGTGACGAGCGAGGACGTGGCTGTGGCCGACGAGGTCGCGGCTGCAGACCAGGGTGTTCCCGAGCCCGAGCCCGAGCCCGAGCCCGAGCCGACGCCCAGGCCCAAGCGCACCCGGCGTCCCCGCGCCACCGCGGAGCCGGCGTCCGACACCGCTGCAGAACCCGTCGCCGAGAGCGCACCCGCCGAGACCGAGCCTGAGGCGCCGGTCGCGCCGGCCCGCCGGTCGCGCCGGCGCGCCGCCCAGCCCGCCGAGACAGGGACGGACGACGTCGCGGCCAGCCTGGCCGAACTCGCACGCGAAGCGGGCCGCCGGTCGCCCCGCGGCGCCGAACTCGCCCAGTCGCTCGGTCTGGATGACGAGGTCGACCCGGGCGCCGTCCTCGACTCGCTCGCCGCCGTCATCGGCGGTCTGGCTCCCGCGGAAGCCGAGGAGCCGGCTGTCGACGAGGACGCCGAGGACCTGGTGGAATCCGTGGACGACGAGGAAGGTGCTGAGGGGGACGATTCGCCTCGCCGCCGTCGTCGCCGGCGCGGAGGCCGCCGTCGCCGCCGGAGCGGCGGCGATGACCGCACCGAACCCGATGCCGAGGGCGACGAACCGGGCGAGGAGGACGACACCGCGACGGAGGCCGAGGCGGGGACCGAGACCGAGGGGACCGAGTCCGGGTCGACCCGTCGTCGCCGTCGTCGCCGCCGCCGTGGCGAGGACGCCGGTGACGCCGACGACGACTCGGTGGACGTGGTCGTCCGGGTGCGCGAGCCGCGCCGCCGGGGCAGCGTCAGCGATGAGGTGACCGGCATCGAGGGCTCGACCCGGATGGAGGCCAAGAAGCAGCGCCGCCGGGAGGGTCGCGCCGCCGGGCGCCGCCGGACGCCGATCCTGTCCGAGTCGGAGTTCCTGGCCCGCCGCGAGTCGGTGGACCGCAAGATGCTGATCCGGCAGGCGGACGACTACTCCCAGCTTGCCGTCCTCGAGGACGGCGTCCTGGTCGAGCACTACGTCGACCGGGACTCGGCCGCGTCCATGATCGGCAACATCTACCTCGGTCGGGTCCAGAACGTCCTGCCGAGCATGGAGGCGGCCTTCGTCGACATCGGCCGCGGCCGCAACGCCGTCCTGTACGCCGGTGAGGTCGACTGGGACTCCTTCGGGGTCACCGGGGCCGACAAGAAGGTCGAGAAGGTCTTCAAGTCGGGCCAGAGCGTGCTCGTCCAGGTGAGCAAGGATCCCGTCGGTGCCAAGGGCGCCCGGCTGACCTCGCACCTGTCGATCCCCGGCCGCTACATCGTCTACTCGCCGGGCGGCCACCTCTCCGGCATCTCCCGCAAGCTGCCGGAGAACGAGCGCAGGCGGCTGAAGGGCATCCTCGACGAGCTGATCGAGCCCACTGCGTCCGTCATCGTCCGCACCGCAGCGGAAGGGGCGAGCGAGGAGGAACTCGTCCGCGACGTGAACCGGCTGAAGGCACAGTGGGAGGTGCTGGACAAGAAGTCGAAGACCTCGACCGCCCCGCAGCTGCTCTACGCCGAGCCCGACCTCACCGTGCGGATCGTCCGGGACCTGTTCACCGAGGACTTCGGGTCACTGGTCATCGACGGCAACGGCCGCGCGGAGGACGCCTACGACACCGTCGAGGCCTACCTCAAGCACGTCGCCCCGCACGTGGTGGACCGGATCGAGCGCTGGGACCGCGCTGCCAACGGTGATCTCTTCGAGAGCTTCCGGGTGCACGAACAGGTCGCGAAGGCTCTGGAGCGCAAGGTGTTCCTGCCGTCCGGCGGTTCGCTGATCATCGATCGCACCGAGGCCATGACCGTCATCGACGTCAACACCGGCAAGTTCACCGGCACGTCCGGCAACCTCGAGGCGACGGTCACCTCCAACAACCTGGAGGCCGCGGAGGAGATCGTCCGTCAGCTGCGGCTTCGCGACATCGGCGGCATCATCGTGATCGACTTCATCGACATGGTGCTGCCGGCCAACCGCGAGTTGCTGCTGCGCCGCCTGGTCGAGTGCCTGGGCCGCGACCGCACCCGCCACCAGGTGGCCGAGGTGACGTCGCTGGGCCTGGTGCAGATGACCCGCAAGAAGATCGGCACCGGCCTGGCTGAGGCGTTCACCGTCCCCTGCGAGACCTGCCACGGCCGTGGTTACCACGTCCACGACGCCCCGGTGGCGACCCAGGCACCCGCGGACGGCGGAGAGCGCGACGGCCGGCGCGGACGTCCCGCGGCCGCGAACGGCACGCCCGCCCGGCGGACAAGCCGCAGCCGCAAGCCCGCGGAGTCACCGAAGCCCGAGCCGCCGAAGGCGGAGCCGGAAGCACCCGCCGAGACTCCGGAGCCAGCGCCCGTCGGCTGACGCGCGCCCCGTCCCTGGCGCGGACAGAGACCGGCAGGGACCGTCCCCCCGCGTCGTCCCGGGCCCCCCGCGGTCGAGTAGCCACGTACGTGCAGGGGTCCCGGCGTTCGCCGGGATGACGCAGGAGGGACGAGTGAACCGTCTGAACCGTCGGGGACAGGTACTTCGGTTCCCGCAAGCGGACGGGTGAACCGTCGGGGACAGGTACTTCGGTTCACGCAAGAGCAGGGATCCCGGCGTTCGTCGAGATGACGCCAGGAGACGGTTCGGCTTGAACCGAAGTACCTGTCCCCGACGGTTCAGCTCGCAAGAGCAGGGATCCCGGCGTTCGTCGGGATGACGCAGGGGAGACGGTTCGGCTTGAACCGAAGTACCTGTCCCCGACGGTTCAGCTGGGGACGAACGGGCGGCCAGGAGACGTAGGGGACGGGCGTCCGGCTGCTAGTCCTCGGGCACGTTCTCCAGCTCGGCGAGCCACAGCGCGGCCGACGTGTCGGACGGCGCCCGCCAGTCTCCGCGCGGGGACAGCGAGCCGCCGCGGACGACCTTCGGGCCGTTCGGCAGCGCCGAGCGCTTGAACTGGGCGAACCCGAAGAAGCGGGAGCAGAAGACGCCCAGCCACTTGCGAATGGTGGCCAGGTCGTACGCGACCCGCTCGTCGGCGGGGAAGCCCTCGGGCCAGGCGCCGGCGTCCGCGTCGTGCCAGGCGTGCCAGGCGAGGAAGGCGATCCGGCTCGGCCGCATGCCCTTGCGCAGCACCTGGTAGAGCGAGAAGTCCTGCAGCGCGTACGGCCCGATCACGGCCTGCGTGGACTGCGGGGTCTCGCCGGCGTTCACCGGCACGAGTTCGGGACTGATCTCGGTGTCGAGGACCGCCTGGAGCGTCTCGCCGACAGCCTCGGTGAACAGCCCCTCGCTGATCACCCAGCGGATCAGGTGCTGGATCAGGGTCTTCGGCACCCCGGCGTTCACGTTGTAGTGGCTCATCTGGTCGCCGACCCCGTACGTGCACCAGCCCAGCGCGAGCTCGGACAGGTCGCCGGTACCGAGCACGATGCCGCCGCGAGCGTTGGCGAGCCGGAACAGGTAGTCGGTCCGCAGCCCCGCCTGGACGTTCTCGAAGGTGACGTCGTAGACCGACGAAGCCCGAGCGGCGAGCCGAGCTTGCGAGGCTTCGTCCGAGGGCGAGGAAGGTCTTGCCGAGCGAAGCGAGTAGTACACGTTCTCGCCTTCGCTGAACGGGTGGTCGAGGTTGTCCAGCATCAGCCGCGCGGTCTCGGTGATGTCGAGTTCGGCGAAGGTCACCCCGAGCGCCTCCGCCAGCGCGGTGGCGTTGCCCTTCGTGTGGTCGGACGTGGCGAAGCCCGGCATGGTGAACGCGAGGATGTCGCTGCGCGGGCGGCCCATCCGGTCCATCGCCCGGGCCGCGACGATCAGGGCGTGGGTGGAGTCGAGGCCGCCGGAGACGCCGATCACGATCTTCGGCTGGCCGATCTCGCGCAGCCGCTGCTCCAGGCCGGAGACCTGGATGCTGTAGGCCTCGTAGCAGTCCTGGGCGAGTCGGGCCGGATCGTCGGGGACGAACGGGAAGCGGGCGACGCGACGCCGCAGCCCGAGGTCACCGGACGGCGGGTCCAGGGTGAAGCTCACCGTGCGGTAGTCGCTGGTCCGCTCGGCGTGGACGCGCCGGTTGTCGTCGAAGGTGCCCTGGCGCAGCCGGTCCTGCACGAGCGAGCCGAGGTCGACGTCCGCGATGCTCGTCCGCGGACCGGACGGGAACCGCTCGCTCTCGGCCAGTAGCGTCCCGGCCTCGTAGACGAGCGTCTGGCCGTCCCAACTCAGGTCGGTCGACGACTCGCCCTCCCCGGCGGCGGCGAATACGTAGCCGGCGAGCAGCCGGGACGATCCGGAGGCGATCAGCAGCTTGCGCTCGTCGGCCTTCGCCACGGTGATCGGGCTCCCGGACAGGTTCGCGATCACGGTCGCGCCCGCCAGCGCGGCCTCGGCCGACGGCGGGATCGGCACCCACATGTCCTCGCAGATCTCGACGTTCAGCACGAAGCCGTCGAGGTCGTCGGCGGCGAACAGGAGGTCGGAGCCGAAGGGGACGTCCTGTCCGGCGATCCGGATCTCGCCGGTGACGTCGTCTCCGGGTGCGACCTGGCGGCGCTCGTAGAACTCGCGGTAGGTGGGCAGATACGACTTCGGCACCACCCCGAGCACCTGGCCGCGCAGGATCACCACCGCGCAGTTGTAGATCCGGTTCAGGCTGACCAGCGGAGCGCCGACCACCACGATGCAGCCCAGATCGGCCGTCGCTGGGACGAGCCAGTCCAGGGCGTCGAGGGTGGCGGCGAGGACGGTGTCCTGCATCAGTAGATCCTCGATGGAATAGCCGGTCAGCGTCAGTTCGGGGAAGACGGCCAGGCAGGCCCCCTGGTCGGCGGCGTCCCGGGCCCGGGCGAGCACCGCCTCGGCGTTGGCGCGCGGGCTCACCAGCTTGATCGGCAGCGTGCAGGCCGCGACCCGGGCGAACCCCTGGGCGTAGGCGTTGAAGAAGTCCATGTCGGCTCCCGGCTCGGTTCGGTGCCAGCATGCCACGGCAGCACGTCCGGCGGGATAATCGCCGCATGGACGAGCGGGTGCGGGTGGAGACGCCGGACGGGCCGGGTGAGCTCGTCCTGGACGAGGCGGAGTCCCCGGGTGCCGTCCTGCTGCTCGGACACGGCGCGGGTGGCGACGTCGACGGCTGGGATCTCGGCCTGCTCGCGTCCCGGCTGCCGGCACTCGGGGTGAGCGTCGCTCGCTTCCGGCAGCCGTATCGGGTCGCCGGCAAGCGGATCTACAGTTCCCGGCCCGGCCTCGATCGCGGCTGGGTGAGCGCGCTGGCCGCTGTCCGTGGTGTCTGGCCGCGGCTGCCACTGTTCGCCGGCGGCCACAGCGCCGGCGCCCGGGCAGCCTGTCGCGGCGTGGACGCCCACCAGCGCGGTCTGGTCCTGCTGTCGTTCCCGTTGCACCAGCCCGGGAAGCCGGAGAAGTCGCGGCTGGACGAGTTGCTGGCGGTCGACGTGCCCGTCCTGGTTGTGCAGGGCGGCGCCGACACGTTCGGCACTGCCGCCGAGCTGCGCGAAGCCGTCGGCGACCGGCCGAACGTCCGGCTCGTCGAGATCGCGGACGCGCCCCACTCGCTGGCACCGACCGCCCGCACCCCTCCGGCAGTCGTGGACGAACGGGAACGGCGCGTGCTGTGGGTGGTGTCCGCCTTCATCGAGCAGCAGTCGCGGCAGCCTCCCGCGCCAGCAGGGACTCCTTGACTGGCGTCCCCCAGGCGAAGCCCCCCATGCTGCCGTCGCTGCGGAGCACCCGGTGGCAGGGGACGAACAGCGCCGGAGCGTTCGTGGCGCAGATCTTCCCCGCAGCCCGGGCCGCGGACGGACGCCCGAGCACCGCAGCGAAGCCGGCGTAGTTCAGCGGGGCGCCCGGCGGGATCTCCCGCAGGCCGCGCCAGCCGAGCTCCTGCAGCGCCGAGCCGGACTGGCGCACCGGTACCCGGCTGACGGCGTCCAGGTCGCCGGCGTAGTACGCGCGGACGGCGTCGACGGCGAAGGCCAGCTCCGGGTCGTCCGGAGCGACGACGTCGACGTGGGCCGGACGGTCGGCGGGACGCAGCCGCGCCACGACGACGTCGGGGGAGTCCGTCCAGCCGGACGCCAGGACGGCGTCGCCGTCGACGAGGAGAGTGAACGGTCCGTCCGGGGTGTCGATCGTGGTCAGTTTCATCAGCTTGCCTTTCTCATCGGTGCCGCCTTGCCGGCGGCTGCCCTCCACAGGTGGAGGCTGGCGTAGGAGCGCCACGGGGAGACGCTGCGTCCCCAATCGGCGAGGTCTTTCGGCTTGTCGGGAATGCCCAGGCGGTCGGCGCCGGTGCGCAGCGCCACGTCGCCGGTCGGCAGCACGTCCGGGTTGCCGAGGACGCGCATGGAGACGTAGTCGGCCGTCCACTCGCCGATCCCCGGCTCGGCCGTCAGCACGCGACGCTGTTCGGCCGGGTCGTCGCCGTAGCCCAGGGTCAGCTCACGGCCGGCGAGCCGCTCTGCGATCCGGACGATGTTGGCGATGCGCGTCGCCGGGCCGGTGAGCGTGCTGCCGCCGTGCTCCGCGATCGCCTCCGGTGTCGGAAACAGCAGCGACAAGCCGGGCGCCGGGCTCGGCAACGCCTCGCCTGCCGCGGCAGCGAGCCGGCCGAGGTGGGTGCGGGCTGCGGCGACCGAGATCTGCTGACCGACGAGTGCGCGGAACAGCATCTCCACCGGGTCGACCGTCCCCGGCAGCCGGATCCCCGGCGTCCGCTGGACCGACGCCGCCAATCGCGGTTCGGACGCCAGCGCGGCATCGATGCCGACGGGGTCGGCGTCCGCGTCGAAGAGCCGGCGGACTCGCGCTACGAGCGTCCCCAGGTCGGCCAGGATCGCCGGGGCCGCTTCCAGCCGCAGCCCGCCGGAAGCGGGGCGGACGGTGAACGTCGCCGGTCCCCCCGGCAGCAGCAGCGTCCGGGAGTAGTGGTCGGCCGATGCGTGCTCCACGCCGGGGATCGCCCGCGCCGCCAGCCACGCGAACACGCCGCTCGCGTCGAACGGTTCCCGCACGGGCAGGCTCAGCCGGAACCCCACCCCCGTCCCTGCCGACTCGGTTGCGGGAGCGGGACGGCGGGAGGCTCGCAGGGCGGTCGGGCTGAGGGCGTAGACCTCGGCGATCGTGTCGTTGAACTGGCGGATGCTGCCGAAGCCGGCGGCGAAGGCGACATCACTGATCGGCAGGTCGGTGCCGACCAGCAGCTGGCGCGCGGTCTGGGCGCGCTGGGCTCGGGCGAGGGCGAGCGGGCCGGCGCCGAGTTCGGCGACGAGCAGCCGGTTCAGGTGACGAGGCGTGTAGCCCAACCGGTGCGCCAGGCCGCCGACACCCACTCCGGGGAACCGGCAACGGCGTCCGGCAGGCACCGCTTGCACGCCCGGTAGCCGTGTTCGTGGGCGCCCGCGGCGGTGGCGAAGAACTCGACGTTGCCCGGCTTCGGCGTCCGCGCGGGGCAGGACGGACGGCAGTAGATGCCTGTCGTCCGGACGGCCGTGACGAACACGCCGTCGAAGCGGGCGTCCCGCGTCGAGGCTGCCCGGTAGCGCTGCTCGAAGTCCATGTCGTCAAGACTGGCAGCCGATCGGGAAGATTCCTAGCGGGAATCGGACATGACGGACGGGTCTCAGCGCTCCTGGACGGCCAACCGTCCGGCGAGCAGGAGATAGGTGCCCGCGAACGACCCCCGCAGCCACGTCACCACGCGCGGTCGCCGCAGCACCTGGTCTCGAACCGACGCGGCGAAGATCCCGTAGCCGGCGAAGACCACGAACGTGACGGCCATGAACGCCAGGCTCAGCCAGACCATCGACAGCGTGGTCGCGGTGCCCGCTCCGGTGACGAACTGCGGCAGGAACGCGAAGAAGAAGATCGTCAGTTTGGGATTGAGCAGGTTGATCAGGACGGCCGTCCGGATGACCTCCCAGAAGGACGCCGGTTCGCTCGCGTCCACCGCTGCGAGATCGCTGCGGTCACGCCAGGTCTGGTACGCCAGGTAGATCAGGTAGGCCACTCCGGCCCACTTCAGGGCGGAGAAAGCGATCGCGCTCGCATTGAGCAGGGCGGCGAGGCCGGTGATCGCCGCGATCATGTGCGGGACAACGCCGAGCGTGCATCCGAAAGCAGCCAGGAGCGCGGCCCGGAGCCCACGCGAGAGCCCCGCCGAGATCGAGTAGACCGCCCCCGTGCCGGGCGTGGCCACCACGATCAGCGTGGTCAACCAGAAAGCCCAACTCATCGTCGCCCCTCGGCCGGTGGAAGCTGTCAGGCTAGCAACGCACGCCCACCCGGTCCATGGGTCGCCCGGCCGTCGATCAGGGGGACGCCGGTGCGTCGCGCCGGAAGGCGGGCGGACGGCGGCTGAGGGCTGCTTTGATGGGGCGGTGAGTTCCACTGCGCCGGGCACGACCGGCTCCCGCACCGAGCAGCGGATGCTGCTGATCTCGCTCGTCGCCACCGCCGTCCTGGGCGTCCTGGGTGTCGTCTGGGGCTGGCTGGCCGGCTCCCACGCGATCCTGTTCGACGGTGCCTACACCGGGCTCGGGCTGTTGTTGAGCGCGCTGTCCCTGCACGCGTCCCGGATCGTGACCGCGGGCCCGACCCGCAACTATCCGTTCGGACGGGAGGCGCTGGCCCCGCTGGTGATCATGATCCAGGGGATCGCCCTGCTGGCGACGCTCGGCTACGCGGTGATCACGTCCGTCCTGACGATCCTCGCCGGCGGCAGCGAAGTGGAGGCCCTCTCGGGAATGGTCTATGGCGCGGTCACGGGCGTCATCGCGGTCGGGGTGTGGCTGTTCCTGCGTCGTCAGGCCGGCTACTCCGACCTGGTCAAGGCGGAGGCCGCCCAGTGGCTCGCCGGCCTGGGCCTCAGCGCCGGGATGCTGGTGGCCTTCGGTGCTGCCGCCGTCCTCGAGGGCACCGAGTTGGCCTGGCTGACGGCCTACGTCGACCCCGCCGTGGTCATCGTCGCGGGACTCGTCCTGTTCGCGATCCCGCTGGCGATGGTCCGCGAGACCGTCCGCGAACTGCTGGAGGGTTCGCCGCCGGCCTCCGTCGAGGGGCCCGTCCAGGCGATCGTCGACGCCGTGTCGGCCGAGCACGGGCTGGACGCGCCGACCGTGCGGATGTCGAAACTCGGCGCCAAGCTGTACCTGGAGGTCGACTACCTGGTCGAGGCCGGACGGTACGACACCGCGTTCGCGGACCGGGTCCGCCAGGCACTGAAGGCGGCGCTGGAAGGGCAGCCTCTGGACGTCTGGCTGAACGTCGACCTGAGCACGGACGCGACCTGGCAGCACTGAGCCGGCCGATCCGTCCCGGTTTGACCCTCCCGCGACCGGGGCCGTAGTCTTGGTCCTCGGTGTTCGCAGCGCCGGTCTTGCCGCGCGCGAGTGATACCTCCAGCGATAGCCAGCCCAACGGGGACGGCCGCTGGCCATAGGCGAAGCTTAGGAAGTAGGTCGGGCGTGTACGCGATCGTGCGCAGTGGTGGCCGCCAGCACAAGGTTGCGGTTGGCGACGTCCTGGAGATCGACAAGGTCGAGGCGAAGGCGGGGGACAGCATCGCGCTGACCCCCCTGCTGCTCGTCGACGGCGACAAGATGACCTCCGACGCGAAGGCGCTCGGCAAGGCCAGTGTCACCGCCGAGGTGATCGCCGAGACCAAGGGCCCCAAGATCAAGATCATCAAGTTCAAGAACAAGACCGGGTACAAGAAGCGCCAGGGCCACCGCCAGCGCTACACCCAGGTCAAGGTCACCGGGATCAAGGGCTGAGGAGCGTCAGATGGCACACAAGAAGGGCGCATCCAGCTCCCGCAACGGTCGCGACTCGAACTCGCAGCGCCTCGGCGTGAAGCGGTTCGGTGGCGAGCAGGTGAACGCCGGCGAGATCATCGTCCGCCAGCGGGGCACCCACTTCCATCCCGGTGAGGGCGTCGGCCGTGGCGGCGACGACACCCTGTTCGCGCTGCGCGCGGGCAAGGTCGAGTTCGGCACCCGCAGGGGCCGCCGGGTCATCAACATCGCTGTCGAGGACGCCCAGTAGCCTCGAGGCCAGACGTGCAGAAGGCGGCCTTCGGGCCGCCTTTCTGCGTATCCGGCTCTCCCGTCCGACTACCCGAGCCGTCCGCCCCCGGCGGGCGACGAGGAGCTGCGCGCCGTACCATCGACCCCATGCGCTCAGGGTGGCAACGGGTGGTCGCGGTGGTCGGCCTGGCGCTGTCCGCGCTGCTGCTGGCCGGCTGCGACGTCAGCGGGACCATCGACCTGCAGGCGGACGACGCGCTCGCGGTGGACGTGGTCGTCAGCGGGGACGGCTTCGGCCAAGGTTGTCCGGATGCGATCGACTCACTGGCCGTGACGACGGAACCCGGCACGGACGGAGCGACGACCTGCCGGATCACCGGAACGCTCCCGATAGCCCAGCTCTCCCAGGTGATGACCGTCAAGGATGTCGGCGAGTACACGGTGATCACCGTGACGCTGCAGCCGGACGACCTCGCATTTCCGGACCCGGTCGACCTCACCCTCCGCTTCCCCGGCGAGGTTCTCGCCTCCTCCGGCGGGCAGGTCGACGGGAACAGGGTCCGGATCTCGCGAACCGCCGATCTGCGGGGACTGGAGATCGTCGCCCTGAACCGTCCCGGGCCGCCGGACCGGGTGATCTGGGGGCTCATCGGCCTCGGCGTCGGCGCTCTCGGCGTCGGGGCGTTCTGGCTTGCCCGGCGGCGGACCCGGCTGGCCGCCGACTCGGCGGCCGCCCATCCGGATCCGTCGGCTGCCGACGTGGATCCTCCGCAGGCGGCGGACCCGCCGGCCGCTGCCCTCGCCCCGGAGCTGTTCGCGCCGGGCTCGCCCGCGCCGGCGCCGCCAGCCGATCCGTCTCCGGACGCAGCCGACACCACGCAGACCGATCACTCGATCTGGGCGCCGCCGGCCGACGGTGAATAGCCGCGGGCCGTACCATCGACCCCATGCACTTCCGGTGGCGGCGCGCGACTGCGGTCGTCGGTCTGGCACTGTCCGGGCTGCTGCTGGCCGGCTGCGACGCCACCGGAACCGTCACCGTGCAGACCGACGACACGATCCTGGTCGACCTGGTTGTCAACGCGAACGACGTCGGGATCGAGGTGAGCGAGGACGGAACCCTCGCGTGCCCCGGGCAGATCGATGCGCTGGCGGTAGAGCCCCAGACCACCCCGAACGGAACCCTCGCCTGCCGGATCACCGGCACGATCCGCCCCTCGGAACTCGGGCAGACGGCGTCGCTGACGACCGTCGGCGACTACCGGGTGCTGCAGGTGCAGCGGCAGTCCGCCGAAACCAGCCCGGGCGGCCGGACCGACCTCACCATCCGCTTCCCAGGCGACGTCCTGCAGGCCAGTGCCGGCCAGGTCGAGGGCAACAACGTCCGGATCACCAACATCGCCGACTTCACCGGACTGACGGTGATCGCCCTGAACCGTCCCGGCCCTGCCGACCGGGTCATCTGGGCCGCCGCCGGCGTGTTCGGGACCCTGCTCGTCGTGGGGACGCTCTGGCTGGTGCGGCACCGGCGGCAGCAAACCCCACCGCCCGCGCCGCCGGAGGAGACCTCGCTCGACTGGCTGGCACCGCGGGCGGGCGATCCGACGAACGCCGCCCCGGAGGTTTCCGAGCCGATCGTGCCGGAGCCTCCACTCGCGCCGACGACCACGGACCCGGCGGACCACGACCATTCCATCTGGGCGCCGCCAGGAGACGGGGAAGACGCGGGCCCGGGCCGGTAGACTGACCCGGCAGGAACGGCCACCACTACGTGCGCCGTCCGACCAGAAAGTTCTCCGTGGCCATTCCCTCTTTCGTCGATGAGACGGTGCTGACCGTTGCCGCCGGCAACGGCGGTCACGGCTGCGCGTCCGTCCGCCGGGAGAAGTTCAAGCCCCTCGGCGGCCCGGACGGCGGCAACGGCGGCAACGGCGGCTCGGTGGTCCTCCGGGTCGATCCCGGCCTGACGACACTGGTCGAGTACCACCGCCAGTCGATCCGCCGGGCGGCCAACGGCCAGCCCGGACGCGGCGACTTCGCCAACGGCGGCAACGGCGAGGACGTCGTCCTGGCCGTCCCCGACGGCACCATCGTCTCCGACGCCGACACCGGCGAGGAGCTCGCCGACCTGGTCGGCCCGGACGCGGAGGTCGTGATCGCGGCCGGCGGACGCGGCGGCCTCGGCAACGCGGCGCTGGCCTCGGCCGCCCGCAAGGCACCCGGCTTCGCCCTGCTCGGAGAAGAGGGGGAGAGCCGCAGGATCAAGCTCGAGCTGAAAGTGGTCGCCGACATCGGGCTGGTCGGCTTCCCGAGCGCCGGCAAGTCGTCCCTGATCGCCGCCATCTCCCGGGCCCGGCCCAAGATCGCCGACTACCCGTTCACGACCCTGGTGCCGAACCTCGGGGTCGTCGTGGCCGGCGCCACCACCTTCACCGTCGCCGACGTGCCCGGACTGATCGAGGGCGCGAGCGAGGGCCGCGGGCTGGGCCACGACTTCCTGCGGCACATCGAGCGCTGCCAGGCCATCGTCCACGTCATCGACTGCGCCACCTACGAGCCGGGCCGCGACCCGCTGAGCGACCTCGACGTGATCGAAGCCGAGCTCGCCGCGCACGGCGGCCTGGAGGATCGGCCTCGGATGGTGGTGCTGAACAAGGTCGACATCCCCGACGCCGCCGACCTCGCCGACCTCGTCCGTCCCGACGTGGAGGCCCGCGGGCTGCCGGTGTTCGCCGTGTCCACCAAGACCGGCACCGGCCTGCAGGCGCTCACGTTCGCGATGGCCGAACTCGTGGCGCGCCGCCGGGCTGAAGCACCGGCCCCGGCGGCCAAGCGGATCATCATCCGGCCGGCCCCGGTCGCCGGCGGCCCGGAGTTCCACATCGCCAGGCAGGGGGACGGCGAGGGCGGCTTCGTCTGGCGCGTGCGCGGTGACAAGCCCGAACGCTGGGTCAAACAGACCGACTTCGGCAACGCCGAGGCCGTCGGCTACCTCGCCGATCGCTTCGCCCGGCTCGGCATCGAGGACGAACTGCTCGCCCTCGGAGCGGTCGCAGGGGACGCCGTCGCGATCGGCGGCGGCGACGACCCGGTGGTGTTCGACTTCGCCCCGCAGGTGGAGATCGGCGCCGAGATCCTCGCCCGCCGCGGCGAGGACCAGCGGCTGGTCACCGAGCGTCCCGCCGCGAAGCGCCGCCGGGCGATGGACGCCGAGTACCACGCGGCCAAGGCCGCCGAGCGGGAGGCCGAGCAGCAGACCCGGTACGCGACGGAAGGGCTCGAGAGCGACGACGATGAGTGAGCTCCGCGAGCAGATCACCGGGGCCGCTCGGGTGCTGGTCAAGGTCGGCTCCTCCTCGCTGACCGACGCCAGGGGGGTGCTGGACCCGGGCAAGATCGAGCGCCTGGTGGACGCGCTCGCCGCCGTCCGCGCCCGTGGCCAGGACGTGGTCCTGGTCTCCTCCGGCGCGATGGCCAGCGGCCTCGGCCCGCTCGGGCTGAAGCGCCGTCCCCGCGACCTGGCCAGCAAGCAGGCCGCGGCCTCGGTCGGCCAGAGCCTGCTGGTCGGCCGCTACGGCGCCCTGTTCGGACGCCACGGGCTGACCGTCGGCCAGGTGCTGCTCACCGCCGACGACGTGGCCCGGCAGGACCACTACCGCAACGCGCTGCGCACCTTCACCAAGCTGCTGGAGCTCGGCGTCGTGCCGATCGTGAACGAGAACGACACCGTCGCCACCCACGAGTTCCGCTTCGGCGACAACGACCGGCTGGCCGCCCTCGTCGCCCACCTGGTCGGGGCGGACGCGCTCGTCCTGCTCAGCGACGTGGACGCCCTGTACACCGCCCATCCGTCGCATCCGGACGCCCGGCCGATCGCCGTCGTGGACGACATCGACGACCTGGAGGTGGACACCGAGAAGAGCGGTGCCGAGATCGGGACCGGCGGCATGGAGACCAAGCTGCAGGCCGCCCGGATCGCGACCGCGTCCGGCATCCCGGTCGTCCTGGGGTCCGCGGAGCAGGCAGCCGCACTCCTGGCCGGCGAGCCGGTCGGCACCCTGTTCCTGCCCACCGGGAAGCGCCGCGCCCGCAAGCTGATGTGGCTGGCGTACGCGTCGGTGACCAAGGGCGAGCTGGTGCTGGACGCCGGCGCGGTCCACGCGGTGACCGAACGCAAGGCGTCGCTGCTGCCCGCCGGCATCGTCGAGGTGCGCGGCCAGTTCGCGGCCGGTGACCCGGTGCGCCTGGTCAGCGAGAGCGGCAGCGTGGTCGCCCGCGGGCTGGTGAACTACGACTCCGACGAACTGCCCGCCATGATCGGCCGGAGCACCCACGAGCTCGCCGAGAACCTCGGCGCCCAGTTCGACCGGGAGGTCGTCCACCGCGACGACCTGATCGTCAAGGCGCGGCGCGAGCGCCGGGCGCAGCCGTGACCCCCGTCGTCCTGCTCGGCTGGCTGGCAGCCGTCGTCGGCGACTCCATCGCCGTGCCCCAGGTCGTCCGGCTGCTCCGGACCAGGGACGTGTCGGGGCTGTCGCTCTTCGGCTGGCAGACGATCGTCTCGATCAACGTGGCGTGGGCCGTCCACGGCTTCCGGGTGGGACAGGCCAACATGGTCGTCGCCAACCTCGTCGGCTTCGGCATGACGGCCCTTGTCCTGGGCCTGATCGCTCGCGAACTCCGGCTGAACCTCGGCCGGCTGCTCCTGCCCGGTGTGCTCGCGGCCGGGGTGATGATCGTGGTGGACGTCCTGTTCGGCGCCGGCATCTACGGCGCGGTCGCGATCATTCCGGCGGTGATGGCCAACTCCGCGCAGAGCGTCGAACTCGTCCGTTCGCCCAGGATCGACGGGGTGTCGCCGATCTTCCTCGGCCTCGCCGTGCTGAACCAGGCCCTGTGGTTCAGCTGGGGGCTGCTGGTGCCCGAGTACGGCACGATCGTGAGCTCGTCGGTGACCCTGGCGGTGACCGTCTTCAACATGGTCTGGTGGGGGCTGCGCAAGCTCGGCCTGCGCTCCTTCGGAAAGCCGACCGACACCGAGCTGGTCGCCGCGACCCACGTCGCCGCGGTCGAGGTCGAGCGATGACCGCCGTCGAGATCGTCGGCTGGGCGGCCGCCTTCGTCGGCACCGTGCTCGGCCTGCCCCAGGTCGTCCGCCTGGCCAGGACCCAGAACGTGGAGGGGCTGTCGCTGCCGTTCTGGCAGCTGATCCTCGCCTTGAACATCGCCTGGACCTCGCACGGGATCATCCTGGTCAAGGCGAACCTGATCGTGCCGAACGTGTTCGGGCTGGCGTCCACGCTGGCGATCCTGGTCATGATGGCGCGCGAGCTGGGCCGTCCGCTGGGACGGGTGTTCCTGCCCGGCGTGCTGATCGCCGCCGCGATGATCGCCGTCGACCTCGTCCTCGGCACGGCCGCGTACGGCATGGTGGCCATGTGGCCGGCGCTGATCGCCAACGCCGGCCAGACGCTGGAACTGGTCCGTTCCCCGCGGGTGACCGGGGTCTCCCCGGTGTTCCTGATCGGCGGCGTCCTGAACCAGGCACTGTGGCTCGGGTGGGGACTCCTGGTGCCCGACGTGGGGACGCAGATCGCCGCCACCTCCACGCTCGCGATCACCGGCATCAACCTGCTGTGGTGGGCGCTGCGCAAGCTCGGCCTGCGGTCGTTCGGGGTGCCGACCCGCGACGAGGTCCGGGCCCACCTGCGAGCCCGCCGGGCAGAACTCCAGGAGCGGCGCGCCGAGGCCCGGGCCCGACGCTGAGCCGCCAGCTCAGTCGATCGTGGCCTCAAGTACCCTTGCCAGCATGACGTTCGCCGAGCAGGCCCGAGCCGCAAAGGACGGCAGCCGCGCCCTGGTCACCCTCGATCGCGCCGCCAAGGACGCCGCACTGCACGCCATGGCGGACGCTCTGCTCGCCGCGGCCGAGTCCGTCCTGGATGCCAATGCGCTCGACGTCGCGGCCGCCCGGGACGCCGGCACGGCGGACGCGATGGTCGACCGGCTCACGCTGAACCCCACCCGGCTGCACGGGATGGTGGCCGGCCTGCGGGACCTGGCCGCGCTGCCCGACCCGGTCGGTGACGTC
Source organism: Propionibacteriaceae bacterium (assembly GCA_017306015.1). Lineage (GTDB taxonomy): Bacteria > Actinomycetota > Actinomycetes > Propionibacteriales > Propionibacteriaceae > Propionicimonas. Next base: position 71,251 of record JAFKJK010000026.1, read on the forward strand.
GTCCGCGGCTGGACCAACGCCAACGGCGTCCGGGTGAGGCAGGTGCGAGTGCCGTTCGGCGTGGTCGGGATCATCTACGAGGCCCGGCCCAACGTCACCGCCGACGCGGCCGGCATCTGCCTGAAGTCCGGCAACGCGGCGCTGCTGCGGGGTTCGTCGTCGGCGCTGAACTCCAACCTGGCCGTCGTAGAGGCGCTGCAGGACGGGTTGGCGTGGTTGGGGCTGCCGCGCGAGGCCGTCCAGCTCGTCACCGGTGGACGGGAGACGACCGCAGAGCTGATGGCCGCCCGTGGCCTGGTGGACGTCCTGATCCCGCGCGGCGGGGCGGGCCTGATCAACGCCGTGGTCGAGGGTTCGAAGGTGCCGGTGATCGAGACCGGGACCGGCAACTGCCACCTTTTCGTCGACTCCTCCGCGGATCTGGACGCCGCGATCGCGATCATGCTGAACGCGAAGACCCAGCGTCCCTCAGTCTGCAACGCGCTGGAGACCCTGCTCGTGCATGCCGACGTCGCGCCCGACTTCCTGCCCAGAGCGCTGGTGGCGCTCGGTGAGGCCGGCGTCACCGTCCACGGCACCCCCGCCGTGGCGGCGTACTCGCCGGCCGTCGTCCCCGCAGCCGAGGACGAGTTCGACGCCGAATACCTGTCGCTGGACCTGGCCTGCGACATCGTCGAGGACCTGGACGCCGCGCTGGCCCACATCCGCCGCTACAGCACCGGGCACTCGGAGACGATCGTCACCAACGACCGGCGCTCGGCCGACCGGTTCACCGCAGAGGTGGACGCGGCCGCGGTGCTGGTGAACGCGTCGTCGCGGTTCGTGGACGGTGGCGAGTTCGGCTTCGGTGCCGAGATCGGCATCTCCACCCAGAAGCTGCACGCGCGCGGACCGATGGGCCTGCAGGAGATGACGTCGACGAAGTACATCGTCGACGGCGACGGCCAGACCCGGGCCTGATCGCCGCCCTCGTGGCGGCCGGATCAGCCGCGGAAGTACTTCTGGCCAGGCTTCGTCTTGCCCAGGAGCTGGCTCGCCGTGACGAAGGTGTAGCCCTTCGCCTCCAGCTGGCTGATGATCGCCGGCACCGCCGCGACCGTCGTCGGGTGGATGTCGTGGACCAGGATGATGGAGCCGCGGCGCGCACCCTTCACCGCTGCGGAAACCGTGGCCGGGGTGCTGCGCGTCTTCCAGTCGAGCGTGTCGACGCTCCACAGCACCATGGCCAGCCCGGCGCGGCGGGCGGCGGCGTGGACGTCCGCGTTCATGGCGCCGTACGGCGGGCGCAGGTAGCGGGGCGAGAAGCCCGTGGCCTTCTTGATGATCGCGACGGTTGAGCCGATCTCCCGGTCGATCTGTGCGGGCTTGAGCCGGGTGAGGTCCCGGTGGTCCCAGGTGTGGACGCCGATCTCGTTCCCGGAGGCGGCGACGGCGGCTGCCACCTTCGGGTAGGTCTCGACCTGCCTGCCGAGCATGAAGAACGTGGCGTTGACCCCGGCCGTCCGAAGGTAGCCGAGGAGCTTCTGGGTGTAGGGGCCGGGCCCGTCGTCGAAGGTCAGCGCGATGCACTTGGCCTTGCGGCAGTCCACCTTCGTCGCCGGCCGGGAGGTGGGTGGCGTCGCCGGTCCGGTGGCTGCCGGCGGGGTGGACGCGCTCGGCTGCGTCGGCGTCGCGGCCGGTGCCGGCGGGGCGGACGGCTGGACGGACGCGTCACGGGCCGCCCGTCCGGTCGGCGTCAGCAGTGCGTCGGTCTGCGGGATGGTGAGTGAGACCCGGCCCTCGGAGCAGGCGGCCACCTGGCACTGGTCGAAGCCGACGAGCAGGTCCCCGGAGACGGTGAAGGCCACCAGGGGAGCGGCCCGGAGCGGATCCGTCCCGGCCTCGGCGAGGTCGATGCCCGGCCGGTTCCGCGCGGCCGCGGCGAGTGCCGGACCGGCGACGCTCTCGTCCAGCAGGTCGCCGGTCGAGATCAGTGCGCCGGAGCGGGGATCGAACCAGAACGAGCGCCACGACCTCGCCCCGGACGCCCCGGCGAACTCGTAGCCGTCGCTGGCGACGCCGACGACCGAGGGCGAGGCAGCCACCACGTGCCACCCCAGGTTCAGCTCCGGCGGTGCGTCCGGGTGCTCGCGGGCCGGGTAGTCGTGCTCGAAGTCACGGATCGTGCCGAGGTAGGAGGCGGCGAGAGCCTGGTCGACGAGCGGCAGCCCGAACTGCGGCCAGGCCGCGAACTCGTGGCGCGCCAGCCCCGAGTGCGACGTGATCGCCGTGATGATGCCGCTCAACAGCTCCGGGTCGAGGACCCGTGGGACGTCGCCGGAGGCGGTGAACTCGTCCTGGCTGGCACCCGTGGGAGGGGGCGAGGCGGTGCTCGCGCCGGTCGTCGGCGCCGCGGGCGATGCGCTGGCGCCGGGCGTGCCGGCCGGCGGTGTGAGCGCGCAGGCCTGCAGGCACAACGCGAGGGTCAGGACCACGATTCCTCGCCGCACGGGACGTCCTCCTCCGTTCGGGTACGTCTTCGACCATAGGCGGAGGGTCTGAATCGGTCCTGAAACGGTCTTGGCTGCGGCTCAGCCTTTCCGTCCGATACTCCCGGCGATCCGGATGCCCTGACCTCGTCAGCGGGCTGCGGTAGGGTACGCGACATGCTGACTGTCCTCGACGTGACCACCTACGAGGTCGCCTCGACCGTCGTGTACGGCGTTGGCGCCTTCGCGATCCTCGCCGCGGGGCTGTTGTTCGTCCGCCACGTCGGGAAGTTCCGGCCGCACAGCTGATGAGCGAGACTCCGATCGCCTGGTCGTCCGGGGGGACCAGGCAGCTTCGCCTCGGTGTGATGGGCGGCACGTTCGACCCGATTCACCACGGCCACCTGGTGGCGGCGAGTGAGGTGCAGGCACGGTTCGCGCTGGACGAGGTGGTCTTCGTCCCCACCGGCGAGCCGTGGCAGAAGGCGGACCGGCAGGTCTCGCAGGCGGAGGACCGCTACCTGATGACGACGATCGCGACCGCGTCCAACCCGCGGTTCTCGGTCAGCCGGGTCGACATCGAGCGTCCAGGCCCCACCTACACCGTGGACACGCTGAAGGACATCCGCGCCGTCCGGGGCCCCGAGCTGGAGCTGTACTTCATCACCGGTGCGGACGCGCTGAGCAAGATTCTCACCTGGAAGGGGGTCGAGGAGTTGTTCGACCTCGCCCACTTCATCGGCGTGTCCCGGCCGGGGGTGGACCTCGGTGAAGCCGACATCGCGCACCTTCCCGAGGAATCGGTGACCCTGCTGGAGGTGCCGGCGCTGACGATCAGCTCCACGGCGTGCCGGCAGCGGGTGGCCGAGGGCCTGCCGATCTGGTACCTGGTGCCGGACGGCATCGTGCAGTACATCGCCAAACGCGGTCTTTACCGTAGTCAGGAGAAGTTGTGACGGCATCGGACGACGCGATCGAGCTGGCCGGGGTGGCCGCCCGGGCCGCGGTGGCGAAGAAGGCGCTGGACCCGGTGGCCTTCGATGTGTCCGAGCGGCTGGCGATCACCGACCTCTTCCTGATCATCACCGCCACCAACGAGCGCCAGGTGGGCGCGGTGGTGGACGGCGTCGAGGAGGCGCTGCTGAAGATCGGACGCAAGCCCGTCCGTCGCGAGGGCGACCGGGAGAACCGGTGGGTGCTGCTGGACTACCTGGACCTGGTGATCCACGTGCAGCACAGCGAGGAGCGGGCGCTGTACGCGCTGGAGCGGCTGTGGAAGGACTGCCCGCGGGTGGACCTCGGCGAGCTCGAGGCGCCGGCGGAGTGACTGCTGCGAAGGTGATCGTGCTGCGGCACGGCCTCACCGACTGGAATCACTCCGGACGGTTCCAGGGCCAGGCCGACGTGCCACTGAACGCACTGGGGCTGGAGCAGGCCGAGGTGGCCGCTGCCGCGCTGGTCGGTGCGGGCATCACCCGGATCGTCAGCTCGGACCTGGACCGGGCCTCGACGACGGCGGTGATCATCGGGGGCCGGCTGGGTCTGCCCGTCGAGCTGGACGCCAGGCTGCAGGAGGTGAACGTCGGCACCTGGTCGGGCCTGACCGCAGAGCAGGTGGCGGCGTCCGACCCGGAGTTCTCCGCAGCGCTGGCCGAGGGCCGGGACTTCGCGCGGTCGCCGACGGGGGAGACCGCCACGCAGGCGGGAGCACGGATGGCCGAGGCGCTGCTCGACCACGCCGAGGGTGCGGAGGACGGTGAGGTGCTGCTGGCGGTCGGCCACGGACTGGCCAGCCGAATGGCTGCCCTGCTGCTGATGGGCCTGGACTACTCGCACGCGCGGCTGTTCGTGGGCCTCGGCAACTGCCACTGGCTGTCGCTGCGTCCCGGCGGCGCGTACTGGCGGCTGGTCAACTACAACGAGGGCGCCTGAGGGGCGCTCCCGGACAACCAAGCGACGGTGTCAACCTTCCGAGCCAGGTCCGCGCCGATCTCGGCTGGAGGTGAGCTACCGCGTCGAGTTGCGGCCTGCGGCCGTCCGGGCGCTGCGCAAGGTGCACCCCGACGACCGCGGTCGCATCCAGGGGGCCTCGCCCTGTTGGCTCAGGATCCGCGACCCTCCGGCTCCCGTGCCCTGCAGGGCCGGCCTGGCCTGTGGGTGCGCGTCGGCGACCACCGGATCAGCTACACCGTCGAGGACGACGTGCTGCTCGTGGTCGTCGTGACGCCCGGCCAGCGCAGGGACGCGTATCGCCGGTGAGCGGGGTCAGCTGAAGAGCGCCCTCGTGGACGCCACGACCTGGACGGTCAGCTTCGACTTCTTGGTGGTCTTCACCCGGATCCGGCCGTCGTCGCCCACCGGGACGCTGACCTGGACGGTGCCCGAGCCCTTCGGCAGCTTCACCTTGACCCGGCCGGACGCGTCGGCACCCCTGGCTCCGACATAGGCGTAGTTGCCGCGCTTCCCGCCGGTGATCGTCAGCGACACGGTCACCGTCTCCAGCCCGAACCTCGCCGCGGCCGGCAACGGTGCCGCCTTGCCGAGCACCTTCGGGTAGCGGTACTTGCCGGCTTTGAACGTGGCCTTGTCCACCTTCACCGGGGCCGGCAGGGGAGTGACCAGCGGGGACGCCGTCCATGCCAGCTTGGCCGTCCCGCCCTCCAGCGAGGTCTTCTGCGCAGCCGGATCGTCGGTCAGGAACCAGTACGTCCTCGGCCCGTAGTACAGGGAGAACGCCGCCGCCTGGGTCGCGTCCGGCGCTCCGGACAGATTCCAGGGCACCACGTCCAGCTTCTTCGCCGCGATGAACGCCGCGAGGTTCACCGAGGTGTACTTCGCCTCGATCCCGTAGCCCGACGCCTTGAGCTTCTTCGCCAGCCGGACCCGGTCGTAGCTGAAGTTCGAGTGGTCGTACGCCAGCACGTAGGTCTTCGGCAGGTACGTCCGCAGCGTCGGCAGCATCGCGTCCCAGTTGTAGGTGAGGATCCGCGTCCGGCCGACCAAGCCGTTCGCGATGATCAGCTTCGCCGCGCGTCTGGCGTAGTCGCGCTGCGCTTTCGCGGACGCGCCGGAGTACTTCTTGAGGTCCAGCGTCAGCTGCAGGTTGGGGTAGGCGGCCAGCACCTGAGCCAGCTCCGTGAATGTCGCCAGCGGCACGGTGTACTCGCCCGTCCTGTGGTCGACACAGCGCACCTGCTGCAGCTGCTCCCAGGTGGCCTTGTGGATCTTCAGCGCCGGCGTGCAGTCGCTGCCGCCGGCATTGCCCGGCTTGAGGCTGTCGGAATGGCTCATCACAGCGACGTGGTCGGAGCTGAACTGGATGTCGGTCTCGATGCCGTCGTAGCCCGCCTCACCTGCTGCCCGATACGCCTCCACCGAGTTCTCCGGCGCGTCCTTCCCGTCCCCGCGGTGGGCGAGCACGCGGTACGTCCGCTCGGAGCCGTCGCTCACCTCGGCCGAGGCGGACGGAGCCGCGGACGCCAGCAGCGCGCCGGTCAGGGCGGCAGCCAGGCAGGTGGTCAGCAGCGTGCGGGCGGTCATCGGCTTCCTCGGGTCGGGCTTTCACCCTACGACGGCTCCGGGGAGTTCGGTCCGACGAGCCCGGAGAACGATCGTCAACCTCACCGAGCGGTTCAGGCCACCCCGAGCGCCGGGCCGGGGGTGAAGCCCGGGAACACCTCGGCCAGCTTGTCATTCTTGAGCCGCTTGCTCACCACTTCCGAAAGCGCCTGCCGGTAGTCGGTGGTGATCGGCACGTCGCCGGAATCGAGGTTCCCCCTGGCCAGCGTCGGCATCGTCCCGTAGATGTGACCGCCGTGGATCGAGCCACCCATGATGAACACGGCATTGCCGTGGCCGTGATCGGTGCCGCCGTCCCCGTTGCGCGCCACCCGGCGTCCGAACTCGCTCATCGTCAGCACGGTGACACTGTCCCAGCGGCTGCCGAGATCGGTGCGGAACGCCGCGATCGACCTGGCCAGATCGGCGGCCATCGACGAGAAGGCGCCCTTGCTCTGGTACGGCGAGCCGGAGTTCTGGTGCAGGTCCCAGCCGTCGTAGTCGATGCAGGCCACCTCCATGCCCACGCCGGCCTTGGCCAGCCTGGCGATGTCCTTCAGACCGTTCCCGAACGTCGTGTCCGGGTACTTGGCGCCGTTGGCTGCGGCGTACTTCGTCTTGCGGAGGCTCGCCAGGCTGTTCACCGCCGAGATCGTGTCCTTCACCTGGGTCTCGATCATGCCGCCGGCACTGCCGTACAGCCTGGTCAGGTCGCTGATCAGGGCGTCCCTGCCGTTCCAGGTCGAGTACAGGTCGAAGCTGTCCAGGCTCGACATCGCCAGTGCCGAGTACGCCGTGGACGCCAGCGACAGCACCACCCGGTTGCCCAGGGTGATCGCCCGGAACGTCCCGGACTCCGACGAGGAGGTGGCGATGTGCCGGCCCAGCCAGCCGGTGCGGACGTTGGCCGTCGCCGCCTGCTCGCACAGCACCTGGTCCTCGAAGTGGGAACGGGACACCTCGGGGTGTCCCGAGCCGAGGACGACAGCCAGCTGGCCGGCGTCCCAGATCGGACCGAACGCGGAGAAGTTGGGGTTGAGGACGTAGTCGTCGGTGAGCCGCGTCCCACTCTTCACCGCCATGTCGCCGCGGGCGCTGTAGTAGTTGGAGTCGTTCACCGGGGCGACCGCGGACAGGCCGTCGAAGCCGCCGCGCAGGAACACGCAGACCAGCAGGTCCCGGCCGGCATCGGCGGCGAACGAGTACCGCGGCACGGCCGAGGCAGCCAGCAGCCCGCCCAGACCGATCAGGGTCCCGGTGAACAGCCCGCGCCGCGGCGTCCGCAGGCTGCCGAGCTGTTCGACCTGGTCGATGCCGCGGTTGGGACGCATCGTCGTGACCAGCTCGTTCGCCTGGGCGGGGGTGACGACGCGGACGCCGCCGTCCACCTTCGCCAGCAGCCGGTTGTGAGCGTCGTCGTGGTGATGCAACGGGACGACGAGGTCCTCGTGCAGCAGTGCCTCGCCTCTGCGGAGACTGCGATCGTCGGTCTTGGGCACGGTCGTTCCTCTCAGCGGAGCCCGAAGTAGGGGGAGCAGAACACGAGGTGGACGGCGACCGGCAGCCGGTCCTTGATCTGCTTCTTGGTCAGGACGTGGCCGGGCGAGCCGAACTTGGCGACGAGGACGGCCAGGTCGGCGGCCGTCCACGAGTAGCCGGTGAGCTTGTACGCCGTCCGGGCGGCGGCCGTCTGGGCGGTCATGCCGGGCTTGATGCCCAGTGCGGCGGCCCAGGATTTCACTGGCACCTCCTTGTCACCCCAGAACACCCGGGCGAAGGCGGTGTCGAAGTTGGCCAGCATGGCCTGCGTGGACGTCCAGACCTTCGCCTGGTCGGGGTAGCCGTTGACGGTGTCCCACATACGTGGCTGGTGGCCGCAGGTGTAGAGCAGCCACTGGACGGTTCCGGTGATCGCCCACAGGTCCTTGCCCTGGGTGCTCCTCGGCTTGATCGCCGAGGGCTTCTGCTGCTTGATCATCGTCGCCATCAGCTCCTGTGGACGCCGCCACTTGGCGCCGACAGAGCTCTTGAACTCCGCGCTCCTGAGCAAGGCCCGCAGCACCGCTCGCAGCGAGGTGTCGTTCTTCAGGTACACCTGGGCGAGGGCGTCGACCAGGGCGTCGCTGGGCGTGTCGGAGACGAAGCGGACGGCCAGCCGCCGGCACACTTTCCGGGCGGTGGCCGGGTGGTGGGCGAGGTACCACAGGTACCTGTTGAAGGCGTCCGGGCCGGCGTCCCGGGTCGCGTTGGCGTGGGTGAAGCCCATGATCCTCACCGGGCCGACGTAGTGGTCCCACGCGTTGTAGCGGTACTTGTAGGTCTTCCAGTCCAGGCCGTGGCCGGTCAGCAGCAGCGCCGAGTTGCGGACGTCGTCCTCGGTGTAGTTGCCGCTGCCGACGGTGTGCAGCTCGAGGAGTTCCCGGCCGAGGTTCTCGTTGGGGTTGTCGGCCGAGTTCAGCTGGTTGTCCAGGTAGATCAGCATGCCGGGGTGGTGCATGGCGGCCTTGAGCATGTCGGAGAACTTGCCGAGGGCGTACTTCCGCAGGACGGCTGCGTCGTACCAGCCGGCGAAGGAGCCGGCCTTGCCGTCCGCTCCGACGTAGAGGTGGTCGCCCATGGTGTCGACCATCGACTCGTAGAGGTAGCGCTTGGTGTAGATCTGCCGGATCGTCCGCGAGATGCTCAGCGCCTTGCCGGCGCGCCAGGACTCGCCGTGACTCTCCTTGTCGACCGTCCTGGTGGTCTTGCCGGCCCAACTGAGGTGCTTCTTGACGAGCTTGTCCGCGCGGGAGTCGTCGATCCGGGACGGGTAGAGCTGGCGCTCGATCCAGGCGTTGTAGCCCTGCTTCGTGATCTCGTTCGCGATGCCGTTGGTGGGTGCAGGGCAGACCCGGCGGGCCAGGTGCCAGGCCAGGGACGACTGCAGGTTGAGGTTGTTGGACAGTGTCGAGGTGACCGCAGGCAGCGCGGACGGGACGGACGCCAGCGCCGGCGCGGCGCTGGCGAGACCGGCGAGGGCGAGGCCGCCACCGACGCCGAGACCGATCAGGTCCCGACGGGGATGGAGCTCTGGGAGGTACTGCTCGGTGTGGTCGATGCTCGCCATCGGTGCCGCCTCGGGGGAGTGAACAGGTGCGGCTACCTTAACGCTTCCTGAGAGTCGGGTAAACGGGTTTGGGTGCCGGGAACTCAGCGCTGGGAACTCACTGGTTGAAGCGGACGCTGATCGAGCCGTCCGAGAGGATCGCCCGGACGGTGGAGATCGCGGCGGTGCCCCAGTAGCGCCTGCCGTTGGTCGCGGTGATGTCGACCCGGAGCTTCACCTTCGGTTTGCCGGTCACCACGCGCGCACTGTCCGGGTCGACCTTCGGCGTGAACGTCTTCGCCGCGTTCGTGCCGCTGGTGACCCGCCAGCGGATCGTCTTCGCCTTGATGGTCTTGCCGGTGGTTCGTTCGACGAGATTGATGCCGAAGCCGCAGTTGTCCGACGGCATGGCCTTGTTCTGCTTGAGGCAGTCGCTCAAGCGCTTCTGGGCTGCCGCGTGGACGGCCGCCACGCCGGAGTCACTGAGCGTGGCCGTGACCTTGAGGGAGCCCGTCTCGCTCGGAGAGTTGACGACGAAGGTCCCTCCCGAGATCCGGTAGCGAGCGTCGTCGGTGCCGGCCCGATAGCTGCCGGGGAACAGGGTGACGGTGTCGCCGAGGGTCACCGCTGCACCGTTGATCGTGGCGATCGCGGGGAATCGGTCCACCGTGATCTCGGCGGCCACCTGGGTGAGCTTCCAGCCGGAGGGGGTGTCCACCACGCTGAAGACCTCGTCGATGTCGTTCGGCCCGATGCTGTAGTGCGCGCTGACGGATGCCGATCCCGGCGCCGTCGAGGGTTCCACTTCGATGCCTGTGATCGGCGCGTCCGCGTTGCCGGCGGCGAGGACCTCGTCGGTGAGCAGGGCGTCGTCCGGAGGCTGGTTGACGGCATAGCTGAGGGCGGCGTCCGCGTCCCCGGCAGCGAGCGAATCCAGATAGCCCCGGACGGCGTCCGCCGCGGTCGCCGCGGCGGTGGTGGTGGCGCCGCCAGGAGTGGCTGAGTTGCCTGGCCTCCCCGGCACGGCCGTCGGCGTAGTCGGCTGCCCCAGGAGCAGGCTGCCGACGACCAGCAGCAGGCACAGGCCGAGGACGCTGAGCAGGATGACCAGTCCGGTGCGCCGAGGCTTGGCCGGCGGCGCAGGGTACGGGGAGGCCGGGCTGCCCGGCTGCCCGGTCGGGTAGCCCGGCTGCTGTGGGTTGTAGGGCTGTCCGGGCATCGGGCCCGGCTGTTGGTGCGCGGAGTACGCCTGACCGGACGGGTAGGGCGGTACCTGGTTGGGCCAGGCCGTGTCCGGCGCCGGCCAGGTGCCGGGCTGCGGGTAGTTGCCCGGCGGGAAGGTGCCGGGTGGGGGATAGTCGCCACCCCACGATGGGGGCGGCTGGACGGGCGGAAGTGGCTGCGTCGGCAGCGGCAGGGTGGGCTCCGGTCGGGTGCCGTCGGGACGCTCCCAGAAGGCGTCGCCGCCGGTCGGGGGATTGTTCTCAGTCACGGCACTCCCACGGGTACAGGGGCCGATGGGCCGCCCCCGGCCGGCTCGCACGCCCGTCCGCGTGCGTCCGGGAGCCATGCTAGTGGTGGCACGCGTCCCCGGCGACGGAGCCGACGATCAGGCGGCCACGTAGCGTCCCTGGCGCTGGGCGCGCTCCCTGGCCTTGGCTGCCTCCGCCTCGCGGTTCTTGGGCGGGGCGGTGGTGACGAGATCGTCCAGCAGGTGCTGGGTGGCGTGGGCCACCGCCGCAACCGCGCGATCGAACGCCTCCTGGTTGGCCTGGGACGGCTTCGTGGTTCCCGCGATCTTGCGGACGTACTGCAGCGCTGCGGCCTGCACCTCGTCGGAGGTCGCGGCCGGCTCGAAGTTGTGGAGTGTGTGGATGTTGCGGCACATGCGCTTGACGATACGTGGCGGAGTCGCGTCGCGTCCGGCCGATTCGGTAGTGCTACTCCCTCGGTCGGCGGGGGCAGCCCACCGTCGCCGGGTTCGGTCGGCGGGCGCAGTGGGTACGGGTGATCGGCAGTTGAGAGCGCAGTGATCCGACCTCGAGGAGGCTTCGATGACCGTCCCAGGAGACCATGGGCAGTACAGCGGCGCGACCGTGCCGGAAGGCTACGAGGCCACCGCCCGGATCGATCCCGCGGCCGTGCCGGGTGGCTATCGGGACGAGGCGGTGGCCGAGCGCAGGACGCGGTTCGGTGGTGTCAAGGTGGGCTCGGCCTTCTTCGGCTGGGTGACGGCGACCGGGATGACGGTGATCCTGACAGCCCTGCTGGCGGGTGTGGGAGCTGCTGTCGGCGCCGCCACCGGCGCCGGCGTGGGCACGGCGACCGTGAACATGGACCCGGGCGCGCTGGGAGTCGCCGGGGCGATCGTGCTCGGCGTCGTGGTCCTGCTGTCCTACTTCTGCGGCGGCTACGTCGCCGGCCGGATGGCGCGCTTCAGTGGTGCGAAACAGGGCGTTGCGGTGTGGCTGTGGGCCCTCGTCTTCGCCGTCGTCGGGACGATCGTCGGGCTCGTGGTGGGCAACAACCTCACCGGCTGGTCCACCATCAGTGGACTGCCGCAGGTGCCGATCGGCCAGGCCGATCTCACGATGGCCGGGGTTGCGGCCGTGGTCGGGGTGGCCCTGGTGAGCCTTCTCGGCGCCATCCTGGGCGGGCTGGCCGGAATGCGGTACCACCGCACGATCGACCGGGCGGCGCTGGGGGAGTGAAGCCGGTCGGCCCTGGTCGCGGGCCGCGCTCTCGTCCGCGGAGGAGCGTGACCGACGCACGCTGCTGTCGGCTCAGCGGAGCTGCTTGACCGTGTCGCTGGAGCCCCATGCGCGGTCGGTCGTCCACGCCGGGACGCCCAGCCGATGGGCGGTCGCCAGACAGAAGCGATCGGCCAACGAGACCTGGCGATCGTCCTTCCAGAGCGCGGCGGCCACGACGGCGTCATCCGCGGTCGCGGGTTCGATCTGGAGGCCGTAGCTCGCCATCAGATCGGCGGTCAACGCCCAGTTCCCGCCGCGAGTACGCACCTTCTGGGCCACCTCGGCGTAGTTCACCGCCGAACATGCCGAACCTGTGTCGAGGAGGTCTTGGACAATGTCTGCGCCCGGCTCGTCCTGCAGCCAGGCCAGCAGCGCCGAGGCGTCGAGCACAGCGACGATCACAATGGGGCTGCCTCGACCGCAGCGTCTGCGGCAGCCTCGGCGTGGCGTTCCGCGACGAGTTCGTCGGCCAGGCTGCGCCCGCCCAGTTGCGCCTTGATCATCGCTCGCGCCTGGTCGACGGACATGAGCAATAGGCCCTCATCGGTCTCGGTGAGGATCAACCGGGTTCCCTGCTCCCAGTTGAGGTCCGCGCGGACCTCGGCGGGGATGACCAGACGTCCCCGATCTCCCATAGTCAATGCGCGGGTACCACTCATGTGCTCACCGTACCACCCGACTCACTCAATCCCACTCGCCGAGCGGACGGCGGTCGCGGATCAGTTCTGTCTGTGGTCTCGTGGAGCCGGAGCGTCCGGATGAGCAGAGGTCTGCTCTGGGCTGCTCGCCGATTTCGGGATGCCGGATGCGCTTGCTCCCGCGACGATGGGCGGAGACATTGTGCGTCGCCCATTTCGCACGAGATTCCACGCTGACCGTGGAGAGATGCCCGACCAGCTCGACCAGGGCCCTCGCGTGCGGGGCACGCGCCGACTCCGCCCGCAGCATCGCCACCGCATCCGCGGCGACCACCTCCCATTCGGGCAACATCTCACGACGGCGGTCGTCGAGGAACAGGAAGCGCACCATGTTCGGAACCCCGTTCCCGTGGTGCCGGTCGTAGACATCTGCCTACAACGCACGCCCCGCAGGGTTGGGCAGGTCCCCAGGGCTGAGGAGAAGGTCTCGTCTTCAGCCGCGGTAGTCGAGTCGGACCATACCGGCCCGCTCGTCTCCCCACGCGAGCATCGCGTGCAGGGCAACCGGGCTACCGAGGGAGCCGACGATCATCGAATCGCCCGTCCGCGACCTCGGGGAGCATCGTTTCGGTCTGTTGGCTCAGTTCGCGCTGGGCTCCCTCGCCACGGCTCGAGCGTTGTCGTTCGATTCGGCGTATTGGGTGATTGGGCTAGTGGCGGAGCGGTAACCCGCTGGTGGAGCATAGGGGATTCGAACCCCTGACCTCTTCCATGCCATGGAAGCGCGCTACCAACTGCGCCAATGCCCCGCACCGCGTGCGGCGGAGCACCACCTTACGGCAGCGCTGGCGGAGAACGGAAATCGGCGGGAGCTGTGGACGCCGCCCCCGCAGCCGGCGCCCGGGACGAGCGCCGCAGCAGCGTCTGGTGGACGGTGATCAGCAGCGCCAGCCAGGCCAGTCCGACCAGCCAGGCGAACACCACGTCGCTGAGCCAGTGGTGACCCAGATACACCCTGCTGACGCCCATCGCGACGCTCCAGGCCACGGCGAGCACCACGGCGACCACCCGGAGCCACCGGCGAGCGACCAGCCAGACCGTCAGGTACGCGAGCATTCCCGCCACCACCGTGCTGTTCAGCGTGTGCCCGGACGGGAACGAGAACCCCTGCTCATACGGCGGCACGGCGCTCGCCAACGGCGGACGCGCCCGGCCGAACGCCGGCTTGCCCACCAGCGTGAACACCACCGACCCGGCCGAGGCCACCAGCATCAGCACCCACACCGTCCGCCGCCGGGACGCCCGGTAGAGCACGGCGCTCAGCACCAACCCGATCGCGACCATCGGCACCGTCGTGCCCAGGTTCGTGAAGCCGGTGACCAGAGTCTCGGCCGTTGGCGTCCGCACCGACATCATCCAGGCCAGCACCGGTTCGTCCAGCGCCGCCAGCGCCCGGCTCGCCACCACCTGCTCGTAGACCTCGGCCGCGCCCGCCACCAGCAGGGCGAACACCGCCCCGCCGACGACCCCGGTGAGCACCAGCGTCCGCCACACGGCGGGACGCTCGGTCGTGCCCATGGCGGCAGGCTCGCTCATCCGGCGAGCGTACCCGCGCGGAATGCGCATTGCCGGTCGCCGGTTGGACGGGGTAACCATGTCGTAAGCCACCAGGAAGGAAACACGATGACAGTCCGTTCCGCACAGGCCCACTGGGAGGGCTCGCTGGTCGAGGGCAAGGGCGAGGTCGAGTTCCTCAACTCCACCCTCGGCAGCGTCGAGGTCGACTGGCGCAACCGCTCCGGCGAGCCCGAGGGCAAGACCAGCCCGGAGGAGCTGATCGCGGCCGCCCACTCCACCTGCTACTCGATGGCGCTGTCCCACGCGCTGGCCGGCAACGGGACGCCTCCGGCCTCCGTGGACACTCGCGCCGACGTCACCTTCGTCCCCGGTGAGGGGATCACCGGCATCGTGCTCACCGTCCGCGCAGCCGTCCCTGGGCTGAGCGCCGAGGACTTCGACAGGTTCGCCCAGGAGGCCAAAACCGGCTGTCCGGTGTCTGCGGCACTCGCCGGAACGAAGATCGAGCTGGACGCGGCCCTCGTCTGACGTCCGGTGGGCCAGCACCCACAGGCACCAGCCACCAGACACAGTGAACATTCCTCCTGAACTCAGGAGGAATGTTCACTGTTTGTGCGATCGGTCAGACTGGGACGCATGCGAGGACGCGGGTGGCTGCTGGTCTCCACGCTGGCGTTCGCCCTGATCGCCGGCTGCTCAGCCCCGCCCGTCCCGAACCGCTCGCCTTCGCCGCCCGCGGCCACGGCGGCCCCGACCTCGCCCAGCGCAGGGACGCCCCGGACGCTCGCCAGCCACCTGGACGTGCCCTGGGACCTCGCCGTGCTGCCGGACGGCGACCTGCTGATCACGCTGCGCGACGCCGCCGACGTCGTCCGCCTCGGTCGGGACGGCCAGGTGACCACCGTCGCGCACATCGCCGGCGTCGTGCCCGGCGGCGAGGGCGGCCTGCTCGGCCTCACCCTCTCGCCCGATTTCGCGAGCGACGGTTTCGTCTACGTCTACTACACCGCCGCCGACGATAACCGCGTCGTCCGCTACCGGTACGCCGAAGCCACGCTGTCGCAGCCCCACCCGATCCTCACCGGCATCCCCAAAGGTGGCGTCCACAACGGCGGACGCCTCCGCTTCGGCCCGGACGGAGACCTCTACATCGGCACCGGCGAGACCGGCAACTCCGGGCTCTCCCAGAACACCCGATCCCTCGGCGGCAAGATCCTGCGCATCCATGCCGACGGCTCGATCCCCTCCGACAACCCCTTCGGCAACGCCGTCTACAGCTACGGCCACCGCAACGTCCAGGGCCTCGGCTGGGACGCCAGGGGACGGCTGTACGCCAGCGAGTTCGGCGCCAGCGCCGAGGACGAACTGAACGAGATCGTCCGCGGCGGCAACTACGGCTGGCCGGTCATCGAGGGTGACGGCCAGCGCGAAGGGATGCGTCCGCCGCTGCTGACCTGGCGCACCTCCGAGGCCTCACCGAGCGGCATCGCCGTCACCCCGGACGGGACCGTCTACCTGGCCGCACTCCGGGGCGAACGCGTCTGGAAGACGACCCGCAACGGCGATGCCATGACCGATCCGGTGGTCTTCGCCGACGGCTTCGGCCGCGTCCGCGACGTCGAGATCGTCGGCTCCGAGCTGTACCTGCTCACCGACAACACGTTCCGCGGCTCCCCGTCCGCCGACGACGACCGGCTGATCGCACTCCCGCTCGGGTAGCGGCGCTGACTGTCCTCAGACGGCCGCAGCGTGCCAGATCTTCGACAGGTAGTCGTGCATCGAGCGGTCGGAGGAGAAGAAGCCGCTGCGGGCGACGTTCAGGATCGCCGACCGGGTCCACGCCTCGGTGTCGGCGTAGGCCGCCTCGACCCTCGCCTGCGCGTCCAGGTAGGACTGGTAGTCGGCCAGCGCCATGAAGCGATCCTCGTAGAGCAGGTTCGACACCACCGGCTCGAACGTCTGCCGGTCACCACCGGAGAACGCACCGGACGCGATCAGGTCGATCGCGCTCTTCAGGTCGGGGTTCGACTCGTAGTAGGCCGACGGCTGGTAGCCGGACGCCTGCAGTGCGGCGACCTCCGGCTCGAGCATCCCGAACAGGAAGAAGTTGGCGTCCCCGACCAGCCGGCGGATCTCCACGTTCGCGCCGTCGTCGGTGCCGATGGTGAGCGCGCCGTTGAGGGCGAACTTCATGTTGCCCGTCCCGGAGGCTTCCATGCCGGCCAGCGAGATCTGCTCCGACAGGTCGGCCGCAGGGATCAGCTTCTCGGCCAGCGTGACGTTGTAGTTCGCGGGGAACGCGATCATCAGCCGTCCACCCACCCGGGGGTCGGCGTTGACGACCTCGGCCACCGAGTTGATCAGGTAGATGATCTCCTTGGCCATCCGGTAGCCGGGGGCGGCCTTCGCGCCGAACACCACGGTCCGGGGAGTGACCGTCCTCGGGTCGACCCGTCCGCTGATGATCTGGTCGTACAGCGTGACCACGTGCAGCAGCTTCAGCGTCTGCCGCTTGTACTCGTGCAGGCGCTTGACCATCACGTCCAGCAGGTGCCCGGCCGGCAGCCGGATGCCGTCGCGGGTCTCCAACAGGTTGACCAGACGGGTCTTGTTCTTCTGCTTCGCGTCCCGGAAGGCGGCCCGGAATTCCTCGTCCTCGGCGTACGGCTCGAGCTCCTCCAGCCGGTCGAGGTCGGTGACCCAGTTCGGGCCGAGCGTGTCGGTGATCAGGGCGGACAGCCACGGGTTCGCCAGCCGGACGAACCGTCTCGGGGTGACCCCGTTGGTCACGTTGGTGAACTTGCCCGGGAAGTAGGTGTTGAACGCCGGCAGCACCTTCTCGGCCAGCAGTTTGCTGTGCAGCTCGGCCACGCCGTTCACCTTGGTGGCGGCGATCGTGGCCAGGTACGCCATCCGGACCTGGCGCTCGGGGAAGTCGCTGATGATCGACATCGAGCGGGCCAGCAGCTCGTCGCCGGGATGCTGTTCGCGCACCTCGGCGAGGAACTCGTCGTTGATCCGGTAGATGATCTCCAGATGCCGGGGCAGCAGTCGTCCCAGCAGGTCGACCGGCCAGACCTCCAGGGCCTCCGGCAGCAGCGTGTGGCAGGTGTAGGCGAAGCACTGCCGGGTGACGTCCCACGCCTCGTCCCAGTCGAACTTCTTCTCGTCGACCAGGATCCGCATCAGCTCCGGGACGGCGATCACCGGGTGGGTGTCGTTCAGCTGGAAGATGATTCGCTCAGGCAGGTTGTGCAGGTCGAAGCCGGGCTCGAGCACCTGCTCCAGGAAGTCACGGATCGAACAGGCCACGAAGAAGTACTGCTGCTGCAGCCGGAGTTCCTTGCCCTGCGGGGTGGAGTCCTCGGGGTAGAGCACCTTGGTGATGTTCTCGGCGAAGGTCTGCGCGCGGACGGCCTCGGCGTAGTCACCGGAGTTGAAGATCTGCAGGTCGAACGCCTTGGTGGCCTGCGCGCTCCACAGCCGCAGCGTGTTCACCCGGCCGTTGTGGTAGCCGGGGACCATGTAGTTGTACGGGACCCCGAGCACGTTCCAGTCCGGGACCCAGCGGGTGCGTTCCGTCCCCTCGTCGTCCCAGGTCTCGGTGTGGCCGCCGAAGTCGACCCGGACGGCGGCCTCCGGGTGCGGGAACTCCCACGGATTGCCCAGGGCCAGCCAGGTGTCGGGCTGCTCGACCTGGCGTCCGCCGACGAACGTCTGACGGAAGATGCCGTACTCGTAGCGGATCCCGTAGCCGATGCAGGGGACGCTCATGGTCGCCAGCGAGTCGATGAAGCACGCCGCCAGCCGGCCGAGGCCGCCGTTGCCGAGGCCGGGTTCCACCTCCTGCGCCCGCAGAGTGGCCAGGTCCAGCCCGCACGCGGCCATCGCCTGCTCGGCGATCTCGCCCAGTTGGGTGGCCATCAGCGCGTTGCCGAGCTGGCGGCCGAGCAGGAACTCCGCGGACAGGTAGCCGACGGTCTTGGCCTTGGTCTCGCGGTGCTTGCGGGAGGTCTCCAGCCAGCGCGCCATCAGGTAGTTGCGGACGGTGCTGGCCAGCGCCAGGTACTGGTCGTTCACGGTGGAGCGGGAGAGCGCGACCCCCTGGTCGGTGTTCAGCTCGCGGAGGAACTCCTTCACGAAACCGTCCACCGAGTGCGTCGGCGAGGTCACCGGGGCCTGCGCGACCGGATGCGTCGGCGGGAACATCGGGCCTAGCTGATGGACGGTGGACGGAG
Source organism: Propionibacteriaceae bacterium (assembly GCA_017306015.1). Lineage (GTDB taxonomy): Bacteria > Actinomycetota > Actinomycetes > Propionibacteriales > Propionibacteriaceae > Propionicimonas. The sequence goes on from JAFKJK010000026.1 coordinate 89,569, forward strand.
TCTCGTCCGCGGGGAGGCCACCGGGACCGGCAACCAGGATCGCTTCACTCATTCGGCACAATCTAGCGGCGGTTCGTTACGACTGGGAAAACGTGTGTCCGCCGCCGGCTCAACGCGGGACGTGGTCCAGCCCGATGTCCAGCACCCTCGCGGAGTGGGTCAGCCAGCCGACCGAGATCAGGTCGACGCCCGCCTCGGCGAGCGGCACGGCGGTCGTCGGCGTGATCCGTCCGGACGCCTCGGTGATCATTCGGCCGGCGATCAGGTGCACGGCTTCGCGGAGGAGATCGGCGTCCATGTTGTCCAGCAGGACGGCGTCGGCACCGATGTCGAGGAGTTCCCGCAGTTGTTCGAGGGAGTCGACCTCGACCTCGATCTTGACCAGGTGGCCGACGTGCGCCCTGGCCGCTCTCACCGCAGGGGTGATTCCGCCGGCGACGGCGATGTGGTTGTCCTTGATCAGCACGGCGTCGTCGAGGCCGAAGCGGTGGTTGGAGCCACCGCCGGCGACCACGGCGTGCTTCTGCAGCGCCCGCAGGCCGGGGATGGTCTTGCGGGTGTCGGCCACGCGGGCCTGGGTGTGGGCGATCGCGTCCGCGATGGTGGCGGTGCCGGTGGCCACGCCGGAGAGGTGGCCGAGGAAGTTCAGGGCCACTCGCTCACCCGACAGCAGGGCGCGAGCCGGTCCGGTGATGGTGGCGATGACCGTCCCCGGCTGGACGCGGGAGCCGTCGGGCAGCAGGTCTTCCACCCGCACCCGGTCGTCCAGGAGCTCCCAGGCAAGGCGGGCGCAGTCGCCGCCGGCGATCACGCCCGGCTCACGGGAGACCAGCTGGACGGTCGCGGTCTGGTCGGCGCCGATGATGGCGTCGGTCGTGAGGTCGCCGGCCCGTCCGAGGTCTTCGAGGAGGGCCGCCCGGACGAGCGGCTCGATGACGACCCGGGGAAGCGTCCTCACGGGGTCACCACCTGGTCGGCCTGCGGATCAGGATTCACTGACAGGGAGGACGAGAACGCGAGTGGCGTGCTGAGGATGTGCTCGGCGACCGGCGACGTGTCGGGGAAGTCGAGGCGGGTGTGGCCGCCGCGGGACTCCTCGCGACGCAGGGCGGCCTCGACGACGAGATGTCCGACGAGGCCGGTCTCGTGGTCCCGGTGTGGTTCGAGTTCGGCGAGGGCGGTGCGTAGACCGTCCGCGTCCCTCAGGACGCCGGCGTAGCGGTCCATCAGCGCGCGGACGGCGTCCACGACCGGGTCGGGCTGCCAGGGGACGTCCACGCTGTAGTGCAGCGGAGCCGGCGGCGTCCCGGACGCCAGCCCGGCCTCACGCCAACCCTGGGCGACCCAGCGGCCACAGACGACGGCCTCCAGCAGCGAGTTGCTGGCCAGCCGGTTGGCGCCGTGCAGCCCGGTGGACGCAACCTCGCCGGCGGCGTACAGGCCTTCGACACTGCTCCGTCCGGCGAGATCCACCAGCACCCCGCCCATGTGATAGTGGGCGGCCGGACGCACCGGCAGCAGGTCCTTCGCCGGATCGAGGCCAGCCTCGCGGGCGGTGGCGTAGATCGAGCCGAACAGTTCGGCGAAGCGCTCGCCCGGGTCCTTGCGGGCGTCGAGGAAGACCTTGTGGCCGGCCTGGAGTTGCGCCCATTCGGCGCGGGAGACGACGTCGCGCGCCGACAGCGGGTTGCGCAGCACCCACTCGCCGAGCTCGTTGACCAGGATCGCGCCCTCGCCGCGGACGGCTTCGCTGACCAGGGGCATCGGGTCGATGCCGACGTGCATCGCGGTCGGGTGGAACTGCACCATCTCGACGTCGCGCAGCGTCGCTCCGGCCCGGTAGGCCAGCGCGAGCCCCTGGCCGCGGGAGGACAGCGGGTTGGTGGTGTGGGCGAACAGGCCGCCGATGCCACCGGTGGCGAGCAGGACGACGTTCGTGCGCAGTTCGACCGGCCCGTCCGGGGTGTCGACGAGGACGCCGGTGACGCGTCCGGCTTCGGTGAGGATCGCCCGGGCGGGGGAGTGGTCCCACAGCGAGATCGAGTCGCGGCGGCGGGCGCCGGCGACGACGGTCTCCAGCAGGATCGCCCCGGTTCGATCGCCCTGGGCGTGGACGATCCGGCGGCGGCTGTGAGCGCCTTCGAGGCCGAGCCGCAGGGTGCCGTCCGGGTTGCGGTCGAAGGCGGCGCCCTCGGCGGCGAGCCAGGCGATGGCGTCCGGGGCCGCGGCCGTGATGGCGCGAGCCACGTCCGGCTCGCACAGGCCGGCGCCGGCGGCGAGGGTGTCCTCGTAGTGCAGTTCCGGGTCGTCGTCGGGACCAACGGCTGCGGCCACCCCACCCTGCGCCCAGCCGGTGGACGTGCCGGTGCTGACGGCGCCGGCGCTGAGCACGACACACGGCAGCGGGCTGAGCTCGATGGCGGCGCTCAGGCCCGCCAGGCCCGCGCCGATGATCACGGGGCAACCAGCCTCGACGATCCGGGTCGTTCGCTGAGCCTGTCGAAGGGAAGTCGGCTCATTGAAGGCTGGAAGGGTCACTTCGCGATCCTCACTGCGAGCATCCGCTCGACCGCTGCCCGGGCGCGCTGGGCGACGTCCTCGGGGACGGTGACCTCGTTGGTCATGGTCTCCAGCGCGTGCCGGATGCTGCCGAGAGTGTTCCGCTTCATGTGCGGGCACAGGTTGCAGGGCCGGACGAACTCGAGGTCGGGGAACTCCTGCGCGACGTTGTCGCTCATCGAGCACTCGGTGATCAGCGCGACGCTGGTCGGCCGGTTGGCCGCGACGAAGGTCACCATCTGCGCGGTGGAGCCGGCGTAGTCGGCTGCGTCCACGACCTCGGGCGGGCACTCCGGATGGGCGAGGACGGTCACGCCCGGGTGGCCGGCGCGGATGTCGGCGATGTCGAGCGGAGTGAACCGCTCGTGCACCTCGCAGGCGCCCGGATGGGTGATCACCTCGACACCGGTCTGGCGCGCGATGTTCGCGGCCAGGAAGCGGTCGGGGATCATGATCACCTTCGGCACGCCCAGGCTCTCGATCACCTCGACGGCGTTGCCGGAGGTGCAGCAGATGTCCGACTCGGCCTTGACCGCCGCGGACGTGTTCACGTAGGTGACGACGGGGACGCCGGGGTGGGCCGCCCGCAGCGCCCGGACGTCGTCCGCGGTGATCGACTCGGCCAGCGAGCAGCCCGACCGCAGGTCGGGGATCAGGACGGTCTTGCCGGGGTTCAGCAGCTTGGCAGTCTCGGCCATGAAGTGGACGCCGGCGAGCACGATCACGTCCGCGTCCACGGTGACGGCCTCGCGGGCCAGGGCGAGCGAGTCGCCGGTGATGTCGGAGACGGCGTGGAAGATCTCGGGGGTCATGTAGTTGTGGGCGAGGATCACGGCGTTGCGTTCGCGTTTGAGGCGCATGATCGTCTCAGCATCGTCAGCCATCGTCGCCCACTCGATCGCGGGGATGACGTGGCTCACCTTCGCGTACAGGTCGTCCGTCGTCGCGGTGACGGTCATGGTGCCCTCCCTTGTCGGCCTTATGCTACTTCTGAGCAAAAGCCCGACCAGAAGTATTCCACAGTCTGAGCAAAAGGCCCAAACTCAGGCGTCCGGAGGCTGACCGCCGCTGCTTCCTGGGCAGTTCGCTCCCGAAACGGACGTTCGCTCCCGATCTTTCGGGAGCGAACGTCCGTTTCGGGAGCGTCCGGCTGCGGTCGGCGGGGGCGCACGAACGACACGGACGAGTCGTGCTGTCGGCGGCCCGTGAACGAGCGCCAAGAAGCCGCTGCCGCCGTCAGTCGCGTGCCAGGATCCGTGCGGCAGGCAACCGGCTGGCCGCCAGGCCGGGAACGATTCCGGCGAGCACGCACAGCAGGGCTGCCGCGGCACCGATGATTCCGGCTGCCGTCCAGATCGCCGCGCTGAGCGGGCCGAGGACCGTCGCGGTCACCCAGAGCGCGGCGGCGCTGCCGACCAGGGTGCCGAGGACGGCGATGACGGCCGCGTGGGTGACGAGGGACGACGCGAGCATCCGGTCGGTCCAGCCCGTCGCCTGGAGGGCTGCGTAGGCGGGCGCGTCCTCGAACAGCGGGCGCGTCCTCGAACAGAGCGAGCAGAAGCACCGTCACCACCGCGGTCAGTCCCAGGAGAGCGAGGATGACTGCCGCTGCGATGTCCGGGGTGCGGACGCGGACTGCTACCACGTCACCGAGGAAGGAACCGACGACGGCACCGTTGAAGACGGTCACGATGCTTGTCAAGGTGAGGGCAGATGCGACGCCGAGGGCGACGGCCAGGCTCGCCATCAGCGCCCGTCCTGGTCGGCGGACGGTAAGGATCAGCCCGAGAGAGATGCAGCCGCGCATCGTGAGTCGTCCATCGAGGAATCCGCGCCGAGCCGGAGGCCGGAAGGCTTCGATCGGCGTGATCCGGGCTACCACCACGAGAGTTCGCTCCCGAAAGGGACGTTTGCTCCCGAAAGTTCGGGAGCAAACGTCCCTTTCGGGAGCGAACGCTGGGGGACGGGGACGGGGGTGGGGGACGGGCTGGGGGAGGCTCCGGGGGCGGCACGGGGAGCGGGGGTGGGGACGGGGGACGGGCGCGGCGGCCTCAGCGGACGCGGATGGTGGGCACCTTGGTGCCGGCGACGCTGCGTTCGGCGAGGATCTGGCGGCGGAACCGGTAGAGCCGTGCGGGGCGTCCTCCGGTGCCGGCGAGGACGTCGCCGGTGTCCTCGACGAGTTCCTGTTGCTCGATCACGCGGCGGAAGTTCTGGGTGTGCACCTGCTGGCCGGCCAGGGCCTCAACGCAGTCCTGCAACTGCCGCAGAGTGAACTCGGCGGGCAGTAGCTCGAAGACCACCGGACGGTAGCCGATCTTCGCCCGCAGCCGGGCCAGGCCGGTGGCGAGGACTCGTCGGTGGTCGCCCAGCATCCGGCGGCCGGGCGCCCATTCGTCCTCGGGACGGCGGCACTCGGCCGGCGCCTCCGGCACCAGCCCGGCCTCGTAGAGCAGTTCGTAGCGCTGCAGCACCAGGTCCGGCTGCCACGGCCGTCCGGCAGTGCCGAAAGTGATCGCCACCCGTCGACGCCGGTCGGTCTCCGTCCCCGCCCAGGCGGCCAGACCATCGGCGATCACAGCGGGGGAGTCCGCGGCGCGCTGGTCCTCCCAGGGGAAGAGTTCGTACCAGTCCGTCCACACCCCGATCCCGGGCTCGCCCGCGGTGGTCAGCCCGAGGTAGGAGACCGAGATCTCGCGTCCGGTGTGGGTCCGATCGACGTCGGCGAAGGTGTAGAGCTGTTCGAGGTAGCCCAGCCGGCGTCCGGTCTGCTCCTCCACCCAGGCGCGGGTGGCGGCCTGGAGCGAGCGGTGACTCGGCAGCAGCGGGCCGGACGGCAGCCGCGGCGGCTCGCCGAGGGTGAGGACGCACGGGCGCCCGTCCACCAGCGCGACGACGACGGCCAGCACCTCTGCTGACACAGGCTCGCCGGCCATCCCTGCTCCTCTCCTCGGTGCCACGATATCGGGGGCACCCCTGACTGCGGTTGGCAGGGCGCACTTGTAGGCTCGCTGCATGCGCCGTATGTTCACCGCGCTCGCAGCGCTGCTTCTCGCCCTCGGTTGGCTGTTCGCCGTCGCCGCGCCCGCCCGCGCCGACGACGACCATCCCGACTGGCGGATCACGAAGTATGACGTCGTGACGACCGTGGACGGGGGCGGGACCGCCAACGTCCAGTTGACGATCGACTTCGACTTCGCCAACGACCCGGGCCACGGGCCCTACCTCTACCTGCCGCAGCAGCAGGCGATCGCCGGCGACCCCGACCACTGGCGGATGATCGACTACACGCTGGGCACGGTGACCAGCCCGAGCGGTGCCAACGCGACCGTGGTGACCAGCGAGTCGGACGGCAACCTGGTGATCCGGATCGGTCAGGAGGGCCAGACCTTCACCGGTGTCCAGTCCTACCAGCTCACCTACACCGCCCACGGCCTGATCGCGCCGAAGCAGGCGCAGTCCGGGCTCGACGAGTTCAACTGGAACGCGGTCGGCCAGGGCTGGGAGGTCCCGATCGAGGCGGCGACCGTCAAGGTCACCGGGCCGGTGGCGATCACCCAGGTCGCCTGCTTCACCATCCGCGACTACGAGAACACGAGCACGTGCGAGGCTGCCCAGGACGGGGCGAGCGCCACCTTCTCGGCCACGTCACTCGGCAACGGCGAAGGCATGCAGGTCGTCGCCGGGTTCCCCGGCGGCACCTTCGTCGGAGCCGAGCCCCGATACACGACGCGGCTCACGCTCGGCAACATGTTCCCGGTCACCCCGTGGACGGGGACCGCTGCCGCCGCTTTGTCGGTGCTCGGCCTCGGCTGGCTGGTCCGCCGCACCCGTCGCTCCAACCGGGACGAGGTGTACCTGGGGCTCACCCCCGGCGTCACGCCAGCGCGCGGCCAGGAGGCCGCGGTCGGCCGCGACAGCTCCAACGCTCCGGTCGCGGTCCAGTTCACGCCGCCCCGGGACGCCCGTCCCGGCGAGATCGGCACGCTGATGGACGCCACCGCCGACGACCGCGACATCACCGCCACCCTGGTCGACCTCGCCGTCCGCGGCCACCTGAAGATCGCCCAGCCCGGCAAGCACGACTTCGAGTTCACCCGGCTGGCCGGCGGTGACCAGCTGGCCGGCTACGAGTCCGGCCTGCTGGACCGGCTGTTCCGCAGCAGCGAACGGGTGACCACCGAGGACCTGAAGGACGAGTCCTACGCGAGCCTGCTCAGCGCCACCCGGGGCGACCTGTACTCCCGGGTGACCACTGAACTGCACTGGTTCACCCGCAACCCGATGTTCGTGCGCGTGCTCGCGATCGCCGGCGGCGTCGGGCTGGTCGCGGCCGGCGTGGTGGGCGGGCTGCTGCTCGGTCTGGTCGGCTGGGGCCTGGTCGGTGTCGCCGGCCTGATCACCGGCATCGGCGTGCTGATCATGAACAACAAGTTCGGCAGCCGGAGCGCGGACGGCTCGGCCGTGCTCGCCCAGGCCAAGGGCTTCGAGCTCTACCTGACCACCGCGGAGGCCGACCAGATCAAGTTCGAGGAGGGCATCGACGTGTTCTCCCGCTACCTGCCTTACGCCATGGTCTTCGGCGTGGCCGAGCGCTGGACGAAGGTCTTCCAACAGCTTGCCGCGCAGGGCGCCTACACCTTCCCGACCTACTGGTACGTCGGCTACTACCCGGGCGGCTTCGGCATGGGCGAGCTCGGCAGTTCGATGAACGCGCTGACCAGCTCGATCTCGTCCTCGCTGCAGGCGGCGACGGCCGCGTCCAGCGCGTCGAGCGGTGGCTCGGGCTTCTCCGGTGGCGGCGGCTTCGGCGGCGGCGGAGGCGGCGGCTGGTGATCCGTCCGCGATGAACGGGATGTTCCTGCGCGGGGTGCCGGTGTGGGCCGTCGCGGTCGCCCTGCCGGTTGCGCTGCTGGTGGCCTGGGCGCTCGGCTCGCTGGCCCGTTGGCTGCTGCGTGGACGGGCCCGGCTCGGCACGGCGACGGCCATCGTGATCGCCGTGCTGTGCATCTCGGCCGGGCTGCTGCTGGCCGGCTGGATCGATCCCGGCGTGTCGTTGTGGAGTCCGCTGACGATCCTGCTGGCGCTCGGCTTCACCGTGGCCGGGATCGCGGTCTACGGGGCCGTGGCCGCACACTTCCAGCGTCCTCAACGCGAGGGCATCGCCGAGTTGCTCGCGGCCGGGGAGTCCGACCGGGTCGAGTTCAAGTCCACGGCGCGGGTGAACCTGCGCACCGGTTCGAAGGACGACCGGATGGAGCAGGTGATCGCGAAGACCGCCTGCGGGTTCCTGAACTCCGACGGCGGCACCCTCGTCATCGGCGTCGACGACTACGGCGTCCCGCTGGGCCTGGACGCAGACCTCGCCACCATGAAGAGCCCCGACCTCGACCGCTATGAGCTGTGGCTGCGCGACCTGCTCACCACCGGCCTCGGCCAGACCGCCGCCGCGACCGTCGGGATCGAGTTCCCCACCGTCCCCGCCGGCGAGGGACGTCAGCTGCCGGTCTGCCGGGTCACCTGCCGGCCCTCGCCGCGTCCGGTGTACCTGAGACCGGGCAAGGGAGCGGCGCCGGAGCTCTGGGTCCGGTCGGGCAACTCGACCCGGCAACTGGGCGTTGACGAGGCCACCGACTACGTGATGCACCGCTGGCCGCTGAACCTCGGCTCCAGCATCGCCGCCCAGCTGCGGGCCGCCGTCCGGTTCTCCGAGGAGCACTGAGTCGGCCTCGTTGGCACCCGGTACCGCCGCCGCGACGGTAGGCTGGCCGCCGCAGCGCCCGTGACCGACAGGACGACACCGTGCTCATCCCGCTCTCCGGACTGTTCCACCTCGAGCAGAACGTTCCGCTGGCCATCGTGATCGTGGTCCTGGCGTCGTTCCTGTTCGCCAGCGGTGCGACCATCCAGCACCTGGCCATCGGCGGCACCGTGGACGCCGAGGCGGAGAACCCGTCGATGAGCCTGCGCCAGGTGCTCAGCCTGCTGCGGAATCCCAAGTGGCTCCTCGGTCTGGCGACGGTCGCGGTCGGTGCCGGCATGCACATCGTCGGGCTGGCGCTGGCGCCGGTGACAGTCGTGCAGCCGGTCGGCATCCTGGCCGTCCCCTGGTCGGTACTGCTCGCGGCGAGGATCCACCACTTCCGTCCCACCCGGATGATCTGGGGCGCGGTCGCGATGACGATCATCGGCATCGCCGGCTTCACCTTCTTCTCGGCGCGCCGGGCGGCTCCGGACACCCGACTGCCGGAGACGCAGATCATCGTCGCCGCGCTGATCGTCTTCGCCGTCGGCGCGCTGCTCGGCCTGATCGGCCAGCGCGGACCGGCTGCCGCCCGGTGCCTGATGTGGGCCTCGGGCGGCTCGTTCTTCTACGGGCTCAGTTCCGCGATGATCAAGACGCTGTTCGAGCTCGTCAGGCTGCCCGATTTCGCCACCCGTCCATTGTTCTGGACGGTGATCGGGTTCCTGCTGGTCTGCTATCTCGTCGGCGGCTGGATGATCCAGCAGGGCTACGCCAACGGCCCGGCCGAGATCGTGGTCGGGTCGATGACCACCACCGACCCGATCGTCGCGGTCGGGTTCGGCATCATCGTGCTCGGCGAGGGCGTCCGGCTGACCGCAGGCGACGCGGTGGGCATGGTGACCAGCGGAGCCGTCGCGATCGCCGGCGTGGTGATCCTGTCGCGGTTCCACCCCGACGCGCAGGCCCGCAAGGGCGGCCTCGCCCGGCAGACACCGCTCTCGCGGACCTAGAACCTCAGCTCGACCTAGAACCTCAGTTCGAGCGGGCCGCGGCCACGAACCGTCCACACCCCGTCGGACGCGGTGACGTCCGCGCCCTCGACGATCGGTGGGGCGCCGGTGACCCGCACCACCGAAGAGCCGTCCGGCTGGTGGCCGACGCCGAACCTGACCCGGTCGGCGCCCAGCTCCTGCACTTCCGCGTCAGCCCACTCGATGGTGCCGCTCGCCGTGCGCAGCCCGAGCGGGAGCATCAGCCCCGAGCGCGGTGCGAGCCGCAGGGTGCCCAGGTCGGTCCCCCGGAACCTCAGCCCCACCTGCGGCTGGTGCCCGGTGACGTTCACCAGATGGAGCAGGCGCTGGCCGGTCGAATCTGCGGTGATCAGGGCGAACACCCCCGGGACGTCGGTCTTCAGCCGCAACCGTCCGCGGACGCCGAGACGGCGCAGCGCCCGGCCGAACAGCTCGGAGTTGCTCGCCACCTCCGCCGCGAGGTGGATCACGGTGCCCTCGCCGAGCGGTACCTCAACCCCGCACGGACGACCGTCGTGGTCGGTGAGGAACACCTGCCCACGACCCGCGTCGAGTTCCGCCAGCCAGGGCACCTTGTGGTCCGGCCACGGCTCGGCCCACGCCCGGGCCACCGCCGTCGGGTAGTACCCGCGCCGCTCCTGGTACTCGCCGGCGACCTGCAGGTCGAGTGCGTCGGCGAGGATCCGGCAGGGTTCACCGGCCAGGTCCAGCTCCGGCAACCGGCCGAGCATCAGCAGGCTGCCACCGCTTCGGACGTGGTCCAGCAGCCGCTGCTGGACGGGAGCGGCCAGGTAGCGTGAGGTCGCGAGCATCAGCACCGCGCCGGGCCTGGGCTCGTCCCGCTCGAGCCAGACGGCGTCGAACTGCAGGCCGAGGGACAGCGCCGACCGCGCCAGAGCCCGGCGACCGCCCGCGCCCCGGTGCCGGGTGAGGTCGTCGACGGTCTCGCGCATCACCGCCGAGCCGGGATAGCTGTACTCGGTGGCGTAGGAGTCGAGCACCAGGCCGAGTTGCAGATTGTCCGGCTCGGGATCCATCGTTGCCAGCAACGACTCCAGGCGCCGCAGCGACCCCGTGGCCGCCCGCGTGCCTTCGAAGGTCGCCGAACGCTGGCCCTCCGGTCCGATCGGAGCAGCGGTGCCGTGGCGCTCACCGGTGAACGAGATCCGGTCGTCGCCGTCCCCGACCGGCTCGTCCAGCGGCCGGTTCACGCCGCCGGCCAGCAGGTAGTAGTTCACCAGCCGGCAGCCCTGGGCGGCGGACAGCCGGGTCTTCAGTTCGGCCGTGCTCGGGTCGTGCGACTGGTCCATCCCGTCGCCGTAGTCGCCGCCGCCGCACTCGAACTCGATGGACGTCAGCGGCTGGTCCGGCCCGTTCACGGCGTTCAGGAAGGCGTCCATGACGTAGAGGTCTGTCGCCGAGTCGAGGGTGACCTGGCCCAGGTAGTGGTCGGAGCCGGCGAACATCCCCGGCTGTCCGGCGTAGGTCTCGACCAGCTGGCTGATCCCGAGCGCGAAGGACTGTCCTACGCTCGCGTCCGTGCCGTGGACGTTGATCGCGAAGGGGACGCCGGTGATCCCGAACTCCTCGCACAGCGCCCTCAACTCCGAGGTGTAGCGGGCGAACCGGTCACGCATGAACTCGGCCAGGTCCACCCTCAGCGCGGCCGCCCATCGCTCCTGGGGCGACCGGACGACCTGCGCCCAGTCCACGTCGTCCGGGTACCGGGACGCCGCGTCGTCCCGGTTCAGCCGGACCCAGCTTCGGAAGTCGGCGAGGAGGTCGTCGGTGAGGTCCGGGCTGTTCGAGATCCACGCGAGCATGCCGATCTCGTTGTCGAGCTGGACCGCGATGACGTTCCCGCCCCGACTGATCAGCCGCTGCGCGATGACGGGGACGACGGCCTGGTACCAACGCCTGACCTCGGCGAGGAACGCAGGGGCGAGGTAGTCGAGGGTCCGCGTCGGCGCCGGCACGCCGTCCCAGCCGACCGGGCACAGCTCCGGATGCTCGCGGTAGATCCGGTAGGGGATCCCCTCGTTCTTCAGCTCCGCCATGATGAACGGACCCGGCCGGGCGATGAACCACAGGCCGAGCTCGGCGCACAGGTCGATGAACGCGCCCACGTCGCGGTCGGAGCGGGTGCCGCCGGTGACGTCGAGCGATCCGTCCGGCAACTCGTGCAGCAGCCAGGGGATATAGCTGGCGACGGCGTTGCAGCCGGCCTCCACGACGAGTTCCAGACGCTGCCGCCACTCGACCCGGGGGACGCGGAAGTAGTGCACCTCTCCCGCGACCACGATCCTCGGCTGGCCGTCGATGACGATCCGGCGCCGTTCCAGCTTCACTTCAGGCATTCCGCACCTCGATTTGTCGTTGTTGGCTGATGGTGGCGGCATTCGGGCCGACCATCAGTTCGATCACCCCGTCGTCGACCCGGCGTGCCTGGTCGCGGCCGAAGTAGGCGAACCGGTCCCGGTCGAGTTCGAAGCGGACCCTGGTCTCGGCTCCGGCGTCGAGTTCAACCCGCGCCCAGTCCAGCAGCTCCACCCTCGGCCGGGTCACGTCCGCGACCGGGTCGCGGAAGTAGAGCTGGACGACCTCGCTGCCGGGACGCGGCCCGCGGTTGCGGATCGTCACCTCGAGCGTCACCGGATGCCCCGGCCGCAGGACGGTGCTGCTCAGCGTCGCCCCCAGGTGCTCGAACGCTGTGTAGGTGAGGCCGAAGCCGAACGGCAGCACCGGGTTGGTCAGGGCGTCCAGGTATCGTCCGGTGCGCCGGTCGTCGGCGGGGTCGATCACGCGCGACGTCGGCCGGGAGTGGTGGCTGCTGGGAATGTGGCCGACGCTGCGCGGGAACGTCATCGGCAGCCGGCCCCCCGGTTCCCGGACGCCGAACAGCACGTCGGCGAGCGCGGGACCCGCCTCCACTCCGGGATGCCAGGCGACCAGCACGGCCGCGGCCCGGTCGAGCACCGCGGTGAGGTCGAGGGGACGGCCGGTGTACACGACCGCGACCACCGGCTTGCCCAGGCCGGCGAGCTGGTGCAGCACCTCCAGCTGGCCGGCGGGCAGCCCGATGTCGGCCACCGAGCGCGCCTCCCCGGACCGGGCCGGGTGCTCACCGAGCAGCGCGACGGTGACGTCGGCCGCCCGGGTGCGCACGGCCGCGAGGTCGCTGAACCGGCCATCGGTGACGGTGAGCCGATCCCCGAGCCGGGCCCGCAGCGCGGTCGCCGGGGTCACCACGTCCTCGCCCCGGCCATCCAGCACCCAGGTGCCCAGCAGCGCCTCGCCGTCCTCGACGAAGGGGCCGGTGAGATGCAGCGAGCCCAGCTCGTCCGGGAGCGGCAGCGTGCCGTCGTTGCTCAGCAGCACGGTCGAGGCCACCGCCGCGCGACGGGCAAGGTCCCGTCCCCCTGCCGGCACGGCGACCGGTCCGCGCGTCCGCGGCTGCGCGGGGTCGAGCAGCCCCAGGCGAGCCTTCAGCCGCAGCACCCGCCGCACCGCGTCGTCCAGCAGGTCGAGCGGCACGTCGCCGTCCTCGACGAGCCCGGCGAGATGGTCGGCGTACGCGTCGGACGCCATGTCCACGTCGACGCCGGCCAGCATCGCCTGGCGTGCGGCGTCCCGCAGGTCGGCGGCGACGCCGTGGTCGACCAGCTGGGCCACCCCCGCCCAGTCCGAGACGACCACGCCGTCGAACCCCCACTCCTGCTTCAGCACCTCCCGGATGAGCCGCCGGTGGGCGTGCATCGGCACGCCGTCGACGTCGTTGAAGGCGGCCATCACCGCGGCGACCCCTGCGTCCACGGCGGCCCGGAACGGCCGGAGATGCAGATTGCGCAGGGTGTTCTCGCCCACCTGGACGGTGTCGTAGTCCCGTCCGCCGCTCGCCAGCCCGTAGCCGACGAAGTGCTTGGCCGTCGCGGCGACATGGCGCTGGAACCCCTCCACAGCTGCCGCTGCCAGCCGGCCGGACAGCGCGGGGGCCTCGCCGAAGCCCTCCGCGACCCGACCCCACCGGGGATCCTCCGAGATGTCGACCATCGGCGCGAAGGTCCACCCCACGCCGTCCTCGACGGCTTCGGCGGCCGCCAGTTCACAGACGGCACCGACCAGGTCCTCGTCCCAGGTCGCCGCCAGTCCCAGCGGGATCGGACAGACCGTGCGGTGACCGTGGATGACGTCGCGACCGAACACCAGCGGGATGCCCAGGCGGGACTGTGTCCGGGCGATCCGCTGACATGCCTCGACCGGGCTGGCGTCCATCCCGGCGTCCCGTTCGGCGCCCCCGAGCGGCCCGCTGGCGTAGAGGGCAGAGCCCACCGCGCCGGCGGCGATCCGGTCGTGGTCGGCCACCGGGTCCAGGTTGGCCGGTTGCACACACTGACCGACCTTCTCGGCCAGGGTCATCCGGGCGAGCAGGTCGTCGATCAGGGCCTCGTCCACGCCGGTCCACGGACCGGCCACGTCAGCCGACCTCGACGACGAGCCGGCTCCCGGGGAGCTGGTCCACCAGGACGCGCACCCCCGGTGGCCGGTACGGGTTGGTGAGCGGCATGGTCCGCAGCTCGTGGCCGTCGGCGTGAACCGCGACGACGCCGTGCCCGCGCGGCCCGACCCGGTACTCGACCTGCAGCGCACCGGCACCCAGCGGGACGGTGGCGCTGAGACCGTCGAGACGGGGGTCGAGCACCGGATCCACCTCCAGGTGCATGCCTCGGCGGCGCAGCCCGAGGAAGGTCTCGGTGACCAACCGGAGGAACAGGCCCGGGCCGGAGGAGTAGACCCGCCACCCGCCTTCGACGTCCACCTCGCCGCGGAGCAGTTGCGGGTAGCGCTCGGCAGCGTCGGCGCGGTCGGCGAAGACCGCGTCGGAGGAGGAGTAGTAGCAGGTGGACTGCCGTGGCCTCGCCTGGGGACAACGCCGGGCAAGACCGACCGGGTGGGCGCGTCCGAGCGCCTCCAGCAGCTCCGGGCCGTGCCCGACCCTCGCCAGCGCCTCGGCGTAGCGCAGGTGCGCGTGGGTGTACATCAGGCCGATCTCCCGGCCCCAGAAGGTGGCGGCCTCGGCGCGCTGGAACGTGCGCATCGGCCCGCCCCGGTACGGCGCCGGACGGTCGAACAGGCGCGCGCCGTCCGGGCCGAGCAGGTGTCGACGGATCGCTTCGAGGTGCGTCCTGGCCTCCTCGGGGGAGAGCAGGTCGGCGCTGATCGCATGGATCCACGGCAGGACGCCGTAGCTCAGCCCGGTGCGCCGGTCGCGCGGGTGCACCAGCAGTTCGGGATCGCCGCCCTCGCCGAAGAGTCCGTAGCCGGCCAGGAGCCCGTCCGCGCTGAGGTCCCGGCCGAGCGCGGCAGCGGTCGCCTCGGCGAGCGCCAGCACCCGTCTCGCGAGGACGGCGCAGCGGCCCACCATCCGCAGCCCGCTGCCGAGGGTACGCAGCGCCTGGACCTGGAGGATCGACGTCCAGGACGACACGAGCCTCGCGGCGAGGTCCGGATCGGCGGGCTGGAGGGAGTCGTTCCAGTCACCGTGCCCGTACCGGGGCAACGGGCTGCCGGGAAGCGTGGCTGCCACGACCGCGGCGAACGCCCGCTCGAGGTGCTCGGAGAGGGGGGCCGGGGCGGTGCGCACCCCGTCGCCGACGAAGGGGACGGCTTCGTCCAGTACCGTCCCGTCGCGGCTCGCGGCGAGGTACTCGCCGGCCGCGAGGAGCGGCCAGAACACGACGTCGCCGTGGGAGCCGGCCTGGACCGGCGGAGGCAGGGGCGGCAGGAACTCGAACGCCTGTGGCCAGTCGCCGCGCTCGTTCTGGGCGGCGAAGACGGTCACGAGCAGCTCCCGGAAGGCGTCCGGACGGTCGAGCGTCAGCAACAGGCTCGCCGGGCCCTGGCAGACGTCCCGGGTGCCCCAGGCGCCGCCCGTGTACTGCTCCAGGCCGCGGGGCGAGAGATAGTGGACCAGCGCGTCGTGGGCGAACCAGGGGAGCGCCCGGTTGAGGTCGGCGACCTCGGAGGCCAGCTCGCCGGTGCCGGTCAGCCGCAGCCGGTCGCGGAGGTCGGCCCAGAGCCGATCGGGAGCCTCGACGGCGGGCGCGACCCGGTCCGCCGGACCGGTCAGGTCCGCGGTGAAGGCCAGCGAGACCGAGCCGGAACCGCCGCGGAAGGTCAGCCACGGCAGCTCCGGCCCGCCCCCGTCCTCGAAGAGACCGCCGGCGTCGCCGGCCGCGACGCCGCTGTGCTCGACGGTGAAGCTGCCGGCGCCCGTCCGTCCGATGACCCGGCCCGGCTCGAAGGTCAGCTCTGGCCCATCCGACCCCTGCCCGTCGTCGCCGCCCGTCGCCAGTTGTGCGGCGAGCAGGACGGGTGCGCCGGCCGAGCCAGTCCGACGCACCTCCACGGTGAGCCGATGCTCCGTCGTGGGCGCCTCGACGGCAATCTCGAGCAGTTCGCCGGGGAGCGCATACAGCCACCGGGCCCCGTGCGGGGTGAGCCCCCACGCGCTCGGCCTCCCGAGCAGGTGCCAGCGTTCGTCCAGCCGCACGAAGCAGCGCAGCCCGTGCGCAGGTTGCGCCCCGAGGTAGGTGCGCGCGGCCGAGAGCATCGGCGTCCGGCCGGCGTGCCCCTGGGTCAACTGGGACGCGAACGTGCCCGACATCCAGACCGTGACGGTCAGGGCGGCCGAGTCCGGCGAGAGCGAGTGTCCCGTGCGCAGGATCTGGCCGTGGGGCCGCAGCACGGCGGTCTCCTTCGCGGCCGAAACCCACACCGTCCCGTCCTCGGCCACGGCCTCCCACCAGCGGCCATCACAGGACTCGGTGACCTCGATCGGGCCGTCGGCGAGCCGGGCGAGTTCGTCGGTTGACAGCTCGACCACCGACGCGACCGGTGCCGCCGCGAACAGGTTCCGCGGCGAGGGTTCCAGTGGGTCCGTGGTGGGCGCGTCCAGGGGGATCACCGCGCCGGCCAGCCCGGTCAGGGCGGCATCCGCAGCGAAACTGGCCGCCGGGTGGTCGGCGACGAAGCAACCGAAGTAGCCGCCGTCCCACGTCTCGCCCGGTTCGAGGAGGACCGGCTCGCTGGCCAGCGTCGCCAGCGTGTGCTCGTGCTGGAGCCGCGCGTTGGGCAGCGTCGCCGACCTGAGCCCGGTGAGGGCCGGCTCCCCGGGGCACCCGCTCAGCTGGAGCGCATCGGTGGCCCAGCCGGCGGCGCCGGTGGCCGAGCCCAGCAGGACCCACGGCACCCTCGGGCCCGGCATGTTCTGGCGGACGGCCAGACAGGTCCCGTGGGTGGACGTGGACAGCGGCGTGATATCCAGGTACTGGCTGACGAAGTACTCATTGCAGCGCACCGCCGAATAGGGCGCGAGCGCGATGTCCGCCGCGTGAACCGTATCCATTCGGACGGCCTCGGTGCCGCGATTGCGCACCGAGATCTGCCATCTCCAGGAGGGGCCGTCCGCTGGAAAACTGAATGAAGTTTGCCATTCGAGGTCACGCCAGACGCCGGCTCTCCGGTAACTCTCCCCGTCGACGTACGAGCTCGCCTCCGTCGCCGGATCCAGCAGCGGCAACGGGACGGCGGCGGCGCCGTCCAGCAGGCGCAACCAGATCCCGGCGAGCCCGCTCTCCAGCTCGGAGGCGGGGTAGAGCAGCAGTGAGAGCCCGTCGATCTCCAGGCGGCGAAGGCCGCCGAAGGAGGTGAAGGACGCGGACCGGCCATCATCGGAACGGAGCAGTGTCGGCAACCAGAACACTCGTCGGAATCTAGCAGCCGACCCGGTGCCGGATAGCCTCCGCGGCCATGTAAATAGCTGTAAACAAGCCCTCCCGGGGCTCGGGCGCCGACGCGGCAACGGGGGAGACATTTCCGCCCGTTACCGTTTCGTTACCTTCCCGAAAATGGCCGTTCCGGTCCGTTCATGCCGGTGTTACTTTGCTGCTTTCAGACCGTAAGGAGGCTCGAAGATGAGACCCACGATGACGGCGGCGGCCCTGGTCCTGGCCGGCGCCCTCGCCCTGACTTCCTGCACTGGCAAGATCCCCACGAACCCGGGTGGCGCGACGCCACCCGCCGGCTCGGGTTCCGACAAGATGATCGACACCGTCACGCTCCCCGCAGAGATGGCGGAGAACATCAGCGGCCTGGTCAACTACAACCCGTTCGCTCCGAACGCGCTGACGAAGACCTACTTCTACGAGCCCCTGATGGTCCGCAACTCGATGACGTGCGTGGTCACCCCGTGGCTGGCGACCGACTACCGGTGGGACGGCGCGACCAAGCTGCACTTCACGATCCGGGAGGGAGTGAAGTGGAGCGACGGGCAGCCACTCACCGCAGAGGACGTGAAGTTCAGCCTCGAGCTGAGCAAGCAGTACCCGGCGATCGACGAGGCGGGCCTGTGGAACGACACTTTCGGCGCGCACGCGTCGACGGTCACGGCTTCGGGCAATGAGGTCACCATCGAGTTCAGTGGCAACGCCGCTCCGAAGTTCGACTCGATCGTCGCGGTCAAGATCCTGCCCGCGCACGTCTGGAGCAAGGTAGGCGACCCGGTCAGCTACGTGGACGAGAAGCCGGTGGGCACGGGCCCGTTCAGCGTCGCTTCCTACAACGGGCGCAAGCTCGTGCTGGACCGCCGTCCGGACTACTGGCAGGCCGATCAGGTCAAGGTGCAGCATCTGGTGCTGGAGGGCAGCTACGACGCCACCCAGGCCGCGCTCAAGCTGAACGCCGGCCAACTGGACGCCTACTGGGGCGAGATCCCGAACCCCCAGGTGTCCTTCGCCGACAAGAACCCGGCCCTGAACCACTTCTGGTACGCGCCGGCGGGGATCACCGTCCTCACGCCGAACACCACGCGGTCCCCGTTCAACGACGACAAGTTCCGTGAGGCGTACAGCCAGGGCCTGAACAAGACCGAGATGAGCGAGAAGGCGACCTACGGCGTGATGAAGCCGGCGTCGCAGACCGGCCTGAAGCTGCCGTACGCCAAGGACCTGATGCCGGCCGAGTACGCCGACAAGGACACCGTGCTCCCGTTCGACATCGACAAGGCCAACCAGATGTTCGACGCGGCCGGCTACACGGTGGGCGCCGACGGCATGCGGACCAACAAGGACGGCTCGCCGCTGCAGATCGGGGTGGACGTCCAGGCCGGCTGGATCGACTACGAGTCGACCATCGAGGTGGTCGTCCGCAACCTGCGTTCGATGAAGCTGGACGCGAAGGTGATCAAGAGCGCGCCGGACAACGTGGACGCGAAGAAGAAGGCCGGTGAGTTCCAGATGATGCTGGAGTACCTGCACGGCGGCTGCCAGGTCGCCCGGAACCTGGGCTCCAAGCTGGCCACCGACCAGATCCCCACCAAGAAGACGGTGCTGCCGAACGTGGAGCGCTGGAGTGATCCGGCCACCGACCAGACGGTGAAGGAACTGTCGGCGTCCACCGATCCCGCCCAGCAGAAGGAACTGGTCGGAAAGCTGGTCGAGACGATGATGACCCGCTACCCGGTGACCTCGCTGTTCTACGCGCCGGCCCGGATGATCTACCGGACCGACCACGCGATCGGTTGGCCCAGCGAGGACGATCCGTACGCCACCAACTCCGACATGCTGCTGATCATGACCCACCTCCGGGCCGCTGGATAGAACCCCGGCGGGCGCGCCGTCCGGCCGTCCGCGCAATGGCGGTGCCCCCGTGCCGGGGGCACCGCCCAAGGAGTGAGAGATGCGCTATTTCCTGAGGCGGATCGGGTTCTTCCTCGCCACCTTGTGGGCTGCGGTGACCCTGAACTTCATCATCCCGCGACTGCAGCCCGGCGATCCCGCCGAGATCATGTACAAGAAGCTGGCCGGCAAGGACGCCGAGCTCGACCCGGCCAAGATCCAGGCGCTGCGCGTGATGCTCGGCGATCCGGCCGGCGCGAGCATCTGGGACCAGTACTGGAACTACTTCGGGGCGCTGGGCCGCGGCGAGTTCGGAGTGTCCTACACCTACTTCCCCTACGACGTCACCGCGGTCATCGGGAAGGCCCTGCCCTGGACGGTCATCCTGGTGGGGATCACCTTGATCCTGTCGTTCCTGATCGGCACCGTGCTCGGGGCATTCGCCGCCTGGCGCCGGAACAGCCGGTTCGACTCCGTGGTCACCCTCGGCTCCACCTTCATCGGCACCCTGCCCGCATTCTGGCTCGCCCTGCTGATCCTCTTCCTCCTCGGCTACGTCCTGGGCTGGTTCCCGACCTCGGGGGGCTACGACTCCTCGATGCCGGGGTGGAACCTCGACTTCATCGCGGACGCCGCCTATCACTCGTTCCTGCCGGCAGCGGTGCTGATGATCGTCGGGCCGATCGGCTGGATCCTCGGGATGCGGAACACGATGATCATGAACCTCGGCGAGGACTACGTCCGGCTGGCCCGCGCCAAGGGCGTGCCCGACCGGCAGATCGCGCTGCGGTACGCCGCGCGGAACGCGCTGCTGCCATCGGTGACCGGCCTCGCGCTCGCGCTGGGCAGCCTGCTGGGCGGCCAGATCCTGATCGAACAGGTCTTCGACTACCCCGGCGTCGGCCGTCTGATGGGCCAGGCCATCTCCAACAAGGACTACCCGCTGCTGCAGGCGCTGCTGCTGTTCACCATCGTCGGCGTCCTGCTCGCCAACCTGATCGCGGACATGATCTACGGAATCCTTGACCCGCGCGCGAGGAAGGCCAGCTCATGAGCACAGGAGTCACCCAGACCGGCGGACTGGTCACCGAACTCTCCGGGACGGGAGCGTCGGCGGAGCCCGAGTCGACCGGACCTCACTGGTGGCAGATCATCTGGGCGAGTCCCAAGGCCCGTGCCGGGACCATCATCCTGGGCATCTACATCCTGGTGGCGCTGCTCGCCCCGGTGATCGCGCCCTACGAAGGCACACGAACCGACTTCGAGGCGCTGCTGGAGCCCAGCCCCGCGCACCTGCTCGGAACCACCACGTCGGGCGGCGACATCCTCTCCCAGCTGATCTGGGGCAGCCGCGTCTCGCTGCTCGTCGGGCTGTTCGGCGGCCTGTTCGCGACCCTGATCGCCCTGCTGGTCGGCATGGTCTCTGGCTACTTCGAGGGCACCTGGGTCGACGAGGGGCTCTCCTTCCTCACCAACGTCGCCCTGGTCGTCCCAATCCTGCCGCTGATCATCACCTTGATGGCCTACACCGAGACGCGCAGCATCTGGTTCACGATCTTCGTGATCACGATCACCTCGTGGGCCGGTGCGGCCCGTGCGAAACGTTCGCAGATCATCACCCTGCGCAACCGCGACTACGTCACCGCGGCCCGGCTCGCCGGCGACGGCACCTTCACGATCATCTTCCGGGAGATCATGCCGAGCATGACCTCGCTGATCATGGCGGGCTTCTTCGGCGCCGCAACGGGAGCGGTCGGCGCCGAGGCCGGGCTGTCCTTCCTCGGACTGGGAGACACCAGCTCGGTGTCGTGGGGAACCATGCTGTACCAGGCCAACACCCAGGGGGCGCTCGCCCAGGGGCTGTGGATCTGGCTGTTCGTCCCCGGCATCGTGCTCGCGGTGCTGATCACCGCCTTCACGCTGGTGAACTTCGGCATCGACCTGCTCAGCAACCCGCATCTGCGAGAGGACGCGTGACATGGCGGCACTGCTCGAGGTCAAGAACCTGACCGTCCGCTACGAACCCCGGCTGCACCGTCCACTGGACGCGGTCCGGGACGTGTCCTTCACCATCGAGGAAGGGGGCTTCGTCGGCCTCATCGGCGAGTCCGGCTCGGGCAAGTCGACCCTGGGCGACGCCCTGCTCCGGCTGACCACCCGCCCCGGCCGGATCGCCGCGGGCGAGATCCTGTTCGACGGCCACGACCTCACCGCGATGACCGAGGACGAACTGCGCCCCTACCGGTGGCGCGACATCGCCACGGTCTTCCAGTCCTCGATGAACGCCCTCAACCCGGTGGTCCGCGTCGAGGACCAGTTCCGGGACGCGATCGAACTGCATTCGCCGCTTCGCGGTGGAGCGGTGCGCGAGCGGGTCCGGGAGCTGTTCGACATGGTCATGATCGAGCACCGCTTCATCCGGGCCTACCCGCACGAACTGTCCGGCGGGATGAGACAGCGGGTGAACCTGGCTCTCGCCCTGGCGAACCACCCGCGCTTCGTACTCCTCGACGAGCCGACCACCGGGCTGGACGTGGTCGTCCAGCGGTCCATCCTCGACGCCGTCCGGACGCTGCAGCGCCAGCAGGGCTTCTCGGTGCTGTTCATCAGCCACGACATGGGCACCGTGCTGGAGCTGTCCGACCGGATCCTGGTCATGTACGCGGGCAAGATCGTCGAGGAGCACACCTCGGCGGACCTGCTGCGTCGTCCGCTGCACCCCTACTCCAAGGGCTTGATGGGTTCCTACGGCGATCCGCGGGCGGAGACCGTCCGGCTCACCTACGTCCCGGGCCGTCCGCCGGACCTCGCGCTGGAACTGACCGGCTGTCCGTTCGCGCCGCGGTGCCCGGAGGCGATCGGGGTGTGCGTCGAGTCCGCCCCGGAACTGCTGCCTCTCGGTGACGCCCGCGTCGCCTGCCACGTCGCCCACGCCGCCAGCGAGCCCGGCGCGGTGCAGCCACCGCGGCGGTTCGCCGGCCCGGAGTTCGTGAAGACGGCGGAGGAGACCCGCGAAGCCCGCGATCACGACGTCCTGCTCCAGCTCGAGAACGTGAGCCGCCACTACCGGGTGCGCAGCAACCTCCGGTTCATCACGACGGCCGCGGTGGAGTCGGCGAGCTTCGAGCTGCGCCGCGGCGCGGTGACGGCGCTCGTCGGCCAGTCGGGCTCGGGCAAGAGCACCCTCGCGAAGCTGATCACCGGCGTCGAAGGGCCAACGTCCGGGGCGATCACGTTCCACTCCGACGGCGGACCCCTGGACGTCGGATCCATGCGGGCACGCCAGCTGCGCCAGTACCGCCGCCAGGTCCAGATGGTCTTCCAGGATCCCTACAGCTCGCTGAACCCGACCAAGACGCTGCGCTACATCCTGAGCCGGCCGCTGCGCAACTACCACGGGCTGCGAGGCGACGCGCTCTCCCGCAGCATCGAGCAGTTGCTGGAGAAGGTGGCCCTGACCCCGGTGAGCCGCTACCTCAACCGGTACCCGCACGAACTCTCCGGCGGCCAGCGACAGCGAGTGGTGATCGCCCGCGCGCTCGCGGCCGACCCGAAACTGATCGTGGCCGACGAGCCGATCTCCTCGCTGGACGTGTCGATCCGCGCGGAGATCCTCGAACTGCTCCACGGGCTGGTCGCCGACGACGGCGTGACGATTCTCTACATCACCCACGACCTGCTCTCGGCGCGGATGATCGCCGACCAGATCGTCGTGCTGAAGGACGGCCGGGTGGTCGAGACCGGTGACGCGCTCGACGTGATCCAGCACCCGCAGGACGACTACACCCGTCTCCTGCTGGACGCGATCCCGAACCCCTTCGAGACGGCGGCCGCCACGCCTCCGGCACGGGCGGTCACGCCCGCCCCGGCCGGCTGACCCGGGTGGTGGATCTGGCCCCGAGCCCGACTGTGACGCTCCCGGGGCTTGCCAGCAGGCTTCCGGTCGCCAACGATGGGAACGTGGCAAACGAGGACCCGGTCACGATGACCATGGTCGCCCGTCACGCGGGCGTGTCCATCGCCACTGTGTCCCGGGTTCTCCACGGCACGACGCCGTGCTCGCCGGAGACCACCGCGAAGGTACTGCACGCCGTCCGCGAGCTGGAATACGTACCACTGCGCCTGCATGTCGCGCCGAGTCTCCGGAGCGAAGCGCACGGGCTCGTCCTGCCCTCGATCCACGGGCCCTATTTCTCGGAGCTGCTGGTCGGGCTGGAGTCTGCGGTCCGCGACTTCGGCCAGACCGTCAGGCTGATCTCGACCGAGGAGTTCGAGCGTCCCACCGAACGCGTCCTGGAGCTGTCCGGTCATGTGGACGGAATGGTGATCGCCCAGGCCACGGTCGGTGACAGCACGGTCCGCAAGCTCGCCAGCCGGATCCCCGTCTCCCTGATCGCACGCGAGCCACTGCCTCGGTGCGACGAGATCACCGTGGAGAACACCCAGAGCACCAGGGAGCTGACCCGGCACCTGATCGAGCACGGACGCACCCGGCTGGTCTTCGTCGGCGACCCGGCGCAGGCGAGGGACGTGCTGCAGCGCTTCTGCGGGTTCCGCCAGGCACTGGCCGACGCCGGGCTGACCGAGGCGTCCGGCCCGATCCTGGTGCCCTTCGTCCAGTCCGCTGCCCGGACCGTCGCCGACGCCGTCGCGCAGCTCCCGGACGTCGACGGCCTGGTCTGCGCGAACGACGAACTCGCGCTCGGCACCTGGCACGTGTTGCGTGGCCGGGGCATCTCGGTGCCCGGGGACCTCGCCCTGACCGGGTGGGACGACGTGATGGCCGCCGCTCACACCCAGCCGGGCCTGACCACCGTCCGCCAGCCCGCCCGCGAGGTCGGACGGCTCGCCGCTCTCCGCCTGCACGAGCGGGTCAGCGGGTACCGCCCCGGGCCCCGCCGTGTGGTGGTTCCGAGCGAGGTGGTGATCCGGGGGACGTGCGGGTGCGTCGAGCCCGGTCCGTGAGCGCGATCCTGCGGCGCTGGGCAGCCGATCGGCGCTAGCCGGTGACCTCGGTGCCTCGGGCGAGTGCACGGACGGTCGCGAGGGTGTCCGCGTCCCCGGGGCGCTTGTCCTCGCGGTAGCGGACGACCCGGGCGAACCGGAGCGCCATCCCGCCGGGGTAGCGGGTGGAGCGCTGGACGCCGTCGAAGGCGACTTCCACCACCTGCTCGGGTCGCACGTGCACGATGTGGCCCTCGCGGCTGGTCTCCAGGCCGAGGAAGCGCTCGGTCTGCCAGGCCAGCATCTCGTCGGTCATGCCCTTGAACGTCTTGCCGAGCATCACGAAGCCGCCGGTCGCCTCGTCGCGCGCTCCCAGATGGATGTTCGACAGCCACCCGCTGCGCCGTCCGCTGCCCCACTCGACGGCGAGCACGACCAGGTCGAGGGTGTGCACGGGCTTCACCTTCACCCAGGCCGCGCCCCTGCGGCCGGCGGCGTAGGGGGCGTCCAGCGCCTTGATCACGACACCTTCGTGGCCCGCGGCGAGGACGCGGCGGGAGAAGTCCTCGGCGGCGTCGAGGTCGGCGGTGACGAGCCGGGCCACCCGGAGCTCGTCGGGCACCAGGGCGGCGAGCCGCTCGTGCCGGAGGGCCGTCGGTTCGTCCACCAGGTCCGCCTCGTCGACGTGGAGCAGGTCGAAGAAGAACGGGACGAGGGGAGCCTGCGCCGAGGCGGTGTCCTGGAACAGCAGCGGACGACCGTCCGCTCCCAGCGCCAGCGCCTCCCCGTCCAGCACCAGCCGCCGCGCCGGCAGCGCTGCCACGGCGGCCACCACCGCCGGCAGCCGCACGGTGATGTCGTCCAGGCTGCGGCTGTACACCGCGATGTCGTCGCCGTCGGCGTGCACCTGGATCCTGATGCCGTCCAGCTTGGCCTCCACCGCGACCGGTGCGCCCGCGCCCAGTCGGCCGAGAGCCTCGGCGATCGTCGGCGCACTGGAGGCCAGCATCGGCAACACCGGGCGTCCGACCTGCAGGGTGATGGCGGCCAGCGCGTCCTCACCGTCGGCCCGGGCGGCGACGGCGACCATCGGGATCGAGCCGGCGAACATGGCCGCGCGGCGGACGGCGTCCACCCCGACCGAGAATGCCGCGGCGATCGCCGGGATCAGCAGCCCCTCGAGCGCTCCCTGCCGGGTCTCGCCGGTGATCAGTCCGGCCAGGAACGCCTGCTCGCCGGCCGTAGCTGCACCCATCAGCTCCGACAGCAGGGACGCCCGGACGCCCTGTGAACCCGTCCCGGCCAGCAGCGCCAACTCGGCGAAGGCCGCATCGACGGCCTGGACGGTCAGGGTCGGCTCGGCAGCCGGTGTCGGACGGTCGGTGACCGAGCGCCAGCCGACGCCCGTCCGCCGCTGCCTCAGGGATCCCGACAGGTAGTGCGCCGCGATCAGCAACTCGTCGCCGCTCGCCGCTGCCAGGGTCTCGGCGAGCGCAGCGACTTTGGCCGTCCGCGAACTCGTGGCGGCCACCCGCGCCGACGTCTGTACCACCTGATCGAACAGCATGCGCCCACTATGGGCAGCGCCGGCCGGACTTGTCGAGGCCGGCTACTGCCCGACGAGCCTCCCCTCGACGACGGGGTGGACCGGGGAGTTGGAGGCGACCTTCACGGAGCGGCCCCGGACGGCGGCTACGGTGGGCGGGTGCCCGATTCCTGCGTCCGCGACTGGCGGCCGGCCTGGCCGTGCCCGGTGGAGCAGGTGTGGGCAGCCGTCAAACGGGGGGTGGCCGACCCCACCTATCGCATCCAGGACGGACGCCACTGGCGGGCACTGAACACCCCGTACGGGCCGGCGACGCTGGCCGTCCGGCCGCTGGACGCGTCGGGCCTGATTCGGGCCGAGGCCTGGGGCGCCGGTGCCGTCCACGCCGTCGAGCACCTGCCGGACCTGCTCGGAGCGGCCGACGACCCGTCCGGTTTCCGGCCGGAACACCCGTTGCTCGCCGAACTGCACCGCCGGCGTCCGCACTGGCGGCTCGCCCGTACCGCGTCGATCTGGGACGCGCTCGTCCCGGTCGTGATCGAGCAGAAGGTCACCGGGCACGAGGCGAGCTACGGCATCCGCTCGTTGTTGGCCCGCCACGGATCACCCGCTCCGGGACCGGGACGGGTACTGGGCCTGCGGACGCTGCCGTCACCCGACGTGGTGCGGCGGATCCCCTCGTGGGAGTGGCTGGCGATGCACATCGATCCGGCCCGCTCCGGCACCCTCGTGCGGGCCGCGGCGGTCGCTGAGTCCCTCGAGCGCGTGCTGCCCGCCGACCCGGCCCGGGCGGACGCCCGGCTGCGCAGCATCCCGGGCGTGGGCATCTGGACGAGCGCGGAGGTGCGTGGCCGGGCACTGGGCGATCCGGACGCGGTGAGCTTCGGCGACTACCACATTCCAGCCGATGTCGGCTGGGCGCTCGTGGGGGAGCCGGTCGACGACGCCGGTCTGGCCGAGCTCCTGGAGCCGTACCGTCCGCACCGGCTGCGGGTGCAGCGCCTGGTGACGATGGCCGGCATCGCCCGTCCGCGCCACGGATCCCGGCTGGCTCCCAGGACGCACCTGCCGTAGCGAGCGGTCGGCCGCTAGTCAGGCCGTTCGGGCTCCGATCGCGGCCTGGTAGACGTCGAGATAGCGGTCCCGCATCGCCGCGACACTCAGGGACGGCGCGAGCGCCGCCGATGCCGCCGACATCCGCTCCAGCCGGGCGGGATCGTCCATCAGCGTGCGCATCCCGGCGGCGAGCTCGGCGGCTCCGGGGCCGGTGAGCAGCGCATTGTCGGGGCTGGTGCCGACCCTCAGCCGCTCGTCGCAGTACAGGATCGGCGTGCCGGTCGCGGCCGCCTCCGCCAGCACCATGCCCTGGGTGTCGAACCGGTGGGACGCCAGGACGAAGACGTCGGCGTCGGCGAGTTCCTGCGCCAGCGCGGCCGCCTCGGTGAAGTGCCCGAGGAACCGGACGCTGCCGTGCCGGATCCGCTCGGCTCGTTGCCGCAGTGCCCGCTCGGCGCCGCCGCTGCCGATGATGAACAGCTCCGCGTCGTCGCGGGCGAGTTCGTCGAAGGCGTCCAGGAGCACGTCCACGCGCTTCTCCGGGCCGAGCCGGCCAGCGCTGACGAACCGGGTCACCGGCCCCCTGGGACGCTGCCGCCGAGCGTTCGCGAAGGCCTCGGCCACCCCGCTGGGGACCGCGTGCCCGCGTCCGGCGAGGGTGTCTCCGGACGCGGCGACGATGGAGTCCACCACGAACGCCGCCGGTGAGGTGAACGCCTCGACAGCGGACGCCACCCGCGCCAGGCTGCGCCAGTCGCGGGCGGCCAGCCGGACGTCGCCCTCCTCGGGCCGGACGGTGGACCCGGCCAGGTGCGTGCGGGCCCGCGGCGGCGCGACCGCCCGCAGCCAGCGTCCCGACCAGTCGAGGTAGGTGAAGCTGTTCAGTGCCGAGGACGCCGGGTAGGTGTGGTGCGTCCCGACGTAGTTGGAGTGAAAAGTGTGCACCTGGGGGACGCCGAGTCGCCGTGCCACCAGGGCGGTGAGGTACATGGCGCCGCGCTCGTTCTGGGAGTGCACCACGTCCAGCCCGGCGTGGTCGGCGGCGATCCGGGCGGCCAGCTGCGGCAGCACCTGCAACGAGCACAGCCAACTGGGCGATCCCGGCAGCCGCCAGTACGGCGTCCGCTCCCAGGCGCACGCGTCCGGGGGCGTGAAGTGCGTGCCCGGCGCGAACAGGGTGACCTGGTGGCCGGCCGCGGTCAGGGCCTGGAGCTGGAGTTCGATCGATCGGCTCACTCCGCCGGACTCCGGATAGAAGTCGTCGGTGAAGATGCCCACGCGCAGCGGCGTCTCCGGGGTCACGGCTTCACCCTACCGGCTGGCCCGTGGCGCAAGGGGCAACACCGGCCCGGGATCAGGCGGGGACCTCTATCCCGGAGATCTGCGGATCGTTGGCGTCCCCGAGGAAGATCAGGGTCGTCTCCCGCGTGGTGCCGAAGAACAGCCAGCCGCGGACGGTCGTTCCCGGCCGGATGGCCGCTCGCGAGAAGCCGGGGCTCAGGGCTGAGGGTTCTCCCTCCACATAGCCGCTGCCGCTGTTGGGCATCGCGTCGAACGAGGGTGTGAGTGCCCCGGAGTCGAGGGTGACCTCGATGAACACGTCCAGTCCCTGCGGTGACCAGCGCTGATCGGTGATCCGCCACACGCCGGTGGCATGCGAGCGGTCGGCCGTGAACTGCTTGCCCGGTCGCGGGCTCGCCTTGGGCGTGGCCGAGTGGCTGGGCGTTGCGGAGTCGGACGGGGCCGGCAGGGGACGGCTGGTCGTGTAGAAGATCGCGGCGGCGGCCAGCAGCGCGACGACGGTGACCAGCACTGGAACCAGCGAACGCCGCGGCGCGAACCGGTCGATCGCGTCGCCGCGACGGCCCTCGCCCGAGGGTGTGACATCGGCCGGATTCCGGCTGGCGAACGATGCGCGCTCACCGCCCGGCAACGGCGGGGGAGCCCACCCCTGCCCGGGACGGTCAGGTTCCGGCCCGGGCGCCGTCTCCCGGCCCGTTGGTTGCTCGCTCATCACCGCAAGGCTACCCGGATCTGGTTCCGCCCACGCCTGTGGACGGCCGGATCGGGCCTGTGGACAGTGACCCTTTTCGTCTCCGGACGCCGATGATGTGCGGGCGTGAGTGTCTCCGAAACGCCGGCTCGTCTCGCCGTCCACACTGTCGAGGATCTGGTCGGCCTGGTGCCGTACCTGATCGGCTTCCATCCGCGGGATTCGCTGGTGGCTGTCGTCCTGCGCGACGGCCGGGTCGAGGTGACGGCCCGCGTCAACCTGGCCGAGGTCGCCGGGACGGACGGCCAGGCGTACCTGATCGGGCGGCTGCTCGACCGGTTCCCGTCGGCCGAGCTCTGGTTCCTGGCGTTCACCGAGGACGAGGAGCTGGCCTGGGCGGTGCTGGCGGGCTGCGCCGCCCTGTGCGGGGTGATGCGGCTGGGCCGGGTCGTCCACGTGAACTCGACCCACTGGAGGGTCGACACCCCGGCCGGCGACGGCGGCCCGGTGGGGGTCAGCGCCGCCGCCGCCGAGGCCGCGGTGCTGGGACTGCCGGCCCGGCCCTCC
>JAFKJK010000027.1 GCA_017306015.1 Propionibacteriaceae bacterium
TGAAGGTCGCTAGGTTGCGCGGCTGGGTGCGACTGCTCATGCTCCACGAACTCGAGCGCGACGAGTTGTCGGCCGTGACCGTGCGGAGCGAGTTGATCAAGGCTGCCGCGGAGAAGATGGCGACCGGAGGTGGAGACCTCGTCCTGGCCGAGCTGTGCGCCTGGGCGTGGCAGAACCGTGACTGGTCGACGCTGGAGCAGGTGTGGCTGGTGCACGGCTTCGCCGCGCTGCTGGGCAATCCAGCGATCGCCGGCTGGTTCGCCCAGACCCCTCCGGACGCGCGCCGCGACCATCCGGCGCTGAGCCTTCCCTACGCCACCATCGCCGGGCTGCGCGACTCGACCTCGCCCGATCTCGACCGGATGATCCGCGCGCTCGTGCAGGAGGGACGGCTGCACTCGGGCTGGAGCCGGCACGAGAACCTCGATGACGCCATCCGGGCTGGCACACTCTGGATGACCTCGGTTGGCGCCTTTCCGGCCGGGACGCAGGGTCGGCCGAACGAGGACGCGTGGCGGATCAGCCAGGCCATCGAGGACCGGTTGGTGCAGGAGGCGGAGTCGGGTAGCTTGCCGTCCACTGCAGCTGAGGCCAGCTTTCGCGGCTTCTCCGCCCTGGTCGCGATCTCGACCGGCGACGTCGTCGAAGCCCAGCGCCAGGGTGAGCTGGCCATCGTCCTGGGCGAGCACGGGAGCTTCCAGGCACTTCTCGGAGCGTGGTGTCTCGCGGTCGCCAGTCTGTGGCTCGGCGAGCGACGGGGTGCCAGGAGGGCCCAGGAACTGCTGGACACGGCCCGGGACCAAGGATGGGCCTGGTGGCCCGTCGTCGCGCCGTTGTGCCACGCCCTGGATCTGGCCCGTGCCGCGAGAAGCCTCGACCGAGTCGCGGCCAGCGCCGCCTACGCAGCGGTCAGGCAGGTCACCTCGTCCACGCGCTGGTTCAACACCTGGCTGGTCGAGCTGTGGGCGGTGAGCGAGTACGGACTGCTCTGGGCGGGGCCGCAGCTCGCCCTCAACGACTTCGACACCACCGTTCGGCTCCACGAACACCGCCGGTCGGCGTACCTGACCGAGACCCTGGCCCGCATCAGGTCCGAGCTCCTCCTCAACCTCGGCCAGAACGTCCACGCGAAACGCGTCCTGGACGCGGCGGCGAAGGGGTCCGGAAGCCACCTCACCGTCGTCCCCCGGGCACGGCTCGAACTCTGCCTCGGGCAGTGGAGTCAGGCCATCGCCGCTGCGGACGAGGGGTGTCGGTCTCCCCGGGTGCTGTTCCTTGACCGCGCCCACCTCGTGGCGATCAAGGCAGCGGCCCTGGGCATGTCGGGCGCGTCCGAGGACGAGCTGGCTGCCGCGGCGGAGCTTGCATGCCAGATGTGCCTGGAGCTGTCCAGCCCCTTTCCTGTGGTCGCACTGCCCGCCGAGATGCGGCAGGTGGTCCTGCTCGCCCATCGTCAGCACCTGGACGACCCGGACTGCGGCCTGTCCCTGTTGGCCTCTGGGACGCAGCTCGAGGGGCTGAAGCAGTCTCACGAGTGCCACGGCACCGCCCCGGTGCTGACCCGGCGCGAGAGGGAGCTGCTGCCGCTGCTGGCCGGCCCGCAGACGGTCACCGAGATCGCGGCCGAGCTGTATGTGTCGGTGCACACCGTGCGCAAGCAGGTGGCCGTCCTGCGTGCCAAGTTTCGCGCTCGGACCCGGGCGGAGCTGATCTCGGAAGCGACGAGGACGGGGTACCTCCGGCCACTCTCCTTGGGTGATCCTGCACGGCCGGCAGAACCGGTGCTGCGGTGAGCACCGTCACATAACGTCGCCCGACTCGTCATGCAGGAAGAGACGTGCCGGTCACGGCTGCCGGCTGGCGGAGAGCGGGGTCACTGTGGCAACCAACGACGCTCCACTTCCGCTGCTGTTCGACATCTCCATGAGGGCTGCCGACCTGGGGGATCACCTGGACCGGCTCGCGGTGCTCGCGGCAGGCTCCGCCACGCTGGGGGTTGGACAGGCCAGCTGCGACCCCCGGGTATCTCGGGCGCTCGCAGCCGCCGCCAACAGGGGCGCGGGTCTGGGAGAGCTGGCGTCGGCTGTGGGCCTCACCCGCGATGACGTGCTGACCCTGCTGCGGCTCCGACCGGAGCTGCTCGATCCCGGTGTGGAGTCCCGGCTGTTCTCATCCAGCCCGGTTGGGTCGCGGCCCGGTGCCGAAGGCGGAGTCCCGTCGCTGTCCCGGGTGCGGCTCGGCGTCGACCGGGCCAGGGCGTCCGTGCGGGCTTTTCTCTCCCGGGGTCATTGTGGGAATGCTCCCTGAACCTGGGTGAGGTAGAGCTGCCAGGCGGCGGAGCAGCGTCCGCATTCGCGGATGTGACGCGGGCCGGCGAAGTCCAGTTGGTCGAGCAGGTCAGTATCGATCGACGGTGGAAGCTGACTGGAGTACGCCCGGCACTCTGCAGGCGCCTTTCGTTCCAGCATCACCTGCAACAACGCCCGGCGCAGGTTGAGTTTCGCTCGACGGGAGAGCGAGTAGATGGCGCCGGCAGGCCGCTCGAACTCGGCCACGAGGTCGCCCGGCTTGCGGCCGTCGACCACCGTGGCAAGCAGCACCCTGCGCTGGTCGGCCGGAAGCTTGGCGAGTGCGTCCCGAACCATCTCGAAGTCCTGGTGCCGTTCGACTCGGTCGTAGTCGGGGGACTCGACGGGCACGGGCTGCCAGTCGGGATCCAGTGAGATCACCCTCGACCGGGGCGACCGGAGTTCGTCGGCCACCCGGTTCCGCATCGACCGGATCACGTACGCCTCCGCGTACTCCCGAGGACCCTGGCCCTGGGCCCATTTCGTGAGCAGGTTCGCGATCGCCTCCCCCAGCAGGTCCTCGGGATCGATCGTCGGTGTCGCGATCCGACGCGACATCACCGTGAGCAGGTGCAGGTGACGCGAGAGCAACTCCCCGGCGGCATGCCGATGGCCGTCGGCAGCCAGACCGGTCAGTTCGGTGTCGCTGGACTCAGCCAAGGTCATCGGCTCGTCCCACCGTCGTGGACGCCTGCGTCCCTCGGTTCGCCCTGCGGGCGTGGCTGAACGGGCACGGCGGTCACGATCACGTTCGAGGCGTAGTGGCGCGTCCCGTCCGATCGGGTGACGACCTCGCCCCCGCAGGTGACCAGCACCACCCTGCGTTCGCCGGAAGACGTGAAGAGTCCGTCCGGAAGGTCGGCCTTGAGCCGGACCTCCACGCCGGTGACGACCGCGCCGAGCAGGTTCCCGTCCTCGTCGGTCAGGTACACCCAGTCCCCGGCCCGGAGGCGGGAGAGCAACCGCAGCGCACCGGGTTGGCCGTAGCTCGACACGTGACCGGCGAGCAGGACAGTGCCGTTCTCGGAGCGCACGCTCCCTCCGCCGACGTAGCGGCCCACCTCGCTGTGTTCGGGGATGGTCAACAGGCCGTTGTCGATCGTCGAGTCCACGATCGGGGCGTCCACGTCGATGGCGGGGATGAGTAGCCGCTCCGCACCCAGTGGCCGGGGCGGAGCCATCCAGCCGTCGCCGCGGACGGAGGCGGGTGCGGCCTCGGTGAAGGCCTCTGCCGGAAGGGGCGCCGGGGCCCCCAGCCCGCTGAGCAGCAGGCCGCCGGCGATCCCGCCGGCGGTGAACAGCGACATCCCGGACAGCGTCAGCGCGGTCGTCGTGGTCAGTCGGCGCACGAGCGGGCCCCCGGCCGACGCGCGATCAATCGAATATCCCTCATGAGGTCCACGTGTACCAAGGGCGGGAGATTGTCGAATGGAGGACGGGGCGAAATACCACACAAAATAGCAAGGGTCGTACTACACCCGGTTCCCGCCGCCAGGAATATTGCTACCTGACGCTTGTCGCCCGCCATGGCGTGTGCTTTACTTGCCGCGCACCAAAGGAACTCCGGGGGGTTATGTCCGTGATTGTTGGCGCCGCTCGCAGAATGTGGCTGCACGTCTTTCTGGCGACAGTTGTCGTCGCTGCCCTGCTCGTTGTGGCTCCGCAGCCGGCCCAGGCGGCTGAGGCGTCCCCGATGACGCTGCAGGTGCAGCTGACAGGCACGGTGTACACGCTGCACATCCAGACCTTGCGCGGCGCGGTCGACTGGGGAGACGGGACGGTGCTCAGCTATTCCGGGAGCAGCAATCCCACCCACACCTACGACGCCGGCCTGGTGGGCGGATCGGTCACGATCAAGGTCGGCACCGGGACGGACGACACCGCGACTGGCTTCGGCGCCGGCGTCACCACGCCGTCCGGCGGGCTGGTTACGGGAGTCGTGAGTTGGGGTGACATTGCGGCGAAGAGCGACTTCATCTCGCTCAACGGCGCCTTCCGCGGCGAGACCAGTCTGACGTCAGTGCCTCCCACCCTGCCTGCGTACGTCCGCAGCCTGGATCGCACCTTCGAGGGCGCCACGTCCTTCAATGACTCCAGTGTCACCACGTGGAACACCGGCGCGGTGACCAGCATGGCGAACCTCTTTGCGAACGCGTCCTCCTTCAATCAGAACATCGGCTCGTGGCAGACCGGGAATGTGACCAACATGTCCAGCATGTTCAACAACGTCCCCACCTTCAATCAGGGCATTGGCGGCTGGGATACGAGCAAGGTCGTCAGCATGTCGTTCATGTTCGTCGCCGCAACGTCGTTCAACCAGGACATCGGGAATTGGAGCACGGGCCACGTCACCAACATGACATACATGTTCTACAGCGCGTCTGCCTTCAACCGGGCCATTGGTATGTGGAACATGGGCAGCGTCGCCAACATCTCCAACATGTTCTACAGCGCAACCAGCTTCAACCAGGATCTCAGCACCTGGAGCGTGGGATCCGTGACGAACGCGGTCGACATGTTCCGCGACAGCGGGATCAAGGTGGCCAACTACAGCAAGATCCTGGCTGGTTGGGGTGGGCAGACGCTCAAAGCCGGCGTGCCCTGGAGCAGCTCCGGGCACCCGATCCCTTCCCGTTACGCCGGTCAGGCTGCGGTGACCGGCCGTCAGGCCATCACCAACGCCGGCTGGACGTTCACTGACCTCGGGCCGGTCCAGGTGACGTTCAATGCCAACGGTGGCACCGGCACGATGCCGAACCAGAATGCGGCGCCGGAGAACACGCCACTCAATCTGCTCAACGGTCGGTTCAGCCGGAAAGGCTACGCGTTCATGGGCTGGAGCACCTCGGCCGGGGGAGCGGTCGGGTACAGCGACGGTGCCCAGATCACCATCACCGACGACACCACCCTGTACGCCAACTGGAAGGCGGCCGGGCTGACGGTCGCGAAGACCGCGGCGGGCGGCCCGTTCCGCTGGCTCGAGCAGGTGGACTGGACCTACACCGTGACGAACACCGGGGACGTGACGGTCGACGGCATCGTGGTCACCGACAGCAAAGGGGTCACGGTCACGTGCCCTGAGTCCAGCCTGGACAAGGGCGAGCAGATGACCTGCACGGGCAGTGGCCTACTCACCGACGGAACGGCGGGCTGATGAGGACGCAAGTTCGTTGGGGAGTCGCGGTGGTTGCGCTCGCCGGCCTGCTCGGCCTGGCCGCGGGAAGCGGGGCGACCCTTGCCGGTTGGAGCCTGTCCGTGCCGCGGGTCGTCGGCTCGATCACTGCAGGCAGCCTGAAGCTCGAGCCCAGCCCATCGGGCTGGACGTGGCACAACACCAGCCCCGACCTCCCCGCCGAGATCCTCATCGCCGATCCGTCGGCCTGGCACGCCACGCCGGGCGACCTGCTGCTCGGCTCCTGGCAGGTCGATGCGACCAGCGTCGGCGACAACGTGGCAGGCCTGGTTTCGATCGCGCCGAACGACAGCCCGGCCACCACGTGGCCCGCAGGGGTGAGCGTGACCTGGCGGGTTGGCCAGACGACCACCCACACGGCCGCACAGGTGCTCGATCCGGCAGCCACCGGCTTCGCCAGTGCTCCGCTGGCGTATCCGGACGGGTCGGCATCGGTGCGGACGGCTCAGGCAGGCACGCAGCCGGTGGTCGTCTACCTGGTCGTCCAGTACGCCGGCGACTCGGTGATCCCCGACAGCGCGCCGGCTCTGTCCGACTACCGGTTCACCGTCGACTTCAGTCAGGAGCGGCCGTGACCACGCGCAGGACGATCCTCGTCAGCCTGGCTGCCTTCGCCGTCGCGGCCCTGGCCGGAGCGTCCGGCACCACGCTGGCGCTGTGGCACGACCAGGAGGACACCCAGACCGGCACCGGTTACGGATTCGCGCACTTCAGCTTCGGGCCGGACGTCAGCACGCTGGACCCGGTCCCGCTGGGCCGCAGCCAGACCGTCGACCTGCCCGCGCAGGTACTGGAGGACCTGCACGAGAACGGCAAGGCAGCCGCATCCTGGGTGGTGCGCTCGGGATCCGCGGGATTCCTCCGCACCGACGGGCGGCTGCAGCTGGACCTGCCCTCCTCCACCGGCGCGGTACTGGTCAGCCTCACCACGGTGGCCACGTCGAGCGCGTGCACCCCCGTCGCGCTGAGCCAGAACGCCACCGACCCCGTGCAACTCACCGGAGCCGGGGGATACCACGCCACCGAGCACATCGAGACCGCCCATGTGTGTCTCCGGCTGTCCACCACCAGCTACACCTACACCAACACGGCCAGCGTCACCGGGACGGCGTCGGGCGAGTCCGGGCCGAGCGGGGCGCCCACAACGGCGGTCAGCTCAGACCCGGACGACACCAGGGCCACCTGGACGCAGGCCGTCTGGCGCGTGCCGGCAGCGATCAGCGACATCACCCTCACCTACACCACCGAGAGCGTCCGGGCACTGACCTAGCAGGTGCCCGGCACGAGATCCAGACCATCCGAACAAGACGAACCAGGAAAGTAGGAGCAATCAAGATGAACAAACTCACCAAGGCCGGCCTCGCTGGCGGGCTCGGCGCACTGCTGCTGCTCGGCGGCACGACCTTCGCCCTGTGGACCGACTCCGCCTCTGTGGCCGGCGGAACCATCACTTCCGGCAACCTCGAGGTGGCCGCAGGAACGGTCGCCTGGCACGACGTCTCCGCCGACGTCACCGGCACGCCGACCTCGATCACGCTGGCCACCTACCGGATCGTGCCCGGCGACACCATCGAGGGCACCTTCGGCCTGAAGGGTGCTCTCGACGGCGACAACCTGACCGCCGACCTCGCCCTCACCCTGGACGGCGTGGCGGCCACCGGCAGCCTCCTCGACGGCCTGGACATCACCTATCAGTTGTTCGGCGCCGACGGCATCACGGCGCTCTCGACGTCGACAGCGCTGGGCAGCACCGCGACCGTGGCGTTCCGGTCACCCAACAACACCGCGACCAGTGTCGCGGCCCTGCCCACGCTCCCGGTGGACCTGCCGGCAACCGACAACCTTCTGGTCAAAGTGAACGTCACCTTCAAGACCAGCACCACCGACACGGACCTGACTCAGGCGACGGCCGAGCTGGATGACCTCGGTGTCACGCTCTCCCAGACCCGCTAGTGGCGACGGGGCAGCGGTAGTCCTGGCGGTTCCGGCGACTCATCCGTCCCGGCGAGGAGAGCAGCGGGCCAGGGAGAGTGCAGCCCGATCCCCGGCGAGCAGCACCGGTCTTGCCTTCCGGCCGCCTGGCGGCCGGAAGGCCGGGCGCTTGCTGCGGATGACGTCTGCCGTCGTCCTCGCCTCCATCGGCGCTGTCGCCGTCCTTGTCGTGGGCGTTCCCCGGATGGTCGGTGGGGGCGCGCTCGCCGTGCTCAGCGGTTCGATGGAGCCGTCGATCAACCCGGGCGACGTCGTCGTCGTTGTCCCGACCAGGCCCGATCGAGATGTGCACGTCGGTGACGTGGTCACCTTCCAGCCCGTCAGCGGCGATCCCACCCTGGTGACTCACCGGGTCGTCGCGAAGTCGATCACGGCCAACGGCGTCCTCTTCACCACGAAGGGCGACGCGAACCGGGCCGACGACCAGCCGATCCGCAGCGAACAGGTGGTCGGCAAGTTCTTCGTCAGAGTGCCGCTGGTCGGCTACCTGACGGTGTGGCTCGGACAGTACCGAACGCTCGTGACGAGCGCGATCGGGCTCTGCCTGCTCGGATACGCCCTGGCCAGCGTGCTGGTCTGGATCCGCACTCGTCCGCGAAGGAAGGCGGCAGCATGAGGACCCGTACAGCGCTGGTCGCGGTGGCGGCAGCAGCGTTCGCGGCGCTGGGGGCGACCACCGCCGCCGCCGACGGCGGAGCCGCGATGATCGCGCTCGACCGGCAGAGCCGGCCGACGGCCACGGAGTCGTTCGTCGGGACGCCGGTCGCGGTGCCCGGGGACGTCGTCGGACGGACCCTCACCGTCCGCAACACCGGCCCCGGCGCGAGCGTCCTCGCCGTGGCCATCACCGATGTCACGATCAGCCAGGACGCGGCCAGCGACACCTTCTATCACGATCTGCAGTTGCGATGGACGACGGCCGCTGGTACCGGCCAGGCGAGCTTCGCCAGCCTCGTCGGCAGTCACCGTCCGGTCGTCGAGGTCCCCGTGGCCGCGGGCCAGTCCACCCAGGTCACCATCGAGTACGTGTTCCCGCTCAACGCCACCTCGGGGAACCGCTCGCGGGTCGGCGAACGTACGGCCGGCTTCACTGTCGTCCTCGAACTGACCGAGAGCACCGACTCGGGCGGCCCGGACGCCGAGATCGACACCGGGCTCATCGGACTGTCCGAGACCGGCCTGGCTGTGGCGCTCGCGGCCATGGCCGTCGGGACCGCGCTCATGCTCACGGCGTGGCTGCGACGGAGGCCGAGTCGGCGGCGGTGACCGGCCGACCGAGGGCGCAGCGCCGGGCCCGTTCGCGGGAACGACCGTCAGAATCGGTGGCCGTCCTCGTCTCGTCAGGTGACTGGGGCCCCCCGCCCCAATCCAGATGGCGCTGGGAGCGGCGCCATCCGCCGGTAGTCCCTCTGCCGGTGTGAGCGGCGACGGCCCCCAATGTAACCGTCGCCGCTCCTCTCCGTTCCCGTACCGGAGGCGGAACGACCACGAGGAGAGCGCGTGAGCACGGCACCTGCGGAGTTGGACGGAGAGACCCGCCGGCCTCGCCGGGAACGGACGTGGGGCACGATCGGACGCGGTGTGGCCGGCCTGCTCGGTGAGGTCCTGATCACCGCAGGCGCCGTCGTGCTGCTGTTCGTGGGCTGGCAGCTCTGGTGGACGAATGCCGCCGCCGACGCGGACGGAGCCCAGGTGGTTGCGGCGTTGCAGCACGACTTCGACGATCCCACTGTCGCCCAGCCGGAACCGGATTCCACTGTCATCCAGCCGGAGCCTGAGCCTGGAACAGCCTTCGCGGTCGTCCACATCCCGAGGTTCGGCTCGGGCTTTGCGCGTCCGCTGTATGAAGGCACCGGCCAGGACGTGCTCGCGCGCGGCATCGGCCACTACCTCGAGACCGAGATGCCCGGCGAGGTCGGCAACTTCGCGATCGCTGGGCATCGCAACGGTCATGGCGAGCCGTTCAACCGGATCGCCGACCTCCTGACCGGGGACGCGGTCATTGTCGAGACAAGAAGCAGCTGGTTCGTCTACCGAGTGACCGGTCGGGAGGTCGTTCCGCCGACGCAGGTGGGAGTCCTGCTGCCCGTCCCCGACGCGCCCGGGTCAGTGCCGACGAAGGCGCTGTTGACGATGACGAGTTGTCATCCCCTGTTCAGCACCAAGGAGCGGTACATCGTCTACGGGGAGTTGGAGAACCGGTATCCGCGTCAGGAGGGGCCACCGGCAGAGATCTTCGCGGCGAACTGATGTCCATCTACAGGTTCGTGTGGAGACGGCTTCCCGGGCCGACGGCGGTGAAGGTGATCGAGTCGGCAATCCTGGTCTCGGCGGTTCTGGCAGTCCTGTTCCTCTGGGTGTTCCCCGAGTTGGCGACCATGCTCGCGTTCAACTCCGTCACAGTGGAGGATTGACGGACGCCCCAGCAGGTGTCGCCGGTTAGCCGACGGTGTCCGCGCCACCGCCTAGGCTGACCGGCATGGAGGCCAGGCTGGACGGGTGGCGAACCCGGATGTACTCCGAGCTGTACGCGCCGCTGGCCACGGTGCTGGGGGAGCGCACCGCCAAGGAGTTCGCCGCGCTGAAGATCCACACGGTCGGCGACCTGCTCCGGCACGTCCCGCGCCACTATCTGTCCGGGACCGAGCTCACCGACCTCGCCACGATCGTCCCCGGCGAACTGGTCGCGGTCACCGCGAGGGTCGCCCACATCGAGCGGCACGAGCCACGGGCCCGTCCCGGCGCCAAGCCCGGCCCAGGACGGCTGGAGGTCGTCCTCACCGACGGCACCGGACGCCTCGTCGCGACCTTCTTCGGCAAGACCTACCTGCTCGACTGGTGGTCCCGCCAGCTCGGTGCGGGTGTCGCCGGCCTGTTCGTCGGCAAGGTCGGCACCTTCCGCGACCAGCTCCAGATGAGCCATCCCGTCTTCGTCATGATGGACGAACGCGGCCACATCGTCGCCACCTCCGAGGAGAAGGAGAGGTTGGCCGCGCTGTCCACCGGCGGCCTGGTCGGGATGTACCCGGCGACGGCCAAGCTGCCGACCTGGAAGGTCGCCGAGTGCGCCCGGCTGGCGCTGGCCACCCTGTCCGGGGCCGACGATCCGTGGCCGGAATGGCTGCGCGAACGGGCCGGCCTGATGGAGCTCGCCGGAGCCTTCGAGGCGGTGCACCACCCGTCCAGCCTCGCCGAGGCGGCGCGGGGCGCTGACCGGCTGGTCTTCGACGAGGCCATGGCCACCCAGCTGACCATGGCCTATCGGCGTGCCGACTCCGCGGCCGCGTCCGCGCGTCCCCGCCCCCGCCGCACCGACGGTCTGCTCGCTGCGTTCGACGCGCGGCTCCCGTTCAGCCTGACCGCCGGCCAGCTCGAGGTCTCCGACGCGATCTTCGCCGACCTCGAACGGAGCCGTCCGATGCAGCGCCTGCTCCAGGGAGAGGTCGGCTCCGGCAAGACCGTGGTGGCGCTGCGCGCCATGCTGAGCGTCGTGGACGCCGGTGGCCAGGCGGCCCTGCTGGCGCCGACCGAGGTGCTCGCCACCCAGCACTACCAGACCATCTCCGGCCTGCTCGGCGACCTCGGCCAGGGCCGGCTCCTCGGAGCCCCGGACAACGCCACCGACGTCGTGCTGCTGACCGGTTCGACCTCGGCCCCGGCGAGGCGGACGGCGCTGCTGAAGGCGGCCAGCGGCGAGGCCGGCATCGTCATCGGCACCCATGCCCTGCTGGGCGAACAGGTCCAGTTCGCCGACCTCGGCCTGGTCGTGATCGACGAGCAGCACCGTTTCGGGGTGGAGCAGCGCGCGGTCCTGAGCGGCAAGGCGGTCGAGGCGCCGCACGTCCTGGTGCTCACCGCGACCCCGATCCCGCGATCGGTCGCGATGACGATCTTCGGCGACCTGGAGACGTCCACGCTGGCCGAGCTGCCGGCTGGGCGGCCAGATGTCAGCACGGTCGTCGTGGACGCCGGCTTGCGTCCGGCCTGGGTGGACCGCGCCTGGCAACGCGTCCGCGAAGAGGTCTCCGCCGGACGACAGGTCTTCATCGTCGCGCCGAGGATCGGCGGCACGAAGAGCGGCGAGGGCAAGGGCGTGGTCGAACTCGCCGCAGAACTCCGCGACGGTGCGCTAGCCGGGCTCCGGCTCGGCGTGCTGCACGGCCAGCTGCCGAGCGAGGAGAAGGAACGAGTGATGGCCGAGTTCGCCGTCGGCGACCTGGACGTGCTGGTGGCCACGACGGTCATCGAGGTCGGAGTCGATGTGCCGAACGCCACCATGATGGTCGTCTGGGACGCCGACCGGTTCGGCATCTCCCAGCTGCACCAGCTCCGCGGCCGGATCGGTCGTGGCACCGAGCCCGCGGTCTGCCTGCTGCTCACCACGGCACCACCCGGCGAGTCGGCACGGGCCCGGCTGGATGCGGTCGCCGCGACCCGGGACGGCTTCCAGCTCGCCGAGCTCGACCTGGAGCAACGCCGCGAGGGCGACGTCCTGGGCGCCACCCAGGCGGGCAGCCGCTCCAGCCTGCGGCTGCTGCGGGTCACCGAGCACGCGGACGTGATCGCGCAGGCCCGCGACCTCGCCGCCGAATGCGTCGCGCGCGACCCGGGCATGACGACCCCCGGCTTCGCGGACGCCGTCCGCGCCACCGAGCTTCTGTCCTCGGCCGACTGGCTGGAACGAGGCTGAGTCCGTCCCGGATGCCTCGGCGGGGTACCCTGTGCCGTCGTGACCAGGATCATCGCCGGCTCCCACGGGGGTAGACGCCTGCGCACACCCGGGCAGACCACCCGTCCCACCACCGACCGGGTGCGTGAGGCCGCCTTCTCCGCGATCGCGGACTGGGCCGGCACCGGCGGCCAGCCCGCCGAGACGTCCCTGGCCGGGCTCGGCTTCCTCGACCTGTTCGCCGGCTCGGCCGCCATCGCGCTCGAGGCCGCCAGCCGTGGCGCCGCCCCGGTGGTCGCGGTGGAGGCGGACGCGAAGGCTGCCGCCGTCGCCCGTGGCAACGTCGCCGAAGTGGGTCTTCCCGTGGACGTGGCGACCTCGACCGTTGAACGCTGGCTGGCCGGCA
The DNA here is from genome assembly GCA_017306015.1 of Propionibacteriaceae bacterium. Classification (GTDB taxonomy): domain Bacteria; phylum Actinomycetota; class Actinomycetes; order Propionibacteriales; family Propionibacteriaceae; genus Propionicimonas. The sequence continues at coordinate 12,609 of JAFKJK010000027.1, forward strand.
GGACGTCGTCCGGCTTCGACATCGTCTGGGCCGACCCGCCCTACGAGCTCCCGAACGACCGGCTCGGGCAGATCATCGAGACGGTGGTGGCGAGCGGCTGGCTGGTTCCGGGCGGCCTGCTGGTCCTCGAGCGCTCATCCAGAGATTCCGCCCCGTCACTACCGGCGACGATGACGCTGACCTGGCAACGGCGTTACGGTGAGACGATGCTTCACTTCGCGATGGAGGACCAGTGCTAGCGGTGTGTCCGGGTTCTTTCGACCCGATCACCAATGGGCACCTCGATGTGATCGCGCGCGCAGCCGCGATCTTCGACGAGGTGGTGGTCGCCGTCGGCAAGAACTCCACCAAGAGCTACCTGTTCTCCGCCGACGAGAGGATCGAACTGGTCCGCGAGTCGCTCGCCCACCTGACCAACGTCACCGTCGACCACCTGGACGGGCTGATCGTCGACTTCGTCAACGCCCGCGGCGGCGGCGTGCTCGTCAAGGGAATCCGGTTCGCCGGGGACTTCGAGTTCGAGCTGCAGATGGCGAACCTGAACAAGCTCGTCGGCGGCGTGGAGACCCTGATCCTCCCGGCTGCGTCACAATGGTCGACGTTGTCATCGACCCTGATCAGGGAGATCGCGAACCACGGAGGCGACGTCTCCGGGTTCGTCCCAGAACCCGTAGCGAGGCGGATCCGCCAACGCTCGCATGGAAAGGAGCCGTCCGATGGTTGAGCGGACGCAGAAGGTGCTGGCGGAGCTGCACGACCTGGTCGCCGGAGCCAAAGGGGTGCCGATGTCGGCGTCCTGCATGATCAGCCGTGCCGACGCGCTGGCGCTGATCGAGAGGGCCAACTCGGCTCTCGGCGAAGACCTCGCCGAAGCCCAGCGGGTCACCGCCACCTCGCTGGAGACCCTCGAGCGGGCCCAGCAGGAAGCCAGACAGATCGTCGCTGCGGCCGAGGAGCAGGCCAGGTACCTGGCCACGCGCGACCCCGTCCACGAGGAGGCCAGGCGCAAGGCCACGCTGCTGGAGGCCAAGGCGGTGGCCGATGCGGACGCCCTTCGGCGCGAGGCGGACACCTACGTCGACGCACGGATCGCCGCCTTCGAGGCGAGCCTGCAGAAGACCCTCGCCCAGGTGCGGGTGATGCGGGAGAGGTTGTCGCGCCGCTCGGCCCTCGACGACGACACCGGCACGCACGCGCTGCCGCGCCTGGACGCCTGAGCGCGCTTTTGCCGCCGAACTGCGCCCTTGGTAGAGTTCTGCGTTGGTTATGACGCTGCCAGCTACGCCGAAGGGAAACGTCGTGACTCCCCACCTGCCTGACCCGCGTTCCGGGCTTGTCCTGGACACTCACGAACTGAGTCGCCGAGCCGGGCAGATGCGAGAAGTCACCCGGGTCGCAGAGGCGCCGGAGAATCTCGGCATCGACGTAATCGGAGTACCACCCGGCTCACCCGTCGACCTCCAGCTGCGGCTGGAGTCGGTGGTGGAAGGGGTGCTGGTCACCGGAACCGCCGAGGTTCGGCTGCAGGGGTACTGCACGCGGTGCCTGCGCGAGATCGCCTCATCCGAGGAGGTCGAGGTGCAGGAACTGTTCTGCTACCCGGGCAAGGAACCCGACGACGAGGAGGCCCGGCGCATCGAGGGCGAGTTGATCGACCTCGAGCCCGTCCTGCGGGACGCGGTGGTGCTCGACCTGCCGTTCACGCCGCTGTGCCGTCCGGACTGTGCCGGGTTGTGCCCCGAATGCGGGGCCGACCTGAACGCAGACCCCGGTCACGGACACGACGAGGCCATCGACCCCCGGTGGGCCGACCTCGGGACGTGGGCGCAAACCGAGTCAGTAGACAAGAACGAGGAGTAACACCGTGGCCGTCCCAAAGCGGAGAATGTCCCGTGCCAACACCCGGGCCCGCCGTTCGGCGTGGAAGACCACGGCGCCGAGCCTGGTGACCTGCGCCAACCCGGCCTGCGGCGCCGCGCACCTGCCGCACACCGCGTGCCCGGAGTGCGGCCAGTACGGTCCGCGCGCCGCGCGCCGCCAGGTCCTGGACTCCTGACGGGAGTTCCGACGACAGTCGGCGAGGACGTGGCGGGCAGCCGCGCCCTCGAGCTTCTCGACCAGCTGGGCATCGAGCTCGACCCCCAGCTGTTCCAGCTCGCCATGACCCACCGCTCGTTCGCGTACGAGAACGGGGGACTGCCCCACAACGAACGCCTCGAATTCCTCGGCGACGCCGTCCTCGGGGTGGTCGTCACCGAGCACCTCTACCGCAGCTACCCCGAACTCCCGGAGGGGCGGCTCGCGAAGCTGCGGGCGGCCGTGGTCAACTCCAACAGCCTCGCCGACGTCGCCCGCACACTCGACCTCGGCTCGCAGATCCGCCTCGGCCGCGGTGAGCAGGCCACCGGCGGTGCCGACAAGTCCTCGATCCTCGCCGACTCCCTCGAGGCGTTGCTGGGCGCCGTCCTGATCTCCGCCGGCCGGGACGCGGCCGACCGGCTGGTGCGACACCTGTTCGACCCGCTGGTCGCGACCGCAGCCAGCCTCGGCGCCGGCCTGGACTGGAAGACCAGCCTCCAGGAGCTGGCGGCCGAACTGGAGCTCGGCTCGGTCAGCTACCGGATCAGCGAGTCCGGACCCGACCACGACAAGCGCTTCGAGGCCGTCGCCGTCGTGGGCGGACACAGTTTCGAACCGGGCTACGGGACGTCCAAGAAGCAGGCCGAGCAGGGCGCGGCCGAGCACGCCTTCAGCGCACTGTCCGCGGACGCTGCCACCCTGGTCACCCCGGGCGGAGATGCCTGAACTCCCCGAGGTCGAGGTGGTTCGCCGCGGCCTGGCCGCCGGCATCGCCGGGCGGCGGGTCGCCGGTGTCACCGTGCTGCATCCCCGTCCCGTGCGCCGCCACCTGGCCGGCCCGGACGATTTCGCGGCCAGCCTGACCGGACGGACGTTCGGCACCGCTCGCCGGCGCGGCAAGTACCTGTGGTTGCCGCTGGTCGACGGGGACGCGGTGATGGCCCACCTCGGCATGAGCGGTCAGTTCCGGCTCGACGAGCCGGGCAGTCCGCTCCCGCCGCAGTGCCGGGTCGTGCTGCGGTTCGCCGACGACGGGCGCGAACTTCGGTTCGCCGACCAGCGCATGTTCGGCGGGTTGTGGCTGAGCCGCGGCGGTGCCGAGCTGCCCGCCGAGATCGCCCACATCGCCCGCGACCTGTTCGACCCCGAACTGGACCGCGCCGCACTGGTGGCCGACATCCGCCGCCGCAGCTCTGGGATCAAGCGTGTCCTGCTGAACCAGAGCGTGGTCTCCGGGATCGGCAACATCTACGCCGACGAGGCCCTGTGGCGCGTCCGGCTGCACTACGAGACGCCGGCGGCCCGGTTGACCCCGGCCCGCGTCCGCGGACTGCTGGACGCGGCCACCGACGTGATGACCGTCGCGCTCGCCGAGGGCGGCACCTCCTTCGACGCGCTCTACGTCAACGTGAACGGCTCGTCCGGCTACTTCGAGCGCTCCCTCAACGCCTACGGACGCGAGGACCTGCCCTGCCCGCGGTGCGGCCGTCCCATCGTCCGCGAGGCGTTCATGAACCGCTCCTCATTCCGCTGCCCCCGCTGCCAGCCGCGTCCGCGGCAGGTGACCGCGCGGCTCGCGTATCCTTCCGAGTTGTGATCTCCGGCGAACAGCACCAACGGCTGGTCCGGCTGGCGCGCCAGTTCGTGAAATTCGGCCTCGTCGGCGGCGCCGGAGTCGTCGTGAACATGCTGGTCGCGATCGTCATGAACAAGGCCAATGGCGGCACCGTCAACGCCCAGCGCATCCTCTTTCCGATTCCGGGGACCGAGTACAACTTCCGGTACAGCTCGCTGGTCTGGATCGTCGGCTTCCTGGTAGCGAACGTGTTCAACTTCCAGCTCAACCGGAGCTGGACCTTCCGCGGCACCCGGAAGGCGCCCTGGCTGGCGGAGTTCTGGCCGTTCCTCGCCGTCGGCAGCGCGGCGGCGGCGGTGGGGCTGTTCGTGAAGATCGCCTTCACCAACCCGACCTCGCCGCTGTACCTTCCCGAGCCGTGGTTCCACGAGAACGCCGGGCTGCAGTCGCGGGAGTACTGGTCGCAGTTGCTCACCATCGTCATCACGATGCCGATCAACTTCCTGGCCAACAAGCTGTGGACCTTCACCCACGTCCGCCGCAAGCACGCCGACCGGGCCGGGCAGGCGGTGAAGCCCTAGATGTACCTGAAGAGCCTGACCCTGCGGGGATTCAAGTCCTTCGCCTCCAGCACCACCCTGGCCTTCGAGCCGGGGATCACCTGCGTCGTCGGCCCGAACGGCTCCGGCAAGTCGAATGTCGTGGACGCGCTCGCCTGGGTGATGGGGGAGCAGGGTGCCAAGAGCCTGCGTGGCGGGAAGATGGAGGACGTCATCTTCGCCGGCACGTCCGGACGGGCGCCGCTCGGCCGGGCCGAGGTGGAGCTCCGCATCGACAACTCCGACGGCGCGCTCCCGATCGACTACACCGAGGTGACGATCAGCCGGACGATGTTCCGTACCGGAGGGTCGGAGTACGCGATCAACGGCACGTCGGCGCGGCTGCTCGACGTCCAGGAACTGCTCAGCGACTCGGGCATCGGCCGGGAGATGCACGTCATCGTCGGCCAGGGCCAGCTCGACTCGATCCTGCAGGCCACGCCCGAGACCCGCCGCGGGTTCATCGAGGAGGCGGCCGGCGTGCTCAAGCATCGCCGACGCAAGGAGAAGGCCGAACGGAAGCTGGAGGCGACCGCCGCGAATCTCAACCGGCTGGCCGACCTGCTCAACGAGATCCGGCGGCAGCTGAAGCCCCTCGGCCGGCAGGCGGAGGTCGCACGGAAGGCAGCGGTCATCCAGGCGGACGTCCGCGATGCCCGGGCGCGACTGCTGGCCGACGACCTGGTCACCGCGACGCGGGCACTGGCGTCCGAGTTGGCGGCCGAGGCCGAGGTGAAGCAGCGTCGCCAGCAGCTCGAGGACGAACTCGGGGCCGCGCGCCAGGCCGAGCAGGCCGCCGAACTCGCGGCCAGGGACGCGATGCCGCGGCTCACCGCGGCCCAGGAGACGTGGTACGCGCTGGCCGGGCTCGGCGAGCGCCTCTCCAGCACCGCCACGATCGCGGCGGAGCGGCTCCGCAACGCCGCGGCCGTCGGTGACGAGGAGCATCCCGGACGCGATCCCGAGGCGATCGAGCGGGAGGCCGCCGAGGTTCGGGCGGCAGAGACCGCACTGAAGGAGGAGGCGGAGGGGCTGGCGACCGCGCTCGAACAGGCGACCGCGCACCGCAGCGAGGCGGAAGCGGCCAACGCCGAGGCCGAACGGGCCTACGCGGCCCAGCAGCGCGCCATCGCCGACCGCCGGGAGGGGCTGGCCCGGCTCTCCGGCGAGGTGAACACCCTGCGCAGCCGGGTCGAAGCCGCCGCCGCCGAGATCGAACGTCTGGCCGCAGCTCGCGCCGAGGCCGAGGCCAGGGGGGCCGAGGCCCGGCACCAGTTCGCCTCGCTGGAGACCCGTCTGGCCGGGCTGAGCGCCGGCGAGTCGGGGCTCGACGAGGCCTACGAGTTCGCCGCCGAGAACGCCGCACACGCCGAGAGGGAGTTGGCCCGGCTCGAGGACGCCTACCGTGCGGCGACCGCCCAGCGGGGAGCCCTGGCTGCGCGCGCCGAGGCCCTCTCGCTAGGCCTCACCCAGCGGGACGGCAGCGCCGCGCTGCTCGCGGCCGGGGACCGGATCGACGGCCTGGTCGGCTCGGTCGCCGCCCTGATCAAGGTGCGGCCCGCCGACCAGGTGGCGGTGGCCGCGGCACTCGGTGCCGCGGCGGACGCCGTCGCGGTGACCGGCGTGGACGCCGCGGTCAGGGCCTTCGACCACCTGAAGACCGAGGACCTCGGCCGGGCCGGCCTGCTCCTGGGGGGGCCGGCCGCCGACACCGGGGACTGGCCGTCGCTCCCGTCCGGGATCGACTGGGCCATCGATGCGCTGGAGTGCTCGGCCGAGCTGCGTCCGGCGCTGCGCCGGCTGCTGTTCAAGGTTGCCGTCGTCGACGACATCAGCTCCGCCCGGAGCCTGGTCGACCGGCTGCCCGAGGTGACCGCCGTCACCAGGGACGGCGACCTGCTCAGCTCCTGGTTCGCGTCCGGCGGCTCGGCAGCGCAGCCTTCGGTGATCGAGATCAGGGCCGCCATCGACGACGCCAACGCGAAGTTGGCAGCGGCGCAGGCCGAGGCAGAACGGCTCCGGTTCGAGATCGCCGCAGCCACGGAGAGGCTCGCCGCCGCACGGGAGAAGGCCGAGGCGGCGCTGGCCCGGCTGCACGAGTCGGACGCCGAGCATGCCGCCCTCGCCGAGGAGGCCGCCAGCCTCAACCAGACTGCCCGCGCGGCCCAGGCCGAGTCCGGCCGGCTCGAGGCCGCGGTGCTGGCCGCAGAACAGGCCCGGGACCAGGGCCTGGGCAACCTCGCCGAGCTCGAGCGCAGGCTCGAACTGGCCGAGGCTCAGACCGAACTGAGCGAGGCCGACCCGGCCGAGCGGGACCGCACCGCTGACGTCGCCCGGCTCGCCCGGGCGGCCGAGATGGAGGCCCGGCTCGCGCTGCGCACCGTCGAGGAGCGTGCCCGCGCGCTCGGCGGCCGGGCCGAGAGCCTCTCCCGCGCGGCCCGGGCCGAGCGGGACGCGCGCGCCAAGGCGGCCGCCCGGCGCGAGCAGCTGCGCCGGGAGGCGGAGGTCGCTGCTGCCGTCCAGCTCGCCGCGGGCTGGGTGGCCGAGCGCCTCGCGGCGTCCCGGGCTCTGGCCGACGCCGAACGGGTGGCCGCCCAGCAGGCCCGGGCGGCGGCTGAGGCCGACGTGGCCGCGGCCCGCGCCCGTGGCCGCGAGCTGGCCCGGGCGTTCGAGGGCCTGGTCGACAGCGTCCACCGCGACGAGCTGGCCCGGGCCCAGCAGCAGATGAAGATCGACGCCCTGGCCGAGAAGGCGCTCACCGAACTCGGTCTCGAACCCGAGTCCCTGGTGGCCGAGTACGGCCCGGACATGCCGGTCCCCGTCGCTCCGGGAGACGACGAGGACGCCGAGCCGGCGGGGGTTCCGTACGTCCGGGCCGAGCAGGAGCGCCGACTGCGGGCCGCCGAGCGAGACCTCGGGGTGCTCGGACGGGTGAACCCCCTTGCCCTGGAGGAGTTCGAGGCGCTCAGCCAGCGGCACACCTTCCTCGCCGAACAGCTCACCGATCTTCGCAAGACCAGGGACGACCTGATGGAAATCATCAACGACGTGGACGTGCGGGTGCAGGAGGTGTTCGCCGCCGCCTACGCCGACGTGGAGGCGGCGTTCGCCGACGCGTTCTCCCGCCTGTTCCCCGGAGGCGAGGGCCGGCTGGTCCTGACCGAGCCGGGGGAGTGGCTGACCACCGGTGTCGAGGTCGAGGCCCGTCCGCCCGGCAAGAAGGTCAAGCGGCTGTCCCTGCTCTCGGGCGGCGAGCGGTCGCTGGTCGCGGTGGCCTTCCTGGTGGCGCTGTTCAAGGCTCGGCCGAGCCCCTTCTACATCCTCGACGAGGTGGAGGCTGCGCTCGACGACGTCAACCTCGGCCGGCTGCTGGAGATCTACCAGGAATTGCGCAGCGACAGCCAGTTGTTGGTGATCACCCACCAGAAGCGGACCATGGAGATCGCCGACGCGCTGTACGGCGTAACCATGCGCGCGGACGGTGTCTCGGCGGTGATCAGCCAGAGGCTGAGAGAGGACTGAGGGTTCGCTGGTAAATCGCTGGGAGGGGTAATTCCTCGGGCATAATGGATGGAGTTCCCGCCTGAAAGGCAATACCCGATGTTGATGACTTGGCTGATCACCGGCGGCACCGTTCTGGTTGCGGTGATCGTGATCGCCATCGTCGCCATCGGCAACGGCTCGACCTCCGAGAAGGCCCACGGTGAGTTGACCCAGGCCATGACCGAGGCGTCCAAGCACCTCAACGGCGAAGCTGAGCCTCCCAAACCGCTGGTGGAGCTGTTCGGTGCGATCCCGGATCCCCGTCCGTCCGCCCGGAGCGCGGATTCGGCCAGCGCCTACGCGCCGCCGTCGGCCAAGGGAGCCGTCCGCTGACCCGATCGGGTCCGCCTTCGACCACCGCGTCCCCCTAGGATCGTCGGGTGGAGATCTTTCCGTACATCCTCGGTGCCGTCGTCCTCATCCTGCTGATCGCGGGTGTGACCATCCTGGTCGGGCGCCGGCGCAGCCTGCCGTCGGGCGAAGCGGCGCCGCAGCTCACCCCGACGCGCGAGGGCGAGGTCCCGGCCGAGGGGGAGATCGCTGAGACCGGGGCGGTTGCGCCCACCGTCCCTGCTCCCGTCGAGCCTGTTGCGCCGGGCGCGGTCGAGGCCGCTCCCGAACCTCCGGCGTCCCGGATGGCCCGACTGCGCCGCAGGCTGTCGGCCAGCAACAACCCGTTCGCGCGTGGGCTGCTGTCCGTGCTCTCCGCCGATCGTCTCGACGCGGAGGTGTGGGACGACCTGGAGGCGACGCTGATCGGCTCCGACCTCGGCGTGGTGCCGGCCGACGAGCTGGTGTCCGCGCTGCGCAGGGAACTGGCCATCGACGGTTCCAGTGACCGGGAGCATGCCCGGGCCGTGCTGCGCCGCGAGCTGGTGAAGCTGGTCAGCATCGATGCCGACCGCCAGCTCGACCTGTCCCACGGCGACGGGACGCCGGCCGTCGTCCTCGTCGTCGGCGTCAACGGGACGGGCAAGACCACCACCGTGGGAAAGCTCGCGCGGGTGCTGGTCGCGGAGGGCAACAGCGTGCTGCTGGCGGCCGCGGACACGTTCCGCGCTGCCGCCGCCGACCAACTGCAGACCTGGGGTTCCCGCGTCGGCGCCGAGGTGGTGCGAGGTGCCGAGGGTGGCGACCCGGCGTCCGTCGCGTTCGACGCGGTCAGCCGCGGAATCGAGTCCGGGGTGGACGTCGTGCTGGTCGACACCGCCGGACGGCTGCACACCAAGACAGGCCTGATGGACGAGCTCGGCAAGATCAAGCGGGTCGTCGAGCGCAAGGCGCCGATTACCGAGGTGCTGCTGGTGCTGGACGCCACCACCGGGCAGAACGGGCTGACCCAGGCCCGGGTCTTCGCCGACGTCGTGGACGTCACCGGCATCGTCCTGACCAAGCTGGACGGTTCGGCCAAGGGCGGCATCGTGGTGGCCGTGCAGCGCGAACTCGGCGTCCCGGTCAAGCTGATCGGGCTCGGCGAGGGGCCGGACGACCTGGCTCCGTTCGAGGCGGAGGGCTTCGTCGACGCGCTGCTCCAGGAGTAGCCCGATGCTGATCAGGGACGCCGTGCCGGCCGACCTCCCGGCGCTGCTGGAGATCTACAACGAGGCGGTCGCGAACACGACGGCGAGCTGGGACTACGACCCGTGGTCGCCCGTCCAGCACGCCGACTGGTACGCCCACAAGATGGAGTCCGGCTTCCCGCTGCTGGTCGCCAGCGAGGCGGGTGAGGTGCTCGGCTACGCCAGTTACGGCGAGTTCCACGCGAAGATCGGCTACGCCACCACCCGTGAGCACAGCGTCTACGTGCGTCCCGGGAAGCAGGGACGCGGAATCGGACAGGCGCTGATGACTGCGGTGGTCGATCGTGCCCGCGAGGCCGGCGTGCACACCCTGATCGGCCTGGTCAGCGCCGACAACGTGGCGTCTCTTCGGCTGCATGCCGGCCTCGGCTTCGTCGAGGTCGGACGGCTGCGGGAGGTCGGCAGGAAGTTCGATCGCTGGCTCGATCTGGTGTACCTCCAGTTGATGCTGTCCTGACGAGACGCACTGCAGGATGCAGCACACGCTGTATCACCTTTGCATGACGCAGATCGTAATTCGTGCGGACGAGCTCGCCGAGGTCGACCGGGCTCTGTCGCTCGTCCTGGGCCTGTTCTGACGCGGTGGTCCCCACCGCTCGCGCGGGCGCGTCCACAGCGTCCCGGTAGGATGTGCCAGTCCCCGAGTGTGAGGTAGCTCCTTGTTCGACACCCTCTCCGATCGGCTCTCGGCCGCCTTCCGCACCCTGCGCGGCAAGGGCCGGCTCACCGAAGCCGACATCGAAGCCACCACGCGGGAGATCCGGCTTGCGCTGCTCGAGGCCGATGTCAATCTCGGCGTGGTGAAGGAGTTCATCGCCGCCGTCCGCGAACGGGCCGCCGGTGCGCAGATCCACGCAGCCCTGAACGCCCCGCAGCAGATCGTCAAGATCGTCAACGACGAGCTGGTCGAGATTCTCGGCGGCCAGGACCGTCCGCTGCGGTTCGCCAAGCGTCCGCCCACCGTGATCATGCTCGCCGGCCTGCAGGGCTCGGGCAAGACGACCCTGGCCGGCAAGCTCGGCAAGTGGCTGAAGGACCAGGGCCACTCGCCGTTGCTGGTGGCCGCCGACCTGCAGCGTCCCAACGCAGTCAACCAGCTGCAGGTGGTCGGCGAACGCGCCGGCGTCCACGTGTTCGCCCCGGAGCCCGGCAACGGCGTCGGCGACCCCGTCCAGGTGGCCCGGGCGTCGGTCGAGCACGCGGTGACCAAGCTGTACGACGTCGTGATCGTCGACACCGCCGGCCGGCTCGGCGTGGACGCGGAGCTGATGCGCCAGGCCGCCGACATCCGGGACGCCGTCGAGCCCACCGAGATCCTGTTCGTCGTCGACGCGATGATCGGCCAGGACGCCGTCAACACCGCCAACGCCTTCGCCGAAGGGGTCGGCTTCGACGGCGTGGTGCTGTCCAAGCTGGACGGCGATGCCCGCGGCGGCGCGGCGCTGTCGATCGCCCGGGTCACCGGCAAGCCGATCATGTTCGCCTCCAACGGGGAGGGGCTGGGCGACTTCGACGCCTTCCACCCCGACCGGATGGCCAGCCGCATCCTCGGGATGGGCGACGTGCTCACCCTGATCGAGCAGGCCCAGAAGACCTTCGATGCCGAGGAGAGCGCCAAGGCGGCGGAGAAGCTGCTCGGCGGTGGCAACGAGTTCGGGCTGGACGACTTCCTGGCGCAGATGCAGGCCGTCCGCCGGATGGGGCCGATGTCGAAGATCCTGGGGATGATGCCCGGGATGGGTCAGCTGAAGGACCAGATCGGCGCCATCGACGAGCGCGAGATCGACCGGATCGAAGCGATCATCTACTCGATGACGCCGGCCGAGCGGTCGGATCCGAGGATCCTCAACGGTTCGCGGCGGCTGCGGATCGCCAACGGCTCCGGCACCCAGGTCCAGGACGTGAACTCCCTGGTCAAGCGCTTCTTCGATGCCCGCAAGATGATGCAGAGCCTTGCCGGCGGCATGCCCGGCATGCCCGGGATCCCCGGCATGGGCGGGGGCAAGAAGCGTGCGGCGAAGGCCCGCAAGGGCAAGAAGCCCGTCCGCCACCCTGCCGGCCCGCCGACCAGCCAGGTCGCGGCACCGGCCCAGCAGCCCACGGCGTCCCCCTTCGGCGGCGTCCCCACCGAGGCGCAGCTCGCGAAGGCCGCCGGGGAGTTCCAGCTCCCGCCGGAGCTCCAGCAGCTGTTCACCCAGCAGAACAAGGGCCCGGGACGCTAGCAGCCTGGTTGCGTTGAGAAAGCGCCGCGAACCGTCGGGGACAGTCCCCGACGGTTCAGGATGGGCTCCGGACGGTGAACGGTTGGGGACAGTCCCCGATGGTTCAGGATGGGCTCCGGACGGTGAACGGTTGGGGACTGTCCCCGATGGTTCAGGACGGGCTTCGGAGCGTCGCCGAGCGCTTCAGCCCGTCGTCTGGTGGAGGTAGCACCAGCGCCAGTTCTCGCCCGGCTGCGCCGACTGGATCACCGGATGGCCGGTGGCGCGGAAGTGGGCGGTGGCGTGCCTGGCCGGCGAGGAGTCGCAGCAGCCGACGTGGCCGCACTCCAGGCAGCGGCGCAGGGACACCCAGGTGAGGCCCTCGGCGACGCACTCGGGGCAGACGGTGGCCGGCTCGGCGTCGACGGCCGGGTAGCGGTCCAGCTCCAGGCAGCCCTCACCGGTGGCGTGGCGGGTCGTCCCGCCGGCCGGGGCAGTGGCGGTTTCGGCTTCGTCGATCATCGACTCCTCCAGGTCCAGCATGGCCAGGACCTCGGCGACGACATCGGAGGGCACCTGGCCGGTACTCCTCACCTGTAGCACCCGAGCCCGTTCCGCCGCCAGAAGCTCGGTGCGGACCAGGGCGTACAGCTCGCTCGGCGAGGTCAGGTCGGCGTTCGTCCCCAGCCTCTCCCAGGCGGCGAAGTTGCGCTGGTCGCTGCGCTGGCGGATCAGCGAGACGACGTCGTGGGGGTCGTCGAACTCCAGCTCGGCCAGCCGGTCCTCTGCCGCCCTGGTCGCCTGTTCGAGCAGCGTCGCGCGGGCCAGGGCGTGCTCGGCCGGGTCGGGAGGCGTCACCTTGAGCACCCTCCGCAGCCACGGCAGGCTGAGGCCCTGCACCAGGAGGGTTCCGGCCACGACCGTGAACGCCATCAGCAACAGCACCTCGCGATGAGCGACCGTTGTCGGGATCACGAAGGCGGCCGCGAGGGTGACCACGCCGCGCATTCCCGCCCAGCCGAGCAGGAAGGTGTTGGCCAGGGGTGGCCTCTGGCCGGTGAGCGGGTCGGGTCCGGGACGGATCAGCAGGTAGCGGGCCGGCACCACCCAGACCAGCCGCAGCACGATCACCGCTCCCAGCGTCGCGAGGCAGACCCCGATGACCTGACCGAGGGGGACGGCGGAGGCGAGCACGTCCCCGACGATCCACCGGGCCTGCAACCCGATCAGCAGGAAGACGGCGTTCTGGAGCAGGAACGCGATCGTCCGCCAGTTCGTCCGCTCGGTGACCCGGGACTTGGCCGTCTGCAGCACCGGCGCCCGATGGCCCAGCAGCAGGCCGGCGATCACGACGGCCAGGACGCCGGACGCGTGGATCGCCTCGGCGCCGAGGTAGGCGACGAACGGCACCAGGAAGGAGACGGCGGTGTCGAGCACCGGATCCTTGATCCGCGGACGGAACCACGCCACGACGAGGTAGACGGCGAAGCCGACCGCAGCACCCCCGCCCGCGCTGAGCAGGAAGTCGCCGGCGACCTGCCACACGGTGACCGTCGCACCGATCGCGGCGATCGCCGTCCTCAGGGCCACCAGCGCGGTGGCGTCGTTCAGCAGTGACTCTCCTTCCAGGATCGTCACCAGGCGATCCGGCATGCCGATCCGGCGGGCGACCGCCGTCGTCGCGACCGCGTCCGGAGGGGCCACGACCGCCCCGATGGCGAACGCCGCCGGCCAGCCCAGGTCCGGCAGCAGCGCGTGCGCGACGACCGCGACGCCGGCCGCGGTGAACACGACCAGCCCGATCGACAGCAGCAGGATCGTCCGCCGGTTGAGCCGGAAGTCCGCCAGCGAGGTCTGCACGGCTTCGGCGTAGAGCAGTGGCGGCAACAGGCCGAGCAACACCAGCTCGGGCTCGAGGTGCACCTCGGGAACCCCGGGAAGGTAGCCGACCAGCACTCCGACCACGACCAGTGCGAGCGGCGGCGGGAAGCCGAAGCGGTTGGCACCTGCCGTGACCAGCAGGATTCCGGTCACGAGCGCGACCACGAACAGGGCGGTCTCCATCGGGGCATTCTCGCCAGAGCCGCGGACGGCATCGAGGCGTCTCAGCCGCAGGCGGTAGCTGTACGCAAGCCGCGATTCCCGGAGTTCGTGAGGTTGTGTGTTACCTATCAGGGGACTGGAACCAGTTATGGGTGACATGCTCGTCTTCATCGGGTCGTCGGCAACGACCGGGACGGGCACCCACGGAGGCGTTGTGGAGCTCAGCGCGGAACTCGCGGACGAGAGCGGCCCGGCGATGGCCGCAGAGGCGGACGAGCTGGACACCCACGCCGTCGTGATGCGCTACCAGCGGATGGTCTACGGCATCGCGCTCACCCACACCGGCTGCCGGGGGGACGCCGACGACGCCTTCCAGGACGTCTTCCTCGCCTACCACCGCCGCCAACCGAGTTTTCGCAGCGAGGAGCACCGCAAGGCCTGGCTGATCACCACGACGCTCAACTGCGCCCGGCAGATCGCCGGCAGTTCCTGGCGTACCCGGGTGGTACCGCTGGCTCCGGACGCGGACGCGGCGGCACCCAAGCAGTTCGAGTTCGCGACGCTGGAGCAGAATCTCGTCTTCGCCGCACTGAGGACCCTGCCCGCGACGTACCGGACGGTTCTGCACCTGTTCTACTTCGACGATCTCGCGGTCGCCCGGATCGCGGAGATCCTCGAGGTCTCCGTCGCGACGGTGAAGATGCGGCTCTCGCGCGGCCGCCAGATGATGCGCGACCGACTCACGGGAGGGCTCTTCGATGAATGAGACGATGTTCGCTGCGATGGCTGACCAGATGCGTCCCGACGCCGACGTCCTGGCCGGACTGCTCGCCCAACTCGACGCCGAGCCCGGAGCCGGTTCCGTGCCTCCTCGTCCGGCGATGCCCCCGCGTCCGGCCCCTCGTCCGGTGGCGCGGCGACGGATCCCGCCCGCGCGCTGGTGGATCGGGATCGCGGCGGCGGGCGCCGCGGTGGCTCTGCTGCTGCCGGCCGTCGGCAACTGGCCGGCAGCCGAGCGCGGCGTCGGCGCCGGCGGTGGCGGCGTCGAGACTGCCAGTGGGCTCGACTATGCCGCGCTCTACCGGATGGCTGCAGCTGCGGTGGCCCGGCAGGACCGGTTCCGGGGGGAGGCGGGATCCGCCGTGGAGGACACGGCCGGCCTCGGTGCGCCGAAGGCTCCTGTCCCGCAGGCAGCCGCGGGGACGTGGCAGACCAACACCCAGGTCGCCGGGATCGACGAGGGCGACATCGTCAAGAGCGACGGCCGCTCGATCTTCGTCGCGTCCGACTCCAAGGTCGCGATCATGGCCGCCGACGGTTCCCGGACCCGGCGGCTGGCGACCATCGACACCTCGACCGGCCCGGCGAAGCCGGGCACCGACAGCTACACCCTCCAGGGCCCCGTGGTCGACCTCGAACTACAGGGTTCGACGCTCGTCGTGATCGTCACCGAGTACCGGGCCAGGACCTCCAACCTGCCGAGCATCCTGCCCGGGCCGGCGACGAGCACGATGGTGCCGTTCGACGCCGCGCTCACCAAGGCGCTGCTCTACGACGTGGCCGATCCGTCCTCGCCGCGGTTCCTGGCCAGCCTCGGCCAGAGCGGTGGCCTGGTCACCACGCGGTTGGCCGGCGACCTGCTGTACGTGGTGACCAACTACACCCTCGGCGATGCGAAGTCGCTCTCCCCGGGCGACCCGAAGACCTTCGTCCCCGTCCTCACCGAGGGCGACCGGACGCAGGCGACCAAGGTCGGCGACATCGGGATGCTGCCCGAACCGTCCGGGGCCACCTACACCGTCGTCAGCAGCATCGACGTGTCCGCCCGCAAGCGCGTCGACACCCAGTCCGTGCTCGGCGGCACCGGGACGGTCTTCATGGCCACCGACAACCTCTACCTGGCAGCCCAGGACTGGGAGCCGTCCGCCAAGGAACTCGCCCGGGCCGGCGCCAAGGACCTGAAGTACGCCTCCGTGACCCAGCTCGCCCGGGTCGCCATCGCGAGCGGCGAACTCAGCCTGGCGGCCCAGGGCGTGGTGCCGGGGGCGGTCCTGAACCAGTTCGCGCTGGACGAGTACCAGGGCAACCTCCGCGTGGTGACGAGCCTCGAGGGGGAGAACAAGAAGGGCTGGGTTCAGCGAGCCGGCCTGTTCGTCCTGGACGCGAAGCTGAAGCCGGTCGGCTCGATCTCCTCGCTGGTGACCGGCGAGAGCGTCCGGTCCGTCCGCTTCGCCGGACCGGTCGGCTACGTGGTCACCTTCCGGCAGGTGGACCCGCTGTTCGCCGTCGACCTCTCGGACGCGGCCAAGCCGCGGGTGCTGAGCGCGCTCAAGATCCCCGGCTTCAGCACCTACCTGCACCCGTGGAGCGACACCCAACTGCTGGGGCTGGGCCGCGACGTGACGGCAAAGGGCGAGGACCGCGGGCTGAAGCTGAGCATGTTTGACATCGCCGATCCGGTAAACGTCACCGAGACCACGGTGGCGAAGGTCAACGGCGACGACGCCGAGGCGCTGTCGGACCATCGTGCCGTGTTGGTGGACACCGCCGACGGGCTGATCGGCTTCGCGGTGGCGGACTGGGGCAAGGAGAAGCTGAAGATGACCTACCAGACCTTCCGCTACGAGGACGGGACCGGCTTCGTGCTGGTCAAGAAGCTCCCGGTCGTCGTCGAGACCGACGGGAACGTGCCGAACGTCCGGGGGCTGGTGATCGGCGACTGCCTCTACGTCGCCTCCGCCCGCGGGGTCAGCGCCTACTCGACCAGCGGCTACGCCAAGGTGGCCGACGTGACGGTGAAGGGCTGACCGGCCGGTCCTGCTCACGCGGGATCCGCTAGCCTCAGCGGCCATGGGCCACCACCACGCGCCGCCGGGGCTGCCCGACACGCTCGGGGCGGAGCCGGGCCGTCCGGAGTTCTTCGCGCACACCCATGGCGGGGCACCGCAACGACCACCCGAGCGCACCCGGCTGCACCTGAACGGTGTCCTGCTTCCGGACGGAGCATCGGTCGACCTGTGGGTGGTGGACGGGCTGATCCGCACCGAACCGGTCGCCGACGCGGTCACCGTGTGCCGCGGTGCGTGGCTGCTGCCGGGTCTCGTGGACGCGCACTGCCACGTCGGCCTCGGCGCGGACGGCGCGGTTCCGGCGGAGGTCGCCGAGACCCAGGCCCGCACCGACCGGGACGCCGGCACCCTGCTCATCCGGGACGCCGGCTCGCCGGTCGACACCCGCTGGATCGACGAGCGCGGCGACCTGCCCCGGATCATCCGTGCCGGCCGGCACATCGCCCGGCCGAAGCGCTACCTGCGCAACTACGCCGAGGAGGTCGAGCCGGACGAGCTGGTCGCGGAGGTGGCCCGCCAGGCCGTCCGCGGGGACGGCTGGGTGAAGCTCGTCGGCGACTGGATCGACCGCGAGCACGGCGACCTCGCCCCACTGTGGCCACAGGATGTGGCCGCAGCCGCGATCGCGAAGGCCCACGAGCTCGGCGTCCGGGTGACCGCGCACTGCTTCGGCGAGGAGTCCGTGCAGCAGCTGGTCGCCGCAGGCATCGACGGAATCGAGCACGGCACCGGCCTGGACGCGGCCACGATCGCCGCGATGGCCGCGCGGCAGGTGGCGCTGGTGCCGACCATGGTGAACCTGGAGAACTTCCCGTCCTTCGCGGCGGCGGGTGAGGCCAAGTTCCCCGCCTACGCCGCCCATATGCGGTCGCTCCACGCCCGGCGGTTCGAGACCATCGGTGCCGCCGTGGACGCCGGCGTCCCGGTCTTCGCGGGGACGGACGCCGGCGGCCAGGTCGGCCACGGCCTGATCGCCGCCGAGGTCGGCCTGCTGGCGAAGGTCGGCGGCATCGACTTCGCTCTCGGCGCCGCGTCGTGGCGGGCGCGGGAGTGGCTGGGCGCGTCCCGCCTCGTGGACGGGGCCTCCGCCGACCTGGTGGTCTTCGACGCCGACCCGCGTCGAGATCCGGGCGTGCTGGCCAGCCCCAGCCTGGTGATGCTGCGTGGCGCGGCCGTCGCCGGCACCCTCGTCCACGGCTGACCCGTACGACCCCGACGGGGGCCGAGCCGTCAGTCGCCGAGTTCGCTGGGGACGGCGATCACGTCGACGAGCGCCCCGTTGCGCCAGACGGTGATCTCGACCGGTCGTCCGATCGCCTCCTCCAGCATCCAGCGCTGCAGATTGGTCGCCGAGCCGATGGCCTCTCCGGCGATCGCGACGACGATGTCCCCAGGCCGCAGGGCGGCGATCGCGGCGGGGCTGCCCGGCACCACCTGGGCGACCTGCAGGCCGGAGCGCCGGGAGAGGCTCGCGGCCAACGCCGGTGGAAGCGGTCTCTGGGCGGCCGCCACCCCCAGCCAGGCCCGGCGGACGCGTCCGGCGGTCATCAGCGCCCCGATGATCCGGGACGTGTTGGCGTTGATCGGGACGGCCAGCCCGACACCCACACCGGCGACGGCGGTGTTGACCCCGACCATCTGTCCGGTGCTGTCGGCGAGGACGCCTCCGCTGTTGCCCGGGTTCAGCGCCGCGTCGGTCTGGATCACCTCGTCGACCACCCGGCCCCGTCCCGTCGGCAGGGAACGACCCAGCGCCGAGACGATGCCCGCGGTCACGCTGCCCGACAGGCCGAGCGGATTGCCCAGTGCCACCACGAGCTGGCCGACCTGCAGGCCGGCCGCGTCCCCGAGGACGACCGGTGCCGGCACGTCGCCGCGGGCGCGCAGCACCGCCAGGTCGGACAGCGGATCCCTGCCGGCGACATCGGCGGTGGTCTCGGTGCCGTCGGCGAACGCAGCCTCGGCCGCCTCCGCGCCCTCCACGACGTGCGCACTGGTCAGCAGGAACCCGTCCGGGGTGATCACGCTGGCACTGCCGCCGCCCTCGCCCCGGCGGCCACGGACGCGCAGGCTGGCCACGCTCGGCAGCACCAGCTTGGCCACCCGCACCACGGCGGCCGAGTAGGCGTCGAGCGGTTCTTCGTCGGCCATGACCGGCCAACACCGGCGAGCGGCGCGAGATTCCCGGGACCGGCGGCCGGCCGCGACATCTCCGGTTCGCCGTTCGGGGTACCGGTCTGGCACACTGTTGTGCGCATCCGTGCGCCAGGCGCCCTCTAACTCCTGCGCGTGCGCGATCCACCCGGGTTCGAACGACGTTGCCCCACAGCGGCGCGAGCGCCCACCCATCCGGGCCGGTGACGTCACCGGTCCCAGTTCCAACAGGAGAACCCACACCAGTGGCTGTCAAGATTCGACTCAAGCGGCTCGGCAAGATCCGGTCCCCGCACTACCGCATCGTGGTCATGGACTCCCGCACCAAGCGGGACGGCCGGGCCATCGAGGAGATCGGGCTCTACCACCCGAAGAACGACCCGTCGGTCATCCGCGTCGACTCGGAGCGCGCCCAGTACTGGCTCGGTGTCGGCGCCCAGCCGACCGAGGCCGTGGTCGCGATCCTCAAGCGCACCGGCGACTGGCAGAAGTTCTCCGGCGACACTAGCCCGTCCGGCGTCGACCCGCAGCCCGAGCCCAAGGACAAGGTCGCGCTGTTCAACGCGGCCCTTGCTGCCGCGGACGCCGAGCCGGCCGCCGAGGCCATCTCGAAGCCGTCGCGGAAGAAGGCCGAGAAGGCTGCCGAAGCCGAGGCGCCGGCCGCCGAGGCCGAGACGCCGGCTGAGGCTCCCGCCGAAGAGGCCTGAGCATGCTTGCCGACGCGCTGGAGCACCTGGTCCGTGGGCTGGTGCCGAACCCGGACGACGTCCGGGTCCGCGAGTACGACCGTGGCCGCGGCCGGACGCTCGAGGTGCGGGTGCACCCCGAGGACATCGGCAAGGTGATCGGGCGGCAGGGCCGGACCGCGAGCGCGCTGCGCACCGTGATCGGGGCGCTGGCCGGCCGCGAGCAGGTCCGGGTCGACTTCGTCGACGTCGACCGGCCACCGCGCCGTCGCTGAACAGGAGAGGGCATCGTCCCTCTCGCGTTCGCCAGAACGTGCCGCCCCGTCCGCCTGCAGCGGGCGGGGCGGACGCACATCCGAGGAGGTGGCGGTGGTCGAGCAGGTGATCGTCGGGACGGTCGGCCGTCCCCAGGGTGTCCGGGGCGAGGTGACCGTGCGTCCGCGGACCGACGCCGTGGCCCAGCGGTTCGCCGCCGGTGCGACGCTGCGCACCGCCGACCGCGACCTGAAGGTTGCCGGCCACACGCTCACGCAGGGACGCCTGGTGGTGGCCTTCGCCGGCGTCACCGACCGTGACTCCGCCGAGGCTCTCCGCGGCCTCGACCTGTGGGCGGACGCGGGGACGCTCCAGCTCGACCCGGACGAGTTCCACGACACCGACCTGATCGGCCTGGTCGCCGTCGACCCGGACGGGAACCGGCTCGGCGAGGTGATCCGCGTCGAGCACCCGCCCGCCCAGGACCTGCTCGTCGTCCGCACCCCGTCCGGGGACCGGCTGGTGCCGTTCGTCTCGGCCCTGGTGCCCGAGGTGGATCCGGCGGCCGGCCGGGTGGTGATCGACCCGATCCCCGGGCTGCTGAGCGACGGGGACGCCGACGATGAGGATTGACGCGGTCAGCATCTTCCCCGACTACTTCTCGCCACTGCGACTCTCCCTGGTCGGCAAGGCGATCGAAGCCGGGACGGTCAGCTTCGCGGCCCACGACCTACGGACGTGGACGCACGACCGCCACCGCACGGTCGACGACACCCCGTATGGCGGCGGCGCCGGCATGGTGATGAAGCCCGAGCCCTGGGGCGAGGCGCTGGACGAGCTGGTGCCGGCCGGTGGGCCGGCGCCGGTGCTGGTCGTTCCCACCCCGTCCGGGGAGCCGTTCCGCCAGGAGGTCGCAGCCGAACTGGCCGGCCACGACTGGCTGCTGTTCGCCTGCGGGCGCTACGAGGGCATCGACGCCCGGGTCATCCAGCACGCCCGCACCCGGATGCCCGTTCGCGAACTCAGTCTGGGCGACTACGTCCTCAACGGCGGCGAGGTGGCCGTGCTGGCGATCATCGAAGCCGTGGTGCGGCTGCTCCCCGGCGTCCTCGGCAACCCCGAGTCGCTGGTGGAGGAGTCCCACGGCCGCGAGCTGGGTGGCCTCCTGGAGTACCCCGTGTACACCAAGCCGGCGAGCTGGCGCGGCCTGGACGTCCCGGACGTGCTGCTCTCCGGGAACCACGGTGCGGTCGAGCGATGGCGCCGCGAACAGGCCCTCAGCCTCACCGCGGAGCGCCGTCCCGACCTGCTGCCGGCGTCCGATTTAGGCAACGGAGTGGTTTCCGAATAAACGCGTTTCGCCTAGTCGGATAGCACAAGTCCGGACGGTGAGACCGCAACTCTCGGATACTCCCGCCAAATGGAGATTGGGTCCGGGGGTGACTATCCTCAGACCCGTGGCGACAACGACCTTGACCCCGCACCAGCGCGCGGTTCGATCCTCAGTAGCGCTGAAGGCGCTGATGGCTGTCACCGGCCTGCTGCTGATCGCGTTCCTGCTGATGCACATGTTCGGCAACCTCAAGATGTTCATCGGCGAGGAGGCCTTCAACCACTACGCGGAGTGGCTGAAGGGACTCAGCGAAGACGGCGGCATCCTCTACCCGATCCTGCCTGCGGGCTGGTTCATCTGGATCTTCCGCGTGGTGCTGCTGGCGGCCGTCGTGCTGCACATCTACTCCGCGGCGAAGCTCTGGCGCCGCGCCGAGGCGGCCTCCCCGTCCACCTACGAGGCGAAGCGCAAGCTGGCCCAGACCTACTCCGCGCGCACCATGCGCTGGGGCGGGATCATCCTGGCCGGACTGCTGATCTTCCACCTCGCCCAGTTCACCGTCCACGCCGCGCTCACCAACGGCAGCTTCGCCAGCACCTACCAGTCCTCGGCGTACAAGATGGTCGTCGGCGAGTTCTCGCAGTGGTGGATGGTGCTGGTCTATGCGATCTGGATGGTGGCCGTGTGCATGCACATCCGCCACGGCTTCTGGAGCGCGTTCGCGACCCTGGGCGCCAACACCAGCCCGCGCGCCAAGGTCATCCTTGACGCCTGCGCCTGGGCGATCGCGCTCGTCCTGTTCATCGGCTTCATGATGATGCCGGTGGCCGTTCTCTTCGGATGGATTCACTTCTGATGGCTACGACGACCAAGACCCCGCCGGTCACCACCTACTTCACGGTCGGTGCCGAGATCGCCGACACCAAGGCACCCGCCGGCCCGATCGAGAGCAAGTGGGCGACCCGCAAGTTCGAGGCCAAGCTGGTCAACCCGGCCAACCGCCGCAAGCTGACCGTCATCATCGTCGGCACCGGCCTCGCCGGTGGCGCGGCCGCCGCGTCCCTGGGTGAGGCGGGCTACAACGTCCTCAACTTCTGCTACCAGGACAGCCCGCGCCGCGCCCACTCGATCGCCGCCCAGGGCGGCATCAACGCGGCCAAGAACTACCGCAACGACAACGACTCGACGTTCCGGCTGTTCTACGACACCGTCAAGGGCGGCGACTACCGCGCCCGCGAGACGAACGTCTACCGGCTGGCCGAGGTCAGCGCGAACATCATCGACCAGTGCGTGGCCCAGGGCGTCCCGTTCGCCCGTGAGTACGGCGGCCTGCTCGA
Organism: Propionibacteriaceae bacterium; assembly: GCA_017306015.1. Taxonomy (GTDB): domain Bacteria; phylum Actinomycetota; class Actinomycetes; order Propionibacteriales; family Propionibacteriaceae; genus Propionicimonas. Next base: position 34,844 of record JAFKJK010000027.1, read on the forward strand.
CAACCGCTCCTTCGGCGGCGTCCAGGTGCAGCGGACGTTCTACGCGCGCGGCCAGACCGGCCAGCAGCTGCTGATCGGCGCCTACCAGGCCCTGGAGCGCCAGGTGGCGGCCGGGACGGTGAAGATGTACGCCCGGCACGAGATGCTCGAGCTGATCGTCGCCGACGACCGCGCGCGCGGCATCGTCACCCGGGACATGGTCACCGGCGCGATCGAGAGCTGGACGGCGGACGCGGTCGTGCTCGCCACCGGCGGCTACGGCAACGTGTTCTTCCTGTCGACCAACGCCATGGGCTGCAACGTGACCGCCACGTGGCGCGCGCACCGCAAGGGAGCCTACTTCGGCAACCCCTGCTACACGCAGATCCACCCGACCTGCATTCCGGTGCACGGCGAGACGCAGTCGAAGCTGACCCTGATGTCGGAGTCGCTGCGCAACGACGGCCGGATCTGGGTGCCCAAGCGGGCGGAGGACTGCGACAAGGATCCGCGGCAGATCGCCGAAGAGGACCGCGACTACTACCTGGAGCGGATCTACCCGGCGTTCGGCAACCTCGTGCCGCGCGATATCGCGTCCCGGCAGGCGAAGAACATGTGCGACGAGGGACGCGGTGTCGGCCCTGCGGTCAAGGAGTTCGACCACGACGGCAACGAGCGGTTCGTCCGCCGGGGTGTCTACCTCGACTTCGCGGACGCGATCGGCCGCTTGGGCAAGGACGGGGTGGCCGCCCGCTACGGCAACCTGTTCGACATGTACGCCCAGATCACCGGCGAGAACCCGTACGAGACGCCGATGCGGATCTACCCGGCCGTGCACTACACGATGGGCGGGCTGTGGGTCGACTACGACCTGTCGTCCAACGTGCCGGGCCTGTACGTGACCGGTGAGGCGAACTTCTCCGACCACGGCGCGAACCGGCTCGGTGCGTCCGCCCTGATGCAGGGTCTGGCCGACGGCTACTTCGTGCTGCCGAACACCATCAACGACTACCTGGCCGCTGCCCCCTTCCCGAAGGTGGACGCCGACGACCCGGCCGTCGTCGAGGCAGTGTCGTCGGTGCGGGAGCGGATCGACGCGCTGCTGGCGGTCGACGGCACCCGCACGGTCGACTCCTTCCACAAGGAACTCGGCCACATCATGTGGGAGTACTGCGGCATGGAGCGCACCGAGGAGGGCCTGAAGCTCGCGATCTCCAAGATCGACGAACTGCGCGAGGAGTTCTGGCGGGACGTGAAGGTCACCGGCGTGAACGACGACTTCAACCAGACCCTCGAGCGGGCCGGCCGCGTGGCCGACTTCTTCGAGCTGGGCCGCCTGATGTGCGTGGACGCGCTGCACCGCCGCGAGTCCTGCGGCGGCCACTTCCGGGCCGAGAGCCAGACCGAGGACGGCGAGGCGCTGCGTCACGACGACGAGTACCTCTACGTCGGAGCTTGGGAGTACGCCGGGGTGGGCGAGAAGCCGGTCCTGCACAAGGAACCACTGGTCTACGAGGCCATCGAGCTGAAGCAACGGAGTTACAAGTGAACGTCACCCTGCGCGTCTGGCGCCAAGCGAACGCCGCCTCGGAAGGGCGGATGGTCACCTACCAGGTGCAGGACGTCTCCCCGGACATGTCGTTCCTGGAGATGCTCGACCTGCTCAACGAGGATCTGACGGTGTCCGGCGAGGAGCCGGTGGCCTTCGACCACGACTGCCGCGAGGGCATCTGCGGCATGTGTGGCGTGGTGATCAACGGCACCGCGCACGGCCGGGGCAACTCGCCGGTGCCGACGACCACCTGCCAGCTGCACATGCGCTCGTTCGAGGACGGCGCGACCATCGACGTCGAGCCGTGGCGGGCCGGTCCGTTCCCGGTCATCAAGGACCTGGTCGTGGATCGCTCGGCGTTCGACCGGATCATCCAGGCCGGCGGGTACATCTCGGTGAACACCGGCTCTGCTCCGGAGGCGAACGCCGCACCGGTGGGCAAGCTGAAGGCCGACCGGGCCTTCGACGCGGCCACCTGCATCGGCTGTGGTGCCTGTGTGGCGGCCTGCCCGAACCATTCGGCGATGCTGTTCACCTCGGCGAAGATCACCCACCTGGCGATGCTGCCGCAGGGCCAGCCCGAGCGGAAGCTGCGGATCAAGAACATGATCGCCCAGCACGACGAGGAGGGCTTCGGCGGCTGCACCAACATCGGCGAGTGCGTCGCCGTGTGCCCGAAGGAGATCCCGTTCGACACGATCAGCCAGCTCAACCGCGACCTGATCTCCTCGCTGTTCTCCCGCGACGGGAAGTAACGCCCGCCTGATCGTCACCCCGGCCCCGGAGCGCGTGCTCCGGGGCCGACGTGTGTTCTGGCCGTAGCCTGCTGCCATGTACGAGCGGCTGGAGGCGGACGCGGTGCTGGCGACCGCCCGACGCCTCCAGGGCCGGATTGAGGCGCGCTTCCCGGGACGGAACCTCTCCCGGGTCGCGGCCCAGCTGGTGACGGTCGCCTCCGAGGTCGAACAGGCGGCGGCGAGGACGCTGCCGATCCGGGTGCTGCGGATCGCTGGGCTGATCCTGATCGCGACTCTCGTGGTGCTGTCGGTCGCGTCGGTCGTTGCGGTGGCGGCCGAGCTGCTCACCGGGGCCGGTTCGACACTGGCGTGGCTCTCGGCCGTCGAGACGATCGTCAACGACATCGTCTACGTCGGCATCGCGGTTGTCTTCCTGTGGCTATTGCCCGCCCACGTGGAGAGGCGGCGGATTCTCGGTGAACTGCACCGGTTGCGTTCGCTGGCCCACGTCATCGACATGCACCAGCTCACCAAGGACCCAGAGCGTTTCGCCGAGGCGTATCAGCCCACTCCGCGGAGCGTCCAGGTGGGATTGAGCCCGATCGACATGGCCGCCTACCTGGACTACTGCTCGGAGTTGCTGTCGTTGGTGGCGAAGACAGCCGCGGTCTACGCCGAACGCACCACCGATCCGGCCGTCCTGGCGACGATCTCCGACATCGAGAACTTGACCAGTGGCATGGCCCGGAAGATCTGGCAGAAGCTGAGCCTGTTACCCGGACTCGGCACCGGGTCGGCCGGCGCCGCCCGCTGAGCGCATCTCGATTTCCGCGCATCCGAGCGCATGTGGCAGACTTGGACGTCGGCCGGGCGGCCGCTCCTGCCACAGGGGGAAGGCGGCCCCGGAAAGCTCCGAAATCGAGACGAAGTGTCCTGTGGCACTGGCGAGGAAACCATGAACAAGCTGGTCGAGCAGGTCGGCGCAGCGGCGCTGCGTGACGACATCCCCGATTTCCGTCCCGGCGACCAGGTGAAGGTCCACGTCCGGGTCATCGAGGGCAACCGCTCCCGCATCCAGATCTTCGCCGGTGCTGTCATCGCACGCAACGGATCCGGCGTCGCCGAGGCGTTCACGGTTCGCAAGGTCTCCTTCGGCACCGGCGTCGAGCGCACCTTCCCGCTGCACAGCCCGATCATCGAGAAGATCGAGGTCGAGCGGATGGGCGACGTGCGACGCGCCAAGCTCTACTACCTCCGTGGTCTGCGCGGCAAAGCTGCCAAGATCAAGGAGAAGCGCGACCGCTGAGCCTGGAGTCCGACGGCTCTGTGTGGACCGGAACCGGTAGCCGAGAGGGGAGCCAGTGAGCGGTGAGAAGCCCGAGACGGCGAATGCGTCCGTCCTCGGCGCGCTCGGCTCCTGGCTGCGCGAGATCGCGATCGTGGTCGTCGGCGCGCTGGTCGCGTCAACCCTGTTGCGGCTGTTCGTCGCCCAGATGTTCGTGATCCCGTCCAGCTCGATGGAGAACACCCTGCTGATCGGGGATCGGGTCGCCGTCCAGAAGGTCGTCGGGTATTCCCGCGGCGACATCGTCGTCTTCCGGGACTCACTCGGCTGGCTCGGTGACGCGCCCCCGCAGGAGGACTTCGGCCAGCAACTGCTGATCTTCATCGGCCTGGCTCCGGACGAGAGCTCGAACCACCTGATCAAGCGTGTGATCGGGATCGCCGGCGACCACGTCGCCTGCTGCGACGCCCAGGGCCGGCTGACCGTCAACGGCGTCGCCCTCAACGAGCAGAGCTACCTCTACACCGACCAGCTCACCGGTAAACAGGCCGAACCGTCCCGGGCGGCCTTCGACGTGGTGGTGCCGGCCGGCACGGTCTTCGTGATGGGCGACCACCGCAACCAGTCGGAGGATTCCCGTTGCCACCTCGACGAGGACGTCCCCGGCAGGCCGGAGGGCTACAAGGCGTTCGTGCCGGTGGGAGACATCGTCGGCACCGCGGTGGCCGTCGTCTTCCCGTTCAACCGCATCCACGGGCTGACGCGACCGCCGACGTTCGAGGACATCCCCACGCCCGGCCCGGCCCCGGCCGAGCCCGTGGTCACGAAGCGGGGGCCCTGCTAGCGCCATGGCTGTGAGCGTCCGGAGAACGGCGGGGATCTACGCCTACGAGGCGACGCTCCGCCGTGGCGGGTTCGGGCTGATCGCCGGTGCCGACGAGGCCGGTCGTGGTGCCTGCGCCGGGCCGCTGGTCGCCGGAGCGGTGATCCTGCGTCCGGGGAGGGCAGGGGAGATCCCCGGCCTGGCGGACTCCAAGCTGCTCACGCCGCTGGCCCGTGAGCGGGTGTACGAGCGGATCCTCGAACGTGCGCTCGCCTGGTCGGTGACCAGCGTCGAGGCGGACGAGTGCGACGCCCTCGGAATGCACCACGCGAACCTGAACGCCCTGAGGCGCGCCTTGGCGAGGTTGCGTCCGGAGGCCGAGTTCGCCCTGACCGACGGCTTCGCCGTCCCCGGGCTGGGAATGCCGAGCCTGGCCGTCTGGAAGGGCGACCAGGTCGCCGCCTGCGTGGCCGCGGCCTCGGTGATCGCGAAGGTGACCCGGGACCGGATCATGGCGGACTGGCACCAGCGCTATCCCGAGTACGCCTTCGACATCCACAAGGGCTACTGCACCGGCCTGCACACCGAGCGGCTGGAGGCTCACGGCCCGTCCCCGATCCACCGGTGGTGCTTCGACAACGTGCGCGTCGCCGGACGGCTGACGCTCGGCGTGATCGCGTAGAGTGGGCCTGTCATGAGCGCTGAAGATCTGGAGCAGTACGAGTCCGAACTCGAACTGGCTCTGTACCGGGAGTACAAGGACGTCGTCGGGATCTTCACCTACGCTGTCGAGACCGAGCGGCGCTTCTACCTGTGCAACGCGGTCGACCTCAAGGTCCGCACCGAGGGCGGGGACGTGTACTACGAGGTCTCGATGGGCGACGCCTGGGTCTGGGACATGTACCGTCCCGCCCGGTTCGTGAAGAGCGCCAAGGTGCTCACCTTCCGGGACGTCTCGATTGAGGAAATCGCGCACAGCGAGCTGAAGGTTCCCGACGGACTCTGAGACGAACCCTGAACTGAAGCCTGAACGGCACCTTGAGGTCGCCGACGAGCAAAAGGCCTAGTCAGACCCCTATTGCGGGGTTCGCGAAGGTACGCAACCCTCAACCTGAGCCTTGCCACCCACCTGAGAGCGGGTTACCAAGGCATGGTGAATGCCTTGCCCAGAGTGTTGTCCCTTGTCATCGGGGCGGTCCTGTCCGCCGGCCTCGCCCTGGTGCAGCCTCCGGTCGCCGATGCGGCGTCCTCGACCACCAAGCAGAAGTTCATCGCGAGCCTCGTCGGCGTCGCCCAGGAGACGCAGCGCTCGTTCGGCGTACCCGCTTCGGTGTCGATCGCCCAGGCGATCGAGGCGTCCAGCTGGGGGTCGTCGGCACAGGTGTCGAAGGGCCGCAACTACTTCGACACCCGCTGCAGCGCCTCGATGACCGCGGACCAGTTCGCCAAGCTGGCCGAGGCGCAGGTGGGCAAGCGCTATCTGCTGGGCGCCCTGGCGAGGACCACCAACCCCGATCCTGCGAAGTTCGACTGCTCCGAGTTGGTGAAGTGGATCTTCGCCCGTTCGGGCAACCCGATCACCGACCTGGCGGCGTCCCAGTACAACGCGACCCGGAAGGTCACCGGCTCACCGAAGGTCGGAGACCTGGTCTTCCTCCGCAACAACCCGGCGCGGTCGAACGGCATCGGCCACGTCGCCGTCCTGACCAAGAAGAAGTCCAACGGGGACTGGGAGATCGTCGAGGCCCGTGGACACTCGGCCGGTGTCGTGAAGACCACCTTGAGCTACTGGAAGAAGCGGCCGTACTACGCGGGTCTGCGCCGCTACTCGAAGTTCGCGCTGGCCGGACGGGACGGGGTGACGGCGTCGGCCGCCAAGACCTACCAGGTTGGCTGCGTCACGATCGGCAGCACCAAGTACGCCACCTTCGGTTCCATGGCCGACTCCTTCCGCGCGAACGCCACGGCGATCACCCGCGACTCCGCCTACAAGCGCGCCCGCGCGGCGATGTCGAGCGTTCCGCGCTTCGTGGACGAGCTCGCGAAGGTCGTCCAGCCGAAGAAGGCCGCTGCCTACGCCGCGTCCCTGAAGAGCCTGATCGCCACCTATCACCTCACCGACTACGACATCGTCCCGATCAAACTGGTGCTCCTCTCCGGTGACAGCGGCTTCCGGGTGACTGCGCTGCAGTACCTGCTCAAGGCCGCGGGGTACAGCACGAAGATCACCGGCACGTACGACTCCGGCACGGTCTCGACGGTGAAGAAGTTCCAGAAGGCCAAGAAGCTCGAGGTCGACGGCGAGGCCGGACGGAACACGCTGACCGCGCTGTTCGGCACCCTGAAGGCCGGCACGTCAGGGACGCGAACCAGCGCCCTGAACGCGCTCCTCGGCGGTCTCGGCCATGCTCCGAGCCGAGGCGGTGACTTCGGCTCGGCGACCGTGTCCGCGCTGAAGTCCTTCCAGGCCGACGCCGGCCGCGGCGTGACCGGAACCGTGGACCCGAACACCTGGGCAGCGCTGTTCATGGCGCTCGATTCCGCGCAGCCGAAGGTCAGTGGCACCGCCAAGGTCGGCCAGACGCTCACCGTCAACCCCGGAGACTGGGGACCGGGAGCCGTCAGCCTGTCCTACCAGTGGTACCGCGGCACGACCCCGATCAGCGGCGCGACCGCGGCCGAGTACGCCGTGCAGCCCGCCGACGCCGGCCTCACCCTGGCCGCGGGGGTGACCGGGACCAGGGCCGGCTACACCGTCACCAGCCGCACGTCCGCGGCCACCGGCAAGGTCGCCAGGCTCACGTTCTCCGCCACCCCGGTCCCGAAGGTCAGCGGCACGGCCAAGGTCGGCAAGACCCTGACGGCCAAGGTGGCGGCCTGGAAGCCCGCCCCTTCGGCGCTGTCGTACCAGTGGTACCGCGAGTCGACGGCCATCAAGGGCGCCACGAAGACGACCTACAAGCTCACCAAGTCCGACAAGGGCAAGCGGATCACCGTCGTCGTCACCGGAGCGAAGGAGGGCTACACGAGCGTGTCCGAGCGATCGGCGAAGACCCGCGCGGTGGCCGGCTGACCGCCCTGACGCCTCAGCCGTCGAGCCGGGCGAAGTCGAGGGTGCGCACCACGAGCTCTCCGGCCTCGTCGCACTCGTCCAGATCCACGCGGGCGGTGATCGACCAGTCGTGGTTGCCGTCCGGATCGTCGATGATCTGGCGGACGTCCCAGACCCGGCCCTGCTCGGTGATCACCAGCAGGGCGGGGCCACGGGCGTCCGCGTCGGCGGGCAGCACGTCGTGCTCGTCCCAGTAGTCGGCCAGGGAGTCGTCCCAGCGCATCCGGGTCATCGGGCCGCCCGGCTCGAGGGCGGCGAGCCCATCTACGTCGTCGGACGCGGCCAGTTCCACCCGTCGGAACATCGCGTTGCGCACCAGCACCCGGAAGGCGCGGACGTTGCTGGTCACCGTCTGCGGCGGGCGGACCTCGGCATCGAGCCCGGACCCCGACGACAGCCCGGAGAGGGACTCCCACTCGTCCAGCAGCGACGAGTCGGTGATCCGGGTGACCTCGCCGAGCCACTCGACCAGGTCCTCCAACTCCTCCGTGCGCAGGCTCTCCGGCACGGTCTGCCGCAGCGCCCGGTACGCGTCGGAGAGGTAGCGAAGCAACAGTCCCTCACTGCGTTGCAGCTTGTAGAAGCCGACATACTCGCCGAAGGTCATCGCGCGCTCATACAGGTCGCGGACAACCGACTTGGGGCTCACCGGTGTCTCGGCGAGCCACGGGTGCGCGACCAGCTCACTGGCATGGACGTGCTCCAGCAGGTCGGCAAGGGGCCGGGGCCAGGTGACCTCGTCGAGCAGTTCCTTGCGTTCCTCGTAGTCGTAGCCGTCCGCCTTCAGCTCGGCGACGGCTTCGCCGCGAGCCCGGAACTGCTGCGCGAGGAGGATCACCATCGGGTCCTCCAGGGTGGACTCGATCACGCTGACCACGTCGAGGGCGTAGCCGGGGTCCTCGGGGTCGAGTCCGGCCATCGCGGCCAGTGCGAAGGCGCTCAGCGGCTGGTTGAGCGCGAAGTTGTGCTGCAGGTCGACGGCCAGCGCGTAGCGGCGTCCGCCCGGCGTCGGCTCGTCCAGCCGCACCACCACGCCGGCCCGGATCAGCGAGCGTCCCATGGCGGCGGCGCGGCGGAGCAGCCGTTGACGGACGGGACGCTCGGACGTGCACGAGTCGATCAGCGCGGCCAGCGCCGTCCCGGTGTCCTGGTCGCGCTGCAGCAGGTTCAGCAGCATCGCGTGGGTCACCCGCATCCGGGCGTGCAGCGGCTCGGGCTCGGAGTCGATGAGCTTGGTGAAGGTGGCCTCGGAGAAGTTCACGAAGCCCTCCGGCGGCTTCTTCCGCCGCACGCTGCGCAGCTTCTTCTCGTCGCCGGCGAACTTGGCGAGGATCCGGAGGTTCTCCACTTCGTGCTCGGGTGCCTGGGCGACCACGTAGCCGACGGTGTCGAAGCCCGGGCGTCCGGCGCGTCCGGCGATCTGGTGGAACTCGCGGCTGCGCAGGACGCGGGTGCGTCGTCCGTCGAACTTGGTGAGCGAGCCGAACAGCACCGTCCGGATCGGGACGTTGATGCCGACGCCGAGGGTGTCGGTGCCGCAGATGACGGTGAGCAGCCCACGCTGCGCGAGGGTCTCGACGAGTCGGCGGTAGCGAGGCAGCATCCCCGCGTGGTGGACGGCGATGCCGGCATGCAGCAGCGTCGACAGGGTCTTGCCGAAGCCGCCGGAGAAGTGGAAGCCGCGCAGGGCGTCCACCAACTCGGAGCGGTGGCTGCGGTCGACGATGCCCGAACTGAGCAGGGACTGGGCTCGATCGACGGCGCTGCCCTGGGTCGAGTGGACGACGTAGACGGGCGCCTGCCGCTCGTCGATCAGACCCTGGATCGTCTCGTGGATCGGCGTGGTCGCCCAGGAGTACACCAGCGGCACGGGACGGACGGCGCCGCCGATGATGGTCGTGGGGCGTCCGGTGCGCTTGTCCAGATCGGCTGCGGTGGCGGTCATGTCGCCGAGGGTTGCGGACATGATCACGAACTGGGCCTGAGGGAGCTCCGTCAAAGGCACCTGCCAGGCCCAGCCGCGGTCGCGGTCGGCGAGGAAGTGGAACTCGTCCATGACTACCTGGTCGACCGCGGCCGTCCGCCCCTCGCGGAGAGCGATGTTGGCCAGGATCTCCGCCGTGCAGGCGACGATGGGCGCCTCGGCGTTGACCGACGCGTCCCCGGTGACCATACCGACGTTCGCCGCCCCGAAGACCGCGCAGAGCGCGAAGAACTTCTCGCTGACCAGGGCCTTGATCGGCGCGGTGTAGTAGCTGCGTCCTCCGGCGGCCAGCGCGGCGAAGTGGGCGGCGGTCGCGATCAGCGACTTGCCGGAGCCGGTCGGGGTGGTGACGATCACGTTCGCGCCGGTGAGGATGTCGATGATCGCCTCGTCCTGGTGCGGGTAGAGCGTGATGCCGTCCGCCGCCGCCCAGTCGACGAACGCGGAATAGAGCGCGTCCGGGTCGCTGGGGTCGGACGGGATCAGCTCGGAGAGTCTCATGGCTCGTTCATCGTCCCATCTCTGCTGGGCGCGCCCGAGCGGGTGTGAGCCCCGCGGGACTGGGTAGGGTCTCTGCTTAGCATCGCTAGAGATGCTTGGTTGGCATCTCTAGCGATGCTAAGCTGGGCATCGAGAACGACATTCTGACCCGGAAGGAGGCTGACATGGCTGCTGCGCTCGGCGCGATCAAGGGGTTTCTTCTCTTCTTCACCAATGACTGGGCTCGCCAGGAGGGCTCGCCGGAGCACATCGTGACGATCCTCGACGTCCTCGAGCCAACTCGTCCGCAGGGCTGAAGGCGACTGGTTCTGCCAGTAGTGTTCGGTCTGTGTTCTTGACGACGTCCCAGGCCGCCGACCTGGTGGGCCTCCCCAAGGAGCAGTTCCGCTCGGCGATGTCCAAGGAGCGCAAGAACGGCAAGGAGTTCCACGCCCCCAAGGAGGAGTGGGCCGACAAGCGCACCCCGTTGTGGGACGAGAAGAAGGTGCTCGCCTGGGCGAAGGCCCGCAAGAAGCGGAAGAAGCGCAAGAAGGACGCCGAATAGGCCGCCGGCGTGCCCGGGACGCATCACCGCTGAACCGAAGTACCTGTCCCCGGTGGTTCAGTTGAACCGAAGTACCTGTCCCCGGTGGTTCAGGATCGGTGAACCGGGGATCACTCACTGGCGCTGCCCGCCGTCGGGACTCGTCCGGGGCTGTGGATGACGGTCTGGCTGTCCACAGGTCGGTGATTGCCTGACCCGCTCGGTCGGATGCTGCCGATAGTGTCCGCCGGAGGTGAGCGGCGTGGGCAGGGCGGACGTGTGGCACACCGGCGAGGATCTCGCCGCGGCGCATCTGGAGGGGCTCGGCTGGAGGGTCCTGGAGCGGAACTGGCGATGCGCGGACGGTGAGGTCGACATCATCGCCGTCCAGCCCGGCAGTCCGCCGGTCGTGGTCTTCTGCGAGGTCAAGGCGCGGCGCAGCACAGCCTTCGGCCAGCCGGTGGAGGCGATCACGGCCGTGAAGCTCGCCAAGCTGCGCCAACTCGTTCAGGTGTGGCTGCAACAGGTCGGACGACCGGTGCCCTGCGTCCGGCTGGACGCGATCGGAGTGTTGCTGCACCCGTCCGGGCCGCGGATCAACCACCTGCGGGGGATCGGCTGATGAGGCAGGCGCGCGCACTGTCGGTTGCGCTGGTCGGGGTCGAGGGCACCGTCATCGAGGTGGAGGCGGCGATCGGCAGCGGGCTGCCGGCGACGATCATGGTCGGCCTGCCCGACGCCGCGCTCAAGGAGGCCCGGCAGCGGTGTCGTGCGGCGATGAGCGTCACCGGGGACGGCTGGCCGCTGGCGCCGGTGACCATCAACCTGTCGCCGGCGACCCTGCCGAAGGCCGGCTCGCACTACGACCTCGCGATCGCGGCGGCGGTGGCAGCGGCCCGCGGGCGCTGCGACCCGGAGTCGCTGGTCGGCCTGGTGATGTTCGGCGAACTCAGCCTGGACGGACGCGTCCGCGGTGTCCGCGGGCTGCTGCCGGCCCTGTTGGCCGCCCGCGCCAAGCAGGTCACCCGCGCGGTCGTCCCTGCCGTCCAGCTGCGCGAGGCATCCCTGGTGGAGGGCATGGTGGTCTACGGCGTCAGCGACTTGGCCGACCTGTTCTCGGTGCTCGCCGGCGGGCCGGGAGCGCTGCCCGGGCCACCGGCTGCAGAGCCCGGGCCGGTCGCGAGCCCACCCGACCTGGCCGACGTCGTCGGCCAGGAGGAGGCCAAGTGGGCGCTCGAGGTGGCCGCCGCGGGACGGCACCACCTGTACCTCCACGGGCCGCCGGGCGTGGGCAAGACGCTGCTGGCGGAGCGCCTGACCACGTTGCTCCCGGATCTCGACGACGACGAGGCGCTGGAGGTCTCGGCGATCCACTCCCTGTGCGGGATCAACCTCGACGGCGGCCTCGTCCGGCGTCCTCCCTACGCCGACCCGCACCACTCGGCGTCGCTGGCCAGCCTCGTCGGGGGCGGTGCCCGGATAGCGATGCCTGGGGCGATCTCGCGGGCGCATCGTGGCGTGCTCTTCCTGGACGAGGCTCCGGAGTTCGCACCCCGGGTGATGGAGGCGCTCCGCGTGCCGCTGGAGTCGGGGCGGATCGTCCTCAGCCGGTCGGAGTCGACGGCGGTCTACCCGGCGAGCTTCCAGCTCGTGCTGGCAGCGAACCCGTGCCCGTGCGGCCTCGCCGAGACACCCGGCTCGAACTGCCGCTGTGCCCCGATGGCGGTTCGCCGCTACGCGGCCCGGGTGTCGGGGCCGGTGCTGGACCGCATCGACATCAGTCAGCGACTCCGCCCGGTCAAGACGGCGCTGTTGAGTCGGGGGATGCTGCCCACCGAGCCCAGTGCTGCCGTCGCCGAGCGCGTCCTCGCCGCGCGGGACCGCCAGCTGCACCGCCTCGGTCGGCTCGGCTGGCGGACGAACGCCGAGCTCCCCGGACCGGTGCTGCGCAAGCAGTTGCCGGTGCCGGAAGGGGTGGAGTTGCTGACCCGGGCGATCTCGCGGGGCCAGCTGTCCGCTCGCGGAGTGGACAAGTGTCTGCGCCTGTCGTGGACGATCGCCGACCTTTCCGGCGCCGCGACGCCCCAGCTGGACCACCTGCACGCCGCGCTGGCCATGCGCGGCGGTACCGACCTGGAGAGGGGAGCGGCCTGATGGAGGAGAGAACCGCGCGGATGTGCCTGGCGGCCACCATCGAGCCGGGACATTCGCGCGTCGCCGAGGCCGTGGCGGAATTCGGAGCCGCCGAGGTCTGGGCAGAGCTGGTCGACGGCGACCAGGACGGTCCGCTGACCTCCCGGGCCCGGACGGTCACGCCGGCGGAACTCGTCGAGCGCACTGCCCGGGTTGGTCAGCGGTTCGTGATCCCGGGGGATGACGAGTGGCCGGCACGCCTCGCCGACCTCGCCGGCTGTGAGCCGGTCAACCAGCTCAGTGGCGAGCCACTCGGCCTGTGGGTCCGTGGTGGCGGTCATCTCGGCGAGCTGACTGCCCGGGCGATAGCCGTGGTCGGGTCGAGGGCCTCCAGCGCCTACGGCGACAGCGTCGCGTCCGAGATCTCGGCCGACCTGTCCGAAGGCGGACGCGCGGTGCTCTCCGGTGGCGCCTACGGCATCGACGCGGCAGCGCACCGGGGATGCCTGGCCGGCCGGACGGCGACGCTGGCGGTCCTCGCCTCCGGACTGGACCAGCCGTACCCGTCCGGCCACGGCCAACTGTTCGAGCGGATCGCCACGTCGGGGGTGCTGGTGAGCGAGTTGCCGCCGGGAGAGCATCCGACCCGGATGCGATTCCTGGCCCGCAACCGGCTGATCGCGGCGATGACCACCGGCACGGTGATGGTGGAGGCCGCGGCGCGATCGGGGGCCCGGAACACGGTCACGTGGGCGAACGCGCTGAGCAGGGTGGTGATGGCGGTGCCCGGTCCGGTCACCAGCGCCACCTCCGTGACTCCCCACCGGCTGATCCGCGAAGCGGAGGCCGTCCTGGTGACCAATGCCGCGGAGGTCCTCGAACTGCTGTCCCCGCTGGGACGACGGGTTCCCCGAGCGCCTACGGAGCAGCGTCCGACGGACGAACTCGCGCCCGACGAGCTTCGGTTGTTCGAGCTGGTGCCGGGACGGGGGAGCCTGTCCGCCGGCGAGCTGGCCGTACGCGCGGGCATGTCGATGCTCGCCTGCCTGGCGGTGCTGGGGCGGCTGGGGGATGCGGGCTTCGTGGTCCAGGACGACGCCGGACGGTGGCGACTGCCGCCTCGCCAGCCGCGGGTGGCCGGATGAGGTGGCTGGCGCTGTCGCCCGTTCGGGGACTTACCCGGGTGCGCCGCGCCCCTCTAGCATGCCGAGCAACAGGGGGGAGCAGCCGCAGCCCGTGCGAGCCGGAGACGGTGGGTTGCGACTGACCTGGGTCTTCCTTCGCGACGCAGGGGGCGGGCGAGAGTACTTCTCGTCCGCCCCCTGCGTTCTGCCGCCATCGTTCTGCCCTGCGCTCTGCCTGGCCCGTGCGTCCTGTCTGGCCGCCGGTCCTGGCCGCGTCCCGCCTTGCGTCCTGTCTGGTCGCCCGTCCTGGCCGCGTCCCGCCTTGCTAATTTCACATAGCATAGATAAGAATGCTTAGCATGAGTTTGAGCCCGCAGGAGCGTGACATTCTCGCGCTGCTCCGGGCCCGGCCGACCCTGGACGCGGCCGCCCTCGCCCGGGCGCTGGGCAGCACGAAGGGGGCGGTCGCAGTGGCGCTGTCGCGGCTCACCGCCAAGGGCGAGATCGTCGGCCGCGGCTACGTGCTGCGCGAGCGGCCCACCGCCGTGGTGTTCGGTGGCGCGAACTGGGACATCAAGGCGCGCAGCCTCGAGTCAGCCGTGGCCGGGACCTCGAACCCCGCGGTGATCGCCCGCACCCCGGGTGGGGTGGGACGCAACATCGCCGAGAACCTCGCCCGGCTCGGCCAGCAGGTGGAACTCGTCGCCGCCGTCGGAGCGGACGAAGCGGGCAGCGAACTCGTCAGCCGATCGGTCGAGGCGGGCGTGGGCACGGGTTACGTGGTGACCAGCCCCCATCCGACCGGCACCTATCTGGCCGCGCTGGACGTCGACGGCGAACTCGTGATCGGCCTGTCCGACATGGCCGCGACGGACACGCTCGAGGTGGCCGGGATCGCCCGCGCCCGGGATCTGCTCGTCCGCGCTCAGGTCGCCGTCGTGGACGGCAACCTCCCCGCAGCGGTCGTCGAGTGGGTGCTGGAGGAGGCTCGGACGGCCGGGGTCCGCGTCGTCCTCGACCCGGTCAGCGTCGCCAAGGCCGCCCGCCTGGCCCCCGTGCTCGCGGCCGGACGTCCGGTGTTCGCGGTGAAGCCGAACGTGGACGAGCTGGGTGCGCTCACCGGCCACGAGGTTGCCGACTCGCCCAGGGCGATCGTCGCCGCAGCCCGGGCCCTCCGTGACCGCGGAGTGGACACCGTGTGGGTGAGCCGCGGTGCGCGGGGGAGTCTCCTGGTCGGACCGGACGGCGTCCTGGAGACCCCCACCACTCCCGCCCACGTCGAGGACGTCACCGGCGCGGGTGATGCGATGACCGCCGGGTTCGTGCACGGACTCCTGCGTGGCGAGCCGCTCGCCGAATGCGTCCGGTTCGGACATGCCGCCGCCGCCCTCACCGTCGCCAGCAGCCACACCGTCCGCCCCGACCTGGGCGTCGCCTTCGGGAAGGCCGTCGGTGCGTCCGTCCAAGCCCACCACGAAGGAGACCGACCATGACCCAACCCCATCCGATGCTCGCCCTCAGCCCCGAGGTCGCCGAAGCGCTCGCAGCCGGCAAGCCCGTGGTCGCCCTGGAGTCGACGATCATCAGCCACGGCATGCCCTATCCGAAGAATGTCGAGACCGCGCGCGAGGTCGAGCAGATCGTCCGCGGCGGGGGAGCGGTGCCGGCCACCATCGCGGTGCTGGACGGCGTCCCCCGGATCGGCCTGGACGAGGCCCAGCTGGACGTCCTCGGCTCCGACCCGGACGTAGCCAAGGTGAGCATCCGCGACCTGCCGTACGTGATCGCGCGGCGCGGGCACGGCGCGACCACGGTCGCCTCCACCATGCGGCTGGCGGCACTGGCCGGGATCAGGGTGTTCGTCACCGGCGGCATCGGCGGCGTCCACCGGGGCGGCGAGTCGAGCATGGACATCTCGGCCGACCTCACCGAACTCAGCCTGACCGACGTGGCGGTGGTGAGCGCGGGGGTGAAGTCGCTGCTGGACATCGGCCGGACGCTGGAGGTGCTGGAGACGCTCGGCGTCCCGGTGATCACGGTGGGCTCGGACGACTTCCCGTCCTTCTACTCACGCTCGAGCGGCTTCCGCTCCCCGTTGCGTCTCGACACTGCGGACGACGTGGCGGCAGCGATGCGGGCCAAGTGGGAGCTGGGTCTGGCCGGCGGTCTGATCGTGGCCAACCCGATCCCGGAGGCCGACGAGATCCCCGAGGCCGAGATCAGCATGCTGATCAGCCGGGCGGTGACGGAGGCGGAGCACCGGGGCATCACGGGTGCTGCGATCACGCCGTACCTGCTGGGGCGGATCGTCGAACTCTCCGGCGGCGACTCGCTGCGGGCCAACATCGCCCTGGTGAAGGACAACGCGGCGTTCGGCGCCGAAGTGGCAGTCGCGTACCAGGGTCGGTAGCCGCGGACCGCCGGTGCGGGTGGCTAGCTGCACGCCGTCCCCGCGAGATTCAGCCGATGCGTGGACGTCCGGCGAGCGCTGTCCTCCTGCCACTCGACGGTCAGGGTGAAGCAGGCGGCGGGATCGGCTGCGACCAGCCCGCCGTACAGGTAGTTGCCGACGTCGGGGCAGCGCTCGATAGTGAGCGACCTGGCGGCTGACCGGAGGTTGACCGCAGACACTCCCGAGGTCCAGGCAGCACCGGTGGTCCAGGCCGTCGAGGCCGCATCGTCTGAAGTGCTGATCGTGACGGTGCCGCTGCCGGGCTCGATCGCGAGCGGGAGCTTGCGGATGTACCAGCCGTCGTGTGGCAGCACCACCTTGGCGTCAGCAGCCGTGGGGACGTCGACGCGGTCGTCGAGTCCCTGCAGCAGAACCGGTCCGAATGTTCGGCCCCCGCCGGGGAGGACGGGTCCGCGGGAGTCCTGGCAGCTGAGCGGCACTGCCGGTGGCGTGGATGGGCTGGGAGTGGGGGACGCGGAGCAGCCCGCGAAGACCGCCGCCATCGCGACCGCTGTGGCGCACATCCTTGCCGCTCCCATGGCGACATGGTTGGTCGCCGGACACGGCGGTGTCAACGGATCCGGGTCCGGTGGTCAGCGGGAGCTGGGCAGCGCGCCGAGACCCCTGATCGAGGGCATCCTGCCGTCCGTCCACGCCGGTGATGGCGAGTGGTGGCGGCCCCGGCCCACCCGCGTCCGGGACAGTGTGGGGCGTGCCGACTAGCCTGACGACAGGAGACGCGATGATCACGACCGAGCTGGCCTCGCGGCTGAGAGCTGCAGGCGTGCCGTGGACGCCGGCGAACGGCGACCGCTTCGTCATCCCCGATCGCGACCTGGACGAGCAGGTCTTCGTCATCAGTGACATGGTCGTCGAGTCTCACGACGTGCCCGGCGGACGGGTGATCCGGTTCAACGGCACGACCGAGTGGGCGCTCGACAGCATCCCGGCGGAGCTGGTCCTGTGGCTGCCCCGCGAGGACCAGCTCCGCGCCCTCCTGGCCGGGCGCTTCGTCCGGTTGGAGGCGGTCGGGGACGGTCTGGCCGTCGAGCTCGCCGACGGCTCGCGCCACGTCGACACCGACGCCGAGCGGGCCTACGCGCGGGCCGTCCTGCACGTCGTCGCGCGTTAGGCCCGTGGTCCTCCCGGTCCCGGCATGGTGGCCGGTCAGGAGGTTCGGCCAGAGCCCAGCGCCGACGTCGCCGGTGCGCTACACCCAGCCCCAGTGTCGGCGCTGGGCGCTGATCGCCCAGGCGGTGACAGCGGCGAAGTCGGCGGTCGCGGGCAGGGGAGTGCGCCCGGTGTCGAGCAGTTCCCGCACGCGGACCTCCAGGACGCCGATCTCGGCCGAGACCTCGGCGCGCGGGAGCTCGCCACGCTTCACAGCGAGCACGCGTTCCCGTTCGGTCGGCGGCAGCGGCAGGGTCAGGGTGCCGGTGCTGGCGATCTCGAAGCCCTGGTAGGCCAGCCGCAGCGCGTGGCTGCCGTACTTGACGTCCCAGCCGTAGGCCTCGATGAGTTCGGGACGGTTGGGCACGTTGCGCTTCGACTGGCCGAGCATCCGCTCGTGCTGGGAGTGCATGTAGCCCAGAAACCGCTCGACGGCCTGCTGTGAGAGGAAGGCCGTCCGCAGCTCGCGGAGCTCCTCGCCGAGCGGGGTCACGATGACCAGCGACTCCTCGGGTGCGAACAGCGGCAGCATCACGGTCGGGTTGCCCTTGATCGCCAGCCGCAGGTACTTCTGCAGCGAGTAGAGCACGAGGTCGGTGTCACCGTGCCCACTGCGCACGCCCTCGGGCTGGCTGCGCCAGATGTAGTCCTGGCGGTGCCGCTCGACGCCGAGCAGGCGTTCCGGCGGCTCGATGTAGACGCCCATCTCGTCGTGGTCGTCGGTGCCGGCGATGGCGATCCCGTGGACGCCGCTGCCGACGACAGATCGAAGGATCTCGTTCGGCAGGGCGATCGTGGGGTCGCCGTACTCGACGGTGCTGGGTTCGGTCATCTGTTCCTCCTGGGTCGCCGTAGCGATAGCTGCTGGACTGCGTCGGCGGGCGTCGGCACAGCCTGAGCGTCGTCCTGGCCGGACCGGGGTCGCGTCGGTACTGGACGCGACCCCGGCGGCCTCAGTCGCCCTTCACGTTGACGAGCTGCCGCAGGACGTGCCGGACCTCGACGAGGTCGGCGGCGTCGGCCATGACCTGGTCGATGTCCTTGTAGGCGGCCGGGATCTCGTCGATGAACGCGGACGTGTGCCGGTACTCGATGTCGCCCATGGCCTGCTCGAGGTCGTCCTGGGTGAACCGCCTGCGGGCCTGGGAGCGGCTGAACTGCCGTCCCGCCCCGTGCGGAGCGGACCGCAGCGCGACCGGGTTCCCCCGGCCGACGACCACGTACGACGCGGTGCCCATCGAGCCGGGGATGAGCCCCGCAACGCCCTCGGAAGCATCGATCGCGCCCTTGCGGGACAACCACACCTGCTTGCCGAAGTGCTTCTCCGACTCGGTGTAGTTGTGGTGGCAGTTGACCTCGTCGACCCGCTCGACGGTGTCCACGCCGAGCCAGGCGGCGACAGCGGTGAGCACCCGGTCCATCATCTCCTCGCGGTTGAGCAGGGCGAACCGCTGGGCCCACCGGAGCTGCCGGATGTAGGCCCAGAACTCGTCCGTCCCCTCGACCAGATAGGCCAGATCGGGGTCGGGCAGCTCGATCCACCACCTCTTGGCGAGCTTCTGCGCGACCGCGATGTGATGGGTGGCAAGCTTGTTGCCCACGCCCCGGGAGCCGGAGTGCAGGAACGCCCAGACCCGTCCCAGCTCGTCGACCGACAGTTCGATGAAGTGGTTTCCGGAGCCGAGGGTGCCGAGCTGCAGCCGCCAGTTACCTGCGTGGGCCGCCGGATCGAACCCGGCCTGCTCCGCTGCGTCCTCCAGCTCGGTGATCCGCGCCGCGGTGTGGGGCCGGGTCACGTCCTGGTTGTAGGCGCCGGCCGAGGTCGGGATGGCCGCCTCGATCGCCTCCCGCACAGCCTTGCGGTCATCGGGAAGGTCGGCGACCGTCAGCGGAGTGCGGACGGCGATCATGCCGCAGCCGATGTCGACCCCGACCGCAGCCGGGATGATCGCGCCGAGGGTCGGGATGACCGACCCGACGGTGGCGCCCTTGCCGAGGTGCGCGTCCGGCATCAGCGCGATGTGCGGGTGGATGAACGGCAGCCGGCTGGCCGTGAGCGCCTGCTCCCGGGTCTGGTCGTCCAGGATGGACGCCCAGTTCACGAGCCGGTTGCTGAGCCGCTCCATGGTGGTTCCTTTCTGTGGTGAACGTGAAAGAGCCCCGGACGGAAGCGCCCGGGGCTCGACAGTGCGTGCTGATGTCAGAGTCTTCGACAGGCACGCGAACCGAGCCCTTCGGCGGGGCCGCGCTTTGTGTCGAATCGCATGATGTGCCTTCCTGGTGACCAGCCGACGAATGTTACTCGGCGGGCGCCTGTCCCGCAAGTCGTTGGGTGCGACCGACCGCACGCCGTGCCCCTTCGCTGCGGGCGCGGTGAGCCCGGGGTTGCTCCAGCGCGGTGTAGCTCTGACCGTGAGGGCCGGTAAGGGCCACGGCAGTGCCGTTCACTGAGAGGATCATGCGGCCGTCGGACGGGGCCGTCACCTGGGCCGCAACCGCTGGCAGGACCCCGCGTCCTTCGTTGCTCAGCCACGTGACGTCCGGTCGGGAGGCCATGAGCGCTGCGAACTCGGCTCGCTGTTCGGCTTCCAGGTACACGAGGACCGCGCTGTGGAACACGACGACCTGGGCGCCGGCGGGAGCCTGGTCGATGAGCCTGGGGATCTCCGTCTGCAGGTCACCCCTGACCATAGTGGCTGGCTCGCGCGCGGCGATTGCCGCGGCCTCCCTGAGCCGATCGCGGCGGGCCTCGTGCTCGGGCCAGACGAGAGCCTCCAGCCACCTGACCTGGCCACGGTCCTGGACGCTGATCGGGTTGAGGTCGACCCCCGCCCGCCAGACGACCTCGGGGAGTCGCGTGGGGAGGCTGGGAGCATCGATCGAGCAGGGGATCACCACGGTGCTCGGGTGGTCAGGCGGGTCGAGCGCCGCAACCGACCCGTCCACGTCGTAGCGGTAGCTGTACCGGTCGGGGTAGAGGCACAGGCCGGCGGACGCACCCGCCTCGATCAGGGCGAGCGGACCGCCCAGCCGGCTCAGGACGGGAAGGAGAACGGCACAACGAGCCGCCTCATTGGTCTGGGTCGCACGAGCCATGATGACGGGGGCGACCTCGTCCCAGTGGGTGAGCAGCCAGGTGCGGAAGGGCCCGTATCCACCCAGCGGTGCACCCAGGAATCGGGCTGCGGCGAAGACCAGGTTCGCTTGTCGCTTCATTCGCGGCAGATCCCCGATCAGCGCCAGGATCTCGCCGTCCTCCGCAACGCCGGAGGCCCATTCGTAGTACGTGGCGGAGACACCGGCGGCCTCGAACTCGGCGAACCGCCGGTACGCGTCCGAGGTCGAGTGGTCCACCGCCGAATGGTAGCCCGGCGCACGTTGTGACTTCAGGACGACCGCTGCGTCTGCCGGACAGGCCCGCGGTCGAGTAGGACGCGCCGGCCAAGCGTCCGGGCTAGGGGTGCACGAGAGGTGCACGAGAACCGAAAGACCCCGCCGAAGCGGGGTCTGACGAGGGGTGATGCGGTGTCCGAGAGAGGACTTGAACTCATGCTTCAGGTGCTTCAGGCGAGTGCACTCCAGTGCGTTTGAGCGCTTCTGGAGCGTGGCGGAGGCTGCGCAACCTACGTCCGGGAGCACCCCGGCGCATGCCGGTACGGGGGCGGCAGTATCACGCAAGTATCACGAGTTCGCCTCAGCTGGCGTCGAGTTCGTCGAGCCAGGCGTTCGCTTGTGCGGCGGCCTGCTCGAGTGTGTCCGCGACTGCCGCGGACTGGGCGGCGCGTTCGAAGCTGGCGGTCCAGTGGGGGTAGGGCGTGATGCGGGCGGGCCAGGTTCGTTCGGGGTAGCCGAGGGTGGAGGCGTCGCGGGCCCGGGTGTCGAAGATGTCGAGGATGGCCGCTTTGACCTCGGGATGGGTTGGGCTTCCGGTCTCGCGGATGAGGTCGCGCAGCAGGAGCAGGTCGACGACATCTCGGGCGCGGTCGTTCTGGAAGTCCGGTGGGTCGTGGGGGTCAGACACCGCGTGCACCTTCTGCGCGATTTGGTAGCGCATCGCCAGCCCGGTCAGGTGGTCGGGTGTGGGTAGGCCGAAGCCGGCCA
>JAFKJK010000028.1 GCA_017306015.1 Propionibacteriaceae bacterium
GGCGTCGGTGCAGTGTTTGGTGAGTTTGTCGTGGGACAGGGTGATCACGATCCGGGGACGATCCCCACCATTGCGGGGAGCCACCTGCCGACGACTGTGTGCCTGGACCATGGCGATCAGTCCGTCGGCTCTGCGCATGGCGGGGGTGATGTACTCGGTGTGGGGGTCGAGTCGTTCGAGGCCGCGTTTCTGGGCGGCGGCGTACGCCTCGACGATCTGGATCAACGGTTCGGCATCGGCGAGGGGTAGGGATCCTCGGATCAGCACCGACCCGTCCCCGTCACCGGTGAAGTCCAAGCACCTGCGGGTCTGAGCTCGCCGTTCTTGCTGTTCGAGACGTTTCGCTTCCAACTGGTCGGCGGTGTCGGGTGACAGGACGTCGATCAAATGGGTGGTGAGATGGCGTAGTTCGGCACTGTTATGGGTCTCAGCGAAACCGACCATCAACTGCTGGGCTTCACTGATCGTGTGGTCGTCGAACTCTTTCGGCAGCTGGGCCAACACCCCGGTGATGGCTTCGGCCTGGACCGGCAACACCGTCCCGGTCTGAGCGGCACTGCCGATGAGCGGGTACCGGGCGAGTCCTTGGCCGGCCCGGATGATCCTTGCTGCTTCCCGCGGAGTCAAGTTCATGCTCTCGGCCAGCCAGGTCCTGGTCGACGTCTTCCGCTCGTTCCAGGCCGCCTGGGACTTCTCGACGCGGGCAGCCAACTGCTGCTCGAACCCTTGTAGCCGTCCGGCCAACCGGACAACGTCCTGCAGCAGCGTGAGTTGCTCGGCATCGGTGGACAGCCGAAGCCGGTCATCGGTCAGGGCGTCCAGGCAGGTGTTCATGGTGGCCAGCAACTGGCCATCATCGAACTGCCCGAACCCCTGTTCCATAACCGCAACGTTACAAGCCGGCACTGACACTTCCCGGGCCGCAAAACGCGATATTCGTCCGGTCCAGAGAATGTGAACAATCGCGCAGCGGAGCCGCACGAAACACCAATTCGCTGGTCGGCCGACCCTTCGCCCGCACATTGTTCGTGTCCCCCGTTCCGAGGCCTGGAGCGAGGCCAAGGGAAAACGAGTCCCGACTACCGCACAGCCGCGAAGACGCGGACGCCGGACCAGGCCCTCGCGGCACTCCGGCGGCCGGCGACCCGGACGCGGTCCCAGCGAGCACGACACACGCCGGCCATCCCGTGAACCTGCCACCGGCCACGGCTTCACTCAGCCACCGGCAAGCCAGGGCTTGACACCGTCCCTCACGCGGAGCCATAGTTCAACCATCAGATGGTCCGACCATCGAACCAAGGTAACCAAGCATCACGAAGAGGTGGCATGCAGTGAACCTGTACTCAATGTTGGGCAAGCGCGTCGAGACCGCCGGCCCCATCCGCGTCGGCGTCATCGGTGCCGGCAAGTTCGCGTCCATGTTCTTGACGCAGGCGACCGTCTCGCCAGAGATCCATGTCGTCGGCGTCGCCGACATCAACGTCCCCAAGGCCAGGGGAGCTCTGCAGCGGACGGGCTGGGCGGCCGAACGCTACGCGGCGGCGACCCTGGACGAGGCGCTCGCCCAGGGCACGACGTGCGTCATCGACAACGCGGACGCCGTCCTGGAGTGCCCGCAGATCGAGGTCATCCTGGAGATCACCGGCAACCCGATCGTCGGTACGTACCACGCGTCCAGGGCCATCGAGAACGGCAAGCACGTGATCATGGTCAACGTCGAGGCCGACTGCATGCTCGGCCCGCTCCTGGCCAAGAAGGCCGAAGCCGCCGGCGTCATCTACGCGATGGCCTACGGCGACCAGCCCGCGCTGATCTGCGAGATGGTCGACTGGGCCCGCACCTGCGGCTTCGAGGTGACCGCCGCCGGCAAGGGCACCAAGTACCTGCCCGAGTACCACTACTCGACCCCCGACACGATCTGGGATCACTGGGGCTTCACCGAGGAGCAGCTCGCCACCGGCGACTACAACGCGCAGATGTTCAACTCCTTCCTCGACGGCACCAAGTCGGCGATCGAGATGACGGCCGTCGCGAACGGGACCGGCCTGATGCCGCAGGACGAGGGACTGTTCTTCCCGCCGGCCGGCGCCGACGACCTGGCCTCGGTCTACCGGCCGAAGGCGGACGGCGGCATCCTCACCCGCACCGGCACCGTGGAGATCGCCTCGAGCCTGAACCGTGACGGCAGCGAGGTGTTCAAGCACATCCGCAACGGGGTCTTCGTGGTCTTCAAGGGACGCACCGACTACGCCCAGCACTGCTTCGCCGAGTACGGCGTGACCATCGACGCGTCCGGCCAGTACGCCTCGCTGTACCGGCCCAACCACCTGATCGGGCTCGAACTCAACGTGAGCATCGCCGCTGCCGTGCTGCGCCACGAGCCCACCGGCTGCAGCCGGTACTTCAACGGGGACGTGATGACGACCGCCAAGAAGGACCTCAGTGCCGGCGACATCCTGGACGGCGAGGGCGGCTACACGGCCTTCGGCAAGCTGGCTCCGGCAGCCCTCTCGCTGCAGCGCCACGCGCTACCGCTGGGCCTGGCCCACAAAGCCAAGATGGTCCGTCCGGTCGCCAAGGGCGAGACGATCACCTGGGACGACGTCGAGGTGGACGAATCGCTGCTCGCCGTCCAACTGCGCCGCCAGCTCGAACACGAGTTCGGCCCAGCGCTGGTTTAGCCGCAGCCCGCGGTCGAAGCCGTCATAAGATGAC
Source organism: Propionibacteriaceae bacterium (assembly GCA_017306015.1). Taxonomy (GTDB): domain Bacteria; phylum Actinomycetota; class Actinomycetes; order Propionibacteriales; family Propionibacteriaceae; genus Propionicimonas. Next base: position 2,716 of record JAFKJK010000028.1, read on the forward strand.
CGGCGTTGGGCTCCCCCACAATCACGGACAGGAGCAGCCGGATGGCGGTTTCGGGCGCAGCTTGGGAGCCCGTGCAGCGGTCGCGAACCCACGAGCTGGTCATGTCCCAGATCGAATCGCAACTGCTGAGCGGGCGGCTCAAGCCGGGCGACACGTTGCCCAGCGAACGGGAACTCGCCAGCCTCCTCGGGGTGTCCAGATCGTCCCTGCGGGAATCGCTGCGAGTCCTCGAAGCGCTCGGCATCATCGAGATCCGGCTGGGCGGAGGTCCCGACAGCGGAGCGGTGGTCCGGAACGAACCCGGGTTCGGCTTCGTCCGGCTCCTCCAGCTCGAACTGGCGATGGGGCACTTCTCCGATGACGACGTCCTGGGTACCAGGATCGCGCTGGAGGAGTGGTCCGGGGCCAATGCCGCCACGCTCGCCACGTCGGACGATCACGCGGAACTCACGGCCATCCTCGACCGGATGGACGACCCGCTGATCTCCACGTTCGAGTTCAACCAGCTGGACACCGCATTCCACGTCCGGATCGCGGAGACGGCAGGGAACGCCCTGACAGCACACCTGATGGGCTCCCTGCGGCTGGCGATCCGCCAACAGATGATCGACGCCTACGCCCGACTCGCCGACTGGCGAGCCACCGCGGTGACCGTCCGGTCCGAGCACCGGGCGATCCTCGCCGCAATCGTCGATCAGCAGCCAGATCTCTCCCGGAAGCTCATCCGGGAGCACATTCGCAGTTTCTACATCAGAACCGAGGCAGGACAGCAGGCGACGGAGTAGTCGTCGGCGTCCCGCCCGGGCCACCTGGGCGGGACCGTCCGCCCTCGACACAAGGGATCGACGTGACGACTCAACAATCCATGAGCCTTGCGACGCAGGCCAGGCACGGCTCTCCGGACAAGCTCAAGACCGCCATCGGAAGCGCGGTCGGCACCACCATCGAGAACTACGACTTCCTCGCCTATGGGACGGCCTCGGCGCTGTACTTCGGCAAGGACTTCTTCCCCGGCTCCGATCCGGTGGTCGGCACCCTGCTCGCGTTCGCGACCCTGGGCGTCGGCTTCGCGATGCGTCCGATCGGAGGCCTCATCGGCGGCCATCTCGGCGACCGCATCGGGCGCAAGCCGGTGCTGGTGGGGGCGCTGCTGGTGATGGGACTGGCGACCTTCCTGATCGGCTGCCTCCCCACCTACGCGACGGTGGGCGTCTGGGCGCCCGTGATGCTGGTGATCATCCGGATGATCCAGGGGTTGGCCTTCGGGGCTGAGTGGGGCGGCGCCATCATGATGGCGTTCGAGCACGCACCGTGGCGTCAACGCGGCCGGTACTCTTCCATCCCGCAGGCCGGCGTGCCGCTGGGGCTGCTGCTCGCCAATCTGGTGTTCCTCGTTTCGTCGTCCTGGGCGGGCGACTGGGCGTGGCGGGCACCGTTCCTGTTCAGCATCGTGCTGGTCGGAGCCGGGTTCTTCATCCGGATGCAGGTGGGGGAGTCGCCGGAGTTCCTGGAGACCAAGGCTCGCGGCGAGCTGGTCAAGAACCCGCTGGTCACCGTCCTCAAGGACGACTGGGCCAACATCCTGCGGATCATCGGCATGCGGCTGGCGGAGTCGGGTGGCTTCTACGTGATCGTCACCTACCTGCTCAGCTACATCACGTCCAACAAGATCGCAGATCGCCAGGTGGGCCTGACCGGCCTGGTGATCGCGGCCGCGCTCGGCGTTGTCGCGACGATCTGCTGGGGGATGCTGACAGACCGGATTGGCCGCCGTCCGCTCTACCTGATCGGGACGATCGGGATCATCGTGTTCGCCTTCCCGATGTTCTTGCTGGTCCATACCGGGATCCCGATCGTGATCGTGCTCGTCTACATCGTCGGCCTGGCCGTGCTGCACGACATGCTGGCCGCGTCCCAGGGCGGCTGGTTCTCGGAGCTGTTCTCCGCGAACACCCGCACCTCCGGGGCGTCCATCGGCTACCAGTTCTCGGCGGCGCTGTCCGGCTTCATCCCGCTGATCGCGGCAGCGGTCGCGGCCCAGTCGGGTTGGGTCGGCGTGGCCGGGGTCTACCTCGCCTGCGGTGCGCTGGGCCTGGTGGCCGCGCTGCTGACCCGGGAGACGTGGAGCCGGCAGGCCCGGCAGCAGGTCGACCGGGTGATCGCCGGCGAGTCCGACACGCTGGCTCCCAGCGAGGTGTGAGGCCATGCGCACTGTTGTCCTGGACGACGACCCGACCGGCACCCAGTCGGCGACCGGCGTGACCGTCCTCCTCGAATACGACGCCTCGATCCTGACCGAAGCGCTCCGGGACGCCCCGAGCGTGTACGTCCAGACCAACAGTCGCGCGCTGGCCGCGCCCGAGGCGGTCGCTCTGGTCACCAGAGTGCGGGATGCCGCGCTGGTGGCCGGGCGGACGCTCGGCGAGGAGATCCAGTTCGTGCTCCGTGGAGACTCCACGCTCCGCGGGCACGTCTTCGCCGAGAGCGCCGTCTTCGCCTCCTCAGGGTCGGTGCTGTTGTTCGTCCCGGCCTTCCCGGACGGGGGACGCACCACCCGAGGCGGCATCCACTACGCCCGGATCGACGGCCGGGACGTGCCGGCCGGGGAGACGGAGTACGCCGAGGACCCGGTCTTCGGCTTCCGCAACTCGTCGATGACGGGCTACGTCGCGGAGAAGAACGGGCAGGCGTCCACGCACGTGGCGCTGGAAGCGGTGCGAACCGGCGGGCTGGCCGGGGTGCTGTCCGAGGCCCCCGAGGGGCGGGTGGTCACCTGTGACGCCGTCACCGGCGACGACATCGCCCTGATCGCGGACGCCGTCCGGGCCGTCCGGGCCGTCCGGGCTGCCGGGCGTCCGGTCGTGGTCCGGTCGGCGGCGCCGCTCGCGGCGGACCTGGCCGGAGTGGCCAGCAGTGGCCTGCTGCCGACGCCGCTGGTGCCGTCCGTGCGTCCCACGCTGCTGGTGTGCGGCTCGCACACGGCCGGAGCGACAGCCCAGCTCGAGGCGCTCGAACCGACGTTCGGGTCGCCGGTCGAGGTCGACACCGCCGAAGCGTTGCGCGACCCGGCGAGTGCCGGCCGCCGGGCGGCGGCGAGGGCCCGGGAGCGGCTCGCCGAGACCGGCTTAGTGATGCTGGCCAGCGAACGTCGCCGGCTCGCCGAGCACAACACACTCGACCACGGCGAGAAGGTGATGACTGCTCTGACAACGGCGGTCGCCGAACTCGCCGACGCCGTGGAGGTGGTGGTCGCCAAGGGCGGGATCACGTCCTCGGAGGTGGCCCGGACGGGACTGGGCGCTGCATCCGGGCTGGTTCTGGGGCAGGTCCTGCCGGGGATCTCGGTGTGGGACATCGAGCCGCGGCCGGGTCGGCATCAGCTGTACGTCGTGGTGCCGGGGAACGTGGGCGGGCCGGAGACTCTCGCCGAGGTTCTGCGGGCCGTCCGGGTCGAGGGCGTCGAACGGGTGAGCGAGCCGGGCTGAGCATCGGACGAGCTCGCGTCCTCGTCAGCGCCAGGTGGTCGATCGTCGCGCCGTGTCGAAGAGCTGCTCGATCTGGCTGGGCGTGAGCACGGCTGGGCGCCGGCGGAAGTACCGGGGCAGGTCGAGCCGGTCGAGGATCAGAACGTCCTCGGGCCGGTCCTTGATGGTGACGTTCGGGATGAACGTGTCGGTGAGGAACACCAGGGCTGGGGTCACCTCGACCGTCCAGCCGACCGCGCGGGAGAGTAGCTTGGCGGCCCGGTCGGCCTCGAAGCGGGAGTTGCGCAGGTAGGGCTGCTTGTGGCCGTTGACCAGCACCGTCGTTCGGCCGACCCAGATGTTGGCCTTCGGGTGCGTCTTGGTGTTGAGAGTGAAGACACCGCCGGGACCGATGAGGACGTGGTCGATGTCGCTGTCGCGGTTGCCGACGGGGACGGAGTGGAGGAGCTGCCAGCCGTCCGTTCGCAGTTTCTCGAGTCGGGCGCCGACGGTCTCCTCGCCGTCTGCGCCGATACGCCAGGACCTTTCGTCGGTCTTGGCGTCCAGGCCGCGGGCGAGGAACGTCATGAAGGCGCCCTTGCGTTCGCGCATCTCGGCAAGCTCCTGCTGGGCACGGGCGCGAGCCGCCTGGCCCGGGACGTTGGCGGCGAGGTCCGTCCAGGGCTCCTCCGACGTTGACGCTGCCGGCGTTTCCGGAGCTCCGCCATCCCGGCACCCTCTGTCGTCCCGGCGAACGCCGGGATCCCATTCGCTGCGCAGGGAGCCGGGGACGGGTTGCGGCGACGATGATTCCCGCCCCTCGTCGTCCCGGCGAACGCCGGGATCCCGTTCGGTGCCTGAGGAGCCGGTCACCGGCCGGGACGGGGGAGCTGCGACGGCTCGTCGCGGTTGGCTCGCGGCGTCGGGGGCATCGAGCATCCGGCGAGGACTGTAGGGCTCGGAGCGTCCGCCAACAATGCCGTCGACAGCCACCTGAAACGCGTCCGCGAGTTCGGGCATGGAGAGCACGCGCTCGCCGGAGTCGAGGTCGGCCCAACCGACCTGCTGGCCGTCGACGGTGTTCACGTACAGCCGGTGCTTGCCGTACCGGGACCACCGGTTGGCCACGAGGGTCGGTGCGTCCTGGACACGGGTCTGGCCGTCCTGATTCACGCTCGATTCAGTCGTAGTGAACACGGTTTCCAGCCTGTCGGGACTGCGGACGGGTTTCCAGACCTCCTGTGGGTGACACCGTCCAGCGGGGCGAAGCCACAAGAGCTCAGGCCCTCGGAGTCTGTCGAGGGCCTGAGCTTGGTCGTTCGCTGAGCTTGTCGAAGGAACGCGTCCGATCCGGCGCGCCGGGGTACGGGGTGTGGAGTCGAAACGAGGAGTGACCAGGTGACGACGAAGGTGGAGACCTCGGTGATGGTGGACGTGCCGCTGAGCACGGCCTACAACCAGTGGACGCAGTTCGAGGAGTTCCCGCGGTTCATGGGCGGGGTGGAGACGGTGACTCAGCTGGCCGATGACCGGCTGGAGTGGGTGGCCGAGATCGCTGGGGTGCGGCGGCAGTGGATCGCGAAGATCCTGGAGCAGATCCCCGATCGCAAGGTGTCGTGGACGGCGGTGGAGGGTGCGACGAACGCCGGCGAGGTGACCTTCGACGAGGTCGGACCGGAGCGGACGGAGGTGCACCTGGCGCTGGAGTACGAGCCGGAGGGGTTCGTCGAGGGCGTGGGGGACCGGCTGGGGATCGTGGAGCGGCAGGCCGAGGGTGACCTGGGCCGGTTCAAGGAGTTTGTGGAGTCGCATCCGCGAGCGTCGGGTGCCTGGCGAGGTTCGATCACCGAAGGCGCCGGGATGGACGAGTCCGGCCTGATCGGGACGATCGAGGTCGGTATGCCACCCGATCCGGGCGACCGAGACCTGAACGCGACCGACGCCGCGTCCGGCTTCGGCGACCCAGCCCTCGAGGAGGAGCCCGGCGTCGTCCGCGGGAACAGCAGTCCGGGCTGAAGGGTCGATCACTCGGCCCGGGCGTTGGTGGCACGGCGGTCGGCCACCTCTTCGAGGCGTTCGTGGTGGGACCTCACAGTCCGGCGACTGTGAGCCCCTCACCGACGCACAGGTCGTGCAGGCGCTGGTCGCAGGTGGCCAGAGTGGCTGCGTTTCGACGGGCGGCGACGAGATAGAGCAGGTCATAAACGGGATGGCCCAGCCGAGTGGCCTCGTGCAATGACTCGGTGACGAGTTCGGCGCTGGGCACGGTCCGGGTGAGCAGTTCGGTCGCATCGGACAGGCTGTCGCGCGCGATGTCGGGATCGAGTTGGCCTGCGCGGACGTACTTCCACAAGGCGTTGGCGACCTCCGCGACGTACAGGTCAGGCGCGACCGTCGCCCCGTCCGATTCGATCGCGGCGCGCACCGTCGCCGCGCGAGGACCGTTCAGGACCAGGTGAATGGCCGCACTTGCATCCAGGACGATGGTCACCGATCGCGATCTTCCCGGACGAGTGCCGCCGGGTCGGGCAGACCGTCCCAGTCGACGCGTTGCTGGCTCGCCAACCGCTCGAGCAGCGCTTGCCGCCTCGCGCTCTGGCCAGCGTCCAACCCGAGTGCTCTGCGCAGTTCGACGACAGTCTGCTGCGCGACGCTGCGGTTCTCGGAGCGAGCAGCGCGGACGAGCGCGGCGTGGACCTCGGCCGGTAGTTCACGGACTTGAAGTGCGGGCATGCAACCTCCTTGCTTGCATGCAATTATCCCGCGAATCGCATGCAAGGCAACGGAAAGGAGCTTGAGCGTTGCTCTTGCGGTTCAGAGGCCGAGCTTGCCCGGGTTCATCACTCCCGCGGGATCGATGACCTGTTTGATCGCTCGGAGCAGGTTCATGCCGACCTCGCCGTGCTCGGCGGCCATCCAGCCGGCCCGTTCGTAGCCGATGCCGTGGTGGTGGGAGATGATCGCTCCCTCCTCGGTGACCACCTGCATCAGGTCCTGCCACAGCCGGTCGTAGGCCCGCAGTGCCTCCTCGTCGGACGGGTAGTCGCCGCTGGAGATCACGTACAGGGATGCGCCGTCGCTGTAGATGTGCGAGACGTGGCCCATCACCCGTCCCATCGTCCTGCTCGCGGCCTCCTGCATCCTGGTCATCAGCCGCGGCAGCGCCGACCAGGTCGCGCACACCTCCACGGCTTCGGCGACGCCGCCGTCCCGGGCAACCTGGTCGCTCATCCAGGAGACGTCGAAGCGGTGCTCCTCCCAGGTCCTGGCCGGCTCCTCGCCCATCGCCCGGCCGGCATGGGCTTCGGCCAGCTGCTCGGCGATCCGCGCCTGAGCGGAGGTGAGTTCGGCGGCTCCCTCGAACAGCAGCACCATCAACCAGGTGCCCTGCGCGGTGGCGAAGTGGACGTGCTTGGCCCGGGTCTCGGCGGGGTCGTAGATCCGCAGCACGGCTGGCACCACCCCGGCGGCCAGCAGGTCGCGGGTGGTGTCGAGGGAGTCCTCGAACCGGTCGAAGGCGTAGGACGCGTACCGTCGCGACTCCGGCATCGGCAACACCTTGAGCACCACCTCGGTGATCACCCCGAGGGTGCCCTCCGAGCCGAGGAACAGCTGCCGCAGGTCCGGCCCGGTGGACGCGCGCGGCGAGTTGTGCGACCGATAGATCTCCCCGGTCGGCAGCACGACGGTCAGCTCGGCGAGTCGATCCTCGACGCTGCCGTACAGGCTGGAGAACGTGCCGGTGCCGCGCATCGCCAGCCCGCCGGCCACGCTGGCCAGGTAGAACGACTGCGGGTAGTGGCCGCCGGTGAGGCCGTGCCTGTTGAGTTCGACCTCCAGGTCGGAGAGCAGGATGCCGCCCTGTACCCGCGCCCGGCGGTCGTGCTCGTCGATCTCCAGCACCTGGTTGAAGCCCCGGATGTCCAGCAGGACGCCGCCGCGCAGCGGAATGCCCGACCCGACCACGGCGGACCCCGGCCCGCGCGGGACCACGGGCACGGCGTTGTCGCTGCACCAGCGCAGCACGCGGGCCACGTCGTCGGTGTCCCTGGGGACGACGATCGCCTCGGCGGTCGCTACCGTCCGGCCGGCCCGCTCCAGCTTCTGGGAGCGGTAGGACGAGTCCCTCGACAAGGCGGCGAGTTCGGCGTCGTCGGTGGAGACGCGCTCCGCGCCGACGAGGTCGCGGAGCGCGTCGAGTTGGTCAGGCCTCATCGTGCAGGCCCTTCCGGATCCGCCAGTTCAGACTGCGTTCGACAGCGTCCTTCCAGGCGTCCCGGCGGGAACTCCGCTCGGCATCGCTCATGGTGGGTTCGAAGCGTGCCTCGATGGCCCGGCTCGCCGCCGCGTCCTCCTTGGACGCCCAGACGCCGCGGCTGATTCCGGCGATCCAGGCGCCGCCGATGGCGGTCACGTAGCCGGCGTTCTGGGTCCGCTCGACAGGGACGCCGAGCAGGTCGGCGGTCATCTGCTGCAGGTAGTCCGACTGGGACAGGCCGCCGTCGACGGCGAGGGTCGTCGTGGTGGTGCCGGACACCTCTGAGATCGCGTCCAGCAGGTCGACGACGGTGTGCGCGACCCCGGTGACGGTGGCCTCGACGAAGTCGGCCTGCGAGGTGTGCCGGTGCATGCCGAACGCCGTCCCGCGAGCCGCTGCGTCCCAGTGCGGCGAGGCGAAGCCGGCCAGTGCCGGCACGACGATCAGTCCGGACGGCTTGGCGGTCCGGCAGACCTCGTCGAGTTGCTTGGCCGAACCGAGCATTTGCATGTCGTCGATCAGCCACTCGACCGCCGGTCCGCTGACCCAGGTGGCGCCCTCGATGCAGTTGGCCTTGCCGAACGCGGTGCGCCAGCCGATCCGCAGGTCGAGTCCGTTGCCGCCCTCGGGGATCTGTTCGCCGACGTTGAAGTCGAATGAAGGAGCCGGTGCCGTGGGTGCACTTGACGGTGCCGGGCGTGAAGGCTCCGTGGCCGAACAGGGCGGCCTGCTGGTCGGCCATCACCGAGGCGATCGGCAGCTCGTAGTCGAGGACGTCGCCGTTGGTGACCCCGTAGTCGGCGTCGTCGGCCTTCAGTTCGGGGAACATCGCGACCGGGACGCCGAGGAAGTCGAGCCACTCGGTCCACCAGGTCTGATTGCGGAAGTCGAACGCGCCGTAGGCGGAGGCGTTCGACATCGAGGTGGCGGCGTGCCCGGTGAGCTTCTTGAGCAGGACGGTGTCGGGCGTGCCGAGGACCAGTTCGCCGGCGTCCGCGCGGCGGCGGAGTTCTGGATCCTGCAGGAAGAACTCCGCGTGCAGCGCGATGTTGGCAGCGGCGAGGTTGACGCAGGTGGTGCGAACGAACTTCTCGGCCCACTCGTCGCGGAGTTGCTCGACCCGCGGCATCATCCGGCCGTCCTGCCAGCCGATCAGGACGGACACCGGTTCGCCGGTCTCGCGGTCCATGACGGTGGTGTTGGTGCGCTGGTTGGTGATGGCGACGCAGTCGACATCCAGCCCTGGTCACGAGCCTGGTCGAGAACTTCGCGGAGAGCCTGGACGGAGCGGTCGACGATCTGCTTCGGGTCCTGTTCGACGCGGGTCCCGCCGGGGGTGTGGACGTCGACCTTGTAGTTCTTCTCGGTGACGACGCTGCCGTCGGCAGCGATCAGGACGGCACGGGTGCTGGTGGTGCCTTCATCGAGCACTGCAATGTGCTTCATGACTTCCTCCAAAGGGCGGTGAATCGTTCGGTGTTCGCGGTGATGAGGCCGAGGTCGAGCAGGTCGGTGGCGACCTGGTTGGCCACGGAGGGAATGGACGCCACCCCGGGTGACTGCATGGCGGCGACGTTGTAGAAGCCCGGCAGCCCGGGCGCTGGGCCGACGACGAAGTCCTCGCCGTAGCTGGACGCGCGCACCTGGGCGCCGACGGAGACGACGGCTGCGGCGTCGAGGTCTGGATAGATCCGGTACGACTGGTCGAGGATGCTCCGGACTTCCTCCGTTGTGGGGGCGACGTGATCGCGGCTCTGTTGCTCGACGGCGCTCGGGCCGAGCGACAGGGTGCCGTTGGGCCGCAGGGTGACCCCGCCGCCCTTGGTGTAGGGGCTGGGCACCGGCCCGACGCAGAACTGGTAGGGGTTGGCGTGGTCGTCCTCGACGATCACCAGGGTGCCGCGCCGGGGGTGCAGGGAGAAGGTGCGGACGCCGGCCAGCTCGGCGAGCTGATCGGCGTGGACGCCGGCGGCGTTGACCAGGACGGTGCAGGCGATGTCGCCGCTGGTGGTGGTCGCGCCGACGACCCGTCCGTCCTCGACGGCGACGCCGGTGACCGAGGCGCCCAGCACGACGCGTCCGCCGGCGGCCCGGATGAGGCGGGCGGCGGCGCGACAGACCTCGACGGGCTCGACGAAGCCGGTGGTGGGAGTGACCAGGGCGCGCAGGATGGTGGGGGAGAGCCGCGGTTCCATGGCGCGGATCTCGTCGCCGGAGAGGATCTCGCAGCCGGGCACGCCGTTGGACTGGGCGCGGGCGAGGTATTCCTCGACGCGGGTGTCGGCGTCCGCGTCGAGGGAGACGACTACGGAGCCGGCTCGGCGCAGCCGGATGTCCAGGTCGTCGGCGAGCCGGTCCCACATGATGTTGCCGCGGACGTTGTGGAAGGCCTTGTGGGTGCCCGGTTTGGGGTCGAAGCCGGAGTGCACCATGCCGTTGTTCCAGGTGGTGGTGCGCGATCCCCAGGAGCCGCCGGTCTCGATCACGGTCACCTCGTTGCCGAGGACGCTGAGCTTGAGGGCGGTGATCAGCCCGCAGATGCCGCCGCCGACGACCAGGACGTGGGTCTTGTCGGGAAGCTCGGGGACGGTTGGTCCGGACGGGGTGGGGGAGGGTGGCTGCGATGAGCCGGTGGGTGTGGTGACGTCGACGACCACCTCGCGGTGCTGACTGAGCCGGTACCAGGCGTCCGAGAGCGCGTGGCCGAGGTCGACCACGTCCTGCCACTCGGCGGCGGTGCCTTCGAGTCGCGGGGCTCCGTTGAGGGAGCTCACTTCGATGCTGGCGCCGCGGTCGCCGGCGAGTGGGGCGATGGCGGTGCGGAGAGCTTCGATGTCGGGGCCGTTCACGGCGGCGGGTGGTGCCGGCCAGGCCTTGGTCATTTGGGTTCACCTCCGATGGATTGCGAGAACTCGCGTGCGGCGGCCTTCATGGCGCCCAGGAAGTCCTTCGGCACCCGGATCTCGTCGGTCGTTCCCCAGGAGACCGACAGGGCACCGACGATGCGCTGCCGCTCGCCCCAGACCGGGACGGCGAGGCAGCACACGCCGACGGCGAACTCGTGGTTGTCGACGGCGAAGCCGTTGGTGGCGGTGCGGGTGCATTCGGCGCGCAGCTGGTCCGGGCCGGTGATGGTGTACGGCGTCCGGGCGGTCAGCTCGCGGGTCATGTAGGCGTCGAGGGCGCGCGGCTGGTTGGAGAGGAAGATCTTACCGGACGCCGTGGTGTGGGCGGGCCGGCGGGTGCCGACGACGGCGACCTCGGGGCCGCGGGCGGCTGCGGAGCCGCCGGATGCGACGGCGACGGTGACGACGCTGCCCTGGTCGAAGACCGTGCAGTGGACGACCTCGCCGGTGGCGCGGGCGAGTTCGTTTACGTGGGTGGTGGACCGGCGGAGGAACTCGCGCTGCCGGGAGGAATGCTGGGCGAGTTCGTCCACGGCCGGTCCGAGCCGGTAGGCGTAGGACTGGTGTCCGGTCATCTCGACCATGCCCAGCCCGATGAGGGTGTTCAGGTAGCGGTAGACCGTGCGTCGGGGCATACCCAGCTCGGCGCACAGGGCGGAGACGCCGACGCCGCCCGGCCCGGAACCGGCCAGCACCTGGACCAGCGCGAACGCGCTTCCCAAAGTCGCCAGACCGTCCGTGGCTCTTTCCACGAGACCCATACTCGGCGGGCTCTGGCGCTGCGGAACAGATGTGTGCCACTCCATGGCACTCCTCCCGAGGTCGGGTGGCTCCAGCGGCGCTGCGGTTGGCCGCCGCACCGAATGCAGCTGTGACAACCGCTTCGAGTCTAGGTCGAGGAGGGCTCGGGCGGACAGGCGCGGAGGCTGGTGACAAGCCAACCTGCGGTGCCTCCGGGCGGTCGAGCAGCCAACTCATGCCCGCGTCCCTGGTCGTGCCAGCACTGTTTCTCGCCCGTCATTCCGCGAAACCAGACCCTCGGTCGAAAGACGTCCGAGCGCCCAAAGCCAAGGCCGCGTCCGGCCTCCGCTCCGAAGTCTCCTGGCGGCCGAGTTGCCGACCGGACGGTTCAGTCGGGCCGGAGCGAACCGATGTGCACCTGGCGCTGGAGTACGAGCCGGAAGAACTTTGTCGAGAGCATGGGGACCGGCTGGGGATCGTGGAGCGTAAAGCCAAGGGGACCTGGGTCGGTTCAAGGAGCTCGTGAAGTCGCATCGGCGGGCGTCTGGGGCCCAGCGGGGTGCGATAACCGAAGCCGCGGATGCCGGAGTGGACGAGTCTGGCCTGATCGAGACGATCGAGATCGACTTGCCGCCCGACCCGGGAGATCGCGGCCTGAACGTCACGGACCGGCAGCCCGGCCCTGGAGGAGAAGCCGGACGTCGTCCGAGGTAACGACCAGGCCTGACGACCCGGGTAGTAGCTGCACACCAAACCGCGCTTGGGCGACGCACGTCACTCCATCGTGGAGTTGCAGTGGACGCTCAGAATGGCGGCTCGTCAACCAAGGCCCACGGGTCGGAAGGCGTGGGCGGAAGCGCGCCGCTGGGTAGCGGAAGACTCGTGACCACATAGAGGTTCAGGATGTCGTCGCGGTCCATGAACATGATCTGACTGCGCTTGGTCGCGTCGAGAGCGTTGCCGAGCCAGTTGCGCGCGGCCTTCGTGATCTCACCTCCAGCGACGATGAACGCATGGTCGACTAGGACTCGGCGGTTGGTCTCCGGGTCGAAGATCTCATGGGCGAGCATCATGAGTACTTGGTTGTAGATCTCGGCCATGTTGGCGTTGCCGGCCCTAGTGACACCGGAGGCATCGAGCTTGTCCTTCTTGGCCTGGATTCCGAAATAGAGAATGTGCTGAGTAGGTAGCGTGTAGCGCATCCACACGTCCTTGCCATACTCCAGCGCCTTGTCCTTGTGACCCGTTGCAGTGATCCGGTGGTAGCCGAGCTGGCGGAATAGCGGTAGCAGCACCTCTTCGATCAAGTCGTCCTCGCTGCAGTTGTCGAGATAGGCCGAAAGCTGCTGGCGACGCTCAAGCTCGGCCCTGCTGAACGGCCGGTGGGGGTTGGCTGCAAGCACAGTAACGGTCTGCGTCCCGACGTGGCGGACGTAGCAGTGGTTGTCCTCGCCGTAAAATGCTTCGAAGCCCTCACGAGCGAGGATGTCGTTGAGTTGCGTCAGTGCGTGCGGCCGATCAGATCCCTCGTTAAGCCGGTCCGCCGGACTCATCAGCTGGTCGATGAGCCGGCAGAAGATCTCGGGTGGGTGGGTCGGACCGTCATGGGGTTCGGCCAGCATCTCTTCGATGACGTTGGCGATCCACCAGTTCCGCGTGGAGCCGTCATGTCGGTACTCCGTGCCGAGCTCTTCGAAGAACTCCGAGATGTACATGCTCGACCGGTACCGGAAGAACTTGGGCGACTCGTCTGCTCGGGGCGAGTCCGATCCAGGGTTGCCGCAGACAAGGTCACCCAGCAACTCAAGGGTTCTGCGTCTGAACTTCACCCGACCATTGTGGCAACCAGCGGTGACACCTGGCCGTGCCGCACGGACAGGTCGCTGGCCTTCCTGCATCGCCGAGCGAAGCCATTGCGTCCGCGATTGGCGACCACGACGGTTGCTGGTGCCGCGAGGTGACCCTGGACGGGGCCGGGCCCGGGCAGACCGAGTTGCACCTGTAGTTGGAGTACGAACCGGAGGGGCTCGTGAGGGCGTTCAGCATCGTGGAGCGGTAGGCCGTCGGTGATCTGGGTCGGTTCAAGGAGCTCGTAGAGTCGCATCCGCGGGCGTCCTGGGCCTGGCAGGGTTCGACCATCGAGGGCACCGGGATGGACGAGCCCGGCCTGATCGGGACGATCGAGATCGGCATGCCACTTGATCCGGGCGACCGAGGCCTGAGCGCGACCGACGCCGCGTCCGGCTCCGGCGATCCAGCCCTGGAGGAGGAGCTGGGCGTCGTCCGCGGAGATGACAGCTAGGGCTGTGCCGCGGGTCACGCACCGCCCGGGCAGTCCGGGTGTCGGCCATGGTGCCGCCGGGCCGGCCATCGCCTTCCGGGCAGAGTCTTGCGGAGCACGGCTCGGCAGGAGCCGAGAGCCATGACGATCAGGAGCTGGAGCCAGAAGTCCTGGAGCAGGACGAGCCCGGCGATGGGGCTGGACCAGGCCGTCAAACAAGGCCAAGCGGAACCGGCCTGCCGGTCGTTGGGTCTGGACGCCCAGGCGGACTCAGCTAGCTCGGTGAGGTTCTGGGTGTACTCCACGACGTGGTGCGGGCCACGCTTTGGTGTGGACGCGAGGACGGCGGAGGCAGGACATCGGTGTCTAGCATGACTCATCGCTTCCACCGGCTTTCTATAAGGAGTCCCGGTCGGGACTCTCGAAGCTGGTTGGCCCAGCTGTAGGGGTCGATCTGAAACCTGACTGCGGTTCGGCGGATAGTGCTCACGAGCACTTGCGCACCGACCTGTAGCGATGGGCGTGCAGTTCGAGGAGTGCCCGCGGTTCATGGATGGGGTAGAAGCGAGGGCTAGCTGGCTGACGATCGGCTGGTGAGAAGGGAAGCGGCACCGGAGCACGCGTGGTGGCCGTTACGTCTGCCAGGGCGGTTGGGTGCAATGAACCTGGGCGACGTTACCTCGACGAGGTTGATCTGGAGCAGACCGAGGTGTGCCTCGCGTCGGAGTGCCGGCCGAAGGGGGTTCGCGGATGCGTGCGGGATCGGCCGGCGGACGGGTCGACCTCGACCTGGAGGTTCAGGATTCCGCGGAGTCGCGGTCGCCGGCGCCGGGCATCGGGCATGCTCGGATAGCAGCCGTCAGACCGCGCTCTGGGCGCGGGCGCCCCGGAGTGGCCGCGAAGCGCAGCTCAGTCATAGCTGCGTCGGGCAGTCCCTCACCAGTTGCCTCTCTGGGACCACCTGCCCGCCAAATCACCAAGACTAGAGGTATCCGCTATCGATGTGGTCCGGGGTGGCGGCCACCTCGGATCCTGCACGACTGGAAGGACGCAGTGCCGAACTGCGGCAGGATGGCGCCACAAGTCGGGGCAGGTCGCTGCGCCCACGAGCCGTACGATCGAAAGCTTGTCCGCTGGGGGCAACGACGATCTAGTGAATTCTTGGCCAAGGTGTGCCAGCCCTCGGTCGTGGACAACGCCGATGGAGGAGGGTCGGCGACCAGTCGTCTTCCTCGGATAGCAGATGGTGCAGAAGGCCGTCGCCGTTGACGCGGCAGCTTGGCCGGCAAGCGTGGCGACGAACTCGCTGACCAGGCTGCACCAGACGTGGGATTCGATGACGTTGCTGAACAGAACAGGGGAGCCAACCAGGCTGATCGCGTGTTGGGTTATCCCGTCTGTGAAGCTCGATCGTTCCTGTCTCGCTGCCACCGACATGGAGCAGCTTCTCGTGGACTGGCCAATGAAGCTTGCGTGCAGAGCTTCGTCGACGAGGAGGGTCTCGTACCAAGTTGCGCCCCAGCCCACGGTAGTTCGAAGGAAGGCGATTTGGTTTGGAAGGGGAACGTGTCGGCTGCCGCGAGAGGGTGTATCAATGTCGCGTACGTCGTGATGGAAACCGCCGAACGTCCGAACCAAGTCCCGCTGCAGGTCTTCCAGTTCGGTCGCGTCTGCACATGTGACCGCGCGCTTGACCAGGTCATATTGGTGTCCGGCCCCTCGACACTGGCAACGACAGTCAGACATGGTTGCGGTCTCACAGGCGACGTTGTGGGCTCTATGTGGCGTGAAGGGCGCTTGACTCATCGCGAGCACTTTGCCTGGTCGGTGATTGTCACCTCAACAGGGTAGCGACAGCGCACCTTTGCTGCAGCGAATTGCATAGACTTCGTGTGCGATGTCGCATGATCACGCTGAGACCGCAGGCATCGAGTCCGGTAGACCGAGTGGCCGCGGTTGGGCTAGGTGATCGTGCAGGTGCAGGAATGAGATCACGCGCCATGGGCCGTGCTGGTGCGAGCGCCGAGCAGCCGACTAGCTGGGGCCCCCTTGTTCCTCTGTGAAGTGCAACCAGCAGGCTCGTCGGTTCGCTGGTCGACGTTGACCTGGATGATGAGCTGCTCACGACGCTTCCAAGCTGAGATCCCTGCGTTCGACAGCCTGATGATCAACGGCGTGAGTCACCAAATTCCGCATGCGCCGATGGCGTGGCGAAGGCCAGGTCAACGGCCACTCTGCAGAGGAGAGGCGACGATGACGAGGTTGCAGAAGGCCGTGCTGGTGGGATGTGGGGGTGAACACGGCGTCCGGCGAGTGGAAGCAGTTCGAGGAGTTCTCTCGGTTCGTGAAGGGTGGAGCAGGTGACCGTCTGGTTGATGACCCGCTTGGAGTGGGTCGGCTGAGGTCGCCGGGGTGCGGCAGCGGATCGCGACGGTCCCCGGTCAGACGCCTGACCGCAAGGTGGCGTGGACGGCGGTCGAGGGGGAGTCGGACGGTGTGGGCCACACCGAGTATGCCGGTCTCGACATACTCGAGCCACCGGGCGGTGAGGGATGCGAACCCGCCTGATGTGATCGACGCGATCGAGGCGGGAACGCCACCCCGATGCGAGGAATCAGGGGCTGAACGCAACCGACGCTGTGTGGCCGGCGCTGAAGGAGGAGCCGGGTGTTGTACGCAGAACGCGGGGTGGCCGTGGCGGCGGCACTCCCTTGCTGCACACCACCCGTCTCACGATCGATCGAGGCGGCGATGTGAACCGCGAGCTGCCTTGTGGCGTCGTCACCCGTTCGTGACCAAGATTCCCGGACTGCGCCGCGGCCGCGTCGGGGCGCATTGGGTGCTATCGGGCCGACGGGCAATCGCGTTCCTGGTCAGGATCCTGGAGGACGGGGCCAGGCCGGGCTTGAGATCTCCGTCCGCAATCGCTCTCGCCGCGAGCGGACGACCTGTCCGATCTGGTCGGCGACCGCGGACGGCGCCTCATGCTCCCAGAAGCGCAGGACCACCCAGCCGCGCTCTTCTAGCCGCTGTGTGGTGTCGAGATCACGCTCTCTGTTCCGCTGAAGCTTGGAGGCCCAGTACTCTCGGTTCGCACGCGGAATCGTCGAGTGCTGCGGGCACCCATGCCAGAAGCAACCGTCAAGAAAGACGGCCACTCGGGGGGTTGCGAACAGGAGATCGGCCGTTCTGGCCAAGCTAGGTTCCGGGCGGGCATTGACTCGATACCTCAGCCCCTGAGCGTGCACAAGCCGGCGAACGGCGAGCTCCGCCTTGGTATCGCGGCTGCGATTAGCCTGCATCGTCCTGCGCGCGGCGTCGCTTGACGCCCACGATTCGTTCACAACTTGAGGCTACTGCCGCAGAGTGGACGAGATCAGCCAGTGCATGTGTCGATGGGTGCGCCAAGCCCGCAGAGCGAAAGCTAGCAGTCGTACGACCGGTGGCTCTCTCGGTGAGGAGCCTTCAGGTGACGAAGGAACTAGCCGCTTCTCGCACGACGGGCCCCAGTATGTGCAAGGATCGGGACATGCCAGTGCAAGATGATGAACGCGAGAACCAGATGATCGCGTTGTTCAACCTGATCGTGCCCGAGAACCGCGGTCGAAGCGACATCGATGCCCGCCTTGACATCGATGGCCATGTGATCAACTTCGAGTTGAAGTCCACGACGTCCGGTTCAGTCTCTACTGTCCGCGACTTCGGCGCGGACCACATCAAGAAATGGCGCGACGGCCTTCACTGGATTTTTGCATTTTACAACGCGGATGGCGCCCGGCTCAAGCACTGCATTTACGCCTCTCCTGACGACATGGAGCCTTGGATCGCCGAGAAGGAGAACTATATCAAGCCGGACCTGCTATTTGCTGACTCTCTGCCCGCGTCGGTTACGATCGACATGGTCAAGGAGGCGTTGGGAGCCAAAGACGTCTACACCAAGGCGGACGCTCGCTGGATCATGAAGAATCAGTGGCGCGAGGCCGACTATCGTGAGCAACAAGACCTGCCGGATGGCTACTCTGTCACTAGGATGAGTGAGATCATGCAGCTTAGGTCGCGCTACGTGATTTTGCGCGGAGCGACGCTGAACAACCCACATATCGAACGAGGATTCTTCGAGAAGTTCCCCAAGATCACGAGCGAGCACGCAGGCACGTTGCGCAAGTATGTAAGGGCTTACCTGGATGCCAAGGCCGTGGCGACGGACAGAGCAACCGCATAGGCGACGGGAGGGGCCACGGAGTTGCCGATTTGTCCCAACTTCGAGTAGGTGGCACCCTGAAATAGCCAATCTCCGGGAAATCCCTGTAGTAGCGCTACGTCGCTCACCGATAGCCGAAAATGGCCGTTGTTCACAACGAAGGCTCGGGCTGACTCTCGATCCGCTGCTACTCCATTGGGCCATACCTCAAGCTGGTCGAATTTGCGTGACGCGGATGTGCTGCTCAAGATCGATGTTGTGTGACGCGGTCCAGAAAATCCTGACCGAATCGTGGGAGAGATATCATCGAAGCCGATGTCGGGCAACCCGAGCGCCTTGCGCACGCCCATGGCCTCGGGGAGGCCGTTGTCCTCGGTGCCGGGCCTCCGATAGCGCGCTTGCGGCGCCTCCCACTGCTTTGCCATGGCCTTTGTGCGGAATCCGAAGAAAACAACGCGTCTCCTTAGCTGGGGCACCCCAAACTCGTGCGCGTGCAGCAATATGGGGACAATAGTATAGCTTCCGCTCAGCGGTGCAAGGATGGCGTCGCTAACGTATGAAGAAAAGGTCGACGAGGCGAGAGCGGCCACGTTTTCGGCAATGAAGGCGTCGGGCATGATTTGCTTAACGGCGCGAACGAATTCAGGCCACATGTTGCGCGAATCTGCAGCTCCTCGCTGGCGACCGGCGTTGCTGAATGGCTGGCAGGGGGGGCCGCCGTGGAGAACAGCAACCTCCCCTCTATATTTGCGCCAATCGACGTTGCGAACATCGCCACGGCTGCCGCCGAATACTGTCCACGTGGTCCTGTTCTGGGAAAGCGTTGCGGCTGCGTCATCGATGATCTCGTAGGACCCAGCATGTTGGAAGCCCGCAAGGTCGAACCCCAGATCGAGCCCCCCGCCGCCGCTGAACATCGAGAGTGCTGGGAGCCCGTTGGGCTTGCGCCGGGGCATCGAGTCGTTCGGGTCGTACTCTGGCGTGTTGAGATCGTGAATCGGATCGTCGCCGCGTCCGGTCATTGCGTCGATCTTGGCGAGGCGTGCAGCCCGAGCGCGATGACGGTAGACCTCGCGCTCGGCGGCGGTCAGAAGCCATGGCTCGTGATAGGGGCTGGTGCTCGGGATGCGGCTTGGAACGACCTCGTCGAGACTCACGGGAACACCGTAACTGGCATGGCGTGCGATCGCTGAGCGACTCACCGGAGATGAACTGCGTATCGAACGAGTGTTCTCTTCTGTCATGGAGCGAGCCTCGCGCACGGCTCTGACACCCGATGTCACATGAGGGACCGAGCGACAGCGTCTCGAGGGCATTGTCTGCGTCCAGGACGCGCTGATCCCGCTCGCATAGCGGCAACGGGCCCCACGCCACCCGAAGATGCGACATGAGCCGAGGTATAGCGCCCCGAATCCTACTGTTGCCTGGTGGACGAGCTGCGGATTCCGCCTACGCCGGGCACATCGGCTGGCCTGGCGATCCCGGCGGGCGAGTGGTCTAGTGGTACTCGTATGCGTCCGGTCCGGGTGGCCAAGGGGTGAACACGGCCGACTCTAGGGTGCAGTTGTCGTTCGACATTGCTGCCTCGGCAACTCTCGACGAGGTGCAGCGTGAGCGCGTGCTTCGTCGGCTGAGACCGCGGCTGACCGGCTGCGTCCTGACCGTCGTGGCAGCCGAGTTCCGCTCGCAGCGGCTGAATCGGGTCGCCGCTCGCGAAGGATGGCGGCGCTGCTCAGTGAAGCGCTGGCTCCGCCTCCGCCAGCCACGGCGCGGTACCCGTCCGACCCGTAGCTCGATCGATCGTCGCTTGACCAACAAGCGGCGTCGCGGGAGACCAAGCGCTCCCGTGCGCGGCCCGGGGACGAATAGGGTGACCTGATGCCTCCGCGTTCTCCTCTGCCTCAGCGGCACGGGCTGGACGCGGCCTGGCTGCGCACCTCGGACAACGACCCGGACGCCCGTCCGCCCTGGGCGACCATGCGGGACTTTCTGGTGGGACGGCTCCCGGCTCACGTGCCCGTTGACCAGATGCTCGCGGCCGGCGAGTTCGTCGATCAGGCGGGCCGGCCGTGGACGGGGGAGGAGCCCTACCGTCCCAACGCGTTCGTGTGGTTCCACCGTCCGCTGGTGCCCGAGCCGGTCGTGCCGTTCCCGGTCGAGGTGTTACACGCCGACGAGCGGCTTGTCGTCGTCGACAAGCCGCACTTCCTGGCCACCACCCCGCGCGGCACCCACGTCACCGAGACCGTGCTGGTGCGGCTGCGCGATGCTCTCGGACTGCCCGACCTCGCCCCGGCGCATCGGCTCGACCGGCTCACCGCCGGCGTCCTGGTGCTCACCACGCACCGCGAGCACCGCGCGGCCTATGCCGGGGTCTTCCAGTCCCGCGCGATGCTCAAGACCTACGAGGCTCTGGCGCCGTTCGACCCGACCCTGGAGTTTCCGCGCCGAGTGGCCAGCCGCATCGAGAAGCGGCGCGGACGCCTGCAGGCCGAGGCGGTGGACGGGGAGCCCAACGCCAAGACCCTGATCGAACTCGCCGAGTCCCGCGGTCGGTACGCGCGCTACCGGCTGACGCCCGCCACCGGCAAGACCCACCAGCTGCGGGTCCACCTGGCCGCCCTCGGGCTGCCGATCCTGGGCGACCCGCTGTACCCGACGGTGCTGGACGTCGATCCCGGCGACTTCAGCACGCCGCTTCAGTTGATCGCCCGCCGGCTCTCCTTCACCGACCCGATCGACCACACCCCGCGCGAATTCACCAGTCGGTTCACCCTGAACTGGCCGGAAGCCTCCCAGTAACAGGATGGCCTGCGTGAGCCGTCCCCTGCCCATCCTGTTCTGTTCGCCGCAGCTCCCGAACAACACCGGTGCGACGATGCGGCTGGCGGCGGTGAGGTGTGTCGAAAAGCACACAAGGCGGACATCCTCCCGGCGCAGTCGCCGGAAAATGTCCATTCTGGGCTGGCTGGAATACGCCCCTCCACAAGGTGGACAGATCCCCGGCGCACTCACCGGAAGGTGTCCACTCTGAAGTGGAGCGCAGCCATCGCACAACCACCTCAGCGTGTCAGCGCTGGGCCCCAGCGAGCCCCTCAGTGACAGGATGACCTTCGTGACCCGTCCGCTGCGCATCCTGTTCTGTTCGCCGCAGATCCCGAACAACACCGGTGCGACGATGCGGCTGGCGGCTGTCACTGGCGCCGAGCTGCACCTGGCCCGCCCGCTCGGATTCGACATGGACGACGCCAAGCTGCGCCGCGCGGGCGTCGACTATCGCGACCAGGCTGCCACCTTCGTCCACGAGTCACTGGCGGACGCGTACCGCGCCCTCCTGCCCGCCAGGGTGTTCGCCTTCACCGCCCATGCCGAGACCCCGCACACGGACGTTGCGTACGAACCCGGTGACGTCCTCCTGTTCGGCCCCGAGCCCACCGGACTTGCCCCCGACGTCCTGGCCGACCCGCGCGTCACCGAGCGTGTGCGGATTCCCATGCGGCCAGGCATGCGGTCGCTCAACCTCGCCAACGCCGCGGCCATCGCCGTCTACGAGGCCTGGCGGCAGCTCGGCTATCCGGGCGGCGGCTGAGCTGCTCTGGGACGGGAGGTCCCCTCAGTCCACGTAGGCACGGAGTGCCTTGACGGGCACCATGAGATGCAGCTCCTCCACCGGGGACTGGAGGAAGTCACCGTTGTGGAGGTAGAACGCCTTGGCCGCCTCGTCGCGGCAATGCACCAGGATCGCCGCTGCGCCGATGCTCTCACTCAGCCGGAGCCCTCGAAGGAGCGCGTCGCGCAGCAGCTCCCAGCCGAGGCCCTGGCCGGCGAATCGCTCATCGACGGCGAGCCGGGCGAGCAGGATGCAGGGGATCCGCGACGGCCGTCCCTGACGTAGCGGCTCGGGCGCGACCGATCTGGCCACGGCCGCCATCGCGATCGCGTAGTAGGCGACCACGCGCTCGGTGTCGGTGATGACGTACGTGATCGCGTTGTTGGCCTGCTGGTTCTGCCACGCGTACTTCGCGATCCACTCATCCAGGTCGTCGGCACCACTGCGGAAGCCCGCGCGCACGTCCGACCGCTCGAGCTTCCTCGGCGGGGTCAGTTCGGTCACTCGGCGAAGCGGGAGCGTCGCGCGAACAGCCGATCGAACCTTTCGGTCGAGGGCAGCGGCGCATCCAGGAGGCGCACGAACTCGGCGAACTGTTCTTCGGTCGCCGTGAACCATCGGAGGTCAGCGAGAACGCGATGGGCCTCGTCCACCGCACTGTCCATGATGAAGTCGGTGAGCGTGTGATCGGTTGCTTCGGCCGCGCGTCGCAGCAGTGCCTCCTGGCGTTCGGTGGTCCGCAGGTTGATTCGCTGGCTCTTGCGCGTGTCGATTGAGGCCTTCGGCATCGTGCCCTCCTTATTCGTATGTACACAGTACGTACGAGGTGGGATGAAATCAACTCGCTCCCATACCGATCGCGTAGCCCTTCGACAGGATTAGGGTTCAGCGGGCTCAGGGATCGACAGGGGCAGGGGTTCGACGTCGATCAGCGGCGGCGTCCCCAGCGCACGACAAAGACGATGCCGACGATGAACACGATCGGACCGATGATCGCCCACAGCGTCGAGCCAGACATGGCACTGCCACCGATCACGCCCGTCCCTTGAAGAGTCCACAGGCCGCCGACCAGCACGAGCACGATCCCTACGATGAGCCACCCGAGCCCACGACCGGTCTTCATTCCGTCAACGGTACGCAGGCTCATCGCGTCCACCCGGCGCGCGCCAGCGCCCCAAGCCGCAGAGCGTCGAGAACCCCACCCGGGCGGGGCCAGAGTACGTAGCCCCTCCGGCCTTGCGCGCCCGTCCACAGCCCGAGCACAGTTGACCACCACCGGCAGCCTGGCAAGGAGTCTTGTCGGACACCCGTCCGGGTTCCTCTGCCTCGGGTCCGGTGAGCACGGATCTCGAGACGCCTCGGCGTCCCTTCTGGCACACCGCATCGAGGAGGTCACCATGCCAGCTGCAAGCACCGCACCACGCACGTTCGTGGTGGACGCCGCCGGCCACTGGATGCGCGGCGACGCAGCGGCCTCCTACCTGCGCGCCATCGCCGGCGGCCTGCCGACCGGCGGGGTGGACGTGTTCCAGCGCACCTGGGACGAGCAGGCCGCGCTCTACGACGCCTACCAGCACCACGGCGGCGTCGTCGCCGCGGCGCCGTCCTGGCACGCTCCGCACATCGACGCGCGGGCGTTCGACTGCCACACCAAGGGCGCCGGGGGAGCCTACGATCCCAGCGCGGCGCACGCCTGGCTGACCAAGGGCGGGGACGGGTCCAGCAAGCCCAAGGCCTCAGAGCGGTTGCGCGCCCACGAGTACGGGTTCCGGCGGTCCGTGCCGTCCGAGCGGTGGCACTTCGAGTACCGGCCCGACCTGGACACCCATCGCGCCGCCGACCTCGCCAAGCGGCTGGCGGCGCTCGGCTTCACCTCGGTGGCCGCCTTCCAGCGGTCGGCCGGGCTGGAGGACGACGGCAAGGACGGCCCGTACACCTGGGCCGCACTGCTGGGTGCCGACTACCCGTCCCCGGGTGATCCTGCCCGCGTCCCCGTGCCCGACCCGCCGTCCGGGCCTCCTGCACCCGTCGACTTCCGCGCCGCGACCTACAACGCGCAACTGCAGCACTTCGGCGGCGGTCCCGTCGCGAACAACGCCGTCTTCGTCCAGGACACCCTGCGCTGCTCCGTCCTGTCGGCCCAGGAGGTGGACGAGCCCGCCCGCGATTCCATCCGCGCCGCAACCGGCGCCAAGGTGTGGGCCTACAAGACCATCGGCCTGTTCTGGGATCCGGCAAAGTACAGCCACGGTGACCGCATCGAACTCGACCTCGGAACCGCGTACCACGGCATGATCGCCACGCAACTGACCAGCCTCAAGAACGGCAACACCTTCGTCGCCGCGTCCGTCCACATCCGGTCCCGGGGTGCGTTCGGCTCGGACGCCGCCGCCACCGCCGGCAAGAAGGCCGACACCAAGAAAGTCGTCGCGGCACTGGCCGGGTTCCCGCGGGTCATGATCGGCGGCGACTGGTCCAGCAACGCACGCGACAGGATGGAAGCCGCCGGCTACACCCTCGCCACCCCGTTCGTCGACAGCTACAACGAGCCCGGAATCCAGCTGACGGACGCGGTCTTCGTCAGAGGCATCACCGTCCGTCCCGGCGGCCAGGAGCACGAGACCGACGCCAGCGACCACGACGGACTCGTCGCCAGGCTCACCCTGGCCGCACCGGGGGCGCCGGCATAGCCGGCAGGGCTCCGGCGCCGCTGCGTTCGTCGCCAGGCTCTGGTAGCCATGACGGCATGACGATCGTGCTCGTCGAGGGCGAAAGCGATGCCGTCGCGGTGCGGACGCTCGCCGCCAGGCTCAGCCTGCCAACACCGCGGGTCGTCCCGGTCGGCGGCTCGAAGGGCGCTCGTCGGGCGGTCGACGAGTTCGCCGGCGTCCGGCTGGTCGGGCTGGTGGACGCGGCCGAGCGACGCGACTTCGAGCGGGTGCTCGAGGTGGTCTTCGTTTGCGACCCGGATCTGGAGGCCGAGTTCGTCCGTGCCCTCGGCGTGGACGGTGTCGAGGCGGTGATCGCTCAGCAGGGCGAACTGGAGTCCTTCCGCCGGCTGCAGGAGCAGCCCTTCCAGCGCGCGCGGACGCCGGAGCAGCAACTGGCCCGCTTCTTCGGCGGCCGCAGCGGCAACAAGGTCCGCTACGCCCGGTTGCTCGCCGAAGCGGTGGCGCTCGACCGCGTCCCGCCTCCGCTGGGCGCGCTCTTGGCGAGCTTGTCCAGTCTGCCGCCAGGGACGTCCGCGTAGCCTGTTGCGATGGGCGTACGGATGAGTGAGTTGGTGCTGGAGAGCCGGGATCCGCAGCGGCTCGCGGACTTCTGGTGCGAGGTGCTCGGCTTCGAGATCGTCGGCCGCGAGGACGACGGCGGGATCGAGATCGGTCCGGCCGCCGGGTTCGGTGGCCTTCAGCCGACGATCATCCTCAGCCCCAACGCCGATCCGCAGCGCTCACGCGGGCGTCTGCACATCGATGTCAGCCCGGTCGGGGACGCGACCCGATCGGCTGAAGTCGAGCGCATCCTGAGGGCCGGCGGACGCCACGCCGACATCGGCCAGCTCGGCACCGAGCCCTGGACGGTCATGCAGGATCCCGAGGGCAACGTCTTCTGCGTGCTGAACGCGCCGATCCCAGTCGTGTAGCGCCCTTCGTCGCGCACGCTGACCAGGCCCTGGGTATCCAGCCGGGGCTCACGGTGCGGCGGTGATTGAGTTGGCTTCTTGGCTGCCGGGGGTCCCGGGTCGGGGCCCGGGACGACGTCTGAGAGTCCACCCGGCGTCATCGGTCAATGCCACTGCGCGAGGCGTGCCGCGACTTCTTGGTAGCTCGTGCTGCCACCGGCGACTGCGATGACCAGGTCGTAGGCATCGTCGTCCGGTGCGTCGAGGCTGATGTCGTTCAGGCCGTAGAACACGACGGTCGCCAGCCATCCGATGCGCTTGTTGCCGTCCACCAGCGCGTTGTTGCGTACCAATGACTCCAGCAGGACGGCCGCCTTCTCGTCGATGCCCGGGTACGCGTCGGTTCCGAAAACCGTGACCTGTGGTCTGTGCACCGCCGAATCGAGGAGGCCGACATCCCGGATCGGGCCGACGCGAAGATCCTCGACAAGGGCGAGGACGTCTTCGAGGGCGAGGTACTCGATCAATGCCCGAGCCGGTCAAGCAGTTCGGCGTAGCGCTCCCGCGCCGCCGCCGACAGCGAGGCCACTTTGTCACGGCGCAGTCGGCGGGACGCCGCCTCGTGGATCGCGCGGACGGTCGCCTCCTGCTTGCTCACCCCGTCCGCCTCCGCGAGGAGGGCGAGCGCCTGCTCGTCCTCAGGGCTCAAGCGCAACGTCATTGCCATGCACACATGATACCAGTGTGGTATCGAATCTCAGTTGGGAGGTTCAGTAGCCGCGCTCAGCCGCTGCGCCCGCGACGATCGCCTTCCCTGCGCTCGTCCCGAGTAGGACGGCTCCGGCCCGCAGCAGCGAGGCTGCCTGCTCGTAGGACTTGATCGAGCCGGACGCCTTCACCTGGACGCCTCCGCGGACCTTGCCCGCCAGGTAGGCGATCGACGTCGGGTTGGCCACCTCGACCGCGCCCGAGCTGGCGTTCTTGAGGTAGGCGGCACCGGCTTCCATGGACAGCTCGACGGCCGCGTCCCGCTCGTCGGGGGTGAGCAGCGGCAGCTCCAGCATCACCTTCACCGGGACGCCGACCGCGACCACTCCGGCGATGTCATCGCGGAACCGGTCGTACAGGCCGCTCTTCAGCCAGCCGACCTGGACGCCGATGTCGATCTGCTGCGCACCCAGCTCGACCAGGCTCTGCGCCTCGGCCGCCTTCCCGCGTGACGTCATCACCCCGCACGCCGGGAAGTCCAGCGCGGACGCGACCAGCACCCCCGTCCCGCGCAGCACCTCCACCACCTCGGGCACCCACGAGCCGGGCACCATCGCCGCGTTGAAGCCGTAGCTGACCGCCTCCTCGGCGTGCTGGACGATCCGGTCGCGGGTGAGGCCGGTCTCGATCAGGGTGTGCTGGATGTACGGTGCGATGCTCGCCGGGCTGAGCGTGTCGAGGACCTTGCTGTCCAGTGCCATGTCGTCCTGTTCCTTCCTGGTTCTCCGGTCAGTGCGTGTCGTCCGCGAGCAGAGCCGCGATGTCCTCGGGGCGAGCGAGGCTCGGGATCACCTCGGCGATGCTCACCGCGTGCGCCCCGGCCGCCGCGGCGAAGCGGACGGCGTCGCGCAGGTCGTCGCCACGAGCCAGCGCGACCGCCAGTGCTCCGGTGAACGCGTCCCCGGCTCCCGTCGTGTCCACCACCTGCCGCGGCCGCACGGCCGGGACGCGGACGCGCGCCGTGCCTGGCTCGTCCACCAGACAGCCGTCCCCACCGAGCGTGACGATCGTCACCCCGGCGTACCGCCGCCTGATGGCGTCCGCGCATTCCTCGGCCGAGGCGAGGCCGGTCTCGCCGGTCAGCCGCATCGCCTCGGTCTGGTTCGGCGTGACCACGTCCACCAGGCTCCACAGGTGAGCGTCCAGCGGCTCGGCCGGTGCGGGAGCCGGGTTCAGCAGCGTCCGCACCCCGTGTCGGCGCGCGAGCTCCAGCGCCCGCCGCGCCACCTCGACCGGGATCTCGAAGCCCGTCACCAGCAGGTCTGCCGCCGCGATCTCGTTCTCAAAGCGGTCCACCTCAGCGGGGGAGAGGGCATCCAGTGCGCCCGGCGCGATCGCGATCTTGTTCTCGCCGGTGCTGTCGACCAGGATCATGCCCACCATCGTGGCCGCGTCCGCCGCGACGACGTGGTCGTGCGCGATGCCCTCCGCGCGCCACAGCTCGCGGGCGGCGTCCCCGAACGCGTCCCGGCCGACGGCGGTCAGCAGCGACACCTTCGCGCCCAGTCGGGCCGCCGCGACCGCCTGGTTCGAGCCCTTCCCTCCGTGCCCGGACGAGAACGTCCCGGCCGACACGGTCTCGCCGGCTTCCGGCGCGCGCTGGACGCGCATCGTCAGCCCGACGCCGTAGCTCCCGACCACCGCGATCCGCATGGCTCAGCCACGTCCCCGGACGAGACGCCAGCCCCGAATCGCGTAGTGGCAGCAGGTGTGGGACATGCCGAGCACCCTACCGGCCGTCGGTCCCCGGCGGCATGCCACCCTTCGGAAAGCTGCTACTCCCCGCTCGTCCGCGGCGCGCCGAGCAGCCGTTGCAGGAGTTGGGCGGCGGGCAGATCGGCCGGCGCCCAGTCGAGGGACGCCAGCTCGTCGGGACGCAGCCAGCACCCGTCCGTGTGCTCCGACAGCTGGGGCGAGCCCGTCCGGATGGTGCACAGGAGCGTGGTCAGCGTGACGTCGGCGAACGGGTAGCGGTGCTCGGTCCGCGCGACTTCCTGCCCGACGTCGATCGCGCAGCCGAGTTCCTCGCGGATCTCGCGGGCCAGTGCTTCCTGGTGGGTCTCCCCGGGCTCCACCTTGCCGCCCGGAAACTCCCACAGCCCGGCCAGGGGTCCCGTGCCGCGCTGCGTGCAGAACACGCGTCCCGCTTCGACGATGACGGCCCCGACGACCTCCAGCCGCTCCATCCGCGCAGCCTACGCGGGCCGCGCCTTCGACTCCCGGAGCGGGAGGCCGGCCAGCCGGTAGGCCTCGTCGACGTAGTCCATGTTGGTGATCGCGTTGGCGAGGTCGGTGGGGAAGATCGCACCCTCGCGGACGGCGGCCTCCATCGCCCGAAGCTGGTGGGTGTAGGTCGACGTCGTGCCGTGGTGCTCGACGGTCTCGGTGCCGTCGACGGTGACGATCAGCCGGTCGTCGCCGGTCAGGTCGATGAAGTTCGGCTGCCGGATCGTCCCCCGCGTCCCGGTGACCAGGATCGAGGTGTCGGCCGGACCCTCCAGGCTCGACTCGAGCACCGCTCGGGCTCCGTTCGGCAGGACAGCCTCGACGTGGGCGGTCGCATCGATTCGGGAGTCCGCCGCCGCGTTCGCCGTCGCCGTCGCCGAGCGGAGCTCCAGCGTCCCGCCAAGGGCTGCGGCGACGTCCCGTCCCACGTGCAGGGTGTAGCAACCCAGGTCCATCAGCGAGCCACCCGCCAGCGGCCACGACCAGCGGATATCGGCCAGGTTCGAGCAGTCGAACTTCATGTCGACGCGCAGCTCGGTGACCTCGCCGATCGCGCCGGTGCCGACCAGTTCGAGCAGCCGCAGGTAGGTGGGGTGGTAACGGTGGTGGAAACCCTCGAAGACCACCAGCCCGGACGGGTTGGGCTCCCCGGCCACCAGCCGGGCCTCGTCCGCATTGCTGCCGAACGGCTTCTCCGACAGCACGTGCTTGCCCGCGCGCAGCGCCGCCAGCGTCCAGCGGACGTGCTCGCTGTTCGGGCTCGGGTTGTACACGACCTCGACCTCGGGGTCGGCCAGCAACTCCTCGTAGCTGCCGTACGCCTTGGCGATGCTGTGCGTCCGGGCGTAGTCCTGGGCCCGGCCGAGGTCGCGCGCTGCCACCGCCACGACCTCCGCGCCGATCGACCGCGCCGGCCTGACCACGGCCCGCTCTGCGATCTGCGCTGCTCCCAGGATCCCGATCCGAACCGGCTCTGTCATCAGTTCTCCTCCGTCGCCCCGAAGGTATCAGGGTGGGCCCCGGTCTTCGCCCGCCCGCCAGCGGACGCCGCAGCCCGAGCATCGTTAGGGTGGCCGAGGTCAGAGGAGACGGAGGCGACCATGACCCAACCCCAGTGGCCCGACCTGGCGTACCGGCCCGCGAGCGGTGGCCCGGACGCCCCGATCCACACCCAGCTCGTCGTCGACTGCGACGACCCGCAGGCCCAGGCCGCGTTCTGGGCGGCCGCGCTCGGCTACCTGGTCGAGGACGCCCACGACCTGGTGGAGGCCGTCCTCGCCGCCGGGTACGCCGACCGGGAGCGGGACACCGTCGAGGTCGACGGCCGACTCGCCTTTCGCATGGGCACCGGAATCAAGCACCCCGACGACGTGGACGGGCCGCGCGGCACCGGCCGGCGGATCCTGTTCCAGGCCGTTCCCGACCGGGCCGGCGGCAAGAACAAGCTGCACCTCGACCTGAACGTCGGCCGCGACCGGATCGACGCGGAGGTCGCCCGGCTGACCGCCCTCGGCGCCACCGAGCGGTACCGGGTGGATGAGCCGGGAGCCTTTCACACCACGATGGCCGACCCGGAGGGCAACCTGTTCTGCGTGCAGTGACCGCGGCAACGTGCGACGACCGCGACTGGTGACACGTTCGCCCCATCAGTGAACGAAACCGGCCCGATCCGGGCGTCTTGGCTCACTGATGGTGCAAACGTGTCACCTGGATCGAGCCCCCGTCCGGAATCACCCCACGTACAGCTCCATCGGGTAGGTCAGGTACGACAGCGGACGCAGCTCATCGGCCGTGACGTAGCCCGGACGCGCCGCCAGCACGGTCGGGATCCGGTTCACCATCGTCGCGCAGGTGTGCTCGACCGTCGCCGGCTTGGTCACCGCGAACGTCATGTCAGGCTCGCCCCTGACCGTCCAGTCGCACAGATCGCCGTCGTCGGGTCCGTACACCTTGCCGATGCACTGGGTCTCGATCACCGGCCCCTGGAACGTCTCGGTGGTGACGACCGCGCTCATCCCGATCGCCTGCCCCGCCGGGATCGTCCGTCCCATCGTCTCGGAGTACAGGTCCGTGTCGTGGAAGTACGGCACGATCCGCTGCGTCTGCGACCTGATCGTCCAGCCGAACTTCCGGCACAGGCCTTCGTTCGAGTTCCACACGTAGGACGGCTCCATCGTCTCCGGGTGCGCGATCTGCGCCTCGAACTCCTCAGCGCTCAGCCCGACCCCGTGGACGCGGGCCAGTGCCAGCCCGTAGTCCTCGACGTTGTAGCTGACCGCACCCTCGATCCGGTCGATCCGATGACAGCCGGACGCAGCCAGCGCCACCAGGTTGATCCAGTAGACGTCCTGCATGCCGCTGCCGACGATCGTGCAGCCGGTCTCCTTCGCCAGCCGGTCCAGCCGGTTCGTCAGCGCCGGCGACGTCGTCCACGGATAGATCGCCTCCTCACACGTCGAGATGACGTCGATGCCGCGGGCCGCACACTTCTCGAAGTGCGGGAACACCTCGTCCATCAGGCTGAACAGCGTCACCACCGCGATGTCGGGATCGCACTCGTCCAGCACCGCGTCCGCGTCGTCGCGGATCAGCACCCCGGTCTTTACGCCCAGACCGGCGTAGTCGCCGACGTCCTGGCCCACGATCTCGGGATCCACATCGATCGCGCCGACCACCTCGGCGCCCTTCTGGAACAGGTACCGCAGAGTGTGCCGCGACATCTTCCCGCAGCCGTACTGCACAACCCGGATTTTCGACACCCTGACCACCCCTTTGGTTCACCAAAGCGTCGCGGGCGCGACCGGCCGAGCGAGGACAGCATCAGCGCTGGACCGTGCCGGGTCCGGCGACGCGCTATGCCTCCAGCCTAAGTCGGCAGCTGGAGAAATGCGAGGGTCGGCAGCCGGGCGGAGGTCGCCGACGCCCGCGCCAGGGCCGGCGCTGGCGCCAGCACCGGGGGACGCCCGGGCGTGCGTACTCCTGACACCGACTCAAACCTGTAACACGCGCCCTCTGTACGAGAGCCCACTCATCTCCTAATATCAGGTCATGTTCGGTCAGAAGCCAACAGCTACGGGCAGAACCGGTCATGCTCGCTACTGAGCGGCATGCCCGGATCCTGGGGCTGGTGACGAGCCGGCAGGTCGCCAGCACCGAGGATCTCGCCCTCCAGCTGTGCGTCTCCCCGGAGACGATCCGGCGCGACATTCGCGTCCTCGACCAGCGCGGCCAGCTCCGACGCGTCCGCGGCGGCGCCGCATCGCCGTCCGCGGCGATCGGGGAGCCGCAGGTCGAGGAGCGCCAGTTCCTGCACCGCGCCGAGAAGGAGACCAGCGCCATGGCCCCCACCTTCCGTGGGACCGTCGCCACCACGTCGCTGCTCGTGGCGGGCGAGCTCGCAGCCCACCGTGACATCGAGGTGCTGATCTGCGGGGGACGCGTCCGCGCCGGCGACCTCGGCGTCTCCAACGCCAACGCCGTCGAGTTCTTCGCCGGCATCAACGCCGACCTCGCCCTGGTCAGTTCCGGCGGCGTCGACGCCCAGCGCGGCCTCACCGACTTCCACCTCGACGAGGTCGCGACCCGCCGCCAGATCCTGCGCAACGCCCGGCGCGCCTACGTGCTGGCCGACTCGTCCAAGTTCGGCGTCGTCGCGCCGCATTTCGTCGCCGAGATGGACGCCGACCTCGGCCTGATCACCGACCGCAACCCGGGTGGCGAACTGGAGCGCGAGCTCCGCAGGAAGGGGGGAGCGATCATCTGTCCCTAGCCGGCAGAGCCGGTCACACCCCCACGTCTGGAAAGACACCGTCCGAGAAGCACTGTCGGGTGGCGCCTTAGGAACGCCACCCGACGGGAAGCCCTAACAGTCCTGTGCAAAGGTATGAGGAGCCTCCATGTCCGATCCTGTCACACAACCCAAATCATCGATCCCCGAGGACGCCGACGCCCACGTTGCGAACGCCGGCTACAAGCAGCAGTTCAAGCGCACCCTTGGACACTTCGAGTCGTTCGCCGTCGCCTTCTCGTTCATCTCCATCACCACCGGCCTGTTCTCCACCTTTGGCGTGGTCCTGAACTCGTCCGGGCCGGCCGGCATCTGGACGTGGCCAATCGCCACCGTCGGCACGATCCTGGTCGCCCTGGTCTACGGCATGCTGGCCAGCCGCATCCCGCTGTCCGGGTTCTCCTACCAGTGGGCATCCCGCCTGGTGAACCCCGTTGTCGGCTGGTGGTTCGGCTGGGTGTCGTTCGCGTTCCTGCTGTCGGTGACGATCTCGGTCGACTACGCCTTCTCCCAGGTCGCCCTGTTCCCGCTGCTCGGCTGGGAGTACACGCCGCTCACCGGTGCCATCACCACTGCCGTGGTGATGGTCGTCCAGGCCGCCCTGATCATCTGGTCCACCCCGATCCTGACCCGCATCAACAACGCCGCCGTCGGCGCCGAGCTGATCGCGATGATCGGCCTGATCGTGATGATCGCCGTCGCGGTGATCGCGGCCGGCAACAGCGACGTCGGCAACATCGGCAACTGGACCTCCACCGGCGTCATCCCGGCCGAGGGCTACATGGGCTGGCTCGGGCCGTTCATGATGGCCTTCCTGCTCGGCGCCTACACCCTCGTGGGCTGGGAGTCCGCGGCCAACCTGACCGAGGAGACCAAGGAACCCAAGAAGGTCATCCCCAAGGCCATGGTCCGCTCGCTGCTGGTCTCCGGCATCGTCGGGACGCTGTTCCTGATGGCCATCTCCGCCGGCATCGGCAATGACATCGAGGCCATCTCCGCCAGCACCTCTCCGGTCGCCGACATCATCGGACGGACCGTCGGCCACACGCTCGAGACGATCATGCTCGTCGTGGTCTGCGTGGCGATCTTCGCCTGCGGCCTGGTCATCATGACCTCGAACAGCCGGCTGATCTACGCCATGGCCCGCGACGGCCGCGTCCCCTTCGCCGAGACGTTCACCAAGGTCCCCCGGGCAACCGGCGGACCGATCTGGGCGACCGTCCTCGCCGCTGCCGGCGCGATCCTGATCACCCTGGCGTTCTACGCGAACAGCGACGCCCTCGCCGGCTTCCTCGGCGCCGGCACGCTGATGCCGGCCATCCTGTACGCGGCAACGGTGATCCTCTACATCGCCACCCGTCACAAGTTCACCCATCACCCCGACGACTTCTCGCTCGGCAAGTGGGAGTGGCCGGTCGTGATCGGCGCCTGCATCTGGCTGTTCATCGAGCTGTCGATCCTGATCTTCCCCGAGGACTTCCGGGTCGCCCAGCTCTACGCGATCGGGACGCTGGTGGTCGGCGGTGTGGTCTTCGCCATCCTGTGGGCCACCCGGCGGGAGAAGCTCACCCGCGAGGTCGGCACCGACGTGGACGCGCTATGACCGTTCTGGCCATCGACCAGGGCACGTCCGGCACCAAGGCGATCGTCGTCGATCCCAGCGATGGGATCGTCGGCCTCGCCGAGGTGCCGGTCGCGCCGGTCTACCTCAGTGACGGCGGAGTCGAGCAGGACCCCTCTGCACTGCTCGACTCCGTTGTGGCGGCCGGCCGGGCGGCTCTCGCAGCCGCCGGCCGGCCCGTCCAGGGCGTCAGCCTCGCCAACCAGGGCGAGACCGTGCTGGCCTGGGACCCCGGCACCGGGCGTCCGCTCAGCCAGGCGATCGTCTGGCAGGACGGACGCGCCGCGTCCCTGTGCGCGGAACTCTCCGACCACCGCGAGCTGATCGAAGGACGCACCGGGCTGGCGCTGGAGGCCTACTTCTCCGCGCCGAAGCTCGCCTGGTTGCGTCGCAACGTCACCACCGACGGTGTGGTCACCACCACCGACTCCTGGCTGCTGCACCACCTCACCGGCGAGTTCGTCACCGACGTCACCACGGCGTCCCGATCGCTGGTCCTCGACCTCGACGGTCGTCGCTGGGACGCCGAGTTGCTCGACCTGTTCGGGCTCGGCGAGGAGCAGCTGCCGCGGATCGTCGCCTGCGACGAACCGCTCGGCACCACCTCCGCCTTCGGCACGCCGATGGCGGTGGGCGGCCAGGTCGTCGACCAGCAGGCCGCCCTGTTCGCACAGGGCTGCCTGGACGCCGGCCAGGCCAAGTGCACCTTCGGCACCGGTGCGTTCCTGCTTGTCAACACCGGCGCGACGGCACCGCGATCCGGCAACGGGCTGACCACGTCGGTGGCCTGGACGCTGCGGGGCCAGTCCGCCTACTGCCTCGACGGACAGGTGTTCACCGTGGCGTCCGCCGTCCGCTGGCTGACCGACATCGGCCTGATCGGTGCTCCGACCGACCTCGACCCGCTCTCAGCGGACGGCGCCGGCGACGTGCTGTGCGTCCCGGCTCTGGCCGGGCTGGCCGCGCCGTGGTGGCGCGGGGACGCGCGCGCAGTGTTCACCGGGATCGGCCTGGCCAGCACCCGCGGCAACCTGGTCACGGCCGTGCTGCAGGGCATCGCGGCGCAGATCGCGGAGCTCGTCTCGGTCGTCGAGGCCGACACCGGCGAACCGCTGCAGCTGCTGCGCGTCGACGGCGGCCTGACCCGCAGCCGGGCCTTGATGCAGGCCGTCGCCGACCTGTGCCAGGTGCCGATCGAGGTCTACGCGTCCCCGCACGCCACGGCGCTGGGGGCGGCCGCAATGGGACAACTCTGCCTCGATCCGGCACTGACCGTGCCGGATGCGCTGGGGCACGGTGGGATCAGCGGCAGTTTTGTCCCGCTGTGGGACGCCGCTCGCGCGCAGGACTTCCTCGCCCGCTGGCACGCGGTCGCCGAGCGGAACCTGGAGGAGAAATGAGCCCGAACCAACCAGCCGCGGCGCCGGCCGACGTCTTCGATGTCGCGGTCGTGGGAGCCGGCGTCGTCGGCTCCGCGGTCGCGCGGGAGCTGTCCGGCTATCGGCTGAGGGTCGCGCTCGTCGACGCGCGGCACGATGTCGGCGACGTGACGTCCAAGGCGAACACAGCGATCCTGCACACCGGTTTCGACGCCAAGCCGGGCAGCCTGGAGGCCCGGCTCGTCCACGACGGGTACCTGCTGCTGACCGACTACGCCGAGAGTGTCGGCATTCCCGTCGAGCGGACGGGGGCGCTGCTCGTCGCCTGGAACGCCGAACAGCATGAGTCCCTGCCGGGACTGCGGGACAAGGCCGAGGCCAACGGCTACCACGAGACCTTCCTGATCGACGCGGACGCCGTGTACGAGCGCGAACCCCATCTCGGGCCGGGAGCGCTGGGCGGGCTGGTGGTGCCGGGGGAGTCGATCATCTGTCCCTGGACGACGACGCTGGCCTACGCCACCGAGGCGAAGGCGCGCGGCGTCGAGCTGCTGCTGGGACGCACGGTCACCGGCGCCGACGTCGGGGCGGACGCCACCACCCTGCAGACCTCGGCCGGCCCGATCCGGGCCCGGTGGGTGGTGAACGCCGCCGGCCTCGGCAGCGACCACCTCGACCGCGCCTTCGGCCACGACCGGTTCACGATCACTCCCCGCCGCGGCGAGCTGTTCGTGTTCGACAAGCTCACCCGTCCGCTCGTCTCGGAGGTGCTGCTGCCCGTCCCGTCCGCCAAGGGCAAGGGCGTGCTGATCTCCCCGACGATCTACGGCAACGTGATGCTCGGCCCGACCGCAGAAGACCTCACCGACCGCACCGACACCTCGACGTCCGCCGAGGGCTTCGCCCAGCTGCTGGACAAGGGGCGGACGATCCTTCCCGAGCTGCTGGCGCAGGAGGTGACCGCCACCTACGCCGGGCTGCGCGCGGCCACCGAGCACTCCGACTACGTGGTGGACGTCGACCCGGCCCAGCGCTACCTGTGCCTCGGCGGCATCCGGTCGACCGGTCTGACGTCCTCGATGGCGCTGGCGCAGCATGCGGCCGACCTGCTCGGCGGCGCCGGGCTGGACCTCGTGCCGGTGCCGGACGCTGAGTTGCCCGAGCCGCCACGCATGCCCTACATCGGCGAGTCCGGTGTGCGGCCCTTCGCGGACCCCGAGCGGATCGCGTCCGACCCGGCCTACGGCGAGATCGTCTGCTTCTGCGAACGGGTCACCCGCGGCGAGATCCGGGACGCGCTGGCGTCCGCCATCCCCCCGACCGACCGCGGCGGGCTCGCCCGGCGCACCCGGGCGACCAATGGACGCTGCCAGGGGTTCTACTGCGGCGCCCACGTCGACGACCTGCTGAACGGAGGCAAGGGACATGCGTGAGCAGCGGAGGACCCGGGTCGCGATCGTCGGTGGTGGCCCGGCCGGGCTGACCGCAGCGAAGGCGCTGGCCGGAACCGAGGACGTCCTGGTCATCGAGCGTGAGGCCGAGGCGGGCGGCATCCCGCGGCACAGCAACCACTGGGGCTACGGCGTCCGCGACCTCCGGACGGTGACGACCGGGCCGGCGTACGCCCGGCGCCTGGCCGAGGGGGCCGATGAGGCGGGGGCCGAGCTGATGACCTCGGCCATGGTCACCGGCTGGGACGGACGCACCCTCGAGGTCACCTCGCCGAACGGCCTGGTCAGCGTCGAGGCGGACGCGGTGGTGCTGGCCACCGGGGCGCGGGAGCGGCCGCGGACGGCCCGGCGCATTCCTGGCGACCGGCCGGCCGGGGTGTACACCACCGGTGAGCTGCAGAACCACGTCCACGTCTACGGGCACTCGGTGGGAACCCGCGCGGTCGTGGTCGGCTCGGAACTGGTGTCGTGGTCGGCGGTGATGACGCTGCGGCACGCCGGGGCGAGGACCGTGCTGATGACCTCGGCGCGGTCCGAAGCCGACACGTACGCCGCGGTCGGGCTGGCCGGACGGGTGGCGTTCGGGGTGCCGGTGGCGACGCGGACGACCGTGGAACGGGTGATCGGCAAGGGCCGGGTCACCGGCGTCGAGGTGCTCGACCACGCCACCGGCCGGTCCCGGATGGTCGCCTGCGACAGCGTGGTGTTCACGGCGGACTGGATTCCCGACCACGAGCTGGCGGTGAAGCTGGGACTGAACCTCCAGCCGGGCTCGCTCGCTCCGCTGGTCGACACGGCCCTGCGGACCCAGGCTCCCGGTGTGTTCGCCGCCGGAAACCTGCTGCACCCGGTCGACACGGCCGACAACGCCGCGCTCGACGGACGCCGGGTGGCGGCCAGCGTGCGCCGGTGGCTGTCGGGGGCACGGAACCTGGCCGACGGCGTCCCGGTCCACGCCGCGGAGCCGCTGACCTGGATCGCACCCGGACTGGTGCGACCCGGTGATCCGGCCCCGGTGGGTGGACGGCTGGTGGCCTGGACGTCGGAGTACGTCCGGTTCCCGACGGTCGTCGCCGTCCAGGACGGCCGGGAGATCGGCCGGGTGCGGACGCCGTGGCCGGCTGCCCCCGGCCGGATCTTCCGGATCCCGTTCTCGCTGCTGGCCGGGCTCGACCCGTCCGGTTCGGCCGTGGAGGTGCGGCTGGCGTCCTGAGCTTCGCGCCCACTCGCGCGCCCGGCCCACTTCGGCGAGGATGGAGGCACTGGCACCACTCGCCAACCGCCCGTCAGCGACGACGGGAGAGAGGACGCGGGCATGACCGATCGGCTGGCCGGACTGCGGGCCAAGCGTGAGCAGGCGCTCGCCGGAGGCGGCAAGGCGCGGATCGAGGCCCAGCACGCCCGTGGCCAGCTGACCGCACGGGAACGGCTGTCGGTCCTGCTGGACGAGGGCTCGTTCCAGGAGTTCGGTGCCCTGGCCACTCACCAGAACACCGACTTCGGGATGGCCGAGAAGCGGTTCCCCGGAGACGGGGTGATCACCGGCTTCGGGACGGTGAACGGCCGCCGGGTCGCGGTCTACGCCCAGGACTTCACCGTGCTCGGCGGCTCGTTCTCCGAGGTCCAGTCGCACAAGATCAGCCGGATCCTCGACCTGGCGATGGAGGCGGGCATCCCGGTGATCGGGCTCAACGACTCCGGCGGCGCCCGCGTCCAGGAGGGCATCAGGTCGCTCGCGGCCTACGGGGAGGTCTTCTTCCGCAACGTCCGGGCGTCCGGGGTGGTGCCGCAGATCTCGCTGATCATGGGCCCGTGCGCCGGGGGAGCGGTCTACTCGCCGGCCCTGACCGACTTCGTGGTGATGGTCGCCGGCACGTCCAACATGTTCCTCACCGGGCCTGAGATCATCCGGTCGGTGACCGGCGAGGACGTGAGTACGGAGGACCTCGGCGGTGCCTGGCTGCACACCTCCCGCAGCGGCGTGGCGCATTTCGAGGTGGAGACCGACCAGGCCGCGCTGTCGCTGGCGAAGCTGCTGCTCAGCTACCTGCCGCAGAACAACGCAGAGGACGCGCCCCGGCTCGCCGCCTACGACGACACCTTCCGCGTCGAGGACGAGCTCGACCGCATCGTCCCCGAGGACGACGACCTGCCCTACGACATGCGCCGGCTCCTCGACCTGGTCGTCGACCGCGACAGCATCCTGGAGGTGTCCGAGGCGTACGCCCGGAACGCGATCACCGCGTTCGGCCGGCTGGACGGACACTCGGTCGGGCTGGTCGCCAACCAGCCGCTGCAGCTGTCGGGTGCTCTCGACATCGACTCCTCGGACAAGATCGCCCGGTTCGTCCGGCTGTGCGACGCGTACAACCTTCCGGTGATCACCTTCGTCGACTGCCCCGGCTACCTGCCCGGCGTCGACCAGGAGTACTCCGGGGTGATCCGGCACGGCGCGAAGGTGATCTACGCCTACGCCCAGGCGACCGTGCCGAAGCTGTCGGTGGTGACGCGCAAGGCGATCGGTGGCTCCTACGTGGCGATGAGCTCCAAGCAGATGGGCAACGACATCGCGTTCGCGTGGCCGACGGCCCAGATTGCCGTCATGGGCGCTGAAGGCGCCTCGCGGCTGCTGAACCGCCGGGCGCTGGCGGAGGCCGCCGACCCGGTCGCGGCCCAGGCGGCGT
Source organism: Propionibacteriaceae bacterium (assembly GCA_017306015.1). Taxonomy (GTDB): domain Bacteria; phylum Actinomycetota; class Actinomycetes; order Propionibacteriales; family Propionibacteriaceae; genus Propionicimonas. The sequence goes on from JAFKJK010000028.1 coordinate 41,715, forward strand.
TCATCGCCGAGTACAAGGAGAAGTTCTTCAACCCGTACCACGCGGCCGATGTCGGCCAGATCGACGAGGTGATCGAGCCGCGCGAGACCCGGATCCGGCTGATCCGGGCGCTGGAGGTGCTGCGGACGAAGGTGCAGACCAGCATCGCCAAGAAGCACGGACTCTTCCCGGTGTGAACCATGGACAACCTCGGCTTCGGACTGTGGCTGACCGCCCTCGGGATGGGGACGGTGTTCCTGCTGCTGGTGCTGCTGATGGTCGCGCTGCGGGTGATCGCCTGGACCGACCGGCGCGGCCGGCGGGCGCGGGACGCCGCCGCCTCCGGGACGCCGGCAGGGCCCGCAGCAAGGGGCGCAGCAGGGGACGCGGCGCCGGCTGAACCCCCGTCCGGACTCACCGACGATGAGGTCGCCGCGATCGCGATCGCGGTGGTCACCCATGCCCGGGTCCGCCGGCTCCAGGCCGCCCCGGCGATGCGGGAGCACGAGCCCGGCAGCCACCTGTTCGCCAATCGCTGGGTCGGCATCGGCCGCGGCTACCAGCAGCAGCCGTGGAGAAGGGGCGCCTGACATGCGTCGCTACACCATCGCCATCAACGAGACGCTGCACACGATCGACGTCGAGGAGGTCTCCCGCGACCGGTTCAGCGTCCACCTGGCGGACGGCCGGCTGGTCGACGCGACGCTGGTCGAGCACCGCGATCTCGGCCAGGCGCTGATCACTCCCGGCGTCGAGCTCGGCGAGCCCCGTCCCGCGCCGGAGGGTGAGGTCGCCGCCGGCTCCTCGCGGATGGAGCCAGGGGTCGGTGCGCAGGCCGCGTCGCGCCCGGCCGCGCGTCCGGCAGGCGCGGAGCGGCGGGACGCGCTGACCTCGCCGATGCCCGGCGTCGTGCTGTCGGTCGACGTCGCTCCCGGGACGCCGGTCACGCGCGGCCAGGTGCTGCTGGTGCTGGAGGCGATGAAGATGAAGAACGCCCTGCGTGCCGAGAGCGACGGCGTGGTCTCCCGGGTCTCCGTCGCCGTCGGCGACCAGGTCCGGCACGGCGACCTGCTGGTCGAGTTCGAGGCTTGAGCGTGAGCGGGGAGTCGATCGACCAGTTGTTCGCCGGGCTGTCGAACGTGACCTGGCAGTCGCTGGTGATGCTCCTGGTCGGCGGAGCGCTGATCTACCTCGCCATCGCCCGGGAGTACGAGCCGCTGCTGTTGCTGCCGATCGGCGCCGGCGCGATCCTGGCGAACCTGCCGCTGTCGCCGCTGGTGGGCGAGGGCGGGATGCTCACCGTCCTGTACGACGTCGGGGTTGCCAACGAGCTGTTCCCGTTGCTGATCTTCGTCGGCATCGGCGCGATGACCGATTTCGGGCCGCTGCTGGAGAACCCGAAGATGGTGCTGCTCGGCGCCGCCGGGCAGTTCGGCATCTTCCTCACCCTGATCCTGGCGCTGCTGCTTGGCTTCAGCCGCGAGGAGGCGGCCTCGATCGGCATCATCGGCGCCATCGACGGGCCCACGTCCATCTACGTCTCCGGAATCCTCGCCCCGCACCTGTTGGCACCGATCACGGTGGCGGCGTACAGCTACATGTCGCTGGTGCCGATCATCATGCCGCCGGTGATGCGGCTGCTGACGACGAAGCGGGAGCGGGCGATCCGGATGACGTACAGCCAGCGCCCCCTCAGCCGGCGGACGCGGGTGCTGTTCCCGATCGTCGTCACGATCGTGGTCGGCGTGCTGGTCCCGTTCGCGACGCCGCTGATCGGCTGCCTGATGCTCGGCAACCTGATGCGCGAGTCCGGAGTGGTGGAGCGGCTCACCCACGCCGCGTCCAACGAGATCGCGAACGTGGTGACGCTGTTCCTCGGACTGGCGATCGGCTCGACCATGCAGGGGACGGCATTCCTCCTGCCGTCCACGCTGGCGATCCTCGGTCTCGGGCTGGTGGCGTTCGTCCTCGACACCGCGGCCGGGGTGCTGTTCGGCAAGCTGATGAACGTGGTCAGCGGGGGCAGGTTCAACCCGCTGATCGGTGCCGCCGGGATCTCGGCCTTCCCGATGGCGGCGCGGGTCGTCCAGAAGGAAGCGGCCCGCGAGGACTTCTCGAACTTCGTCCTGATGCACGCCATGGGCGCCAACGCCGCCGGGCAGGTGGCCTCGGTGGTCGCCGGCGGCGTGCTGCTGGCCCTGGTGGCCGGGTGACGGCGAGGCGTCCACCCGTGGGGATGACACGGCGGGGGGCGGGCCTGCTAGGCTGAGCCCGCACCGCAAGGTGCCCATGTTCATGACACACGGCCGACCAGACCTCTGGGGCCGAGAGAAGAAGACCAATCACCACCGCACCACCCAGACGCCCCACCTGGCAACAGGCGACGCTCGGCGATGGGTACCACCACACCCAGGATCCCCGTGCCGGCGCCGTCGGCACGGTTAGCAGGACCGCGCGCCGCGGTTCGAAAGAACAAAGGAAGATCGACATGGCCACGGGCACTGTCAAATGGTTCAACTCCGAGAAGGGCTTCGGCTTCATTGCCCCGTCCGACGGCTCGCCGGACGTCTTCGCGCACTTCAGCGCGATCGCCGGCACCGGCCGCCGCGACCTCTACGAGGGTCAGCAGGTGGAATTCGACGTCGAGCGTGGCCAGAAGGGCCTCCAGGCGGCGAACATCCGCGCGCTCTGACGCGTCCGCCGTGGTGTGAGCCGGGTACTCCGGCTCACGCCCGGCTGGGAGGCGCCCTGGCCCGCTCGGCCCGGGCGTGTCCCGACTGACCCGGTGGGTGGCCTGCTGCCGCGCGCCGGGTCGCTCGCGCCCTCAGCGCACGGGCGAGCGCCGCAACCCCGACGAGGGGACGGTGAGGGCCCGCGCCGAGCGCAGCGCGAGGATCCGCTCTGTGCGGTGAGTCTGAGCGCGGTCAGCCCGGACCGGGCCGGAACAGGTCGGCGCGGAAGCGATAGGCGTCCCCCCGGTACCGGTTCACCCCGAGCAGCACCGGCTGGCCGTTGGCTGCGTAGGCGATCTCGCTGCCCACCAGAACCGGTGCACCGACGGCACAGTTCAGCAGCTGGGCGATCTCGGCGTCGGCCGCGTCCGCCTGCACGGAGTACGCCGAGCGCTGCAGCCGGACGCCGCAGAGCGTCGCCAGTCGCTCGTACAGCGACGTGTCGGTCATGTCCGCGGTGGCGATCGCCTCGAGCCCCTCGTACCTGAGGACCACCAGGTCGACGCAGACCGGGTGCCCGTCCATGCCGCGGAGCCGTCGCAGCTCGACCACCGGCGCCGCCGGTGCGATCCGGAGCTGCTCGGCCTCCTCGAAGGTCGCCGGACGCGTGCGGTGACGCAACACCCGCGAGGTCGCATGGAGGCCCCTCGCCCGGGCCATCTCACTGAACGACTGCAGCAGGCTCGGCGATTCGCCGACGACCTCCCTGGTCACGTACCACCCGCGTTGCGCGGAGCGCTCCAGCCGTCCCTCGACCTCCAGCCGGGACAGCGCCCGTCGCACGGTCACCCGGCTCACTCCCAGTCGCGTGGACAGTTCGCGTTCCCCCGGGAGTCTCGACCCGGGACCGAACTCGCCCCGGCGCAGGCCGAAGTCGAGCTGCTCGTACGCGCTGTCCGTGACCGTCGTCATGGAGGCACCATACCAGTAGGTTCTCTGACGGGTAACTGGTCTGAATTGCTTGACCTAACTGGACTATCTGGTATAGACACGGCGCTGTGGCCCTCCGTCTGGCGGAGGCTGAGTGCGAAGGAGCAGGCAGTGCGCAAACTTCAGACGGGCCGTCGGGCCGTCGCAATGGCAACCATCGTCACGGCGTTGCTCGCCGCCGCCGGCTGCGCGCCGGGAGGTTCCGGGCCGGCGACGAGCGCCGCCCCCGGTTCGGTCTCGACCGATGTCGCCGGTGCCGGAAAGGTGACCCTGAAGATGTCCGACTTCTGGGGCGGCAGCGAGCAGGAGTGGATCAAGGGCATGATCGCCAAGTTCCAGACCAAGTACCCGAACGTCACCATCGAGCGCACCCAGGAGGACTGGGGCCAGCTCATCTCGACCCTGAACCTGCAGCTCGCCGAAGCGGACGGCCCCGACATCGCCACCGCCAACAACGGCTGGCAGTCCCTGGGCACGCTCGCCAAGGGCAACCTCGTGCTGAACCTCGACGAGTACTCCAAGGCGTACGGCTGGGACAAGCTCATCCCCAGCACCATCGCGCGGCAGAACGAGTTCACCACCGACTTCAAGACGATCGGCTCCGGGTCGCTGTTCGCCACGCCCGTCGCGCGGGTCTCGCTGATCGGCATCTACTACAACGTCGAGAAGCTCACCAAGCTCGGCATCGCGCCGCCGACCACGCTGGCCGAGTTCGAGGCGGCAGCGGAGAAGGCGAAGGCCGCCGGTGAGATCCCGATCGGCTACGGCAGCCAGGACGCGCCGACCGCGGTCCTGCTCGGACTGCAGGCCCTGTACGCCGACGCCAACACGATCAACAACTTCACCTACGGCGACACCTCGGTGACCGCCGACCAGGCCGGCCTCACCAAGGCGGCGGAGACGGTGAAGAAGTGGAACGACAACGGCTGGTTCAGCCCCCACCACGAGGGCATCAACTACCAGGACGCGGTCGCGAACTTCCTCGACGGCAAGGGCGTCTTCCGATTCGAGTACACCGGCTCGCTGGGCCTGACCACCGAGCAGCAGGGCAAGTTCCAGTACATCCAGCTGCCGCAGGCCAGCGGCAGCGGGACGGTCGGCGTCGGGGCAGCCCCGGCAGCGCTGGTGATCGCCTCGAAGTGCAAGCACCCGGACGTGGCGGCAGCCTTCCTCGACTTCCTGATGTCGGCCGACGCCGCCCAGGCCTCGGCGGACAACGGGCTGATCCCGCTGTTGCACTCGGACGTGACCATTCCGGACAACCAGGCCACCCTCAAGACGGAGGCGGCGGGTGCGGCGGCGATCGGCGCGTCCGACGGCTTCGTCCCCTACTTCGACTGGACCAGCCCGACCATGCTGGACACGCTGACCCAGCAGATGCAGATGCTCTACGCGGGCAAGACGACGCCGGCTGACCTCGTCGCGGCGGTCGACAAGGACCGCAACGCCTTCCTCCAGCAGTCGAAGTAGCCACCGGATCGGCTATGAGTCTCCTCGCTGCTCGCGCCGTCCCCTCCCGGGACGGCGCGAGCCGGACCCGTCGCGGCAACCACAACCCGCGGCGCCGCAACCGCCGGATCGGTCTGCTCTTCGTCGCGCTCCCGCTGGCGTTCTACGCCGGCGTGGTGCTGGTGCCGCTGGCGCAGTCCTTCCAGTACTCCTTCTACTCCTGGGACGGGGTGTCCCGGGCGACCTGGGTCGGCCTGGACAACTATGTGACGTTCTTCACCGACCCCGTCCTGCAGTCGACGCTCGGCCACGTGCTGGTGCTGATCTGCTTCTTCTCGCTGCTCCCGATCGCCCTCGGGCTGCTGTCGACGGCGTTGATCACCCGGCGCAGGCTCGCCGGAATGGCGATCTTCCGGTTCGTCTACTTCCTGCCGCAGGTGCTCACCAGCGTCGTGGTGGCCCTGGTGTTCAAGCGGATCTACAGCCCGGACGGAGCGCTGAACACGCTGCTGCGCTCGGTCGGGCTGGACGCCCTGACCCGCAGCTGGCTGGGGGACTTCACCTGGGCGCTGCCCGCACTGGGCCTGATCGGCACCTGGGTCACCTTCGGGTTCTGCATGGTGCTGTTCATCTCCGGCGTCTCCTCCATCCCGACCGAGCTCTACGAGGCCGCGCGGGTGGACGGGGCAGGTCCCGTCCGCGAGTTCTTCGCAGTCACCCTGCCCGGACTGCGCGCGCAGATCGCAGTCGCGCTGACCCTGACCATCACCGGCGCCCTGCGCACCTTCGACCTGGTCTGGGTGACCACCGGCGGCGGCCCCGGCACGGCGACCCTGACCCCGGCCGTCGCGCTGTACCGGGCGGCCTTCGTCAACCCGCAGGTCGGCAAGGCTGCGGCCATCGGCATCGTGATGGCCGTGCTGTGCCTGGTGATCGCGCTGACGATCCAGCGGTTCGCGGAGCGGGACTGACATGGCGCGCCGCATCGAGATCGGGATCACCTACGCGATCCTCGCGGTCATCGCCGTCGTCGTGCTGTTCCCGGTCGGGACCTTCGTCTCCGCCGCACTCAGCCCCGACCGCTCCGGACGGCCGGTCGCCGGGGCCTGGGAGTGGTCGAACTTCGTCACCGCCTGGCAGGAGGCCGACTTCGCCCGGGCGATGACGGTCTCGCTGGTGATCACCGTCAGCGCCGTCCTCGGCCAGCTCGTCCTGGCCGTCATCAGCGGCTTCGGCTTCGGCGTGCTCGGCGTCAGCGGGCACCGCGTGCTCTATCCGCTGATCGTGCTCGGCATGATGATCTCCACCGAGGCGATCATCGTTCCGCTGTACTACCAGTTCCGCACCATCGGCCTGACCAACAGCCTGCCCGGCATCATCCTGATCCACCTGGGCATGGGTGTGCCGTTCGGCATCTTCTGGATGCGGGCGGCGTTCCGGGCACTGCCGGCGTCCCTGTTCGAGTCGGCCGAGCTCGACGGTGCCGGGGCGCTGCGCGTGCTCTGGTCGGTGGCGCTGCCGCTGGTCCGTCCGGCGATCACCACGCTGCTGCTGCTCAGCTTCATGTGGACGTGGAACGACTACTTCCTCTCACTGGTCTTCCTGCACGGCGACAACCAGACCGCGACCGTCGCCCTCGGCGTGTTCCAGGGTCGTCACCTGACGATGTTCAACCTGATGGCGGCCGGCGGATTGATCGTGGCGGCTCCCGTACTGATCCTCTATGTGATCTTCCAGCGAAAGTTCATCTCCGGTATGCTTTCCGGCGCCCTCAAGGAATGACCTTCTACCCACCCACTCCACCCCGCCTGCAAGACCCGAGACAAGGTGATTCCCATGACCACATCAGTCAGCATTGTTGCCACCCCTGAGGACGTCGGCGTCCGCGTCGCCGGACTCATCGCGGACGGGGTGCGCGAGGCGGCATCCGCGCGGCGTCCGTTCCTGCTCGGCTGCCCCACCGGCCGCACACCCGAACCGGTGTTCCCTGCGCTCGCGGCCCTCGCCGCGGACGGGCTCGACCTGGGCGGGATGGTGATCGTGCTCATGGACGAGTACCTCGTGCCGGCCGGGAGCGGGTTCGCGATGGTCGATCCGAAGCAGCTCTACAGCTGCGTGGGCTATGCCCGCCGGCAGATCCTGCAGCCGCTGGAGGAGGCGTCCGGCGCGTCCCCGCAGCTGTGGCACGCCGATCCGGGCGACCCGGGCGAGTACGACCGCCGGATCGCCGCGGCCGGCGGCATCGACGTGTTCCTGTTGGCGTCCGGCGCCAGCGACGGACACGTCGCCTTCAACCAGCCGGGATCGTCCCGGGACTCGATCACCAGGGTGATCGAGCTGGGGGAGAGCACCCGGCGGGACAACATGGCCACCTTCCCGGTGTTCGCCGAGCTGTCCGAGGTGCCCCGCCACGGGCTGTCGGTCGGAATCAGCACGATCGCCGACCACACCCGGCGGGCGGTGATGATGCTCACCGGCGCCGACAAGCGCACGGCATTCGATCGGATCCGCGGCGCCAGCGCGTACGAGCCCGACTGGCCGGCGACGATCGTCGCCGAGTGCGCGGATCACATTGTCCTGGCCGACGCAGCGGCGGCCGGTCGGTAACCAACACAGCAATCAGGGAAAGGAAGAAATGGCAGCGATCAAGCTGGTCTACATCGGTGGAGGCTCGTCCCGGGGAGCCGGCACCATGGCGTCGTTCCTGGAACGGGGCGAGCATTTCCAGGGCTCGGAGGTCGTCCTGGTCGACCTCGACCCCGATCGCCTGGAGATCGTCCGCCGGCTTGCGCAGCGGATCGCCGACGTCAAGGGACTCGACATCACGATCCGGGCCACGTCCGACCGGCGGGCAGCCCTGACCGACGCGGACGCCGTGCTGACCAGCTTCCGTCCGGGCAACTTCGAGGCGAGGGCCCTGGACGAACGCATTCCGCTCAAGCACGGGGTGATCGGCCAGGAGACCCAGGGTCCCGGCGGCTTCTTCATGGCGCTGCGGTCGATCGCCGAGTTCACCGGCATCGTCGCCGACATCGAAGCGGTGGCACCCAAGGCGATCATCTTCAACTACACCAACCCGGTGAACATCGTCTCCCAGGCGGTGAGCAGGTTCACCGACGTGCCGATCTGGTCGATGTGCGAGGGGCTGCTCTACTTCCCCTACTCGACCCTGCGCGCCGCCGGCCTCGATCCCGAGCGGGCGCGCGTGACCATGGCCGGGGTGAACCACAACACCTGGTCGTTCGAGCACCTCTACGACGGCGAGGACCTGATGCCGCTGCTCGACCGGGCGTGGGAGGAGCGGCGCGACGACCCGTCGGTCGACGTCCATGCCCGGCGGATGCTGGAACTGGCGGTGACGATGCGGTCGGTGCCGTCCGACTACTTCGAGTACTACTACTACGGCCCGGAGATCCTGCGCGAGCTGCAGGGGGCGCGGCGGACCCGGTCGGAGGAGATCATGGCCTCGCTGCCGGACTACTGGAAGCACTACACCGAGCAGTCCCTCGCGGACGTCCCCGAGCTCGACCCCGACCGGTCGCGTGGCGGCATCCACGAGCTGGAGCTGGCGCTCGACGTGATGGACGCCCACTACAACGACACCGGCGAACGGCTGCCGGTGAACCTGCCGAACACCGGCGGCGCGCTGCCGGGGTTCGACGAGGACGTGGTGGTCGAGATGTGGTGCCGGGTGGACGCGGCCGGCGTCCATCCCGAGCCGCAGCAGCCGCTGCCGCACACCGTCCGCGGGATCACCCAGACGCTGGCCGAGTACCAGTACGTGGCGGCGGAGGCGGCCTGGAAGGGTGGAAGGCGGCAGGGGATCGCGGCGTTGGCCGCCAATCCGCTCGTGCCGGGGATCCGGGTGGCGGAGGAGCTGTACGACGAGATGGCGGCCGCCCACGCGGCCTACCTCCCCGAGCGACTGCTTCGGTGACCGATCGCTTCCTCGCCCTGGACGCGGGCAACTCCAAGACCGTCGCGGTCGTGGTCGACGCGGCCGGGACGGTCCTGGGCCGCGGCCGGGGCGGGCGGGGCGACATCTACAACGCACCCAGCCCCGACGAGGCGGTTGCCGCGGTGATCGGCAGTGCGCGGGCAGCTCTCGACACGGCCGGTGTCGAGGCGGCCGACCTGGTTGCATCGGCGTTCCGGATCGCCGGCGTCGACTGGCCGGAGGACGCACGCTGGTGGCAGCAGCGGCTGGCCGCCGAACTGCCCGGAATCGGACGTCACAGCATCGCCAACGACGGCTTCGCGACCCTGCGGCTCGGCGCGCTCGACGGCGTCGGCGTCGCGGTCACCGTCGGCACCGGCCCGGCCCTCGCAGCGCGCAGCCGCGACGGCCGCGAAGCCTGCTCCGGGTGGTGGGTGTTCGACAACCTCGGTGGCTGGGGATTGGCGGAGGGAGCCATCCGCTCGGTCTGCCTCGCCTGGATGGGGCTCGGCGAGAAGACCGCGCTCACCGGACGCCTGCTCGCGCTCTTCGACGTCGCCGACCCCTACGAGTTGCGCTACGGCTTCACCCGGAGGTTCCGGGAGCGTCCGCCCGGCGAGGAGCTGCGGGCCACCCGGACGGTGCTGGAGGTGGCCGGGACCGGCGACCCGGTGGCCCTGGCGCTGGTGGAGGACCAGGCGCGGGCCTTCGCGCGCTACGCGGGCTGGGTGTCCGGAGAGGTCGGTGCCGTGCCGTCGCCGGAGTTCCCGCTGGTGCTCAACGGGTCGATCGTCACCTCCGAGTACCCGGCGTTCCGGACGATGCTCACGGCCGCGATGACCGCCCGCTTCCCGGAGTGCCCGATCACGGTCGCGACCGCGCCGCCGCTGGCCGGCTGTGTGCTGGACGCCCTCGCCGAGGGCGGGGTCGCGCTGACGACGGAGCTGCGCGACCGGGTGGCCGGCGCCGCCCATCCGTCCGACTTCCTGGGCACGTGAAGGAGACCCACGTGAGCCGTGCGTCCGAGCTGGTCGCGTCCCTCAGCCTTGAGCAGCAGGCCGCCCTGCTCAGCGGGGCGGACGACTGGCGCACCTGCGCGATACCGGAGGTCGACCTGCCGGCGGCCGAGCTCGGTGACGGGCCGCACGGCCTGCGCACCGAGACCGGCGTCGACATGGTCTGGGTGCCGTCGACGGGCTTCCCGACCGGCTCGGCGCTGGGCGCCACCTGGGATGCCGACCTGGTCGCCCGCGTCGGCGCGGCGATCGGGGAGGAGGCCCGGGCGATGGGCGTCCAGCTCGTGCTCGGTCCCGGGGTGAACATGAAGCGGACGCCACTGTGCGGCCGCAACTTCGAGTACTTCGCCGAGGACCCGGTGCTGGCCGGTGACCTGGCGGCGGCCTACATCCGGGGCCTCCAGGGCGTCGGGGTGGGCGCCTGCCTGAAGCACTTCGCAGCCAACAACCAGGAGACCGACCGCACCGAGATCTCCGTCGAGGCGGACGAGGGCACGCTGCGGGCGACCTATCTGGAGGCGTTCCGGCGCGCGATCGCCGCCGCTGATCCATGGGCGGTGATGTGCTCGTACAACCGCATCGGGGGCGCCCACGCGTCCCAGCACCACTGGCTGCTCACCGACGTGCTGCGGGACGAGTGGGGCTACCGCGGGCTGGTCGTCTCGGACTGGGACGCGGTGCACGACCCGGTCGCGGCCGTGGCGGCCGGGCTGGACCTCGAGATGCCCGGCACCGGCGGACGGAGCGCCGCCGCGATCGTGGCGGCGGTCGCCGGCGGCCGGCTGGACCGGGCCGCCGTCGAGCGGGCCGCGACCCGGGTGGTGGAGTTCGTCGAGCGCTGCCTGCCCGACGGGCCCGCGTCCAGCCCCGTCCGGGATGCCGGGATCGTGCCGGGGGAGCGGCTGCGGGCCGGGCAGCTGGCCGCGCTCGGGGCGGACGCCCACCACGAACTGGCCCGCGAAGCCGCTGCCGCCGCGGCGACGCTGCTGCGGAACCCGGACGGTGTGCTGCCCCTCGACCCGGCCGGAACACAGCGGATCGGCGTGGTCGGCGGCTACGCGCGGGTGCCGCGGATCCAGGGCGGCGGCTCGTCCGGTGTCTGGCCCGTCCGGGTGGACGAACCGCTGGCCGCGATCCGCGAGGTCGCCGGCGACCGCGTCCGGTTCGCGCCGGGCTACCCGGTGCCGGCCACCGACTACTACCAGGACACCGCGCCGGCTCCGGAGGCCGACCTCGCCGCGTTGCGCGCGGAGGCGGTCGCCCTGGCCGGTGACTGCGACGTGGTGGTGGCCTTCGCCGGTCTGCCGCTGTCGGCGGAGGTGGAGGCGGCCGACCGGGACACGCTCGCGCTGCCCGTCGAGCAGGTCGACCTGCTCGTCGCTCTCGCGGCGACCGGGACGCCGCTGGTCGTGGTGCTCGCCGCCGGCTCGGCCGTCGACCTCGCACCGTGGCACGACGCCGCGGCCGCGATCCTGCTCACCTGGCTCGGCGGACAGGCCGTGGGCGGCGCCACCGCTGACGTGCTGTTCGGCCTCGCCGAGCCGGGCGGACGCCTGGGCGAGACCTTCCCGTTGCGCCTCGCCGACACCCCCGGCCACGACACCTTCCCGGGCCGGGACGGCCGGATCGAGTACGCCGAGGGGCCGCTGATCGGCTACCGCTGGTACGACGCCGGCGGACTGGGCGTCCGCTACCCCTTCGGCCACGGCCTGTCGTACACCCGGTTCGCGTACAGCGACGCGTCCGTACGGCCCACGCAGGACGGTGTGGAGGTCGAGGTGACCGTCACCAACGTCGGCCAGCGTCCGGGCAGCGAGGTGGTTCAGCTCTACGTCGAGCCGCCGACCGGATCGCCCGGCCGTCCACTGCGGGAACTGAGGGGGTTCGGCAAGGTCGCGCTGGCGCCCAGCGAATCGCGGACGGTGGCGTTCGCCCTGGGACGCCGGGACTTCGGCTACCCGGATCCGGCGAACCGGGGCTGGACGCAGCCGGCCGGCGAGTACCGCGTCGTCCTCGCGTCCTCGTCACGGGACGACCGAGCGGTGCTGCCGGTCCAGCTGGTCGACGGATGGGTTCCCTTCGGCGACGTCCTGCGTTGACGGCGGCGGTCGCTCAGCGGCGGCCGGCCGTCCCGAGCTGGGCGAGGTCGTCGTCACTGAGGTCCAGGTCGGCGACCGCGAGGTTCTGCTCCAGGTGGGCGACGCGCGACGTCCCGGGGATCAGCAGGATGTTGTCGCGGTGGGACAGCAGCCAGGCCAGGCCGACCTGCGCGGGGGTGGCACCGATCCGTTCGGCGACCGCCTGCACTGTCGGGTCCTCGGTGACCTTGGGCACCCACGGGAACGCCGACCCGAGCGGGAAGTACGGCACGTAGGCGATCCCGCGCTGTGCGCAGAGGTCCAGCACGTCGGCGTCCGCCTGGTCGAGAAGGCTGAACGCGTTCTGTACGCAGACGATGCCCGCCTGCTCAATGGCCTGTTCCACCTGGGCGCGGTCCGCCGTCGAGATGCCGATGCCGGCGATCTTCCCCTCGTCCCTCAAGGCGACCATTTCGGCAAGCTGATCCTCCAGCGGCACCTGCTGGTCGGGGTCGGTCGGCGGGTGGTCGGGGATGCGGAGGTTCACCGCTCCCAGCCGTTCGATGCCGAGCGTGCGCAGGTTGTCCTCGACGGCCGAGCGCAGTTGCTCGGGACGGTGCGCTGTGGGCCAGCCACCGTCCGCGTCCCGGATGGCGCCGATCTTCGAGACCAGCACCAGGTCGTCGGGATAGGGGTGCAGCGCCTCCCGGATCAGCTCGTTGGACACGTCCGGCCCGTAGTACTGGGCGGTGTCGATGTGGTTCACGCCGAGCTCGACCGCGCGCCGCAGCACCGCGATCGCCTCGTCGTGGTCGCGCGGCGGTCCCATCACGCCCGGCCCGGGGAGCTGCATCGCCCCGAACCCGATCCGGCGCACGGTGAACTGCCCCAGTTGGAAGGTCTGCATGGGACTGAGCCTAGTCCGGTGGCTGAACAGGGACGGCCCTTGTTGCGCCACGGACGGTGGCGTAAGAACGCTCCTCGGTCCGGCAGTCGCCGACCCACCACAGTCGAGAGCCGTGGAGATGCCCAAGCAGATCCACGGGGTCAGGCACGAGCTCATGGCGAGGTTCTCGTGCTAGAAGAACGTGGTTGTCGCACCTGTGCTGTCGAGCGGATGCGCGCGGTGCTAGGTGGTGGTGGTTGTCAGCGCCTTGACCCGGCTGACAACCACCATGGACTAGCACGATGCGGTGATCAGGCGACCAGACCGGCTCATAACAACGTTCAGCGGTCACGCTCGGCTCGAACACGGTGGGTCAGCTCCCAGCTTGACGGCGTGCCGCTGTCGAGCGGAGGTCGCTGAACCAGAGCCGTCCCCGAATCGCCACGGGGGTGGACCGAGGGAACCCTTCCAGCCAGTCGGGGCCGGTCCAGGTCACGGCGGTGGGCGACGGGCTCGAAGATCGCCGAGCCCGGGACCAGCACCGTCGTTGCGCGAAACCCGGCCGGGATCGGTCGTCGATCCGGTCCCGGCCGGTGGTTTCCCGCGGCCCTGTGCGCCTACGCGGGAAGTCCCTCCGCCAGCCGATCGGCTTCGGCGATGACCTCGCGTGCCACGTCCTCGTTCCACAGGCCCGTGACGAAGGCGAGGTCGCAGACATTGAAGCGGTTCCGCATCAGATGGCTGTTGCTGAGCGCCCACACCGTCGGCTCCCGCTCACCCGAGTCCAGGTCGGAAGCCCGGACGGGTGCGCAGGCCTCCCGCAGCGCCCGCGCGATCGCGGCCGGATCGGCCAGGCAGCGTCCCAGCAGGAACTCCCGGTGCACGCCCCAGTTGGCGACGAAGTCGGCGAACCGGGTGGCGAAGCCCGCCGATTGCATCCGGACCAGTTTGCGGTGGTAGTCGGACCAGCATTCCTCACCGGAATGCCCCGACGGGTCCATCACCGCGAACACCGAACGCACCAACCGCTCCGCGTCCGCCGAGGCCAAGGGCCGGGGCTCCGGCAGGCCACCGTCGTCGAGCCGCGAGACCACCCGCTGCCACAGCAAGGACGCCCACAGCGTCGTCACCCCGACCTGGGCTCCGTGGAGCTGGTGCGGCAGATCGTGGGCGCCCGCCCACATGTCGAGCATGTGCGAGACCGTGTGCTCCATGCCCGAGGACGGCGAGGTCTGGCGCGCCAGGCCCATCGAGATCCCGCTCAGGGTGAGCAGGTTCTGCAGCAGTTCGAGGTCCTGCGGCTTCGACTCCCCGATGCCCCGGGCGGCCGCCAGCATCTCCTGGCCCCGATCCCGGGCCAGCAACGCGGCCTCGGCCGACCAGTGGTCGTCCATCCCCAGCTGGTTGGCCAGGTACCAGTCGGCCGGGGCGGTGAACATCGAGATCATGTCGCCGAGGCCAGAGCGGTTGAGCTCGACCGGAGCCATCGCGACGATGTCGGTGTCGACGACGAGGACAGTGGCGTAGGCGCTGGGCGCCGTCCGCTTCACGCCCTTGCGCAGCAGGACGCTCTCGTCGTCGGCGTAGCCGTTGACCGATGCCGCGGTCTGCACGATCACGTGCGGCCGGCCGGTAGCGGCCACCTTGCCGAGATCGCTGATCGTCCCCGAGCCCACCGTGACGACGACGTCCGCGTCCCGACAGCCCTGGGTGGCCCGCTCGACCGCGGCCTCGTCGGCCGGCGTGTTCGCGGCGAGCACGACCGGGGTGACGACCGCGCCCAGGCCGGTCAGCTGGTCACCCACCCACGACTTCAGGTCGCCTTCGGGGCATGGGATCGGAGTAGCGTCGCACAGCAGGGCGATCCGGTCGGGGAGCAAGTCGTGGACGCGGTCGGCCAGCTGATGCCGGACCCCCGCGCCCAACAGGATGTCCCCTGGGCCTGCGCCCCGGGCCGTGAAGGCAGTCCAGTCGATCGCCGTGGTGGACGGGGACCCATCGCTCATGCCACACCTGCCGCGAAGCTGGCTTCGAGGGTGTCGTACAGCGTCCGGTACTCGCCGTAGGCGGCTTCCAGGGTGTCCTTGAGCGCCGGGTCGGGTTCGGTCGGGTCGGGCGCGACTTGGACGACGGCGTCCACGCACTCCGGGATCGAGCCGAACAGCCCAACGCCGACCGCGGCGAGCATCGCGCCGCCGACGGCTGTGGTCTCCTCGGTCGTGACCCGATCCACCGCGCAGCCAGCCAAGGTTGCCTTGGCGACCAGGGAGAACTCGCTCCTGCGGCCTCCACCGACGATCCGGATGCGACCTCCGAGCCCCAGCTGCCGTAGTCGCCGGACGATGTCGGTGAATGCAAACGCGTTGCCCTCCACGACGGCCCGGGCGAGATCCGCCGGTCCGTGGTTCATCCCGAGCCCGTAGAAGGCTCCACGCATCAGGTCGTTCCAGCGTGGCGCCATCGCTCCGGACAGCGCCGGGACGAAGCGGACGCCGCGTGCCCCCGGCTCGGACTGCTGCGCGAGTTCGAAGACCCGGCCTTGGGTAGTGCCGAGGACGTCGGCCAGCCACAGGGTGTTGCCGCCGGAGACGAAGCCCGGATTCTCGATCAAGTAGAAGTCGGGAACAGCATGGGCGTGGGTCTCGACCAGCCCGGTCTCGTCGATCAGTGGGCGGTCGCTGCCGACGCACACCGGCTCGGCGGTGCCGGCGATGTCGACAACGACGTCTCGGGTGACCCCACCGGCGCCGACGCAGGCGCCGTGCTCGTCACCGGTGCCGACGACGACCTGGCAGCGGGTGGTCAGCCCGAGGATCTCGGCAGCCTCCGGCAGCAGCGTTCCGACGACGTCCGTGGAGTTGCGGATCTGCGGCATCATCGCGGGGTCGATCCCTGCTGCGCCCAGCATGGCCGGCGAGTAGTCCCGAGTCGAGATGTCGTAGAACAGGGTCGAGGACGCGTTCGCGTGGTCCTGGGCGATCTCGCCGGTCATCCAGGCGAGCAGGAAGCCGCCGACGCTCGGCATGGAGACCGCGGCTGCGAACGTCTCCGGCTCATGCTTGCGCAACCACATGATCTTGGGCCCGGTGTGGGTCGCGTCGATGTTCAGGCCGGTGCGGGCGAAGGCCGTCGTGACGCCGACGCTGCGGCGCAACGACTCGGCCTCGTCGACGGCGCGCCGGTCCAGCCAGATGATGGCGTCACGCAGGGCCTGCCGGTTGCGGCCGATCGGGACGACCCCGTCCACCTGGCTCGCCAGCCCGATCACGACGACGTCGGCCGGGTCGATCCCGGCCGCGGCGACCGCTTCGTGTACCGCTTCGCCGAGCGCGCGGATGTACCAGCCCGGCTCTTGGTCGGCCCAGCCGCTGTGTTTGTGGATCATCTGGTAGGGAGACCCCGCGGTGGCGAGGATCTCGCCGTCGGGGGAGAGGACGACGGCTTTGAGCGACTGCGATCCAACGTCGCAGCCAATGGCGAATGGCATCAAGAACTCCTGAGAGAAAAGGCTGAACCCGGCCCGCGGCATTGCGGGCGGGGGTCGTTTGTCAGATGTGGGTGGTCTGTGCCTTGCGGTTGAGCCAGAACTCGATGACGTCGGCGACATGCCACTCGCTGGAGAGCATGACCGGAGTGCCGTCGGCCCTGGTGTCCGTTTCCTCGAAGTACAGCAGCGGATCGCCGACCTCCACCTTCAACAGCCGAGCCAGCGCCGCGTCCGCGAGGACGGGCTTGAGCTGGGCGCGCCCGGCACTGGGCGCGTAACCCAGGTCGGCCAGAAGGCGGAAGAGAGACTGCACGCGCTTGTTGCGCAGCGAGGGAGGCACGAATGATGCAGGTATGCGGTCGGCGCTGTACACGATGGGACGGTCGTCCGCGGTTCGCACCCGGATAACCTCCCAGAGCAGTTCCTTGGGTTCCAGGTGCAGCAACTCGCTCTCGCTCGGCTGAGCCGGGCGGGTAGCGGCCGAGAGGACGGTGATGCCGGGTTTGTGCCCGGCCTCCTCGATCATCTTGGTGTAGCTGAGTG
Source organism: Propionibacteriaceae bacterium (assembly GCA_017306015.1). GTDB lineage: Bacteria > Actinomycetota > Actinomycetes > Propionibacteriales > Propionibacteriaceae > Propionicimonas. Next base: position 58,752 of record JAFKJK010000028.1, read on the forward strand.
TCGACTCCAGCGAGTGCTGGTTCTGGATGCCCTTGACATAGGTCCCGCGTCCGTGTTTGCGCAGCAGCAGCCCGGTCTCGATCAGGTTGCGGTACGCCTCACGGATGGTAGTGCGACTGACTTCGAGGAGGCGAGCCATTTCCTGCTCGCTCGGGAGCTGGGAGCCGGCGGGATAGGTTCCGTCGCTCACCATTTCCACGATGCGGGCACGAACGGTGTCCGCGAGGGGTGAACGCGGCACGTCGCCTCCTTGGATCACGTCGACACTAGCCGATGGGTCCGTTGGGCGGATCCCCGGCACGCTGACCTGCACCTTATGCATTTCAGGCCTGTTCAGCCCAATCGAGAGCTGTCCGGACCTGGGCCGCGATTCCGTCGCCGGGCAGCCGGTTGTCGAAGATCGCTCCGCCGATGGTGAACGCGGCGGCTCCGGCCCCCTTCAGGCCGGCGATCTGCTCGCGGGTGACCACCGAGCCCGCCGCGATCACCGGGCCGGAACTGGCCGCGACCACCGCCCTGGTCAGTTCCAGCGGGTCGACTCCCTGGTGGCGATAGGCGAGCAGGTCGACGCCGCTGACCCCGTCGGTGGCCGTGAGCTGCGCGGTCTGCGCCGCGATCTCCTCGATGGAGCCTTCCAGCGCGGACGGGTGCCCGACGATCGTGCCCGGAAACGGCGCGTACTTCACGCCGCTGCCGGCCAGAAGGGGCAGGGCGAGTTCGGGGTTGGTCCCGCCGAGGATCCAGTCGACGCCGGCCGCGCGTCCCGCCGCGACGGAGGTCAGCTCGGCCGCTGCTGAGGTGGATACCACCTCCAGGTACACGGTCATCCCGGCCGCGTGCGCAGACTCGGCGAGCGCGCGTTGCTGCTCGGGCGTCGCTCCCACGTCCTTGAAGCCGACATGGGTGAGTCCGGTCGGCTTCACCTCCTCCAGCACGGCGAGGGCGCCGTCCACCGTGCGGTCGTGGTTGGTCAGCATGAAGATGAAATCCACTGGGTCCTCCTAAAGACGTTAGACGTCCAACATGTGGCTCAAGGGTACGATGTCGGCATCATCTCCACAACCCACCAGAGACGGAGCCACCATGACCTACCTTCTGGTCAGCGACCTCGACGGCACGCTGCTCACCTCCGCCAGGACGGTCGGCGAGCGGACCGCCGCGGTGCTCAACCGGTTCATCGCCGCCGGCGGCCTGTTCTCGGTCGCCACCGCACGGATGGCCTACGGCTGTGACCGGCTGCTTGCCCCCATCGACCTCAACCTGCCCGGGGTCGTGATGAACGGTGCCGCCCTCTACGACTTCGCCACCAACACCTACCTCGACGTGCGCCCGATCCCCGGGGACGCCGTAGCGGCTGCGACGCTGGCGATTGCCGAGGCCGGCGTCGGCGCCTTCGTGTACGGCGTCCGGGACGGCCTGCTGCGGCTCGGCCACGCCCGCCCCGAGGATCTGGCCTGGACGCAGTACAACAGCGACCGAGCCCGGGAGGCGCTGCCTCCGTTTGAGCTTCTCGGCTTTGACAACTGGCAACGACTAGGGGAGATCGTCTATCTCGCCGTGGTCGGTGGCGATCAGGATCTCGCCCGGACGGTGGCAGCGCTCGACGGGGTTGCCGGGCTTGCGGCCCACCCCTATCGCAACATCTACAGCGGCCACGACTGCCTCGAGTACTCCAGCCCCGATGCCGGGAAGGAGGCCGCAGTGCTGAGGCTGAAGCAGCTGGTCGGGGCCGATGAACTGGTGGTGTTCGGGGACAACCGCAACGACCTGGGCATGATGCGCCTCGCCGATCGCAGCCTTGCGCCACAGGGCAGTGTCCCAGAGGCGCTGGCGGTCGCGGACGAGATCATCGCCAGCAACGAGGATGACGGGGTCGGTAGGGCCGTCGAGGCGCACTGGGAGGCATGGGTTCCGGTCGGCGGCCACCAGATCCACGATTGATGGCCTCAAACCGTTGCGGAAGCGAGGGTAGTCGTTCTACCCTTCTTACTCGTCCGACGTTAGACGTCTAACAACTATGGAGGATCCGTGAGTATCGAACACGACGGTGTGGTCGGCAGCACGCAGCAGAAGAGCTTGAAGAAGGTCGCGGGACCGATGCTCCTGTGGGGCATCGCGGTGGGCGCGGTGATCTCGGGCGACTACTACGGCTGGAACGCAGGCCTGGGTTTCACCGGCTACTGGGGCTATCTGGTCGCACTGGGCATCATGGGCCTGATGTACCTCGGGCTGTCCCTGGTCATCGGCGAGCTGGGCAGCGCGATTCCGCACTCCGGCGGCGCTTACGCCTACGTCCGCACCGCGCTCGGCAAACTCTGGGGCTACGTCGCCGGCGTGAGCGTCCTGCTCGAGTTCGTCTTCTCGCCGGTCGCGGTCGCGCTCACGGTCGGCGCCTACGTCCAGGTGCTCTTCCCGAACGTGCCCATCCTGCTCAGCGCGGCGATCTGCTACGCGGTATCGATCATTCTCCACCTCACCGGAGCCGCGGGCTCGCTGAGGTTCGAGTTCGTGATCACGGCCATCGCCTGCCTCGGCCTGATCCTGTTCGCTGCCATCGGCCTGCCCAAGGTCACGATCGACAATCTCAACCAGTACTCGGCCGGAGCGGTCTTCCCGAACGGCATCGCCGGTCTGTGGGCCGCGTTGCCGCTCGCCGCGTGGTTCTTCTTCGCGATCGAGAGTCTGCCGATGAGTGCGGAGGAGACCCGCAACCCCGAGAAGGACATGCCTCGGGCACTGATCGGGGCCTGGATCACCCTCGCATTCATCGGCGTGGTCACGTTGACTGTCGCCTCCGGCGTTGGCGACGCCAACCTGCCGAGCGCCGCCGCGCCGCTGACTGCCGCACTGCAGAATGTCGTGGGTCAACAGGGCTGGATCGTTCCGACCATCGCCGTGTTCAGCCTGGTCGCGCTGCTGGCCTCCTTCCACGCCATCCTGCTCGGCTACTCCCGACAGGTCTTCGCGCTCTCCCGGGCCGGCTACCTGCCCGAGTGGCTGTCGCGACTGAACTCCCGCAAGGTGCCGATCTGGGGACTGATCGTCCCCGGCATCGTCGGATACCTGTTCTGCATCATCGGTGACCAGGTCCTGGCTGACGCCGTCCCGGTGCTGGTGACGCTGTCCGTCCTGGTGGCGGCCGTCTCGTACATGCTGATGATGATCTCCGCGATCGTGCTGCGCCGCCGCCGTCCCGACATGCACCGCCCGTACCGGGTGCCGGGCGGCGAAGGCCTGATGTGGGTCAGCCTGGTGATCGCGTTCATCCTGATTCCGGCATCGCTGGTCAGTTACCCGATCGCATTCGTCGTCGGCGTCGTGGTGATCGGTCTGTTCCTGGCGTACTTCTTCGCGATCGGCAGCAAGCGTGCCGGCGACCGGACGGCCGAAGAGGAACTTGCGGCGATCGAGGCGGCCGAGGCCGAACTCGAATAACCACTGGAGACGTCCCGGGCGGTTTCTCTCACTTTACGCCCGGGGTGCGAGGCGTGGCCGGCGGCGGAGGATGCCGCCGGCCACGCACGCTTCGGACGAAAGGCAACACGATGCATTGTTCGCACTGGTACGGGGCGTACCTGTTCGACCTGGATGGCACCATCTACCTCGGCGATCATCTCCTGCCGGGCGTAGCGAGTTCTCTGAGACGGATCCGGGACCGGGGCATCCCCGTCCGGTTCCTGTCCAACAACCCGACCAAGAGCCCATCGGAGTACCTCGCCAAACTCACTCGCCTGGGCCTGGAGGCTGAGCCAGCGGAGATCGTGAACACGCTGGTCACCACGACCCACTGGCTGCGCGAGCATCGCCCGGGAGCGACTGTGTTCCCGATCGGGGAGCAGCCTTTGCTCGACGCCCTGGACGAGGCAGGGATCGCGGTCAGCGACGACCCGTCCCGGATCGACATCGTGCTGGCCAGCTACGACCGCACCTTCTGCTACGAGAAGCTTCAGGTCGCCTTCGACGCTCTGTGGTTCCACCGGCGGGCGGTGCTCATGTCGACCAATCCCGACCGGTACTGCCCATTCCCGGGTGGCCGTGGTGAGCCGGACGCGGCCAGCGTGGTGGCGGCGATCGAGGCCTGTACCGGGATCACCTGCGAACGGACGTTCGGCAAGCCGTCCCGGCAGATGCTGGACGTGATCATGGACGACCTGGGCGCGCCGCTGGAAAGCGCGGTCATGGTGGGCGATCGGCTGATGACCGACGTCGCGATGGGACGGAGGGCCGGTATGGACGCTGCCCTCGTCCTGACCGGCGACTCGAAGGCCGAGGACATCCAGACGGTTCCCGCGCCTGAGCGGCCCACCTGGGTGCTGGAGCGGCTCAGCGACCTGCTGCCGGACTGACGGTCGCTCGATGTCGCCGGGGGCTCAGTCCCGGCTGCTCACCAGCATCCGGGAGACCGCCCGCACACCGGACTGCGGGGCCAGCTTGAGCGCTGCCTGAGCGATCCGCCAGCGGGTCGCCGGGATGGTGACTACCTTGCCGCGTTCGGCGTCCCGCAGGATGCGTCGGACGACGGGCTGAGGATCGGCCCATGCCCAGTCCGGAATCGCGGACGTGCGAATGCCGGCCCGCTGGTGGAACTCGGTTCGCACCCAGCCCGGGCAGGCTGCGGTGACCGTCACCCCGGTGTCGTGGAGTTCGTTGGCCAGACCCTGGGAGTAGCTACGGACCCAGGCCTTGATGGCGGAGTAGTTGCCCGAGGTCGTCCAGCTGGCCAGCGACGACACGTTGATGATCCGTCCCTGGCCGCGTTCCCGCATGGCAGCCGCCGCGGAGCCGGACAGGACGAGGACTGCCCAGCACATGACGTCCATCGCTCGCCGTTGGAGGTGCAGGTCGGGATTCGCCAGTTTGGCGTGCAGCCCGAAGCCAGCGTTGTTGACCAGGACGTCGACCGGGCTGCCGGACTCGGCCAGCCGCGCCGCGACCGCCGTCAGATCGGTCTCCTCGGCGAGGTCGGCGCGAAGCACCTCGACCTCCCCGCCGTGATCCGACCTCAGAGCGGCCGCCATGCTGCCCAACCGGGTCTCGTCGCGGGCGACGAGGACGAGATCGCTGCCCCGGGCGGCGAGTTGGCGGGCGAACTCCGCCCCGAGGCCGGCGGTCGCGCCGGTCACCAGTGAACGCATGCGGCTCAGCCTACGAGAGCGGGGACGGGCCGAGACGCCGGTCCCGCTGTCCGCAGCGAGGAATCCACGGTGATCAGTGCACGTTCTCGACAGCTAGGAACGGTCGATCCAGCAGCAGATCTCAGGCGATCCGGAGGTACTGCTCGAGGGTCCTGGTCGGTGTGGCCGCCACACCCCCTGCCGCCTCGGGGCCGATGTAGCGCAGATGCCAGGGCTCGTAGGGGATTCCCGTGATCTTCTTCTGGTGGTTGGGATACCGCACGACGAAGCCGGAGGACGCAGCGTGCGTGCGCGTCCACCTCCCGGCCGCCGATCGTCCGAACGCGTAGCCGCGGATGAGCCTCCCGTGTTTCACCACGGCGAGGTCGACGGCCAGCCCCGACTGGTGCTCGCTGGCGCCGGGCGGTGCGGTGAGGACCTTGTCGTGCCGGTACGCGCGCTTCTGGCTCGGCCACGACCGGTACGCCGATCGCACCACCAGCCGGAAGCCGTTCTTCCTCGCTGCGGCCATCAGTGCCTTGAGCGCGGCGGCCGCGGGAGCTTGCAGCCGCACTGACCTGACGCCCGAACGTGCCACCTTCACTACGACCAACTCCGGCCGGTAGGACGAGGTCACCCGGTGCTTCTTCGAGATGACCACGACCGAGCACACCGTGAACGGGGTAGTCCTGGCCGCGCCGTTCCTCGCGTCCCTCACGGCGTGGCAGTCCGGGGTCGGAGATGGCGTCGGTGACGGGGGTGGCGTCGGCTCAGGCGTGGGGGAGTCGGGAGCGCTCGGCGTGGCCGACGACGTCGGCGGATCGGACGGAGCAGCCGTGTTCGCATGTGCTGACGGGACGCCCGCGAACGTCAGGACTCCGCCGAGCAGAACTGCCACGGCCACGGGAAGGACAATGTGAAGCCGGTTGCGCACAAGCGGAGGATAGGGGACGGACGCTGGTGCGAGGCAACCGTCATGCAGGCGTGGGTCCAGCTGCCGAGGTTGCCGGTGGCCAGTCCATGTCGTGGCGCAGGAGGGCGGTCTCGAAGATCGTCAGGCCTTCCATGCCGGGGAGTTTCGCGATGTTGGCATCGATCCGGCGGATCTCCGCCAGGCCGTCCTCGCCGTTGAACAGGTGCCTCATCACGTGCTCAAGGTCCGCTTCCTCGGAGATGGACGATCCCACCGGACGCCACGCCTTCGACAGCGCCAGCCGGGTCAGCGTCCGCGCCATCTTCGACTTCTCCAGCCGCTTGCGGGCCTGCGTCGCGTAGAACGCGGTGTGCTTGGTCTCCTGCTGCCCGATCCGTTGCAGCAGCGGCGACAGCACCGGGTGGTGCTCGAGGGTGGCCAGCCGGCGGTACGCCGCGGTCGCGCTCCACTCGTTCGCGGCCCCCCAGCTCATGTGGACGGCGACGAAGTCGTCACCCACGATGTTGCCGAGGATCGACTGTCGCAGCGGCGCCAGCTTGTCCCGCCACTCCAGCTTCACCCGCGCAGCCTTCAACTCGTCGTAGTCGACGGTGATGTCGTGGCGTGCCAGCACCGCCGCCAGTGCCTCGCCGTGCCAGTACTCCTCGCGGTTCCACATCGTCATGAACGCGTTCACGTCCCGCTCCTTGTGGGACGGCGTCATCAGCAGGTCACGGAGATAGCAGACCGTGTGGTACTCGACGTTGCACATGTAGCGGAGCGTCCGCAGGGTGTCCTCACCCAGCGGTGTGTCGTCGAAGGCGTCGAAGTCGAGGTCGTGCCACGTCACGCCCTGCGAGGTCTCTGCGTACTGGTCGACGTCGAACGCCATCAGTCTTCTGCCTCCGCAGTTGGTCGGTCGGACTCAGGGATCCCGGTATCCGCCGGGACGACGGTGGCGCGGCCTGCCGGCTGGGCCGGGGTGGAGGACGGTGCCGGGAACGCCCGCACGCCCGTCCGCTTCCACTCCACAACGTCCCAGTGCCGGCTGCGCGCGAAGCTGTACAGCCGCTGGTCGGGGTTCACCGCCACCGGGTTGCCCAGCAGCCGCAGCCAGGACGTGTCGGCTTGGCTGTCGCCGTAGCCGTAGGACCTGCTCAGGTCGAAGTCATTGGCCTTCGCGTACCCCCGCAGCCACGCCGCGCGCGCCTCGCCGACAACCGGCGGAGCGGCGAGATAGCCGGTGAGCACTCCGTCGAGATCGTGCAGCCCGCTGGCCACCACCTCGTCGAACTGGGACGCGACCACGTTCGCCAGCAGGTCCACCCCGCCGGTGACCAGCACCGTGTGGTGCCCGGCCGCGCGATGTTCTGCGACCTTCGCCAGTGCGTCGGTCAGCAGGTGAGCCCGCAGCTTGCGGCCGACGCTGCCGTTCACGTGCCGCTCGATGTCGGCGACCCGCATTCCCTTGTGCAGGCGCAGGAAGCTGCGGATGAACTCACTGCGGTCCCGTCGCTCGGCGGCCAGGTAGCGGGGGAGTAGCGCCAGGATCTTGGCCATCTCCCGCGGGACGGCGGTCAGGTCGCGCTCGGCGTCCCGGAGCCACAGGTACTGCTCGACGAGGTTCGCCCGCAGGACGGTGCCCTCCAGATCGAACACCGCCACGACGCCCGGACCGTCCACGAGCGGTCGTGCCGTCCGTTCGCTGGCACCCCGCGATGACCGCGACCGCGGCAGCGACGTGATGGACGGCAGGTGGATGTGCTGGAGGTAGTCGCCCCAGTCGATCGCGGTGACGTCGAACCCGGCGTCGTCGTCCGGCCCGGCCGACACCTGGTGGTCCAGCTCCCTGGTGGCGGCGTCGTCGAAGACCACCTCCGACTGCACGTACGCCTGGTACAGCTCCGAGAACTTGCGGAGTGAGCCGAGCTTCCGCTGCGCAGAGGACAGGGAGTCGGTGAGGTCGCGCGACCGGGACGTGGCCGGCAGCCGCGACAGCACCGCACTGGACGCCTTCACCCCGAGTTCCTTGCGCTTCAGCCCTGCTTCAAACCGGATGCCGCCCGGGAACTGCCACGCCGGGACGCTCGTCGGCCCGTCCGCCCCGGGGATCGGGTGGGCGACGAAGAACGTCCGGATGTTCTCGTACATCTGGTGGAACGGCAGCGGGTTGCTGGTGCCCGACACCATGTGGAAGTACCGCGCCCGGTCGCGGGGCGCCGGGGTCGCGGCCGCCGCCAGGACGGCGTTCACCACGAAGTCGACCGGGACGACGTCCAGCACGCTGTCCGGCAGCCCGGGGAACTCGGGCAGGTAGCCGCGGCCGTAGGCGACGATCAGCGGATCGGCGACCTTGAAGCCGTCGATCCAGCCCGGATAGGGGTGCCGCAGCGCGCTCTCGATGATGGACGGACGGACGATCGACAGCCTCCTGCCCGCGCCCAGCCACAGTTCCTCGGCGAGCCGCTCGGCCAGCGCCTTGGTGAGCGTGTAGGCGTCCGTCCAGCCGAGGCTCTGGGCGCGGGCCCGTCCGTACTCGACCAATTCCTCGTTGACCCAGGCACGGCGCGCCGTCTCGGCGGCTTCGGCCACGGCCTGCGGGCCGACCTTGCCGACGTCGGAGTGAGCCTTCTTCAGGAAGCGCCGCAGTTCCTCGGGCGTCCGGGAGCGTTCGTCGACGCGGATGCGCGCCGACTGTGCCGCCTGCTCCTCGGCGCGCCAGTCGACGTCGTGCTCGACCGGCCCTTCGGTGACGTGCCCCTTGCGCGCGGCGTTCACGTAGGCGGTCGAGACGTGGACGACGTGCGGGTCCGCGCCTGCTTCCAGCAGCCCCCGGTACAGCCGGGACACTCCGGTGACGTTGGTTGCGAACGCGGCGTCGATCGGATCGTCGAAATTCACCGAAGATGCGCTGTGCAGAACCAGGTCGAGGCGTCCGGGCTCGGGCCCGACCGCGCCGAGGTCGCCTTCGACGACCTGGACCCGCTCGGCGAACTGCCGCCGGGCTTCGTCCTCTCCGACCGTCTCGAGCCAGCGGGAGAAGACCGGCTTGAGGAGCAGGTTCTCGACTCGCTGGTGGGCGCTCAGTGCTCCCTTGGGCCTTGCCAGCACCAGGATCGTGGTGCCGGGATGGCTGCTCAGGAGACGCTCGAGGATCGCCTGTCCGACAAAACCGGTGCCGCCGGTGAGGAGGATCCTTGCGTTGCCGAGTTCGACGCTCACCGTGCTGCCGCCTTCCAGGTCCGGGTTGCCGATCTCGTCACCAGGTCGAGTCCCTCCAGCCCGGGCAGGGCGTCGATGCGTCCGTCGATGGCGGCCAGGTCTGAGGCCGGCACCACGCCGCCGAGCAGGCGGGCGAGGAGCGCGGGCGGCTCGCCGCCGGACGCGAGTGGCCAGGTCATCCGTGACAACCGGCGCCGCGCGAGCCGTCCGGCCTTCGCGGACGCGGACAGGCGCACGTCCGCCTCGGTCGCGAAGAACTCCTGGTGCCGCCGCTTCACGTCCAGCAGCCGGGTCAGCGTCCGGGTGAACTCGGTGTGGGTTGAACCCTCGGCGAGCCGCTCGTAGGCGGCCTCGGACACCCATTCGTCGACGGCGGCCGCAGCCATGTGGACCGCGACGACGTCCTCGCCGATCAGGTTGGCGACAACGGACTCGGTGATCGGCTCGATCCGCTCGGCCACGGCGTGCCGGGCACGTCGCAGCCTGGCGGCGACGTTCATCGCAGGTGGTTCGACAAAGGCGGTGTGCCCGGGGTGGGCAGCGGCGATGAGTTCGAGCGCGTCGGCCACCCAGTGCTTCTCGTACGCCCACGTGACCAGGAACGCGGTCACCCGCGCGTCCTTGTGGGTGGGCGTCACCAGGACGCTGCGAAGGTAGGCCAGCGCACCGTGCTCGAGGCGGGAGAGCAGTTCCACGATCGCGACCGTCTCGTCCGGCAGCGGCAGGTCGGCGTAGGCCGCCAGATCCAGCTCGGCGCGGAGGCTGCCCTGCGCCGTCCGGGCGAACTCGCGGACGCTGAAGCCGGCGGGGTCGGACTGCACGGTCATGACGCGAAGATGTTGTTGCCGACCGCGAACACGTTCTTCGGGTCGACCGCCTTCTTCAGCGCCCTGGTCGCCTCGGTGGTCTCAGGCGTGGCGACCCGGTCCACGAAGTACTTGCGCAACTTGCCGACGCCGTGGTGGTGGGAGATCGAGCCACCGGCGTCCATGATCGCGGCCCGGATGTTGCGTTCCATCTCCGCGAACTTGGCGTCCCCGTCGCTGATGCCGCGGTGGTAGAGGCCGTGCGTGAAGTAGATGCACACCCCGCTGTGGTACATCTGCGTGACCCGCGGAGTGGTGAACGGCCGTCCCGGGAAGCCGAGCCGCTCGTGCTCGGCGTTCGCCACCCGCTCGACGGCGGCGCAGACGTCGTGGATTTTGTCCCAGGGCACCGTCGTCTCGTAGGTCTCGCCGATGATGTAGTAGTCGGCGAGGAAGTCGCGCAGGTAGGCGATGGCGTAGGTGAGCATGTAGCCGCGCTCGCCGTTGCCGGCGCCGCCCTGGACGCCGCCGTACTTCTTGGCGGTGGCGGCCACCACCTTCTCCTGCAGGTCGACTTCGGCCGCCGACCCTTCGTAGACGATGGTGGCTGCGACCATCGAGTGCGGGTCGAAACCCTTGATCCTGGTGACGAACACCTGCTCGACCCGGCTCTTCAGCACCTGCGCGTTGCTGGACGGGGCGGCCTTCAGTGCCTGGCCGAGCCGGAACTGCAGGTTGTCGACCAGCCGGATGCTCGCCGGCGTCGCACCGGTGCGGTTCAGCGTCTCCATGAACAGCACCCCGGTCCGCCAGTCGGAGAAGATCACCGAGCCGTACTTCTTGATCTCCGGCAGCGCATGGACGTGCACGACGGCCCTCGTGATCAGGCCGAGGTTGCCCTCGCTGCCGAACAGCGCCTTCTGCAGCTGGATGCCGGGCGACTGCCGGGGGCTGGAGTACCGCTGCTCGATCGTGCCGGCGGGCGTCACCAGGGTGACGTTCTCGACGAGGTCCTCGATGTTGCCGTAGCGGTTCTTCTTCATCCCGGACGCGTTGGTGGCGATCCAGCCGCCGAGCGTCGACAGCTCGGAGCTGTCGGGCTCGTGGCCGCAGGTCAGGCCCTCCTTCGCCAGCGCATCCTCCAGTTCGGCGCCGGTGATGCCGGCCTGGACGGTCGCGGTCAGGTTCGACCGGTCGATGGACAGGATCCGGTTCATCCGCCGGGTGTCGACCGAGACCACCATCCGGGTCTCGCCGAGCGGCACGAGCAGGGCGCTGCTGACGTTCGTCCCGCCGCCGAAGGGGATCAGGCAGACGCCGTGCTCGTCGGCGAGGGTGACGATGGCCTGGCAGTCCGCGTCCGACTCGGGCCAGACGACCAGGTCGACGCAGCGGTCGAGGTTCTCGTACAGGACCCGCGAGACCTCCTCGGTCGTGGTCTGGCCATGGCTGTGGAGCAGCCGCTCGCGGTCGTCGGAGCTGAACTGCTCGGGACGCAGGGATGCGGCCAGCGCCGTGAGGAAGGCGTCGTTCCGTCCGGCCGGGGTGATCCGCGGCTCGGCGGTGAGCGGACGGACGGAACTGAAGTCGATGGTCACGTCCAGTTCGTGGTTCACGAACGGGATCAGGTAGGGCATCCGGTAGCCGCACAGGTTGTAGCGGGTGCCGGTCATCTCCACGGTCTGGTCGGGATGCACGATGAGCCTGGTGTCGCGGAAGCCCCAGCGGTGGTCCCACGGCGTCGGATCGAGCGCCGAGGTGTCGCGGTTCAGCGACTTGTCTGCCATGTGCGGTCCTTGTCTGGGTAGTGCCTGATGACTTGGTAACAGCACCAGGGCGGGCTCAGGCAGCGTAGCCGACGCCCTGAGCGCTCCCGGCGGGCAAAAGTACCCCGCTCGAACCGCTGCGCGGACCGGTTCGCAGGGAATGTCCCAGGGTGCGGACGCGCGGCCGCCGCGGCCGGCGCCGCTCGGCGGAGTCGCGCCGGGTCAGTCGCGGCTGCTGGAGATCGCCCGGGAAACGGTCCGCACCGCCGCAGCCGGGGCGAGCTTGAGAGCGGCCTGGACGACCCTCCAGCCGGCCTTGCCGGGAATGCTGATCACCTTGCCGCGGCGGGCGTCGGCGAGGATCTGCCGGACCACCGGCTCCGGGTCGTCCCAGACCCAGGCGGGCAGCGACGACGTGCGGATGTGGGCGCGTTCGTGGAACTCGGTGTGGACCCAGCCGGGGCAGGCGGCGGTGACGGTGACGCCGGTACCGCGCAGTTCGTTGGCGAGGACCTCGGAGTAGCTGCGCACCCACGCCTTGATGGCGGAGTAGTGGCCCTGGGTCGTCCAGCTCGCCAGCGACGACATGTTGACGATCCGGCCGTGACCGCGTCCCCGCATGGCCCCGGCCGCCGCGCCGGACAGGACCAGGACGGCCCAGCACATCACGTCGATGGCGTTGCGGTGGACGGCCAGGTCGGGGCTGGTCAGCCTGGAGTGCAGGCCGAAACCGGCGTTGTTGACCAGCAGGTCGACGGGCTCGTCGGCGGCCTCCAACCGGGCGGCCACCCGGGCGAGATCGGCCTCGTCCGCCAGATCGGCGCGGAGCGCCTCGACGTCCACGCCGTGGGCTCGACGCAGGGCCTCGGCGACCTGGCCGAGCCGGGCTTCGTCGCGTGCGACGAGGACCAGGTCGCTGCCGCCGGCGGCGAGTTGGCGGGCGAACTCCGCCCCGAGCCCGGCCGTCCCGCCGGTCACCAGTGCACGCATGGCCGCAAGCGTGCCAGAGCCGACCGTGGAACGACAGGCAGCCGGTCCCTCAGGTGCTGCGCCGCAGGTAGCCGATCAGCTCCGAGCGCTTGTGGATGCCGAGTTTGCCGTAGATGTGCTGGATGTGGGTGTTGACCGTGTACGGGGAGATGACCAGCTTCTCCGCCACCACCGAGGCGGTGTAGCCCTGGCTCACCAGCGCCATGATCTCCCGCTCACGCTCGGACAGCCGGAACTCCTCGGCGACCGAGTTGACGATGGCAGCCAGCTCGGACTCCGCCTGGGGGCTGCGGGTGAGCTCCTCGATCGCGTACTCCTGGCGCACCATCGTGATCAGCAGCCCGGCCACCACTGCCACCAGCACCACGAACGTCGGACGCACCAGCACGTCGTGCCAGCCCGGGACCCGCTCGTAGACCAGGGCGGTCCCGTTCCCCGCGCAGATGCCCAGCCGGATCGCGCTGCCGGACAGGGCGAATGCCGCAGCCGGCGGCGCGTAACCGCGTTGGGTCAGCACTCCCATGTACATCGTCAGCAGGATCTCGAACATCGACGAGATCGCCACCGCGAGCAGGAACGCGGCGGCGTCGAGGCGGTCGTCGGCCAGGAAGAGGACGCACGCGATCACGATCAGGAGCAGCAGCCACGGGTAGACCCGGAAGGTGGAGCGCGGGTTGCGGACGACCTTCTGCAGCACCGCGAACAGCAGGATCAGCGCCGCACCGATGACGATGCCGAGGGTGAAGCTGTCCTGGACCACCGCGAGCGCGTCCCACGGCACGATCGCGACGGTGTAGTAGCAGACGTAGGCGGCCACGAACGAGATCACCGTCACCGTGACCATCGTGTGGTTGCCCTGGGTGGACGCCTTCAGCGGCAGCAGCCGCGGCGGGCAGTGGGAGAACTCGCGGGTGTGCGCCCACAGCAGAAGCCCGGACAGCAGGGGCAGCGCCGCGACGACGGCGGGCGCGAGCCAGCCCGGCGCGACGAAGGTGATTCCAACCAGGGCCAGCAGGAAGCCGCCGTAGGTCGGAGCCACCCGGCTGAGGGTGAACCGGGCCTTCTGGCAGGCGAGTCGTTCACCCCACAGGACCCACAGCACCCCGGCGCACGAGCCGACGACGAAGGCCGCCGCGTACGCGACCCACGGCGCGGCAGCGAGCATCCCGGCGGAGCTGAGGGTCATCGTCGCCACCGAGCCCATCACCGAGACCGGCCAGACGAGGGACGGCCTCGCCTCCAGGTGCCGGTTTCGGCCCAGCCACCCAGCGAGTGCCAGTGGCACCACGCCGGCCGCAGCGAGTGCGATCAGCCACGAGAACGTGATCCGGTCGTCCAGCAGAAAGGTCGTGGGAAACGCACTGGGAACGAACCACAGGCAGTAGTGCCAGGCGAGAACGAGGGTGAGGCCGAGGTACTTCAGGTGCGAGTCACGCACGATCCGCGACAGCGGACCGGAGACCTGCCCTGCACCTGCGCTCATGGCGTCCTCTCCGTCGAGGTGACCTGGGATGGGTGTGCCGCCCGGATTCCCGGCACCGGCATCCGCGCTTCCATGAGCGGCTGACCCGCTAGCTAGTGTCTCATCGCCCAGGACCTGACGATGCCGGCAGGCATCACTAGAACCTAGTGAGCCGGGTCACAGAAACTCATGCACTTGTTCTTCACGCCGATCTGGGGATGCCCGCGGCGTGCGGCGGGGCGCCCCACGGTCGAGAGTTGCCGCCGGGGCCGATCGGCCCGCGCCACCCCGACGGCACATCGGGGCTGGCCGCCTCATCTGAGAAGGAGTCTCAATGGCGAACTCACCGAGCGACGAAAAGAGCTACGCGGACCTCAGTTCGGGTCGGCGCTGGTTCCTGCTCATCCTCGCCAGCATCGGCAGCTCGATCATCTACGCGCCGGCCTACCTCAAGGCGGTCTTCTACGACCCGCTGCAGAAGGCCCTCGGGGTCAGCAACACCGAACTGGGCGCCGTCTTCGGCGCCTACGCGATCACCGCCCTGATCTGCTACCTGCCCTCGGGCATCCTCGCCGACAAGGTCCGGATGCGCACCCTGTCGTCGGTCGGCTTCATCTCCACCGCCGTGCTGACCTTCGTCTACGCGATGCTGCCGTCGCTGGCGGTGCTTTACGTGGTGTTCATCCTGATGGGTGTCACCACGATCCTGATCTGGTGGGGCGTGCGTTACAAGCTCGTCCGCCTCGTCTCCAAGGAGGACGAGTACCCCAAGCGGATCGGCCTGTCGTACGGCATCTACGGCGTCGCCGGCCTGCTGATCGGCCTCGTCTCCACCGCGATCGTCGCGGCGGTCGGGGAGAACCTCGGCCTCGGCGTCTCGATCTACCTGTACTTCCTCTCGGCCGTCATCCTGGTCCTCGGCATCCTCTCGCTGATGTTCATCCCGAAGTTCGCCGGCGAGATCAAGACCGAGGGCGGTTTCAGCCTGAGCGAGTTCACCACGGCCTTCCGCGACCCGGTGGTCTGGATCGCCGCGATCTCGCTCTTCTTCGTGTACTTCTACTACACCGGCGTCACCTACACGACGCCGTACATGACCGGCGTCCTCGGGGTCTCACTCGCCGCGGCCACGATCGTGGCGAACGTCCGCAACTACGGCATCACCCTGCTGTCGGGGCCGATCTTCGGCTGGATCGCGAACAGGTTCCGTCCGTCCGTCGTGATCGCGATCGGCTCGCTGGTGTTCATCGGTGCGCTGCTGGTGATGATGTACCTGCCGACCGGACCCGGCGTGATGGTGGTCGCCTGCGTCCTGGTCGTGCTGCTCGGCTTCATCGCCAACGGCGCCTTCGGGGTCGTGTCCGCACAGCTGACCGAGGGCAAGGTGCCACTGACGTACTTCGGCGCGGCGACCGGCCTGCTGTCGATCATCGGCTTCCTGCCCGACACCTTCTCCAGCACCTGGTTCGGCGCGATCATGGACGCCCAGACCGACGCTGCCGGGAACGTCGCCGCGAGCGCCTACCAGCAGATCTTCTGGATCCTGAACGGTGCGGCGCTGCTCGCTGCGGTGGCCTCGCTGGGGCTGTACCTCTACCTGCGCAAGACCCGGCCTGAGGTCAAGGCCGACGCCGGCGTCGAGGTCGCAGCGGTCTAGGGACGCACGATGGTTGCCCACAACAAGCTCCCCGTGCTGGACCTGGTCTCCGACCAGATGCGCGCAGTCCTGGACACGTCCGCCGAACTCGCACCCGACGCCTACGCCACCGACGCGGGCCTGGACGCGATGCGGCAGGCGTACCTGAAGGAGCGCAGCTTCTGGAACGAGGGCGGGCCGGCGATGGCCGGGACGATCGACGACCGGGTTCCCACCCCGCACGGGGAGGTGGCGATCCGCTGCCACCTGCCCGTGGTGGGGACGGGCCTGCCGGCGGTCGTCTACGTCCACGGCGGCGGCTGGGTTGTGGGCAACCTCGACACCCACGACCGGATCATGCGGGCGCTCGCGGCCGAGTCCGGCGCTGCGGTCATCGGCGTCGACTACGCCCTCTCGCCCGAGGCTAAGTTCCCGGTCGCGATCGAGCAGTGTGCCGCCGTCGCTCGGCAGCTGCACGACCACGGCGGCGACTACTCGATCGACGGCGGCCGACTGGCCTTCGCCGGCGACAGCGGTGGAGCGACCATGAGCCTGGCCACCACCCTCCTCCTGCGCGACCAGGCGGACGCCGGCGCACCCTCCGTCGACATCTCGGCGCTGGCCCTCTACTACGGCATGTACGGGCTGCGCGACTCGAAGTCGCGCCGGCTGCTCGGCGGGCCGTGGGACGGGCTGACCCCCGACGACCTCGCCTACTACCTGGACTGCCATCTCGCCGATCCGGCGGACGCGTCCAGTCCCTACTTCGACTGCCTCTCCGCCGACCTCAGCCGGGGCGTTCCACCGGCCTACCTCGTGGCCGCGGAACTCGACCCGCTGCGCGACGACACCGCCACGCTCGCGGCGATGCTCACCGGGCATGGCGTGCCCTGCACGCACGAGGTGTTCCCCGGCGTCCTGCACGCCTTCCTGCACAACTCCCGGATGCTCGACGCTGCCTCGGCCGCGCTGGCCAACGGAGGCGCCTTCCTGCGGCGCGCCCTCGACCTCACGGAATGACAAGGAGAAACCCACATGGACTTCACGCTCACCGATGAGCAGCAGCTGCTCGTCGACAACGTCCGCGAACTGATGCAGCGCGAGAACTGGGAGGCCTACTTCGCCGAGTGCGACCGCAGCCACACCTACCCCGAGCGCTGGGTGAAGGCGCTGTGCGACCTCGGTTTCGACCTGATCATGCTCCCCGAGGAGCATGGCGGCCTCGACCTGGGCCTGGTCACCCTGACCGCGGTCTACGAGGAGCTGGGACGCTGGGGCGCACCCACCTACGTGCTGTACCAGCTGCCGTGCTTCGACACGATCCTGCGGGAGGGCAAACCGGCGCAGATCGACAAGGTGCTGGCCTACGTCGGCACCGGCAAGCAGATCTGGAACTCGGCCTGCACCGAGCCGGGAGCCGGCTCCGACGTCGGCAGCCTGCAGACCAACTACGTCCGCCGCGACGGGAAGATCTACCTCAACGGCCACAAGACGTTCATCACCTCCTCCGCCCACGTGCCGTACCTGGTCGTGATGGCCCGCAACGCCGAG
The DNA here is from genome assembly GCA_017306015.1 of Propionibacteriaceae bacterium. Lineage (GTDB taxonomy): Bacteria > Actinomycetota > Actinomycetes > Propionibacteriales > Propionibacteriaceae > Propionicimonas. The sequence goes on from JAFKJK010000028.1 coordinate 76,212, forward strand.
GACTCGACCTGCTTCACCGAGTTCTTCCTCGACATGAGCCTTCCCGGCGTCCGGGTAGAGCCCCTGGACAAGCTGGGCCTGCGGATGGACAGCTGCTCCGACGTCTACTTCGACAACGTCGAGCTGGACGAGTCCGACATCTTCGGACGCGAGGGCAACGGCTTCAACCGGGGCATCAAGGACTTCGACTTCGAGCGGTTCCTGGTCGCGGCCAGCGACTACGGCGTCGCCATCTCCGCGTTCGAGGACGCCGCCCGCTACGCCAACGTCCGGGTGCAGTTCGGCAAGCCGATCGGACGCTTCCAGCTCAACCAGCTCAAGTTCACCGAGATGGCGATCAAGCTCACCGCGATGAAGAACATGGTCTACGAGGCCGCGTGGCACTACGACACCGACGAGATGACCTCCACCCAGGCCGCGATGTGCAAGTACTACTGCGTCAACGCCGCCTTCGAGGTCGTCGACGACGCCATGCAGGTGATGGCCGGCGTCGGCGTGGCCGGCGACCACCGGATCCAGCGGATCTGGCGCGACCTGAGGGTCGACCGCGTCAGCGGCGGCACCGACGAGATGATGATCCTCACCGTGGCCAAGGGCGTCCTGCGCGCCTACGCGAACTGAGGGCCGGGCCATGGGAATCGCAACCGAGAAGCCGGTCTTCGGCGTCCTCGACGACGTCAAGGTCGTCTACGCCGCAGTGGAACTCGCCGTCCCGCGTGCCTGCGGCCTGATGGCCGAATGGGGTGCCGACGTCACCTGGCTGGAGAACACCGGGGCGGGCGACACCGTCCGCGACACCGCGTGGCTGAAGCAGGCCGAGCGGCGCAACCAGCGCTCGGTCGCCCTCGACTACTTCTCCGACGAGGGCAGGCAGGTGCTGCTGCGGATGCTCGCCGACGCGGACGTCTTCGTCGAGTCGAGCAAGGGCGGGACCTGGGCCAAGAAGGGCCTCACCGACGAGCTGCTGTGGTCGGTGAACCCGAAGCTGGTCATCGTCCACGTGTCCGGCTTCGGCCAGACCGGCGTCCCCGAGATGGTCAGCCGGGCCGCCTACGACCTCACGGTGATGGCGTACTCGGGCTACATGGCCCAGAACGGGACGCCGGAGCAGCCGATGAACCCCGGACCGTACGCCGGCGACTACTTCAACTCGCTGATGATCCTGAGCTCGACGCTGGCGGCGCTGCACAAGGTGTCCCAGACCGGACGCGGCGAGTCGATCGACGTGGCCATGTACGAGACCCTGCTGGCGATCGGCCAGTACTACCTGGTCGACTACCTCAACGCCGGCGTGATCTGGCCGCGTCCCGGAGCGCGCAACCAGAACCTGTGCGCGATCGGCGAGTACAGGTGCGCCGACGGCTTCATCGGGCTGTGCGTGTACGGCGTCCCGCAGAACAAGTACCTGTTGGAGACGATCGGGCTGGGCGAGCTGTGGGGCACCCCGGACTACCCGGAGGACTGCAGCGCCCTGTGGCTGTCCAGCCCGAAGGCGCAGCTGATCGAGGCGAAGCTCGAGGAGTACCTCGCGACCCGGAACGTGGTGGACGTGGAGGCCGACTTCGCCGCCCACCGCATCGCCGCCCAGAAGGTGATGGAGTTTCCCGACCTGGTCGCCGAGGAGCACCTCAAGCAGCGCGGGGTGTGGCTGGACTGGCAGACCGCCGACGAGCAGCCGTTCAAGGGGCTGGGGGTCTTCCCGCGCTTCGACCAGCACCCCGGAGCGATGTGGCGGCCGATGCCGGACCACGGCTTCGACACCTCCGACGTGCTCGGCCGGCTCGGCTACTCCGAGGACGAGATCGCCCGCCTGATCGAGGCCGGCGTCGTCAAGCAAGCGAACTGAGAAAGGACTCACCATGCGAATCATCGCCTGCATCAAGGCCGCGCCCGACGACGCCGACATCGTCGTGGGTGCCGACCGCGCGCTCGACCTGTCCCGCGCCGCCTGGAAGGTCGGCAGCTACGACCTGAACGCGATCGAGGCCGCCCGCCGGCTCGCCGACCAGGCCGGCGGTGAGGTCGTCGGCCTCACCCTCGGCGGGGAGGAGCTCGCCAACTCCAAGCTGCGCAAGGACGCCCTGTCCCGTGGCCTGGATGCCCTGGTGATCGTGCCCGGCAGCGCCGACGCGGACAGCTTCCAGACCGCCAGCGCGCTGGCTTCCGCCATCGGCGGGCTCGGCGGCTACGACCTGGTCGTGCTCGGCGCGGGCAGCTCCGACCGGTATGCGCAGCAGGTCGGCAACCAGCTGGGCGCGCTGCTCGGCGTGCCGACCCTCAACGGTGTCAACAGCATCGCCGTCGAGAGTGACCATGTCCGGGTCGAGCGGCTGCTGGAGGATGCCGAGCAGGTGATCGACGTGGCGTTGCCTGCCGTGGTGAGCGTCACCTCGGGCATCAACGTGCCGCGGATCGCCGGCATGCGGGACATCCTCGCCGCCGGCAAGAAGCCGGTCACCGAGGCGTCCGCACCGATGCCGGCCGCGTCCACCCGGCTGGTGTCGCTGCTCGCTCCCGAGCAGGTCGACCGCCGCCGGACGGTGGTCGAGGGCGACCCGGCCGAGACCGCCGCCCAGCTCGCCACCTTCCTCAAGTCGCTGTAAAGGAGCCGACCATGTCCGACGTTTGGATTCTCGCCCACGACCCGGCTGCCGGGAACACGCTGGCCCGCTCGGCGCGCGCCCTCGGCGATCGGGTGATCGCCGTCAGCATCGGTGCCGGCGTGCTGGCCGCCGCCGACCTCACCCTCGTCATCGAGACCGCGGCGCAGGCACTGCCCGAGGCCTACGCCCAGCCGGTGGCCGAGCTGCTGCGCTCCCGTGGCGCGAAGCTGGTGCTCGCGGACGCCGGCACCCAGAGCCGGCTGCTGGCCGGCCAGGTTGCCGCCCACCTCGGCGTCAGCCCGGTGACTGCGGCCGGTATCACCCCTGGTGAACCGCTGGTGGTGACCCGGTTGGCCTTCGGCGGGCTCGCGGTGGCCACCGAGGAGCTCACCGCCGACGTGGCCGTCCTCGTCCTGTCGCCGGGCGCGCTGCCCGCGTCCGACGCTGCGGGCGCCGGTGCGTCCGAGACCGTCGAAGCCGTGCCCGCTGGCGGCCTGACCCTGGTTGAGACCCGCGCCAAGGGCGGCGAGACGGTCGATCTGGCCGCGGCCAAGCGAGTGGTCGGCGTCGGGCGGGGCTTCGCCGCCGAGGGCGACCTGGAGCTGGCGCGGACGCTCGCCGCCACGCTGGGTGCCGAACTCGCGTGCAGCCGTCCGCTCGCCGAGGGCGTCGACTGGATGCCGGCCGAGCGGTACCTGGGAGTGTCCGGAGCCACGATCAAGCCGGATCTCTACCTGGCCATCGGCATCTCCGGCCAGGTGCAGCACCTCGTCGGCGTCAACCACTCGAAGGTCATCGTGGCGATCAACTCCGACGCCAAGGCGCCGATCTTCGCCCACGCCGACTTCGGCGTGGTCGGGGACCTCTACCAGGTGCTGCCGGAGCTCGCGAAGAACCTCTGAGCGGACCCGTCCACGAAAGGAACCGACGGTGGCTGACATCGCGACCGGCCAGACCACGGCATCGCTGTGGGACGCGGCCTGCCGGCGGTACGGCGACCGTCGGTTCCTGGTGCATCTCGACGCCTCCGGCGGCCGGACGGAGTTCAGCTACGCGGGCTTCGCCGCCGCCGTCCACCGGGCCGCCCACGCCTTCCGGGCTCTCGGGGTCGGCACCGGGGACACGGTGGCGTTGCAGCTGCGCAACCGTCCGGAGATGCTCACCGCCTTGTTCGGCCTCGCCGAGATCGGCGCGATCGCGGTTCCCCTCAACCTCGACGCGACCCCCGCCGAGTTGCTGCAGGCGTACCAGGCCTGCAGCGCTCGGTGGGCAGTGGTGGAGGAGTGCCGGCTCGAGGACCACCTCCGGCTGCGCCGCGATGACGGCGTCGCCGAAGGCGGCCTGCTCGTCGTCCGCGGCTCCGGCCCTGTCGACTCCACGGAGCGGCCCACCGGCGTCCCCGCCGACTCTGCGGTGGTGCCGGTGCACTCGGGCGTCCTGTCCTACGCGACACTCTGCGCGGCCCAGCCAGACCAACCGGTGACCGACGCGGGCGTCACCGGCGACACCGTCGCCGAGCTGCTCTACACCTCGGGAACGACCGCCGCTCCCAAGGGGGTGATGATCACCCACGCGAACCTGGTTTTCTCCGGGCACTACGGGGTGTGGCAGGCCTCACTGCGGCCCGACGACAAGGTGTTCACCACGATGCCGGCCTGCCACTCCAACTTCCAGCTCGCCGCGCTGACCCCGGTGCTGGTCGCCGGCGCCACCCTGGTGATGGCCGAACGGTACTCCGCCCATCGCTTCTGGCAGCAGGTGCGCGACGAGCGGGCCACCGTCGTCCAGTTGATCGCGATGATGGCGCGGACGCTGCTGCTCCAGCCGCCCACACCGGAGGACGGCTGCCACGACCTTCGGGACGCGCTCTACTTCATGCCGCTCAGCGACCGGGAGAAGGCCGAGTTCGAGCGGCGGTTCCGCGTCCCGCTGCTGAACTCCTACGGCTCGACCGAGTCGATCGGCTGGGCGGTCACCGACCCCCCGCAGGGCGAACGCCGCTGGCCGTCCGTGGGACGGGCCGGACTCGGCTACGAGGTCGGCATCTTCGACTGCACCGGACGCGAGCTGCCCCCCGGCCAGGTCGGCGAGTTCCGGATCAAGGGCACCCCCGGGCGCAGTCTGATGCTCGGCTACCACGACGACCCGGACGCCACCGCTGCCGCGATCAGCTCGGACGGCTGGCTGCGCACCCACGACGAGGGCTACGTCGACGCGGACGGCTGGTTCTATTTCGTCGACCGTTCGGTGAACGTGATCAAGCGGGCAGGGGAGAACATCTCGACAACCGAGGTGGAGTGCACGCTCACCTCCCATCCGCTGATCGCCGAGGCCGCTGTGGTCGGCGTCGCCGATGCCGTCCGCGACAAGGCCGTGAAGGCGTTCGTCCGGACACAACCGGGAGCGCAGCTCTCCGCGGCCGAGGTCATCGAGCACTGCCGCGGCCTGGTGGCCGCCTACAAGGTGCCCGAGTTCGTGGAATTCGTCGACGACTTTCCCCGCACCTCCTCGATGAAGATCGAGAAACGCCTCCTGCACTGAACCGTCCCGCGCCGCTGCGGGAACAACGAAAGGGAATCACATGGTCACAATCAAGACCGAGATGGTGGGCCAGACCTTCGGCCCGTTCGTCCGCGACTACACGTTCCGCGACCTGGAGTTGTTCGCGCTCGGCTGCGGGGCGGGCATCGACGGCAAGCAGGACCTGATCTACCTCAACGAGCACGACGAGCGGGATCCGAAGCTGAAGGTGCTGCCGATGTTCGGCGCGATGCTGATCGTCGACTCCGAGGTGACGCGGGTCATCGACTACGGCTACAACTACGCCGGCTCGTTGCACTGGGGCTTCGACATCCGCTTCCACGTCCCGATCACGAAGCTGAGCGACCACGTCGAGACGAAGGTGACGCTCGCCGGGCTGTACGACCGTGGCGAGGGCAAGGGGCTGCTCGCCCAGCACATCGGCGACACCTACGACTCCGACGGCACGCTGCTGTTCACCAACGAGTCCTGGGACTGCCTGATCTACGACGGCGGCTGGGGCGGCCCGGCAGCGCCGAAGGACGTCGTCGACATGCCCGACCGTGCGCCCGACGCCGAGGTGGTCGAGACCATCCCGTTCAACCAGGCGCTGATCTACCGGCTGTCGGGCGACTTCCACCCCCAGCACATCGACTGGGACTACGCGGCCGAGAACGGCGAACCCCGACCCATCCTGCACGCGATCAGCTACGCCGGCGTGGTGATGCGGCACTTCATCAGCACCTTCATTCCGGGCGAGCCCGAGCGGTTGACCCGCTTCAAGACCCGGATCACCTCACCCGTCCACCCCGGCGACACCCTCACCACCCGGCTGTGGCAGGTCGGCGACCACGAGGCTCGCTTCGCGCTGGTCGACACCGACAACCCGGACGCGAAGCCCCACCTCAACTGGGGAATCATCGAATGGAAGTGACCGGCCAGGAGGGCGTGCGTCGGCTGATCGATGACGCCCAGATGAACCGCTTCCTGAAGAAGATCATGTTCTTCTCCAGCGGCGGTTCGTTCCTGGACGGCTACGTGCTGTCGCTGATCGGAGTGGCGCTGATCCAGCTCACTCCGGCGTTGGGGCTGAGCGACATCGAGGTGGCCGCCACCGGGGCGGCGGCACTCGCCGGCATCTTCTTCGGTTCGCTGGCCGGCGGGCGCCTGACCGACTTGCTCGGTCGGCGGCGGATGTTCATCCTGGACGTGATCGCGATCGGGCTCACCTCGCTGGCGGCCTGCTTCGTCACCGCGCCCTGGCAGCTGATCGTGCTGCGGCTGCTGCTGGGCTTCTTCATCGGGGCGGACTACCCGATCGCCACCTCCCTGATCGCGGAGTTCAGCCCGCGTTCGGCGCGCGCGATCACCATGGGGATGGTCTCGGCTGCCTGGTACCTCGGCGCGACCGCGGCGGCGTTCGTCGGCTTCGCCCTGTACTGGCCCGACGATGGCTGGCGGTGGATGCTGGGCAGCGCGGTGGTCCCGTGCATCGTCCTGCTGGTCGGACGCCACGACATCCCCGAGTCGCCACGGTGGCTCGCGCAGCACGGACGGGGCGACCAGGCCCGGGCAGTGATGCTGAAGGTCTTCGGCGAGGACGTCCATCTCGAGGACGAGGAGCCGACCCGCGCCGGCTTCGCCGCCGTCTTCCGGCAGGGCTACCTCAGCCGGGTGGTCTACCTGGGGCTGCTGATCCTCTGCCAGGTGGTGCCGATGTACGCGATGTACACCTTCGGCCCGATGATCATGTCGGCGTTCGGCCTGGGCGAGGGCAGCCTCGCGGTGCTGGGCGAGGCGCTGGTCAGCCTGTTCTTCCTGGTCGGCACGATCCCGGCGATGTTCTGGCTGAACTCGCTGGGACGCCGTCCGCTGCTGATCGGCTCGCTGGCCCTGATGGCGCTCGGTCTGCTCATCCCGGGCATCTGGCCGGGCGCGCCGGTGGTGGTGATCATCGCGGCCTTCGGCATCTACGCGTTCTTCTCCGGCGGCCCGGGCATCCTGCAGTGGCTGTACCCGAACGAGATGTTCCCGACCGAGGTGCGGGCCACCGCCGTCGGCGTGGCGATCGCGATCAGCCGGATCGGCGTCGTGGTCTCGACCTATGGGCTGCCGCTGTTCCTCGCCGCCTACGGCATCGGTCCCACGATGCTGGCCGGTGCCGGTCTGCTGGTGCTCGCGCTGGTGCTGTCGGTCTTCCTTGCCCCCGAGACCCGGGGGCTCACCCTGGGCGAGACGAGCTCACTGCGTCCCGCCCCGACTGTGAACGGCGGGGACGGACCCCGCGTTTCGGAAAGGAGCCCTCGTGGCTGATTTCGACGCGATCGTCGTCGGTTCTGGCTGTGCCGGGCCGGTGGCGGCGTACGAGCTGGCGAAGGCAGGCAGGAGCGTCCTGGTCGTGGAACGCGGCACCTTCTGCGGAGCCAAGAACGTCTCGGGCGGGCGGCTGTACACCCATTCGCTGCGGGCGGTCTTCCCCGACTTCGCCCAGTCGGCACCGCTGGAGCGGCGGATCGCGCGGGAGCGGATCACGATGCTCGCCCCCGACGCGGCGACGACGCTGGACGTCTCGGACGAACTCATGCGCGAGGAGCGGTACGAGTCGTACTCGGTGCTGCGCGCCCGCTTCGATCCGTGGCTGGCGAGCCAGGCCGAGGAGGCCGGGGCGGAGTTCATCAACGGCATCGCGGTGGAGGCGCTGCTGAAGCAGGACGGTCGCGTCACCGGCGTCCGGGCGGGCGAGGACGAGATCACCGCCGACGTGGTGCTGCTGTGCGACGGGGTGAACTCGCTGCTCGTGCCGCAGGCGGTCGCCGCGTCCCGTCCGACCCCTCACGAGGTGGCGGTGGGCATCAAGCAGGTCATCGCCCTTCCTGAGAGGGTCATCTCCGACCGGGCGCTGTGCGCGGACGGCGAGGGCATGGCCTGGCTGTTCGTCGGCGACGCGACCGGTGGCCGGGTCGGCGGCGGCTTCCTGTACACCAACCGGGACACGATCTCGATCGGCCTGGTCGCGACGGTCGCCGAAATGGTGGACTCCGACACCCCGATCTACCAGCTGCTGGAGGAGTTCAAGCAGCACCCGAGCGTGGCGCCGATCATCGCCGGCGGGACCGTGGTGGAGCACTCCGGGCACCTGGTTGCCGAGGGCGGGTACGACGCGATGCCGCCGCTGGTCGGCGATGGCGTCCTGCTGGCGGGCGAGTCGGCGCTGATGTGTGTGAACGCCGGCTACACCGTCCGCGGCATGGACTTCGCGATCGCCGCCGGGCGGCAGGCCGGACGCAGTGCCGCCGCGGCGCTCGAGGCGGGCGACACCTCGGCCGCCGGGCTCGCCGGCTACCGGACGGCGCTGGAAGAGAGCTTCGTGCTGCAGGACCTGAAGACATTGCGCCGGTTCCCGCACTTCATGGAGAACACGTCCCGGATGTTCGACACCTACCCGCAGTTGGCCAGGGACGCCATGCGGTCGCTGTTCCTCGTCGACGGGACGCCGGTGAAGCCGGTGCGCAAGGCGATGCTGCCGCTGGCGAAGCGGGTCGGCTACCTGAATCTGGCCAAGGATCTCAGCAGGGGAGTGAAGGCACTGTGAGCACGCTCAATCCGATCACGGTCAACGTCAACGAATATCTCGGCCTGAACAAGTACGAGGTGGACGAGGACCACGCCCACATCACGCTCGTCGAGCATCCCGACGATGGGGAGTTCGGCGAGCTCGTCCGGGTCTGTCCGGCGGCGCTCTACAAGGTCAGCGCCACCGGTGAACAGACCTTCGACTACGCCGGCTGCCTGGAGTGCGGCACCTGCCGGATCGTGGCCGGCGGCGGTGTGGTGGCGAACTGGGAGTACCCCGGGCCGACGATGGGCGTGGAGTACCGCTACGGCTGATGGCTTCGGACGGCACCAACTCGCCCAACGGGAGAGCGAGCCGCCGACGGGTTGGGAGGCTGCGGCTCCGTCCAACAGGTGGGCGTTTGTCGTCCCGGGCCCCGACCCGGGACCCTGGCGGCCGGGTAGCCGGCCTGGTGCAGGGATCCCGGCGTACGCCGGGACGACGCCCTCTCTCGTCGTCCCGGGCTCCGACCCGGGATCCCCGGCGGTCAGCCGGCCGGGTCGAGTGGCTGGATGGGTGCGGGGATCCCGGCGTGCGCCGGGACGCCGCCCTCTGTCGTCGTCCCGGGCCTCGCCCCGGGACCCCCGGCGGCCAGCCAGCCGGGCCGAGTAGTCGGACGGGTGCAGGGATCCCGGCGTTCGCCGGGACGACACGGGG
>JAFKJK010000029.1 GCA_017306015.1 Propionibacteriaceae bacterium
CTCGCGGTCGGTGCGGCGGCGCTCTGGGCCCCTGCCGTCAGGAGAGCTCGAACGGTTCCGGTCGTCGGAGCGTCCGTAGCCGCCGCTGCCTCCGGGACGGCGCTGGTTCTCGCGCGGACGGCCGTCGCGCCCGTCCGAACTCCGCGAGCCGGCGCCACGGGCCGACCCGCTGCCGGCACGGCCTTCGGACGCGCCGGATCTGGGCCCGCGACCGCCCTCGTCGCGTCCCCGGCTCCGGTAGGGACGGTCGTCGTCCGCCCCGCGCCCGCTTCCGTAGCCACGCTGGCCTTGGGGACGACCTTCCCGGCCGGAGTCACGCCCGCTTCCGGAGGTGCCCCGACTCGCCGAGTTGCGCCCAGCACCAGGTCGATCTGACGAGGCCCGGCCGTCGTTGGCGCCGCTCCGCCCTGCGTAGCCGCCCTGGCTCCGGCCGGATCCTCCGGCCCGACCCGAACTGGCAGCACCTCCGGACGCACGTCCGCCGCCCCGAGCATCCGATCCGCGGGAGGTGCCCGAGCCGCGAGTTCCGCCGCCGGTCCCGGCAGGCCGTCCGCTCGCGCCGGCACCGCTGCGACCTCCGGCAGGGCCACCCTTGCCGCCCTGTCGCCGGTCACCCTGGCTGTAGCCGCGGCCACTCCGCTCGCTCTGCCCGGATCTCGGCCGGCCTTCCTCTTCTGGCGTCGACTCGCTCACCGTTCAATCCTGCCCTCCCGCGCACGCGCGCGCCAACCGTTGCCGGGCCGCGGCGTCCGCCGACCCGGTGCGAAAACCAAAACACCCCCGTGGGGACGAATCTCCACGGGGGTGTTTAATGTCCGGCGACGTCCTACTCTCCCACAGGTTCCCACCTGCAGTACCATCGGCGCTGAGAGGCTTAGCTTCCGGGTTCGGAATGGAGCCGGGCGTTTCCCTCTCGCCATGATCACCGAAACTCTATGGAGTTGTGGCGGGCCTCCCTCGCAAGGAAGGCTCCCGACCGTTACTCGGGAACCGCACAGTGGACGCGTAGCATCTTTGTAGGAAACAAGCCCTCGGCCTATTAGTATCGGTCAGCTCCATGCATTGCTGCACTTCCACATCCGACCTATCAACCCGGTGGTCTTCCGGGGGCCTTACCAGATTAACTCTGTGGGAACCCTCATCTTGAGACATGCTTCCCGCTTAGATGCTTTCAGCGGTTATCATTTCCAAACGTAGCCAACCAGCCGTGCTCTTGGCAGAACAACTGGCACACCAGAGGTTTGTCCGTCCCGGTCCTCTCGTACTAAGGACAGCCTCTCTCAAGATTCCTACGCGCGCAGCGGATAGGGACCGAACTGTCTCACGACGTTCTAAACCCAGCTCGCGTGCCGCTTTAATGGGCGAACAGCCCAACCCTTGGGACCGACTCCAGCCCCAGGATGCGACGAGCCGACATCGAGGTGCCAAACCATGCCGTCGCTATGGACGCTCGGGCAAGATCAGCCTGTTATCCCCGGGGTACCTTTTATCCGTTGAGTGACGGCGCTTCCACGTGCCACCGTCAGATCACTAGTCCCGACTTTCGTCCCTGCTTGAGGTGTCCCTCTCACAGTCAAGCTCCCTTGTGCACTTACACTCAACACCTGATTGCCAACCAGGCTGAGGGAACCTTTGGGCGCCTCCGTTACTCTTTGGGAGGCGACCGCCCCAGTCAAACTACCCATCAGGCACTGTCCCTGATCCAGATAATGGACCTAGGTTAGATAACCAGAACAGCCAGAGTGGTATTTCAACGATGACTCCACAAGAACTGGCGTCCCTGCTTCAAAGTCTCCCACCTATCCTACACAAGCTGTACCGATCACCAATACCAAACTATAGTAAAGGTCCCGGGGTCTTTCCGTCCTGCTGCGCGTAACGAGCATCTTTACTCGTAGTGCAATTTCGCCGAGTTCGTGGTGGAGACAGCGCCCAAATCGTTACTCCATTCGTGCAGGTCGGAACTTACCCGACAAGGAATTTCGCTACCTTAGGATGGTTATAGTTACCACCGCCGTTTACTGGGGCTTAAGTTCGGTGCTTCGCTTGCGCTGACACTTCCCCTTAACCTTCCAGCACCGGGCAGGAGTCAGTCCGTATACATCGTCTTACAACTTGGCACGGACCTGTGTTTTTAGTAAACAGTCGCTTGGGCCTGGTCTCTGCGACCCTTGACGCTTTCAGCAGCTAGTGCTGTCACGCCTCATGTCCCCCTTATCCCGAAGTTACGGGGGTATTTTGCCGAGTTCCTTCACCACGATTCTCTCGATCGCCTTGGTATTCTCTACCTATCCACCTGTGTCGGTTTAGGGTACGGGCGGCTCACAACTCGCTCACGAAGATTTTCTAGGCAGCATAGGATCACCCACTTTTTATCGCCATCATGTCTCAGGCTTCATGAGGTGCGGATTTGCCTACACCTCGCCCTACACACTTAGCCCGGTATACCATTACCCGGGTTGGGCTACCTTCCTGCGTCCCTCCGCAGCTTGCCTAATACAAGTTTGGGTCGCGGACTCAGTTGAACTCGGACCGAAGTCCTCCCTCAACCTTGCGCGCTTAGCTTCACTCGCCTCGGCAGGGTCGTTGTTTTGCCGGTACGGGAATATCAACCCGTTGTCCATCGACTACGCCTGTCGGCCTCGCCTTAGGTCCCGACTTACCCAGGGCAGATTAGCTTGACCCTGGAACCCTTGGATATTCGGCGGACGGGTTTCTCACCCGTCATTCGCTACTCATGCCTGCATTCTCACTCGTGTGCTCTCCACGGCTGGGTCACCCCGCCGCTTCACCGCGCACACGACGCTCCCCTACCCATCCGCGCACCTGGACCACGAAGGCCTGGTTATAACGCGAATGCCACAGCTTCGGCGGATTGCTTGAGCCCCGCTACATTGTCGGCGCAGAATCACTTGACCAGTGAGCTATTACGCACTCTTTCAAGGGTGGCTGCTTCCAAGCCAACCTCCTGGTTGTCTGTGCAACTCCACATCCTTTTCCACTTAGCAATCTCTTGGGGGCCTTAGCTGATGATCTGGGCTGTTTCCCTTTCGACTATGAAGCTTATCCCCCACAGTCTCACTGCCGCGCTCTCACTTACCGGCATTCGGAGTTTGGCTGATTTCGGTAAGCTTGTGGGCCCCCTAGACCATCCAGTGCTCTACCTCCGGTAAGAAACACGCGACGCTGCACCTATATGCATTTCGGGGAGAACCAGCTATCACGAAGTTTGATTGGCCTTTCACCCCTATCCACAGCTCATCCCCTCGGTTTTCAACCCAAGTGGGTTCGGGCCTCCACGACGTCTTACCGTCGCTTCACCCTGGCCATGGATAGATCACTACGCTTCGGGTCTAGAGCACGCGACTAAATCGCCCTATTCGGACTTGCTTTCGCTACGGCTTCCCCACACGGGTTAACCTCGCCACGTACCACTAACTCGCAGGCTCATTCTTCAAAAGGCACGCCGTCACCCTTGCAGGCTCCGACGGATTGTAGGCAATCGGTTTCAGGTACTATTTCACTCCCCTCCCGGGGTACTTTTCACCTTTCCCTCACGGTACTTGTCCGCTATCGGTCATCAAGGAGTATTTAGGCTTAACGGGTGGTCCCGCCAGATTCATGCGAAATTTCAGGGGTTCCGCATTACTTGGGGTGACGCTCGGGAGAGATCAACTTACGTCTACAGGGGTGTTACCTTCTATGCCAGAACTTCCCAGAGTCCTTCAACTTCATTGATCTTTTGTAACTCCCTGACCGGTCAACAGCCCGGTCGGAGCGGCCCCACTACCCCCCGCATGCAACGCCTGTCAGCTATCACACATGCGAGGTTTGGCCTCTTCCGCGTTCGCTCGCCACTACTTACGGAATCACGGTTGTTTTCTTTTCCTGTGGGTACTGAGATGTTTCACTTCCCCACGTTCCCTCCAACTACCCTATGTGTTCAGGTAGAGGTCGCCGGACATTACTCCGGTTTCTTTCGAGGTTTCCCTATTCGGAGATCCCCGGATCGAAGCTCGTTTACCAGCTCCCCGGGGCTTATCGCAGGTTACAACGTCCTTCATCGGCTCTTGATGCCTAGGCATCCACCGACTGCCCTTAGTAGCTTGTTATTTCACTACAAAGATGCTCGCGTCCACTGTGCAGTTCTCAAGTAACGGGCGGTACCGGTGCCGACGGGCGTGTGTGCTCGATCGGCGACGGGTCCGCGCTGAAGTGACCGTTGCCTTCGCAACCGACCCTTCAGGACCCAACAGCGTGCTCAGGTCGTGCTCCAGGCCTCGAGGTTCCACTCCGCCGGCGAACCGGACGGTTGTACTGACGAGCCTGGTGACTCAACTTTGTCATCAATGCTCCACTAGGTGCCTGCCTCCGCCATCGACGTATGCGATGGAACGAAGAGCTGGACAGGTTGATTAGGCCTGCCAATGGGCTCCTTAGAAAGGAGGTGATCCAGCCGCACCTTCCGGTACGGCTACCTTGTTACGACTTAGTCCTAATTACCGGTCCCACCTTCGACGGCTCCCTCCACAAGGGTTAGGCCACCGGCTTCGGGTGTTACCGACTTTCATGACTTGACGGGCGGTGTGTACAAGGCCCGGGAACGTATTCACCGCAGCGTTGCTGATCTGCGATTACTAGCGACTCCGACTTCATGGGGTCGAGTTGCAGACCCCAATCCGAACTGAGACTGGCTTTATGGGATTCGCTCCATCTTGCGATATCGCAGCCCTTTGTACCAGCCATTGTAGCATGCGTGAAGCCCTGGACATAAGGGGCATGATGACTTGACGTCATCCCCACCTTCCTCCGAGTTGACCCCGGCAGTCTTCTATGAGTTCCCGGCCGAACCGCTGGCAACATAGAACGAGGGTTGCGCTCGTTGCGGGACTTAACCCAACATCTCACGACACGAGCTGACGACAGCCATGCACCACCTGTATACCGACCTTGCGGGGCACCTGTCTCCAGATGTTTCCGGCATATGTCAAACCCAGGTAAGGTTCTTCGCGTTGCATCGAATTAATCCGCATGCTCCGCCGCTTGTGCGGGCCCCCGTCAATTCCTTTGAGTTTTAGCCTTGCGGCCGTACTCCCCAGGCGGGGCACTTAATGCGTTAGCTGCGGCACGGAACCCGTGGAAGGGTCCCACACCTAGTGCCCACCGTTTACGGCGTGGACTACCAGGGTATCTAAGCCTGTTTGCTCCCCACGCTTTCGCTTCTCAGCGTCAGGAAATGCCCAGAGAACCGCCTTCGCCACTGGTGTTCCTCCTGATATCTGCGCATTCCACCGCTCCACCAGGAATTCCGTTCTCCCCTACATTCCTCAAGTCTGCCCGTATCGAAAGCAGGCTCAGGGTTGAGCCCTGAGTTTTCACTTCCGACGTGACAGACCGCCTACAAGCTCTTTACGCCCAATAATTCCGGACAACGCTCGCACCCTACGTATCACCGCGGCTGCTGGCACGTAGTTAGCCGGTGCTTCTTCTGCAGGTACCGTCAGAAACCCTTCGTCCCTGCTGAAAGCGGTTTACAACCCGAAGGCCTTCATCCCGCACGCGGCGTTGCTGCGTCAGGCTTTCGCCCATTGCGCAATATTCCCCACTGCTGCCTCCCGTAGGAGTCTGGGCCGTATCTCAGTCCCAGTGTGGCCGGTCGCCCTCTCAGGCCGGCTACCCGTCGTCGCCTTGGTGGGCCGTTACCCCACCAACAAGCTGATAGGCCGCGAGCCCATCCCTGACCGTCGGAGCTTTCCACCCCGGCGGATGCCCGCCAGGGTCGTATCCGGTATTAGCAGCTGTTTCCAGCTGTTATCCCAGTGTCAGGGGTAGGTTGCTCACGTGTTACTCACCCGTTCGCCACTGATCGGAGGAGCAAGCTCCTCGTCACCGTTCGACTTGCATGTGTTAAGCACGCCGCCAGCGTTCGTCCTGAGCCAGGATCAAACTCTCCGTTGAAAACTTTCGGTGTGGGCTGTAAGGCCCGATTACCGTCAACTTCGGTTTGACACTGACGCAGAGTCATTGCTGAACTCTGCTCAATAATCAAAGGAATCCGTCCGGAGTGCACTCGGCTTGCGCCTCGCACGCCCCGAGACGGGGTTTGTTTCGCACTCTATGAGTGCATTATTGTGCATTGACTTATAGCACGCTGTTGAGTTCTCAAGTTTCGGGTGCGCTCCTCGCTTCGGCTCTCGCGTCCGCTTGGGGCAACTCGACTTACTTTACTGGGGTCTGTTCCTGGCTGTCAAACCGGGTTTCGACCCCCTCCCCCGTCCGCGTCGAGGCTCCGGATCCTTGGTGGGTTCTGCTTGAACGCACACCTATCCGCGATCGACTTGGTTGGGTTCGGCGCTCCGATCCGTCCGCTCCAGACTCTGTCCGGTGCGTCCGCCTCACCGGCAGCGCTCGATGAACTTTACGCGGTGGGCGGGGGTCGGTCAAATCGGCGCGACCCCCGGGCGTGTCTAGCTTCTGACTAGGCCTGATGCTCGATCCGGACCGCCCCGACGGTTCGCTTCCCCCGACGAACGACCAGGAACTCTCCACCGAGGAGGTCCTCCCGGGTGACCGTCTGCTCGGGATCGAGCACCTTCGCGTTGTTCAGGTAGGCTCCACCCTCCTCCACGGCTCGGCGTGCGGCCGACTTGCTGGGAACCACTCCGGCGGCCGCCATCACGTCGGCGACGCGCGGCAGCGGCTCGGTCAGGGGCATCGTGACGTCGCCGAGCTGCCGGGTCACCGCCGCGAGGACCGAGGGGGCAAGCGCACGCAACTCCCCCCGTCCGAACAACGCCGCCGCCGCGTCGGTCGCCGCTCGTCGTTCCGCCGGTGAGTGCACCAGGTCGGTGATGTCGTCGGCGAGCGCTCGCTGGGCAGCCCGTAGGTGCGGCGCCTCCCGGCTGTGTCTCTCCAGGTCCTCGATCTCCTCCCGGCTTCGTTCGGAGAAGATCCGCAGGTAGGTGCCCACCATCGCGTCCTCGGCGTTCAGGAAGAACTGGTGGAAGGCGTACGGGCTGGTCATCTGGGGGTCGAGCCAGACCGTCCCCGACTCCGTCTTGCCGAACTTCGTGCCGTCGGCCTTGGTCAGCAGCGGGGTGGCCAGGGCATGCGCACGTCCCCCGTCGGCGCGCCGGATCAACTCGACCCCGGACGTCAGGTTGCCCCACTGGTCGGAGCCGCCGGTCTGCATGGTCACGCCGTAGCGGCGGAACAGTTCGAGGAAGTCCAGCGACTGCAGCAGCATGTAGGAGAACTCGGTGTAGGAGATCCCGGCCTCCAGTCGGGCCTTCACCACCTCGCGGTCCAGCATCCGGTTCACGCTGAAGTGCTTGCCGATGTCGCGCAGGAAGTCGAGGGTGCTCAGTTCCGCCGTCCAATCGTAGTTGTTCACGACCGTGGCGGCATCGGGTCCGTCGAAGTCGACGAACTTCGTCACCTGTGAGCGGATCCGCTCCACCCACTCGCCGACGAGGTCCTTCGGGTTGAGGGTGCGCTCGCTGGACTGCTTGGGGTCTCCGATCAGGCCGGTCGAGCCCCCGACGAGGAGAAAGGGACGGTGCCCGTGGGCCTGCAGCCGACGGGACAGCATCAACTGGACGAGGTTGCCCATGTGAATGCTGGGAGCTGTCGGATCGAACCCCACGTACGACTTGACCTGCCCGGCGTCCAGGGCCGCGCCGAGCGCGTCCAGGTCGGTGGAGTGGGCGACGAACCCGCGCCAGGACAGTTCTTCGAGCAAGGCGTTCACGCGCCCCAAGGGTAGCGGGGTGCCGGCCCGGCACGCTCACCGGTCAGCCTGTCGGACCCGGTCCCTACCCTCGACCCATGCCGTCCTTCCGAGCCAGCGTCGCGATCCAGGCGAGCCGTCCGGGTGTCGCACCCGAAGCCGTGCTGGAGTCCGCCCGGGGTGGCGTCGCCGCGCACTGCCACGTCGAGGACGCCTTCGTCGACGTACTCGCACTCAGCCGCGGCGCAGGACTCCCCCGCGTCGTGATCCGCTTCCTCGTACCGGCGGCGAACGACCCGGACGAGGATCGGGCGGCCTGGGGTGCCGGACGAGCACTCGCCACCGCGGTCGGAAAGGTCGCCGACTGGTCCGACCTGCAGGTGCACCGGCGCAGCAGGGGACGCTGGGTCCGGATCGAGGTCCCACCGACACCGAGCGCCACTGTTTCGGTCAAACGCTCCAGCGCAGGCTGTGGCGAATGACCGGAACGGTGGCGTTCGGCGAGGACGGTTCGCTCAGGCCTCCAGGGCCGCCCGGAGTTCGGCCAGCTGCTCGCGGACGCGGTCCGGGGCCGTCCCGCCGCGGCCGTTGCGGGACGCGACCGAGCCCTCGGCGGTCAGGACCTCGAGCACGCCGGAGCCCAGTTCGGACGAGATCTCCGCCAACTGCTCCTCGGTGAGATCGGAGAGCTCGATTCCCCGGGCCTCGCAGAACCGGACGCAGGCGCCGGCGATCTCGTGGGCGCGGGCGAACGGCACCCGCTGGCGCACGAGCCAGTCGGCGACGTCCGTGGCGAGCGCGAACCCGCGAGGTGCCAACTCGGCCATCCGGTCGTGGTGGAACGTCAGGGTGGCAACCATCCCGGTCACGGCCGGCACCAGGACGCCCAGCTGGTCGAGGCCGTCGAACACCGGCTCCTTGTCCTCCTGCAGATCACGGTTGTAGGCCAACGGCAGGCCCTTCAGGGTCGCGAGCAGGCCGGCGAGATTGCCGATCAGGCGTCCGGCCTTGCCACGAGCCAGTTCGGCGACGTCGGGGTTCTTCTTCTGCGGCATGATGCTCGACCCGGTCGACCAGGCATCGTCGAGGGTGGCGAAGCCGAACTCGTGGGTGCACCAGAGGATGACGTCCTCGGCCAGCCGGGAGATGTCGACCGCGATCTGGGCCAGCACGTACGCCTCTTCGGCCACCAGGTCGCGGGCAGCCGTCCCGTCGATGCTGTTGGGGACGGACGTGGCGAAGCCGAGCTCGTGCGCCACCAGTTCCGGGTCGAGGCCCAGCGACGTCCCGGCCAGTGCGCCGGAGCCGTACGGGCTGACGGCCAGCCGCCGGTGCAGGTCGTGCAGTCGCTGGAGGTCACGGAACAGCGGCCAGGCGTGGGCCAGCAGATGGTGGCTGAGCAGGATCGGCTGCGCGGATTGCAGGTGGGTGCGCCCCGGCATGATCGCGCCCAGATTCGCCTCGGCCTGATCGGCCAGAGCGTCGATCAGCTCGAACAGGTCCGTGGCGAGTTCGACGTTGGCCTCGCGCAGATATGCCCTGATCAGGGTCGCGATCTGGTCGTTGCGGGACCGCCCGGCACGCAGCCGGCCGCCCAGCTCGGGGCCGACCTGCTCGATCAGTGCCCGCTCGAGCGCGCCGTGGACGTCCTCGTCGGTCTCCTCCGGGACGAGATCGCCCGATGCCACCTCAGCATCCAGCGCGTCGAGCCCGGCCAGCATGGCGTCCAGCTCGTCCTGCGTCAGCAAGCCGGCAGCGGCCAATGCCTTGGCGTGGGCTTTCGAGCCGGCGAGGTCGAGACGCGCGAGCCGCCAGTCGAACTGCGTCGACTTGCTCAGCGCGAACATCGCTTCGGCCGGCCCCCCGGCGAAGCGGCCTCCCCACAATCGTCCGGAGTCCGTAGTCATCCTCTTCCTTTCGGCAGGTCCACAGTGGTGGTCACGGGATCCCGGGTCAAGCCCGGGACGACAGGCACGAGTTGCCCGGGGGCGACAGGCGCGAGTTACCGGGAACGACAGGCACGAGTTACGAGGACGGCGGTGGTTCGGTCCGGTCGAGGGTTCCGGTCCGCCGCCGATCCGTTCAGGTCTGGTGCAGCGCGAGCAGCGAGTCGGCCAGGGCGGCGCCGCCGTCCGGGTCGCGGCTGATCACCGCGATCGTGTCGTCGCCGGCGATGGTACCGAGGATCGAGCCCCAGCCGACCTTGTCGATGGCGGACGCGAAGAACTGCGCGGCTCCGGGCGGGGTGTGCAGCACGGCCAGGTTGGCCGAGCCCTCGGCCGACAGCAGCAACTCGCCGCACAGCCGCGTCAGCCGGGCCAACGCTGCCGGCGTCCCCGGGCCGTGCTCGCCGGCCACCAGCGCATACGCGAACTGACCGGACGCCGTGCGTACCCGGACTGCGCCCAACTCCAGCAGGTCCTTGCTCAGCGTGCCCTGGGAGACGGCGATGCCGGATTCGCCCAGGCGAGCGGCCAACTCGGCCTGCGAGCCGACCGGACCGCGCTCGATCAGCTCGGTGATGCGGGCCTGCCGGGCGCTCTTGCTCAGCGGGGCGCGGACGGTCTCGGTCATCTCGCCTCCAGCAGGGCGGGCAACGCGGCGACGAACGAGTCGAGCGCGTCGTCGGTGACGATCAGCGGCGGCGCCAGCCGGAGCACATCGGGACGCGGCGCGTTGATCACGAACCCGGCGTCCAGCGCGGCGTCGGCGACGGCCGGCGCGATGTCGTCGGCCAGGACGATGCCGCGCAGCAGCCCGCGTCCCCGGACGGTCACGATCCCCGGGTGCCCCAGTCCGGTCACGGCGGACGCGAGGTGCTCCCCCGCCTCGTGCACCCGCTGCAGCAGCCCGTCCCGCTCGATGATGCCCAGGACGGCCAGGCCGGCTGCCGCACCGACGGGGTTGCCACCGAAAGTGGTGCCGTGCGAGCCCGGGCCGAGCAGGGACGCGGCCCCGCCGGTCGCCACGCAGGCGCCGATCGGGAAGCCGTTGCCGAGCCCCTTGGCGAAGGTGACGATGTCCGCGGTCACCCCGGACGGCCCGCTGGCCAGCCACTCGCCACAGCGGCCGATGCCGGTCTGGACCTCGTCCAGCCACAGCAGCGCCCCGGCTTCCGCCGTGATCCGGCGGGCGGCGGCGAGGAAGCCGTCCGGTGGCTCGACGACGCCGTTCTCCCCCTGGATCGGCTCGATCACCACGGCGGCAACGGTGTCGTCGACGGCGTCCGCCAGCGCGTCCGCGTCGCCGTAGGGCACGAAGGTGACCTCGCCGGGCAGCGGCTCGAACGGCTCGCGGTACTTCGGGTTGGAGGTGAGCGCCAGGGCGCCGAGGCTGCGGCCGTGGAAGGAGCCGTCCATGGCGATCAGCCGCGTGCGTCCGGTCATCCGGGTGATCTTGAAGCCGGCCTCGTTGGCTTCGGTGCCGGAGTTGGTGAAGAACACCCGCGCCGGCGTGCCGGGAGCGTTCGCGGTGACCATCGCGTCCAGCTTCTCGGCCAGCGCGATCTGGGTGGGAGTGGCGAAGAAGTTCGAGACGTGGCCGAGCGTGGACAGCTGGGCCGAGATCGCGCCGAGCACCTGGGGGTGGGCATGGCCGAGGGCGTTCACGGCGAGGCCGGCGAGCAGGTCGAGGTAGCGGTTTCCGTCCGCGTCCCACAGGTGGACGCCCTCGCCCCGGACGAACACCCGCTTCGGCGCGCCGAAGGTGTTCATCAGCGCCCCGCCGTAGCGGGACGTCAGGGCCGCCTGGCTGCCGGACGCAGCGAGCACGCTCACGCGGGGTCCTGGTCGGTGTCCGGGCCGAGCACCATCGTGCCGACGCCCTCGTCGGTGAAGATCTCCAGCAGCAGCGAGTGCGGGATCCGGCCGTCGATCACCGTGGCCTTCGACACCCCCGCCCGGACGGCCCCGACGCAGGCCTCCATCTTCGGGATCATCCCGGACGCCAGCGTCGGCAGCATCGCGGCCAGGTCGTCCACGGCGATCTGGTGGATGACATCGGTCGAGTTCGGCCAGTCCCGGTACAGGCCCTCGACGTCGGTGAGGACGATCAGCCGCTCGGCGCCGAGTGCCGCCGCCAGGGCGCCGGCCGCGGTGTCGGCGTTGATGTTGTGCACCTGGCCTTCCTCGTCGGGGGCAACGGTGGCGACAACCGGGATGCGGCCGGCGTTGATCAGGTCGACCACGGCCTCGGGCCGCACCTCGGTGACCTCTCCGACCAGGCCGAGGTCGACCTCCTCGCCGTCCACCTCGACGCCCTTGCGCGCGGCGGTGAACAGGCCAGCGTCCTCCCCCGACAGCCCGATGGCCAGCGGCCCGTGGGCGTTCAGCAGACCGACCAGTTCGCGGTTTACCTGGCCCATCAGCACCATCCGGACGACGTCCATCGCCTCTGGGGTCGTCACCCGCAGTCCGCCGCGGAACTCGCTGGTGATGCCCAGCCGGCCGAGCATTGACGAGATCTGCGGGCCGCCGCCGTGCACGACCACCGGCTTGACCCCGACGGTGCGCAGGAAGACGACGTCGGTGGCGAACGCGGCCTTCAGCGACTCGTCGACCATGGCGTTGCCGCCGTACTTGATCACGATCGTCTTGCCGACGTAGCGCTCCAGCCAGGGCAGTGCTTCGACGAGGATGGACGCCTTGTCCGCAGCGGTCATGTCGAGTACTCCGCGTTCTCTTTGACGTAGTCGTAGGTGAGATCGTTGGTCCAGATCGCGGCGGACGCGTCGCCGGCGTGCAGGTTCACCTCGACCAGCACGTCCCGGCCGGAGCCGAGGTCGACCTGGGAGCGGTCGGTGCCGAGCTGTCCGTCGGTGAAGACGGGGACGCCGTTGAAGGCGACATCGACGTGGTCGGGGTCGTAGTCGACGGCCACCGTCCCGGCGGCGGCGAGCACGCGTCCCCAGTTCGGGTCGTTGCCGAAGACGGCGCACTTGAACAGGTTGCTGCGGGCGATCGCCCGGGCGACCGCCAGCGCGTCCGCCTCGGATGCTGCGCCGTCGACGCGCACCTCGATGTCGTGGGCGGAGCCCTCGGCGTCGGTGATCAGCTGGCGGGCGAGGTCGGCGCAGACGCCGGTGAGCGCCTCGGTGAACTCGGCGGAGTCCGCGGCGACGCCGGACGCGCCCGACGCCAGCAGCAGCACGGTGTCGTTGGTGGACATGCAGCCGTCGGAGTCGGTGCGGTCGAAGGTGAAGCCGGTCGCCGTCCGCAGCGCCGTCTGCAGGGACGCCGAGTCCACCTTCGCGTCGGTGGTGATCACCACCAGCATGGTGGCGAGGGCCGGCGCGAGCATCCCGGCGCCCTTGGCCATGCCGCCGATCGTCCAGCCGTTCGGGGAGGTGTGGATGGCCTCCTTGGGCACGGTGTCGGTGGTCATGATCGCCACTGCGGCCGAGGGTCCGCCGGCCGCCGACAGGTCCTGGGACGCCAGTTCGATGCCGGTCAGCACCGCGTCCATCGGCAGCCGCTCGCCGATCAGGCCGGTCGAACAGACGGCGACGTCGGTCGGCGGGCAGCCGACCTCTGCGCCGACCCATTCCGCGGTCTGGCGGGCGTCGGCATAGCCGGCGTCCCCGGTGCAGGCGTTGGCCCCGCCCGAGTTCAGCACCACCGCGGCGAGCCGGCCGTCGGCGAGGGCGGACTGAGACCACTTCACCGGCGCGGCGGTGAACTTGTTGGTGGTGAAGACGCCGGCGGCGTGCGCGTCCGGGCCCTGGTTGACGACCAGGGCGAGGTCGGGCTTGCCGGACGCCTTGATGCCCGCGGCGACTCCCGCTGCGACGAAGCCCTTGGCTGCGGTGACGCTCATGCGCCGCCTCCCATCATCGATCGCATTGACGTTCGGGCGAGATCCCGGGGCAAGCCCGGGACGACGAGGAACGGGTTGACGCTCATGCGCCGCCTCCCATCATCGACCGCACTGGCGTTCGGGCGAGATCCCGGGGCAAGCCCGGGACGACGAGGAACGGGGTGACGCTCACGGGGCTACTCCGACTGTGGTCAGGCCGAGGGTCTCGGGGAGACCGAGGGCGAGGTTCATGGACTGGATGGCGCCGCCGGCGGTGCCCTTGGTGAGGTTGTCCAGGGCGGCGACGGCGACGAGCCGGCCGGCATCGGCGTCGACGGTGACCTGGATCTGGACGGCGTTGGAGCCGACGATCGACTGGGTCTGCGGCCAGACACCTTCGGGCAGCAGGGTGACGAACGGCTCGCCGGTGTATGCCTGCTCGTAGGCGGCCCGGACGTCGGCGGACAGGTCGGGCAGCGGCGCGGTGACCGTGGCCAGGATGCCGCGGGCCATCGGCGCCAGCACCGGTGTGAACGAGATCGTCGGGGCTGCGGCGCCGAGCCGGGAGAAGTTCTGCAGCATCTCCGGGACGTGCCGGTGGACGCCGCCGACGCCGTACGCACTGGCCGAGCCCATCACCTCCGAGCCGAGCAGGTTCGGCTTCAGCGACTTGCCCGCACCGGACGTGCCGGACGCCGCCACGGCGACCACGTCCGCGCCGGTGACCAGGCCGGCGGTCAGCGCCGGCAGCAGCGCCAGCGTGACTGCGGTCGGGTAGCAGCCGGGCACGGCCACCCGGCGGGTCGACGCCAGCACCTCGCGCTGGCCGGGCAACTCCGGCAGCCCGTAGGGCCACGTGCCGGCGTGCTCGCTGCCGTAGAACCGCCGCCACTGCTCGGCACTGGCCAGGCGGTGGTCGGCGCCGGCGTCCACCACCAGCACCTCGTCGCCCAGTTCGGCCGCGATCGCGGCCGACGTACCGTGCGGCAACGCGAGGAAGACCACGTCGTGACCGGCGAGCGTGGCCGCGGATGTCTCCTCGATCACCCTGTCGGCGAGCGGCAACAGGTGCGAGTGGTGGGTCAGCAGCGTGGTGCCCGCGCTCGAGCCGGCGCTGAGCGTCCCGATCTCGACCTCGGGATGGCCGAGCAGGAGTCGCAGCACCTCACCGCCCGCGTAGCCGGTGGCACCGGCGACGGCAACTCTGAAGGTCATGGCATGATTATGCCCCGTTCGGCATGATTATTCCAACGACGCGCGGCAACCACCTCCATCGGCGTGCGGGGCGCGGGCGGCCCCGGGTTACGATGCTCAGCGTGCCGATAACCGCAGTAGGGCTCAGCCACCACCTCGCGTCCCTGGACGAACTCGCGGTTCTGGCGGCAGCGGCCGAACGCACGGTCGAGGCGCTCGACCAACGCTCCGAGGTCTCCGGCTTCGTCCTGCTCTCCACGTGCAACCGGTTCGAGCTGTACTTCGATGCCCCCCTTTTCCACGGGTCGGTCGAGGCGGTCCTCGACACGATCGCGGACGCGTTGCCGCCTGATCGCGCCGGGCTGCCGGGGCAGTTCGAGGTCCATGCCGGCCAGCTGGCCGTCCAGCACCTGCTGGAGGTGGCCGCCGGGCTGGACGCGATGGTCGTCGGCGAGGACGAGATCCTCGGCCAGGTCCGCGACGCGCTCGCCGCCGCCGACGCGCACACGACCCCGGCGTTGCGCCGGCTGTTCCACGCGGCCCTGACCACCGGCAAGGCCGTCAGCAGCCAGACCGATCTCGGCTCGGCCGGACGCTCGATCGCCGCCGTCGGCCTCGACCTCGTCGAACGCAGGCACTTCCCGGTGGCCGGACGCCGCGCGCTGCTGATCGGCACCGGAAGCTACGCCCGGGTGGTCACCGCGACCCTGCTCAGGCTGGGCTGCACCGATCTGGGGGTCTACTCCCGCAGCGGCCGGGCCGCGAAGTTCGCCGCCACCCACCCCGTCACCGCCGTCGGAGCGGACGGCCTCGCCGACGCCATCGCGGCCGCCGACCTCGTCGTCAGCTGCAGCGGGAACGACCACAACGGCGACCCGGTGCTCACCGCGTCCCTGCTCGCCCAGGCCCGGTCGCAGGCACCGGCGCTGCTGCCCGTCCTCGATCTCTCACTCTCGGGCGACGTCGACCCGGCGGCGACGGATCTCGTCGGCGTGGACGTGATCGACCTCGACGAGGTCGGCGCCAACGCTCCGGCCGAGCACACGGCCGCCGTGCTGCAGGCCCGCGACCTGGTCACCCGCGGCGTCGACACCTACCTGCACCTCGAATCCGGGCGGGCCGCGACTCCTGCGGTAACGGCGATGAGGGCCCACGTCAGCCAGTTCATCGAGCGCGAGATCGAGGCTGCCGCCCGTCGCCACGACCCACAGACCGCCGCGGCCGTTGCCCACTCGCTGCGCCGGGTGTCGAACGCGCTGCTGCACACCCCGTCCCTGCGGGCGGCGGAACTCGCCCGCGCCGGCGGACTCGACGACTACCAGCACGCCCTGCACACCCTTTTCGGCATCGACGTCCAGGCCGACGCGTGACGGCCTCCGCGCCGCTGCTCGCCGCCTACGCCGGGCGTCCGGTCTCGCGGCGGCCGGTGTGGTTCATGCGGCAGGCCGGCCGTTCGCTGCCCGAGTACCGCGCGGCCCGCGCGGGCACCTCGATGCTTCAGGCCTGTCTCACCCCCGAGTTGGCCGCGGAGATCACCGTCCAGCCGGTGCGTCGCCACGACGTGGACGCCGGCATCTTCTTCTCCGACATCGTCGTACCGCTGAAGCTCGCCGGCGTTGACGTGGAGATCGTTCCCGGCGTCGGGCCCGTCCTGGCGGAACCGGTACGGACGACGGCTGACGTCGACCGGCTGCCCGAGCTCGACCCCGAAGCCCTCCAGCCCGTGCGCGAGGGCGTCGCGCTGAGCGTCGAGCGGCTGGGCGGCGTCCCGCTGATCGGCTTCGCCGGTGCCCCGTTCACGCTCGCGTCCTACCTCGTCGAGGGCCGGCCGAACCGCGAACTCCCGACCACCCGGGCGCTGCTGACCGACGACCCGCAGCTGTGGAACCGGCTGCAGGCGTGGGTCGCCGGCATCACCACCAGCTTCCTCCGTGCCCAGGTCGAGGCCGGCGCCCAGGCCCTGCAGCTGTTCGACTCCTGGGTCGGGCGGCTGTCCCGCGACGAGTACGAGCGAGCCGTGCAGCCGCACTCGGCCGCCGTGCTGGCCGGCGTCGCCGACCTCGGCGTGCCGCGGGTGCACTTCGGGACGGGGAGCGGCGACCTGCTGGTGAACATGCACGCCGCCGGTGCGGACGTGATGGGTGTCGCCGCGGACATCTCGCTCGCCCTGGCGAACGCCCGGCTCGGTGGACGGGTCCCGCTGCAGGGCAACCTGGACCCGGCGCTGCTCCGGGCGGAACCGGCCGTGCTGGAGGCGTCCGTCCGCCAGATCTGCGCCGAAGGGGACGCCGCCCCCGGCCACGTGTTCAACCTCGGCCACGGCGTCCCGCCGGACACCGATCCGGACGTCCTGACCAGGATCGTCGAACTGGTCCACTCGATCCCACCGAAAACCACCGCAGGAGAAACGGCATGACGGCAACTCACGCCGTCGGCATCGGCTCAGTCAAGCCGAACGCCGACTGGGCCTACGAACGCGCCCCGATGATCATCTACTGGGAGTTGACCAATGCCTGCGGGCTGGCCTGCCGGCACTGCCGGGCCACCGCGATGCCCGACCCGGCACCGGGCGAGCTGACCACGTCCCAGGCGATCGCCGTGCTGGACGACATGCTCGGCTTCGCCGCCGAGGGCGAGGCGCTGCCGCACGTCGTGATGACCGGCGGCGATCCGCTGAAGCGTCCCGACCTGGCCGAGCTCGTCGCCGCGGCCACCGCGCGCGGGCTCGGCGTCTCGCTGGCGCCCGCGGTCACGCCGCTCCTGACGAGGGAGAAGATCTTCTGGATGAAGGAGATCGGCGTGCAGGCGATCTCACTGTCGCTGGACGGGTCCAACGCGGCCTACCACGACGGCGTCCGGATGGTGCCGGGCACCTTCGACGCCACCATCGAGGCGCTCGACATCGCCGCGGACGCCGGGCTGTCGGTGCAGGTGAACACCCTGGTCACCGACACCACCGCCGCCGACCTGCCCGCGGTCTACGAGCTGCTCAGCCGGCACACCCTGATGCAGTGGAGCCTGTTCTTCCTGATCTCGATCGGGCGTGGCAGCGAACTCACCGAGCTCTCCCCAGGAGAGGCCGAGCGCTGGCTGCTGTGGGCGCAGCGGACGGGCCGCGAGGCGCCGTTCCGGATCAAGACCACCGAGGCCATGCACTACCGCCGCCTGCTCGGCAGCGCGCTGCTGCGGGCCGGGAAGTCGTGGGGCGAGGTCGAGCAGCACCCGATGTCGCGGGCGTTCGGCATCCGCGACGGCAACGGCATCGTGTTCATCTCCCATCAGGGTGACGTCAGCCCGTCCGGGTTCCTGCCGGTCACGGTGGGCAACGTGAAGGACACCTCGCTGGTCGAGCTGTACCGCGACACCGAGCTGATGCGCTCGTTGCGCGACCCCGACCAGTTCAAGGGTCGCTGCGGGGTCTGCGAGTACCGGAAGTGGTGCGGCGGATCGCGGGCCCGGGCGTACGCCTGGACGGGTGACCCGCTCGAAGCCGATCCGCTGTGCCCGTACCAGCCGCGGACGACCGTCCCAGCGCAGTGAGGCTGCTGGTCGTCGGCGGCGGGATCACCGGTCTCGCCGCCGCGTGGGAGGCTGTCCGCGGCGACGGCTCTCGGCCGCCGGCCGAGGTCGTCGTCGTGGAGGCGGACGCCCGGCTCGGCGGCAAGCTGCGCACCGAGACCTCCGACGGACTGCTGGTCGAGCACGGCCCGGACTCGTTCGTCGCCTACCGTCCGGCTGCTCTGACCCTCATCGACGAGTTGGGCCTGTCCGATCAGGTGATCTCGATCAGCGGGGTCCGGACCGTGTATCTGCACGCCCGCGGCCGGCTGCGGCCGCTCCCCGCCGGGATGGGGATGGTGCTGCCGACTCGGCTGTGGCCGTTCGTCACCACCGGCATCCTCTCCCCGCTGGACAAGCTGCGCGCCTGCCTCGACCTGCTGCTGCCCCGCCAGCTGCGCGACGGCGACGACGTCTCCATCGGCGGCTTCCTGCGCTCCCGCCTGGGCTCGGGCATCGTGCAGCGGTTCGCCGATCCGATGGTCGGCGGCATCTACGGCGCCGGCGTCGACGAGCTCAGCCTGGACGCCGTCCTGCCGTCCCTGCGTGCCGACGAGGCGAAGCACCGCTCGCTGATGCTGGCCTCCCTGGCGAACGGACGCACCGCTCGCGGGTCGGCGCGCGGTGCCAATTCGCCGTTCCGGACGCTGGCCGGCGGCCTCGGCTCGCTGGTCGACGCGCTCGCCGAGCACCTCACCGCTGCCGGCGTCGACCTCCGCACCGGCGTCGGCGTGCGCTCGCTGCGTCCCACCGCGGGCGGCGGGGCGGACGCAGGGTTCACCGACGGCACCACCGGCAGCTTCGACGCGGTCGTCCTCGCTGCGGGAGTGACGGGCTCGGCCGAGCTGCTGGCCGACGCTGCACCGGCGGCGGCAGCCGCCCTGGGACGGGTGCCGCTGGCGTCCTCGACGGTCGTCACCCTGGCCTACCCGGCGGACGCCTTCGCCGCGCCGGTGACCACCCACGGCTGGCTGGAGGCCGAGCCGGCGCCGATCAGCGGCGTCACCGTCTCCTCGGCGAAGTGGGCCGGACGGGCGCCGTCCGATGTGGTCCTGATCAGGGCTTTCGTGCCGGGACGCCTCGGCGCGATCGCGGCAGCACCGGACGCGGAACTGGTCCCGGCGGTGACCGGGCACATCCGCCGGGTGCTCGGCGCGCGGCGTCCACACAGCAGCGTCCGGGTGGCCCGTTGGCCGGGGATGATGCCCAAGTACACCGTCGGGCACCTGTCCCGCGTCGCCGAGGTCGAAGCCGGCCTGGCCCACCTGCCGTCCTGGCGGGTCGCGGGCTCGCCGCTGCGAGGCGTCGGCGTGCCCGACTGCGTCGCCGACGGCCGGCGGCAGGCCGCGCTCGCGCTGGGGCCGACCCCCGGCAGTTGAGCTCATCTCGCCGCACCAGCCGCGGCCCCGAGACCACCGCCGGCCGATCGTCCGCGCCTCAGGACGGCTGCCGTCGGCGACGGGGGAAATCAGGCTAAGGTCGGAAAGGTGACCAGCGAATCCCCGGCCGCCGCCGTGACCGCCTTCACCACGTACGCGGTCTTCACCCGCACCCAGCCGGTCTCCGACCTCGTCGCGACGAACACCGACGCCCTGATCGCCCGGCTCGCCACCCGCGGCGTGGCCGTCCGGGGGCTCTACGACGTGGCCACGATGCCCGCGAGCGCCGACGTGCTGGTGTGGCTGCACGGCCCGGCCGCCGAGAACCTGCAGTCGGCCGTCCGCAGCTTCGAGCGCGAGGCGTTCGGCGGCGCCGCAGAGCTCACCTGGTCGGCCATGGGCGTCCACCGGCAGGCCGAGTTCAGCCGCGAGCATGCCCCGGCGTTCCTGGCCGGTGCCGAGCCGAAGCGCTGGCTGACCGTCTACCCGTTCGTCCGCTCGTACGAGTGGTACCTGCTGCCCGAGGACGAGCGCCGCCAGCTCCTCGCCGAACACGGCCTGCTCGGCCGGGAGTACCCGCAGGTGTTGTCCAACACCGTCGCGGCGTTCGCTCTCGGCGACTACGAGTGGATCCTCGGCCTCGAAGCGGACGAGCTCGTCGATCTGGTCGACCTGATGCGGCACCTGCGGTCGGCCGGCGCCCGCCGCCACGTCCGCGTCGAGGTGCCGTTCTTCACCGGGCACCGGATCAGCACCCAGGACCTGGCGCGGGTGCTCCGGTGAGCCTTGGCTACGACGCCGTCGTCCTGCTGGGTTTCGGCGGCCCGGAGGGCACCGATGAGGTCGTGCCGTTCCTGGAGCGGGTGACGGCCGGACGCGGCATCCCCCGCGAACGGCTGGTCGAGGTGGGCCAGCACTACTTCACCCTCGGTGGGGTCAGCCCGATCAACGCGCAGAACCGGGAGCTGCTCGCGGCCCTTCGTGCTGAACTCGCCCGGGCGGGCATCGGGATCGACGTCGAACTGGCCAACCGCAACTCCCCGCCGTTCGTCGCCGACGTGCTCACCGAACTGGCCGGACGCGGCCACCGGCGCATCCTCGGGGTCGCGACCGCCGCGTACTCGGGCTACTCCGCCTGCCGGCAGTACCGCGAGGACCTCGGCCTGGCCATCGAGGCCACCGGACTGGACCTGGAGGCCCGCAAGCTGCCGCCGTTCTACGACCTGCCGGAGTTCCCGGGTGCCATCACCGAACTCCTGCTGGCGGCGCTGCCCACCGGTCTCGATCTCGCCGCCCCCACGACCCGGCTGGTGTTCACCACCCACTCGATTCCGGACTCGATGGAGGCCGCCTCGGGACCGGCCGGGCACGCATACCTCACCCAGCACCGCCAGGTGGCCGGACGGGTCGTGGCCGGCATCGCGGCGGCGAACGGGACGAGGTGCGACTGGGACCTGGTGTTCCAGTCCCGCTCCGGGCCGCCGCACGTGCCCTGGCTGGAGCCGGACGTCAACGACGCGATCACCGAACTGGCCGGACGCGGCGTCACCGACGTGGTGCTCGTCCCGATCGGCTTCATCAGCGACCACATGGAGGTGATCTGGGACCTGGACACCCAAGCCGCCCAGACCGCCGCCGGGCTCGGCGTCCGCCTCGTCCGGACGCCGACCGTCGGCACCCATCCCGGCTTCGTCGCCGGCCTGGCCGGACGGATCGCCGAGGAGTTGCGCTCGCCGGCCACAGCCCCGGGGCCCGGCCAGTTCTGCTTCGCAGACTGCTGCCTCAACCCGCGCAGCCACGCGCCGGTCGTCCCCGGCTGTGCCCGGGACGCGCAGTGAGACTGCGCCTGGCGACCCGCGGTTCGCGGCTCGCCTGGGGTCAGTCCAGCCAGGTGGCCGACCGCCTGCGCGAGCTCGGTCACGAGGTCGAACTCGTCCGGATCGTCACCCACGGCGACGTCACCACTGCCCCGCTGGCCAGCCTCGGCGGGGCCGGAGTCTTCGTCGGTGCGGTCCGCGCCGCCGTCCTCGCCGGTGAGGCGGACTTCGCCGTCCACTCGTTCAAGGACCTGCCGACCGCCCCGGCCGGCGGGCTGGTGCTGGCCGCCGTCCCCGAACGGGAGGATCCCGCGGACGCGTTGTGCACCGCCGACGGCAGAGGCCTCGCCGACCTGCCGTCCGGGGCCCGGGTGGGCACGGGTTCGCCCAGACGGGCAGCCCAGCTGCTCGCGCTGCGGCCCGACCTGGAGGTCGTGGAGCTCCGCGGAAACGTCGAGACCCGGCTGGCCCGTGTCGATGCGGACCTCGACGCCGTCGTGCTGGCCGCGGCCGGCCTGAACCGGCTGGGCCTGGGCGACCGCATCAGCGAGCGCTTCGACCCGGACACCTTCGTGCCCGCCCCCGCCCAGGGAGCGCTGGCGCTCGAGTGCCGCTCCGACGACGACGCGACGCGGACAGCCCTGACGACGCTCGACCATCCGGCGACCCGGCTGGCAGCGCTGGCCGAACGCGAGGTCCTCGCCGGGCTCGCAGCCGGGTGCGCCGCGCCCGTCGCCGCCCACGCCCGGGTCGTCGACGGCCGGCTGCTACTCGCGGCCCGGGTGATCGCCACTGACGGCAGTCGGGTGCTGAAGGTCGCCACCAGCCCCGCAGTCGCGGACGAGTCCGCGGCGCGTGCCGCCGGGAGCCTGGCGGCCCGACGGCTGCTCGCCGACGGCGCCGCGAGCCTCGTCCAGCTCGGGGCGACCAAGCCGCTCGCGCTGGCCGGGAAGCGGGTCCTGCTGCCGACCCGCACGCCCGCCGGGCTGGTCGAGCTCCTCACCGGAGCCGGAGCCGAGGTGGTCGAGGTGCTGGTCACCGCTCAGGAGGCGTTGCCGCTGGACAGCTTCCGGGCGGCTCTGACGGCGGGCTTCGACTGGCTGGTGATCAGCTCGTCCGCGACGGTGGACGTGCTCGCCGAAGCCGGATTCGGACCTGCCGTGCTGCGTCCGCCGGGCTCCCGGATCGCCGCCGTCGGGCCCGCCACTGCGGCGGCGCTGAGCACGCTCGGCCTGACCCCCGACCTGGTCGCCCATCCTGGCGGCGGCGAAGCTCTGGCGACCCTGTTCCCGTCCGGACCGGGCACCGTCCTGCTGCCCGGCGCCGACCGCGCCTCCGTCCAGCCGGCCGCCGGCCTGGCCGCGAAGGGCTGGGACGTCCGCGCCGTCCCGATCTACCGGACGGTGCCGCGCGACCTGCGCGCAGACGTGGTCGCCGACTGGCGGGCCGGACGCTTCGACGCGTTCGTGGTCACCGCCGGGTCGGTCGCCCGCGCCGCGGTCGCGTCCTGCGGGCTGCCCGGCCCTGCCGTCGTCGCGATCGGCCGGCCGTCCGCCGCGGCGTCCCGCGAGGTGGGCCTCGACGTGCTCGCGGTCGCCCCGACCCCGGACGTCGCCGGGCTGGCCGAAGCCCTCGCCGCCCTCTCCTGACCGCCCCTCCGCTCCGCCCGCCCGAGGGACGGTGACGGCGCGCGTCAGGTGGTCAGATGAGCGGCACCAGGTCGGCGACCGAGTCCAGCACCTGGGAGGGCCGGTACGGGAAGGTCTCGATCTGATCGGCCTGGGTGACGCCCGACAGCACGAGAACGGTGAACAGTCCGGCCTCGATGCCCGCGACGATGTCGGTGTCCATCCGGTCGCCGATCATCGCGGTGGTTTCCGAATGCGCCTCGATCCGGTTCATCGCCGACCGGAACATCATCGGGTTCGGCTTCCCGACCACGTACGGAACCCGGTTCGTGGCCGCCGTGATCATCGCGGAGACGGCACCGGTGGCCGGCACGAGCCCGTGCGGCGTCGGACCGGTGGTGTCCGGGTTGGTGGCGATGAACCGGGCGCCGTCGTTGATCAGCCGGATCGCCTTGGTGATCGACTCGAAGCTGTAGTTGCGGGTCTCGCCCAGCACGACGTACGCCGGGTCGGTCTCGGTCATCACGAAGCCGGCCTCGTGCATGGCCGTGGTCAGTCCAGCCTCGCCGATGACGAAGGCGGACTTCTCCCCCGGCTGGCCCCCGAGGAAGGCTGCCGTCGCGAGCGCGGACGTCCACAGGTTCTCCTCCGGCACGTTCAGCCCGGACCGGGCCAGCCGTGCCGACAGGTCGCGTGGCGTGAACGTCGAGTTGTTGGTGAGCACCAGGAATCTCCGGGACGTGTCCACCCACCGGTTCAGCAGCTCGATCGCACCCGGGATGGGATGCTCGTCGTGGACGAGGACCCCGTCCATGTCGACCAGCCAGCATTCGATGTCGCGCGCGCTTCGCTTCATGGCTCCAGTCTCTCAGGCGAGCTGTCCGGCCCGCCTCCCCTGCCCGAGAGGGGACGACCACCGCCGGTGAGAAGCGGGTGAGAGAATGGGCGTCCACCCACGGACAGGAGCGGATCGGCATGTCCCAGCTCACCCGGCGGCCCAGGCGGCTGCGATCCACCCCGGCGATCCGGCGGCTGGTCGCCGAGACCCGGGTACACCCGTCCCAACTGATCCTGCCGGTCTTCGTCGCGGACGGGCTGGACGAGCCCCGGCCGATCAGCTCGCTGCCCGGCGTGGTCCAGCACACCCTCGAATCGGTCCGCGCAGAGGCGGACGCAGCAGCCGCCGCCGGCCTGGGCGGGATCGCGATCTTCGGCGTACCGGACGCCGGCGACAAGGACGAGTCCGGAACCGGCGGCTACGCCGAGGACGGCATCCTCAACCGGGCGGTCGCCGCCGTCCGCGCCGAGACCGGGGACGACCTGACGATCTTCGCCGACACCTGCCTGGACGAGTTCACCACCCACGGCCACTGCGGCGTCCTCGACGCGGACGGAGCCGTCGACAACGACGCCACCATCGAGCTGTACGGCCGCCAGGCGGTCAGCCAGGCCCGCGCCGGCGCCCATTTCGTCGCCCCGTCGGGGATGATGGACGGCCAGGTCGGGGTCATCCGTGAGGCCCTCGACCTCGCGGGCTTCTCCGACGTGGGCATCCTCGCCTACTCGGCCAAGTACGCGTCCGCCTTCTACGGGCCGTTCCGGGAGGCCGTCGGGTCGTCGCTGCAGGGTGATCGCCGGGCCTACCAGCAGGACCCGGCCAACCGCCGGGAGGGACGCCTGGAGGCTGCCCTCGACGAGCTCCAGGGCGCTGACATCGTCATGGTGAAGCCGGCCGGACACTACCTCGACGTGCTCGCCGACGTCGCGGCCGCCAGCCAGGTGCCGGTCGCCGCCTACCAGGTCTCCGGCGAGTACGCCATGATCGCGGCAGCAGCCGAGCGCGGCTGGATCGACCGGCAGGCGGCGCTCACCGAGGCCGTCACCTGCATCGTCCGCGCCGGTGCCGACGTCGTCCTGACCTACGCGGCCCGCGAGCTCGCGGGGTGGCTGCGATGACCAGCAACGAGGACGCCTTCGCCCGCGCCCGGCGGGTGATCCCCGGCGGCGTCGACTCCCCCGTCCGCGCGTTCGGGTCGGTCGGTGGCGCGCCCCGCTTCATCGAACGGGCCCATGGGGCCTACGTCTACGACGTCGACGGCCGCGAGTACGTCGACCTGGTCGGCTCGTGGGGTCCCGCCCTGCTCGGGCACGCCCATCCGCAGGTGGTCTCGGCCGTGCAGGCCGCGGCGGCGCGCGGACTGTCGTTCGGCGCACCGACCGTCGCCGAGGCCGAGCTGGCCGAGCTGATCCGCGACCGGGTGCCGCTGGCGGAGAGGGTGCGCCTGGTCTCGACGGGGACGGAGGCGACGATGACGGCGATCCGGCTCGCCCGCGGGGCCACCGGCCGCGACCTGCTGGTGAAGTTCGCCGGCTGCTACCACGGCCACTCGGACGCGCTGCTGGTCGCGGCCGGCTCCGGACTCGCGACAGCCGGGCTGCCCGCCTCGGCCGGTGTCCCGGCGAGCACGGTCGCCAGCACGATCGTGGTGCCGTACAACGACGCCGCCGCCGTCCGGGCGGTCTTCGCCGAGCGGGGCGAGGAGATCGCCGCGGTCATCACCGAGCCCGCCGCGGCCAACATGGGCGTCGTCCCCCCGGAGCCGGGCTTCAACGAGCTGCTGCGTGAGCTCACGTCCGCCAGCGGCGCCCTGCTCATCTACGACGAGGTGCTGGTGGGCTTCCGCGTCCATGCGTCCGGCTGGTGGGGCCTGGAGGGCAGGACGGTCGCACCGGACCTGTTCACCTTCGGCAAGGTCGTCGGCGGTGGCATGCCGCTGGCCGCCCTCGGCGGACGCAGGGACGTGATGGACCTGCTCGCCCCGCTCGGCCCGGTGTACCAGGCGGGCACGCTCTCGGGGAACCCGCTGGCGACCGCAGCCGGTATCGCCACCCTGGGGCTCGCCGACGACTCGGTCTACGCCGCCGTGAACGCGGCCGCCGCCGAGCTCGGCTCAGCGGTGTCGGCCGCGCTGGACGGTGCTGGCGTCCCTCACCGGTTGCAGCGCGCCGGTTCCCTGTTCTCGGTGTTCCTCGGCCTCAGCGAACCCGTCCGCGACTACGCCACCGCACAGCGCCAGCACACCGGGGCGTACGCGGCCTTCTTCCACTCCTTGCTGGACGCGGGCGTTGCGCTGCCGCCGTCCGCGTTCGAGGCCTGGTTCGTCTCGGCCGCGCACACCGGCTCCGTGCTGGAGCGGGTGGTCGCGGCGCTGCCCGCCGCCGCCGTCGCCGCCGGCACCGCGCTGGCCGACGGGCACTAGCCGGAGGTCTTGATCCCGACCCAGTCGCCTCTGGTCCTGGTAGTGCCGTCCAGGGTGAAGGTGACCCGGTAGTAGTAGGTGGTGCCGCTCTTCAGCGAGCAGGTGCCGTCGCCGAGCGGCGAGGAACCGTCGCACAGCGCGTCGGTGCTCGTCAGCACCGGGTAGCCCGACGCGGCGGTGCTCCGGGTGCCCAGCCGCCCGTTGTCACCGGCTCCCCAGCAGTACGCGAGGCCGTCCGCGACGACGCAGCTGTGCGAGGTGCCGCTCGAGACCGAGGTGACCCTGGCCGCCTTGAGAGCGCCGGACGCGGTCACGGCGACCGGGGACGAGCTGGTGCCGCCGCCGTTGCCGAGCTGTCCGGCCGTCCCCTGGCCCCAGCAGTACGCGGCCCCGCCGGCGATCGCGCAGGTCGAGTCCGCCCTCGCCGAGAGCGCCGTCACCGAGGCGGTCATCGTGGACGTGGTGACGGCTCTCGACAGGTAGCTCGTCGAGGTGGCCCCGTTGCCGAGCTGGCCGCTCGATCCGAGTCCCCAGCAGTAGGCCGCGCCGGCAGCGATCGCGCAGCTGTGCGACGTACCGGCCGTGATCGCGACGACGGACTTCGTGCCCATCGCGCCGTCGGTGTCGACGGCCACGGAGGTGCTCCGGCTGGCGTTCTGGCCGTTGCCCAGGAGACACCACACGTTCAGCAGCGTGCAGGAGCGGCTGCCCAGTTGGTAGGACGCGTCCTGGCCCCAGCAGTACGCCTTACCGTCCGCCACGGCGCAGCTGTGCGCGCCGCCCGCGGCGATCGCGGTCACCGTCCTGCTGCCCATCTCTCCGGAGGTGCTCACGGCGACCGGCGTGTTCGTGCTGGCCGTGGAGTTGTTGCCCAGCTGGCCGTCGGAGTTGCTGCCCCAGCAGTACGCTGCCCCGCCGACGATCGCGCAGGTGTGCGCTCCGCCGGCCGACAGCCCGGTGGGTGCGCCGCTCAGGGCGCTGACGAGCACGGGGCTGTACTGGGTGTTGTTCGCCCCGTTGCCGAGTTGCCCCGAGGTCCCCTGCCCCCAGCAGTAGACCTTGCTGTCGGCGACCGCGCAGGTGTGCGCGGTGCCCGCCGAGACCGTGGATACCGTCTTGCCGGCCAGCGCAGGGACGAGCGTCGGCACCGTTCTGGGATTGGTGTCGCCGAGGCCGAGCTGACCGTTGCTGTTGAGTCCCCAGCAGTACAGCTGCCCGTCGACGATCCCGCACGTGTGGCCCTCGCCGGACGAGACCGCGGTGAACGAGCGCGTCGGCGCGAGACCACCGGTGTCGGTGAGGCTGCGGTCACCGGTGACGCCGAGCGTGGACGGGTTGGCGCCGCTGCTCGACGCCGACCGTTGCACGGTGTACTCGGCGTAGGCCTGTCCCGGCTCCTGCGCCGCGTCCCAGCCGAGCGTGATCGCCGTACCGGTCCTGCTGGCCACGGACGCCTCGACGCCCGGACGCGTCGAGGTCGTCGCCTTCTTCCAGGCGCTGTCCGGCGCCGTCCAGGTACCGATGGAGTAGCCGAGGCGGTAGTAGTAGTCGGTGCCCTGCAGCAGCGAGCAGGTGGCATCCGAGAGCCGCACCGAGCCGTCCGGGCAGGACGCGCCGGTGAGGCTCACGTCACCCGGGCTCTGGTTGGAGCTGGCCGCGTTGTCGCCCAGCTGGTAGCTGGAGCCCGCTCCCCAGCAGGACGCCGGGCTGCCGGCGGCCACGGCGCACCCGAATCCCGGGCCGGCACTGACCCCGGTCACGGTGCGTCCGCTCAGCGCACCGTTCACCGCGACCGGAGCGGACGCGTTCGAGGTGCCACCGTTGCCGAGACCATAGGTTGCTCCGGCGCCCCAGCAGTACGCGTTGCCGGACGCGACGGCACAGGTCGTCGCCGACCCGGTGGAGAGGGCGACGACCGTCCCCGACATGCCCGAGGTGGACACGGCCACCGGTGCGCTCGCGTTCGCGCTCGCCGAGTTGCCGAGCTGGCCGGACGTGCCCTGCCCCCAGCAGTAGGCCTTGCCGTCCGCCACGGCGCAGGTGTGCGATGCCCCCGCGGTGACCTGCGAGACGACGCGGCCCATCAGGACGCCACTCGCGTCCACGGCCGTGGGTGTGCTGGCGCTGGCGGTCGCCGAGCCCAGTTGGCCGGAGCCGTTGGCACCCCAGCAGAAGGCCCGGCCGTCAGCCACGACGCAGCTGTGCGCTCCGCCCGCGGCGACACTCGCCACGGTGCGTCCCGCGAGGACGCCGTCGGTGCGCACGGCTTCGGGGCTCTCCTTCTGGCTGGAGCCGCCGTTGCCGAGCTGGCCGGACGATCCCTGTCCCCAGCAGTAGGCCTTGCCGGCGGCAACCGCGCAGGCGTGCGCAGCGCCGGCGGAGATGCTGGTCACAGCGCTCAGGGTGGCTACGGTCCGCGGCGTCGACGAGGAGGACTGGCTCCCGGAGCCGAGCTGGCCGTTCGTGCCGCGTCCCCAGCAGTACGCCTTGCCCGAGACCGCGACGGCACAGGTGAAGTCGTCGCCGGCGGTGACGTCCGTGACGGCCTTGCTGCCCAGGTCGCCCCCGGTGACGGCCGTGGGCACCCGGGCCTGGGTGGTGCCACCCAGGCCGAGCGCCCCGCTGGAACTGGTGCCCCAGCAGTACACCGTCCCGTTGGCGATGCCGCACGCGTGGGTGCTCCCCACGGCCACCTTGGTGAACGTGAGGTCGTGGGCGGTCGGCCGGTCGGAGCCGATGCGGTGGGTGGCGCCGGTCTCGCTCCCGCTGGAGATGTCCACGGGGTTGCTGCCCGACTTGCTCGCCGACCAGGCGAGCGAGTACAGCGGCGGCGCCCAGTCGCCGTCCGCCTTCGCCCAGGAGAGTTCGACACTCGACGCCTTCGCCTTGGCGGTCGGGGTGATCGGCTCCAGGGTGGCCGCCCGGAACGTGGCCCCGGCCGACTCGGTGTCGATGAAGCTCGCCAGCGTCGCGTGCTGCTGCCAGACCAGGCTCATCGCCGCTGCGACACCCAGTCCGAGCAGGCCGAGCCGCCAGCGGTCCCGCAGGGACGCGGTGCGGCGCCGGCCCGGCGTCACTGCGCCACCTCGGACACCGGCTCCCCTCGGCGTTCGCCGGGCAGCGGGACGCCGTTGGTGGCGTCCGCCGCGCCCTGGCTGACCGGCCGTCGGCGGGGCCAGAAGGCCCAGGTCGCGAGAGCCCCGGCCAGCAGCGTCAGCGTGCCCATCAGCCGCGGGTCGCGCAGCCCGTTGAAGAACTGGGCCACGCCCGGGACGGACGCGACGACCAGGCGGGCCTCGGTGATCACGTACGGATCCGGGTCGTCCGCTTCGTTGGCGTCACCGCGCATGGTGACCACCCGTGCGGACGGATCTCCAGCCAGCGGCCCGACGGAGGTGATCCGGTGCGTGATCGGGAGTTGCCCGGGACGCTCGATGGTGGTGATGTCGCCGACCGTGAAGTCGCCGGCCGGCAGGAGCCGGACCAGCGCTGCCGACCCGGCCGGGATCGTCGGCGACATCGAGCCGGTGGAGAACAGGACGATCGAGAAGCCCCAGACGTGCGCTGCGATCGCGGCGGCGAGGCTGACCACGCCGAGCCCACCGAGCACCCACAGCAGGATGTCGACGACGGTGCGCCGGACGGCGCGCAGCCGGCCGCCCGAGCGGGGTTTCGGCGCACGCTCGACGACCTCGGTGCTGGTGATGACGGACATGGTGCTGGTTCTCCCTGAACGGTGCTGGACCTGGACCTGATCGGTCACGACTTTGGGCGCCGGGCCGGGATCCGACCCCTCTTGCGAATCCCGACCCGCACGCCCACCGGGGTGGCTCCTAGTTCGACACGGCCTGGAACTGCCAGGTCGACGACCCGGCCTGGTCCTGGGCGAGGCCTGCTCCAGCGGTCACGACGAAGCAGAGGTTGACGGCCGTGCCCTCAGCGCCGTCGCTGCCCTTGGTGAGGTCGAACGTCTTGGCGCCCGCCGCAGTGCCCAGGGGCGCGTCCGAGACCAGCACGTAGCCGGTTGTGGCGGCGTCGCAGCCGAAGGACTTGGTCTGGATCAGCGTGTAGCTGAGGGCGTTGACATCGCCGGAGGTGACCGGGTTCGTCACGGTGACCTTGGCGTCGTTGGTCGTGTCGGCGGTCAGCCGGACGGCGAACGGCGCGTAGACCGTGTCGGTCGGGGTCAGGTTGTCGAACGGCGCGGTGAAGCTCAGGGACGCGGCGTCGCCGGCGACGGCGTGGTCGGTGAAAGTCGTGCCGTCCGCCGATCCCTGGAGCTTGAACGTGCCGGAGGTGAAGGTCGCGGTGGCGTACTCGCTGTCGTTCCAGGACGCGAGGGTGGCCATCGTGCCGATCCCCAGGACGAGCCCGCCGGCAAGGATTGCGGCGACCTTGCGGTGGCCGCGGCCGCGCTCGGACTCGACGGCGGTGTTGGTGTTGGCGTTGGACATGTGTGTTTCCCCTTGTGTTGTCGGTATGAGTGATCGTTGGTGATTGGTCTGGAGGAGGCGAGCGGTGCGCGCGGTGTGCACGGTCGGCCCGCCGGAAGGCAGCGCGGAGCGGACCGCGGACGGGTGTCCGCGGATCGCCCTGCTGCTGGGGCTGCGGGTCAGTCGGCGACGGAGACCGCGGTCAGCTTCCACGTGTAGGCACCGGTCTGGGTCTGCGGCATCCTGCTGCCGCCCGAGACCGCGAAGCAGATCGTGACCGGGTCGCCGGCCACGTCGGCCGAGGCGCCCTTGTTGATCCGGATCTGCGGGCCTCGGTAGGTCTTCCCGTCCATCGAGAAGCCCATCATGTTGTCCACGTCGTAGGCCTTGCCCGCGCAGTCGCCCTGGAAGTCCTGCCAGGTGTAGACCGCTACACCCTTGAGCTGTCCGGTCGTCCCGGCGCCGTCCAGCCGCAGCTGGGCGTTGTTGGTCGTCCCCTGTGCCAGGCGGACCGTGAACTCGCCCCCGATCCAGTCCCCGGGGCTCAGGTTGTTGACGGGCAACTCGAACTCGAGCACCCCGGCCTGGTCGGCCGTGGAGTGCTGGTCATAGGTCACCCCGCCGTCGGTGCTTCCCTCGAGGTCGAAGTGACCAGCGGTGAAGCTCGCCGCGGCGAACTCGGAGTCGTTCCATGAAGCCAGGGTCGCCATGGTGCCGACGCCGGCGACCAGGCCTCCGGCGAGCAACGCTGCGATCTTGCGACGACCTCGTCGTCGGCCGTCATGGTTTGGTGCGATGGCGGTCACGTGATGTGCCCTTTCAAATCGTGCGATCGGTGAGTACACGCGCCGGACCTGCCGTACCTGCACGGCCGGCCGATGCGAGAAGTGGTGCCGCGCTACGAGATCCCCCTCGCGCCAGGCACGGTCTGCCTCCCCCCAAGGAGGCAGGACCTACATTAGTGGAATTGCAGCTGGAATGAGGCCGGATTCGCCCCGAACACGCCTGGGATCGACCCGAGTTAAATCCGCGTACTCCCTTGTCCCCCGGGAGAGTGTTCACCGTCTGGGTGACCCGGTCACCCAAATGGGTTACCACGGAGTTGTTGGCGACGACAATGTCGCGACTGCCGATGTTAGCGCTGTCACTTTCGTGGGGACGCGCGCTCCGACGCCGAGATCCGAGACGACCTGCCGCAGCGCCGCGGTCCACCGATGGCGGGCGCTCGGAGCCCGGCTCCGGCACGAGCGGACGGGGACGGCGGCGCCCCGGCGCAGATCAGGAGAGTCTGGTGTGTTCGGCCGGGGAGCAGCGCATACCCCTCTGCACTGCGCCACTCCCCGACCCGAACCGCGGCCATGTTGCCAAGCCGCGGGCTCCTCCGGGAATCCCGGTGGAGCCTCGTTCAGATGAGTACGGCGGCAACGCTACCCATTCGCCGGTGCGTTGCCAAAGACCACCACAAACAAGGTAATCTCACGCAACCGCGGCATTGACCACAGTTAACGCCGTAATGGTCTGCAGCCGGTTGTGTCACCCAAAGGAGAGTCGGTGCCGGCGAGCCGTTCCGCATCTCGCGGCACGTCCGGTCGGGTCCGGACGGCACTGGCCGTCCGGGCACCAGGCTCCGGCTGCCGGCGAGCAGTCCGAGCCGGCTGAGAGACCGGCGGCCTGCGAGACCGTCGGCGGACTCAGAAGTCCCGCAGCACTGCCCCGCAGCCGGCGGCCGCCGCGGCCACGGCCGCATCCCGGGCGGCGGCGGTCTCAGCATCGGTGAGCGTCCGGTCCGGCGCCCGGAACCGCATCGCGAAGGCCAGCGAACGGTGCCCTGCGGGTACCTTCGCGCCGGTGTACACATCGAACAGGCTGACCGACTCCAGCAGCGGGCCGGCTCCGGCGACCAGGGCCGCACGCACCTCGGCCACCGGGACGCCGTCGGGCACCACCAGGGCCACGTCCTCCTTGGCGACCGGTTGCGTGGACAGGACCGGAATGGACCCCCGGTCCGGCGCGAGCCGGATCAGCGCGTCCAGGTCGAGTTCGACAGCAGCCGTACGCTCGGGCAGCCCGAAATCGGCGGCCACCTGCGGATGCAGCTCTCCGGCGTGGCCGACGACGATGCCGTCGACTGCCAACTCGGCGCACCGTCCCGGATGCCATGGCGGCATGGCGACCGCGCGACGCTCCAGCGTCACGCCGACCGCGGCAGCTGCGATCTCGGCGAGGGCGAGCGCCTGCCTCCAGCCGGCCGCCTCCGCGGGCCCGTCCCAGCCGGCCGGACGCCACTGCCCGGACAGCACGATGCCCAGGTGCCGCGGCTGCACCGGCAGTGCGGCGGAGATCGCGGCCAGTTCGTCCGCGGACGGGCGTCCGGTGACGGCCGGGAGCGGTGCCGGCTGTCCGGAGCCGGCGAAGAAGACCAGCCCCGTCTCGAGCAGCGCCAGGTCGTCGTTGCCGCGGGAGTTGTTGCGGTTCACTGCGGCGAACAGGCCGGGCAGCATCGAACTGCGCAGGTACGGCTGGGTCTCCGCCAACGGGTTGGCCAGCCGGACCAGCTGCCGGCGGGCATCGTCCGCCGCGACCCTCATTCGATCCAGGTCCTCGACCGAGACGAACGGGAACGTCAGCACCTCGACCAGGCCGGCGTCCACGAGCGCGGCGTTGACCGCTCGGCGGGCTCGCTGCGCCCGGGTCAGCCCGCGGCCCACCGGGGCCGTCGGCACCACCGACGGAATCTGGTCGAAGCCGATCTTCCGCCCGACCTCCTCGACGTAGTCGTACGGGTCGACCAGATCGGGACGCCAGGTCGGCGGCACGAGGCTCAGCCGAGCCTGCCCCGAGTGTGGCTCAGGGGCCACCTCCAGGTCGCAGCCGCTCTCCCGAAGGATCTGGACAACCCGGTCCGGCGGCACGTCCACACCCAGGATCCGCGAAGGCAGATCCACCGGGATGCTCGCCAACGGCATCTCGGGGACGGCGCCGGCGACGGTCTCCGCCTCGGCCAGGACGCCACCCGCGAGCTCGACGAGCAGCTTTGCGACCAGGTGCGCCGCACTGTAGGCCGCGTTGGGGTCGACACCGCGGTGGAACCGCTTCGACGCCTCGGACGGCAGGCTGTGCCGGCGCATCGCGCGCGAGATCGTGTTCGGCTCGAAGTTGGCCGCCTCGATCAGGATGTCGGTGCTGGTCGGCCGGATCTCGGTGCTGGCCCCACCCATGACGCCGGCGATGCCGATCGGGCCGGAGTCGTCGGTGATCAGCAGGTCGCCCGGGTCCAGGGTGCGGGTGACGTCGTCGAGGGTGACCATGGTCTCCCCCGGCCGCGCCTTGCGCACGACGATCGGCCCGCGCAGCAGCGACGCGTCGTAGGCGTGCAACGGCTGGCCGGTCTCCAGCATCACGTAGTTGGTGATGTCGACCGCCAGCGAGATCGACCGCATGCCGGCCATCACCAGCCGGCGCGCCATCCACCGCGGGGTCGGCCGGGTCGGGTCGACACCGGTCACGCTCAGGGCGACGAACAGCCGGCACGCCGGATCGGCGAGTTCCACCGCATAGCCGTCCAGCTTGGACGGCGGGGTCGACCGCTCGACGACGTCATGGAACCCGACGCCGAGGTTCTGGCCGGCCTCGCGAGCCAACCCGCGGATCGACAGGCAGTAGCCGATGTCGGGGCTGACGTCGATGTCGAGCACGTCATCGCGCAGGTGCAGCACGCCAGCCGGATCGTCGCCGGGCCGAAGGCCCTCGTCGGACGGCAGCACGATGATCCCGGTGTGGTCGGTCCCGATGCCCAGCTCGTCCTCGGCACAGATCATGCCGTCGGAGAGGTGCCCGTACGTCTTGCGGGCGGAGATGGCGAAGCCGCCGGCCAGCACGGCGCCCGGCAGCGACACCACGACGAGGTCGCCGACGGAGAAGTTGTGCGCGCCGCAGACGACGCTCCGGCAGCCCTGCGGGTAGTCCGGATGGGGCTGGTTGTGCTCTGCGCCGACGTCCACCTGCACCCAGCGGATGGTCTTGCCGTTCGACTGCGGCTCGTCGACGAACGCGAGGATGCGGCCGACCACCACTGGGCCGGTGATCTCGGCGCCCACCGATTCCACCCGCTCGACTTCGAGTCCGGCCCGGATCAGCACCTCGCCCAGCTCGCGTCCGGTCATGCCGGCAGGCAGGTCGACGTGCTCGGCGAGCCAGCTCAGCGGCGCCCT
Source organism: Propionibacteriaceae bacterium (assembly GCA_017306015.1). Lineage (GTDB taxonomy): Bacteria > Actinomycetota > Actinomycetes > Propionibacteriales > Propionibacteriaceae > Propionicimonas. The sequence goes on from JAFKJK010000029.1 coordinate 35,003, forward strand.
CATCGTGCCATCCCCTTCAGTGAGCGGCTGAACCGCACGTCGCCCTCGACCATGTCCCGCATGTCGGCGGCGTTGTTGCGGAACATCAGCGTCCGTTCGATGCCCATCCCGAAGGCGAAGCCGGAGTAGCGGTCGGTGTCGATGCCGCAGGCGGCCAGCACCCGCGGGTTCACGACACCGCAGCCGCCCCACTCGATCCAGCCCTGGGACTTGCAGGTCCGGCACGGCGCGTCCGGGTTGCCGACGGACGCGCCGTGGCAGACGAAGCACTTCAGGTCGACCTCGGCCGACGGCTCGGTGAACGGGAAGTAGTGCGGTCGCATCCGGGTCTCGATGTCGTCGCCGAACATCGATCTGGCCAGGTGGTCCAGCGTCCCCTTCAGGTGCGCGAGCGAGATGCCCTCGTCGACGACGAGTCCCTCGATCTGGTGGAACACGGGGACGTGGGTGGCATCGAACTCGTCGGCGCGGTAGGTCTTGCCGGGGCAGACCACGTAGATCGGCAGCGGACGGTCGAGCATCGAGCGGATCTGGACCGGCGAGGTGTGCGTCCGCATCACCACGTGGCTGTCGAGCGGCTCGACGAACAGGGTGTCGGAGGTGAACCGCGCCGGGTGGTCCGGGGTGAAGTTGAGGGCGTCGAAGTTGAGCCACTCCCCCTCGGCCTCCGGGCCTTCTGCGATCTCCCAGCCCATGGCGGTGAAGACGTCGCCCATCAGGTCCATCAAGGCGGTGATGGGGTGCGGCGCGCCGGCCGGTCCGAGGGCGACCGGCAGGGTCACGTCGACGCGTTCGGCGACGAGCCGGGCCTCGAGTTCGGCCGAGCCGATCTCGGCCTCGCGTTCGGCGAGAGCCGCCGCGATCGCGGCCCGCGCCGCGCCGATCCGCTGGCCGGCGTCCCTGCGCTCGGGGCCGGGGATCGCGCCGATCGCGCGGTTGGCCAGCGCGACCGGCGAACGGTCGCCGGCGTGCGCCAGCCGGGCCACCTTGAGGTCGGCGAGGCTGGCGGCGTCCGCGAAGGCCGCGAGCGCTCCGGCGACGATGGCGTCGATGGACGCTGGGCTGAGGTCGGCCTGCTGGTCAGGGCCGGTCATGGACGTCTCTCCTTGTGGATTCACGATGTGGCGCGCTGCGCCGTCGCGCTGGCGTACAGGCACACCGCCGCCGCGGTGGCCAGGTTCAGGCTCTCGGCCTTGCCGTAGATCGGGACGGCGACCGTCCGGTCGGCCAGTTCGAGGTGCTCGACCGGCAGCCCCCAGGACTCGTTGCCCATCACCCAGGCGGTGGGACGGGCGAGTTCGCCGGACAGGTCGGTCAGGTCGGTGCCGGCCGCCCCGTCGGTGGCGAAGATCTGCAGCCCGGCGTCCCGGCAGGCGGCGATGGCATCGGCCAGGTCGACGCCGACGACCACCGGCAGGTGGAAGATCGATCCGACGCTGGCCCGGACGGTCTTCGGGTTGTACACCTCGACCGAGTCCGACGACAGGATGACGGCGTCCGCACCGGCTGCGTCCGCGCACCGGATCACCGTCCCGGCGTTGCCGGGATCCCGGACCTGCGCGCAGATCAGCACCAGCTCGAGCCCGTCGGACAGGACCTCGGCGAGCGGCACGTCGATGTCGCGGGCCACCGCGACCACACCCTGCGGGGTGACCGTGTCGATCATCGTCGCCAGGTTCTGCTCACTGACCCCGTACTGCGGCACGCCGGCGGCAGCGGCGAGGTCGATCAGGTCGATGTTGTCGTGGGCGGAGGCCCAGTGGAAGAAGACCGCCTCCACGACCCCCGGCACTCCGAGCGCCTCCCGGACGGCCTGCCGTCCCTCCACCAGGAACCGTCCCGAGGCGCGGCGCTCCTTGCGGCGCAGCAGCGAACGTGCCGAGCGCAGCATCGACTGCGTCGGCTCGGGCAGTTCGAGCGGAGGAACGCTCATCGTCGATCCTTTGCTGGACAAGGTGTGCGCCGGGCCCGAGAGCCGGGCCCGGCGCCAGAGACCGTAGCGGTCAGGCGGCCTGGGCCGGCTGGTTCTCCTTGGCGATGGCCACCAGCTTGGCGAAGGTGGCGGCGTCGGTGACGGCCAGGTCGGCGAGGATCTTGCGGTCCACCTCCACCCCGGCGGTCTTGAGACCGTTGATGAACCGGTTGTAGGTCATGCCCTCGGCGCGGGCAGCGGCGTTGATCCGCTGGATCCACAGCGAGCGGAAGTCACCCTTGCGGGCCTTCCGGTCGCGGTAGGCGTAGGTGTAGCTGTGCAGCAGCTGCTCCTTGGCCTTGCGGTACAGCCTCGAACGCTGCCCGCGGTAGCCGGACGCATCCTCCAGGACCTCGCGACGCTTCTTCTGCGCGTTCACGGAACGCTTCACGCGTGCCATCTGTCGTTACTCCTTGTGTTGTTCGATCGTGGAAGAGTGCGTCACTTGGTCTTGAAGCTGCCGAGGAGGCGGCGTGCCTTCTTGGCGTCGCCCTTGGCCACGACCTTGTCGCCGTCGAGGCGCCGCGTCCGGCTGGTCGGCTTGTGCTCGTTCAGGTGCATCTTGCCGGCCTGACGGTGCATGACCTTGCCCGTGCCCGTGATGCGGAAGCGCTTCTTGGCACCCGAATGGGTCTTCATCTTCGGCATGTGGTGAGTCCTTCTCTTCTCTTCTTTACAGGTCGATGTCGGGGTCCATGTTGTCGGCAGGCCCCCTCTTCTTGGGGGCGACCTTGACGGCGGCCTCGGCCGCGGCCCGGGCGCGAAGCTCGGCTTCCTGCTGTCGCTCGGCCTCCTGCGACGCGGCCCGGTCGGCCGCCTTGGCGGCTTTCGCGGCCTCGACCTCGACCTTGGCCTCGGTCTTCTTGCGCGTGGGCGACAGGACCATGAGCATGTTGCGGCCGTCCTGCTTCGGGGCCGACTCGATGAAGCCGTCCTCGACGACGTCGTCGGCGAGCTTCTTCAGCAGGTTGAAGCCCAGCTCGGGACGGCTCTGCTCACGGCCGCGGAACATGATGGTGATCTTCACCTTGTCGCCGGCCTTGAGGAAGCGGACCACGTGACCCTTCTTGGTCTCGTAGTCGTGGCTGTCGATCTTGGGACGGAGTTTCATCTCCTTGATCACGGTGTTCGTCTGGTTGCGGCGGGATTCGCGGGCCTTCTGCGCGGCCTCGTACTTGAACTTGCCGTAATCCATCAACTTGGCGACCGGCGGGCGCGCCATCGGCGCCACCTCGACGAGGTCGAGGTCGGCCTCCCGGGCAAGCCTCAACGCGTCGTCGATCCGGACGATGCCGACCTGTTCGCCGGCAGGGCCGACCAGGCGCACCTCGGGAACCTTGATGCGATCGTTGATCCGCGGTTCAGTGCTGATGTGTTCCTCCAAGGAGTCAGTGGTTGGACGATCGGCACATCGAAAAGGGCCCCCGCGCACGCGGAAGCCCTGCGGTCCGGCGGCGCTCTGGCGCCGCTTCGCCGTACCGACCCGTCGCCGTGGGAGGCGATCCAGGTGGGAGCTCAGGTCTCCACTTCACGCGGACTGACACCTACCGGTGCAGCCGATCGGGTCAACTCTACCCGGCGGACGCCGCCGCTGACGAATCGCGGTGTCCTGCCGGGTGTCCAGGATCCCGATCCCCCGCCGTGCCCCGAGTTGTCAGGGGTTCAGGGGGCGGGCGGAGCGGCCGAGAGCCAGGCCCAGCCGCCGTCGTCGAGGGCGACCAGCCGCCGGCCGGCAGCCAGCTCGGTGAACAGCGACGCCTCGATCACGAGTCCGGCAGGCCCCTGGAAGTCGACGAGGACGGCTGCCGCCCCGGCCTCGACGGCGGTCGCGGCCACCTCGTCCAGCCGGCAGAGCAGCGGACGGGCGTCCGGCTTCCAGGCGGAGAAGGTGTCCACGCCGGTGAACGCGGGGATGGCGCTGCGCCCGCCGGACGTGCTCAGCAGCACCGTCCGCATCTGCTCGGCCGCGCCGGTGTCGGTACCGTCCGCGCACACCGGGACGATCGGGAGCAGCAGCCGGGCGCCGCACAGCGCCGCGACGGCACGCAGATAGCCCTGGTCGCTCTCGGACGCGCCGGCGAGCAGCGCCCGCAGCGCGGGATCGGCGTCGCCGCGATCGGGCGGCTCGGGATCGCTCATCTCAGATCCGGCAGGCATGGATGCTGGTGACCAGGATCGCCTCCGCGCCGACGTCCCACAACTCGTCCATGATCTGCTGCGCCGTCCGCGCCGGGATCATCGCCCGGACCGCGACCCACCCGTCCTTGGCCAGCGGGGACACCGTCGGAGCGTCCAGGCCGGGGGTGACCCGGGTGGCCGCCGCCAGTTTCTCGGTCGGGACGTTGTAGTCGACCATCAGGTAGTCGCGGGCGGTGATGACACCGTTGAGCCGGCGAACCAGCAGATCGAGCCCGTCCGGGGCGGCTGTCCCCTTCCGCTGGATGAGGATCGCCTCCGACTCCAGGATCGGCTCGCCGAAGAGTTCCAGCCCGGCCTTCTTCAGGGTGCTGCCGGTCTCGACGACGTCGGCCACCACATCCGCGACACCGAGGCGGACCGAGGACTCGACGGCTCCGTCCAGGTGGATCAGCCGGGCGTTGATCCCCGCCCTGGCCAGATAGGCACCGACGAGACCGGGGTACGAGGTGGCGATCCGCCGCCCGTCCAGCCGGTCGGTGGTGAGGTCGGCGCCGTCGGGCGCGGCGAACCGGAACCGGGTGCTGCCGAAACCCAGCGAGACGACCTCGACCGCCTCTGCTTCTGAGTCCAGCAGCATGTCGCGTCCGGTGATACCGAGGTCGAGGGTGCCCTCGCCGACGTACACCGCGATGTCGCGGGGACGCAGGTAGTAGAACTCGACGCCGTTGGTCTCGTCGACGAGGACGAGTTCCTTCGGGTCGTGGCGCTGCCGGTAGCCGGCTTCACGGAGCATCTGGGCGGCACCGTCGGCGAGCGAGCCCTTGTTCGGGACGGCGATCTTGAGCAGTCGGGTCATGGCGCGGCTCACAGGTACTCGTTGACGTCATCGAGGTCCAGGTCGAGGGCGAGCATCAGCACCTGGAGGTGGTAGAGCAACTGGCTGATCTCCTCGGCCGCCTCGTCCTTGCTCTGGTACTCGGCTGCCATCCAGACCTCGGCGGCCTCCTCGACGATCTTCTTGCCGATCGCATGGACGCCGGCGTCCAGCTCCCGCACGGTCCCCGACCCTTCCGGGCGGGTGGCGGCGCGCTGGCTGAGTTCGGCGAACAGTTCATCGAAGGTCTTGCTCACGGCCACGCAGCCTACCGGGGCCCGGCATCTCGGAGCCGCGACGGTCCAGCGCCCAGAGCCGGGGTGCGCTCAACCGTCCGAACCGCGCGGGATGCCGAGCGTCGCGAGCAGGTCCTCGTGGAACTGGATCCAGACCAGCTCACAGGACGCCCGGTCCGGGGCGTCGATCCACTCCGGCCCACCGGCGCGAGCCCGGGCGAGCGCCGTCGTGTGCCTCGGGAGGTGCCCGCCGAACCGTGGGAGCACGTCGGCGAGGGCGGCACCCAGAGGCTGGGCCTGCCCGTCGACGGCCTCGAGCTCGGACAGCACCCGGTCGTCCCAGGCCGAATCGGTGTGGTCGTTGGCCACCCGCGCCCCGGCGAGCGTCCTCAGCTGCCAGTCGGTGCACGCCCGGCCGTGGCGTTCGTTGAGCGGCAGGAAGGCGGCATGCACGCCCTCGACGGCCGTCCGGGCGCCGGCCTCGTCCAATTCGCCGGCGAGCCGGCGTTCGTTCTCGATGCGTCCGGCCCCGGTCAGCGACCAGGTGTCGCCGAAGAACTCGTGGCGGGTCACCCAGCCCCGTGCCTGCGCGTCGAGGAGGTGCTCCCGGACGTCGGTCGCCGCAAGACCGAACCGCTCGGCGATCGCTGCGGCGGTCGGTCCACCGAGAACCCGGACGCCGTGCAGCGCGAGCAGGTCCGGCGGCGAGTCGTAGGTCACAGGGCGATGCCGAGGAGGGCGTCCACGGCGTCGCGGACATCACCGGGGGCGGACGAGTCGTCGCCGCCGGCTTCCGCCCAGGCGTCGACCGCGGCCACCGCGGCTGGGGAGTCCAGGTCGTGGCGCAGGGCCGCCCGGACAGCCGAGATCGTGGCTGCCGCACCGGCTCCGGTCCGGGTGCCGACGGCGGCGCGCCAGCGGCCCAGCCGCTTCGTCGCGGCGTCGAGTTCGGCGGAGGTGTACTCCCAGTCGGAGCGGTAGTGGTGCGCCAGCAGGACCAGGCGGATCGCCATCGGGTCGGCACCGTCGGCCAGCAGCCGGTGGACGAAGACCAGGTTTCCGAGCGACTTGCTCATCTTCGCTCCGTCATAGCTGACCATCCCGGAATGCAGGAATGCGTCGGCGAACGGCTCGCCGGTCAGGACGCCGGCTTCGGCGGCCGACATCGGGTGGTGCGGGAACGCCAGGTCGCTACCGCCGGCCTGGACGTCGAAGTCGGCCCCCAGCACCCGGAGCGCGATCGTGGTGCAACCGATGTGCCAGCCGGGACGGCCGCGCCCCAGCCAGGTGTCCCACGCCGGCTCGCCGGGGCGGTGCTGCCGCCAGACCAGGCAGTCGAGCGGGTGGTGCTTGCCGGGACGGTCGGGGTCGCCACCCCGTTCGGCGAAGACCTCGGTGGCGTCGTCCGCAGTCACCGGCGTCCCGGCGAGCAGGGCGTCCTCGTCGGCGACGGAGAAGTACCAGTCGGGGTACTCCGGATCGTCCAGCTGGTAGACGGCCTGGCGGTCCCGGAGGTCGGCCAGGGTCGCGGCGATGTCGCCGATCACGTCACTGACGGCGGTCAGCTCTCTCGGCGGGAGCACGCGGAGCGCGGCCATGTCGTTGCGGTACAACTCGACCTGCTCGGCCGCCAGCCGCGTCCACTCCTGGCCGGTGGCGGCGGCGCGCTCCAGCAGGGGGTCGTCCACGTCGGTCACGTTCTGGGCGTAGCGGACGTCCAGACCCGCGTCCCGCCATGCCCGGACGAGCAGGTCGACCGCGACATAGGTGAACGCGTGCCCGAGGTGAGTGGCGTCGTACGGGGTGATCCCGCAGGCATAGAGCCGAGCCTCCCCACGCTCGGGACCGACCGGGATGACGGCTCCGCGGGCCGAGTCGTGGATGCTCACCCGTCCCGAACCGCCACCACGAATGACGGGCACCCGGACACTGTCCCAGGAACGCATGCGGCTCCTCCTTCTCTACCCCCACCGGTGCACACACGTCCCGGCACTGGCCGAGCCTAACCCGGGGACAGCTAAGCTGGCCGCCGCAGCAGCCCCGACAGGAAGGCCGAGATGATCGAGTGGTGGCAGGCGATCCTGCTCGGAATCGTCGAGGGTGTGACCGAGTTCCTGCCGATCTCCAGCACCGGCCACCTGACGTTGGTCGAGAAGCTGCTCGGCCTGGGCGTCGCCGACCCCAGCGTCACCGCGTTCACAGCGATCATCCAGGTGGGCGCGATGGTGGCCGCGATCATCTTCTTCTGGTCCGACATCGTCCGCTTCGCCACCGCGTGGTTCGGCGGCCTGTTCCACCGCGACCGCCGCGACCACCCCGACTACCGGATGGGCTGGGCGATCATCGTCGGCTTCGTGGTGACCGCCGGCATCGCGTTGGTGCTGAAGGATCTCGTCGAGGGCCCGCTGCGCAGCCTGTGGGCGGTCGTGGCCGGCCTGCTCGGCTGGAGCGTGGTGATGTTCATCGCCGACCGGGTGGGCAAGGCGTACCGCGCGGAAGGCTCGATCACCTGGAAGGACGGCGCGATCCTCGGCGTGCTCCAGGCGATCGCCCTCGTCCCGGGTGTGTCCCGCTCCGGCGCCACGATCGCCGGCGGCCTGCTCCGGGGCATCGACCGGGTCAGTGCCACCCGGATGAGCTTCTTCCTCGGCATCCCCACGCTGATCGCGTCCGGCGTGTTCGAGGCCGCCAGCCAGTTCCACAACATCGCTGCGCCGGGCGGCGCCGGCTGGCTCGCGACGGGCCTCGGCACCGTGGTGTCCGGCGTGGTGGCGTATGCGTCCATCGCCTGGCTGCTCAGGTTCGTCGCGCACAACGACTTCACCGCGTTCATCATCTACCGGGTGGGACTGGCGATCGCGATCGCCATCCTCCTGCTCACCGGGACGATCGCGGCGGTATGAAGCGGCGGTCCGTCGGCGCGTCCGGCCTCCAGGTCTCCTGGCTCGGCCTGGGCACGCTGACGTGGGGACGGGAGACCCGGCCGGAGGACGCCCGCGCACTCCTGCGCCGGTTCGTCGCCGCCGGGGGCTCCCTGGTCGACACGGCGGCCGCCTATGCCGGTGGCGACGCCGAGCGGATCATCGGTCGCCTGATCCGGGCCGGGGACGTGGCCCGCGACGACCTGGTGATCGCCACCAAGGCCGGCTTCGGGATCAGGGACGGCCAGCGCACCGTCGACACGTCGCGGACGGCGCTGCTGGCTGACCTGCGGGAGTCGCTGCGCCGACTGGGCACCGACCACATCGACCTGTGGCAGTTGCACGCCTGGGGCCAGGCACCGATCGAGGAGTCGCTGGCTGCGATCGACACCGCCGTGGTCGCCGGCGACGTCCGCTACGCGGGGGTGAGCAACTTCGTCGCCTGGCAGACCGCGCAGGCAGCGACCTGGCAGGCGGCCTTCCCGGGACGGGCACCGATCTGCAGCGCTCAGGTGGAGTACTCGCTGCTCGCCCGGCGGGCCGAGGTGGAGGTCATCCCCGCCGTGCGCGCGCTCGGGCTGGGTCTCCTGCCGTGGTCGCCGGTCGGCCGCGGGGTGCTCACCGGCAAGTACCGCACCGGCATCCCACGCGGCTCGCGGGCCGCGAGTGAGCACTTCTCCTGGTTCGTCGAGCCCTACCTCGAGCCCCGCTCCCGGGCCGTCGTCGAGGCGGTCGTGACCGCAGCCGAGGGACTCGACCTCGAACCGGCGCAGGTGGCCCTGCTGTGGGTGCGGGACGCGCCGGGGGTCACCGCCCCCCTGCTGGGCGCCCGCACGGTCGCCCAGCTGGAGACCTACCTGGCCTGCGAGGACCTGGCACTGCCGGAGGAGATCAGCTCCGCCCTTGACGACGTCTCCGGCGGCCCCAATGCTGGCCGGGAGCCGAACGAGCCGACCGCGACCCTGTAGCCGGTCGCACCGCCTGGACGACTGGAGGCAGCATGGCGATGAACGACGCCGCGCAGTTCGAGCCCTCGTCCCTGGACGAGTGGCACCAGTGGCTGGCTGCCAACCACCTGCAGGACTCCGGGGTGTGGGTGGTGGTCCAGCGGCGGGGCCCCGACCATCTGAGCTATGACGAACTGGTCCGCGAGGCCCTGTGCTGGGGCTGGGTGGACGGCCAGTCGCGCCCGCTGGACGAGTCCCGCTCGCAGCTGTGGTTCACCCACCGCAAGCCGTCCAGCCCCTGGGCGGCGTCGAACAAGGCCAGGGTTGCCGAACTGGAGGCCGAGGGCCGGTTGCAGCCCGAGGGTCTGGCCGAGATCGAGCGCGCGAAGAGGGACGGCCGCTGGACGCTGTACGACTCGGTGGACGCGCTGATCGAACCTGACGACCTCGCCGCGGCGCTCGACGCCGTCCCGGCCGCGCGAGCGACGTGGGACGCCTGCCCTCCCGGCGTGCGGAAGGCGGCGCTCACCCGGATCGTGCAAGCCAGGCGCCAGGAGACGAAGTCCGCCCGAATCGCCGACATCGTCGCGCGCACCGCCCGGGGAGAGCGTCCGGCGTAGTCAGGCGGACGATCCGTCCCGCACGAAGGAGAAGACCACCAGCGGCAGGCTGAACCACACCCCGAAGGCGATGGTGCCGTAGAGCAGCGCCATCCCGACCAACTCGATGGACAGGCCAGCACCGGAGAGGGCCACGCAGACCAGCGCGACGGCGACCAGCCACAGGCCCGCCAGCCGACTGGGCAGGTGACCGGCCGAGCGCGCCGTCGCCAGGACCGCAGCGGCGGCGGCAAGGTACGCCAACGCCGTCGCGATGAAGCCCCACTGCGGGTACGCCCAGCCCTGGTTGGCGGTGACGAAAGCGAGTAGCCAGCCGACACCGCTGACGGCGACCAGTGCGGCCAACAACCTCATGCTCGGGGGCTCCCATCAACTGGGTCGGCGGCTGGTCCGCCGATGCGTCCGTACACTCAGGCTACGCCCCGAGGCGGGCCACAGTGCCACCAACCACCCGCCGATTCGCCGGCCTGGAGTTCGTGCTAGATCGTCGGGCTTATCGAGGGCATTGCGCGATCGTCCGCCTCGTCGTGCTAGATCGCGGTGGTTGTGGGGACGCCTCGACTCTCCACAACCACCAGGAACTAGCACGACGCTGACGCAGCCCCTGATCCGGCGCTGAGAACGACCACCAGCTAGCACGAACCGACCTGGCCCGGCCGAGACAGCATCGAGCGACTGGTTCAGAGCGCGTCGGCGCGGTAGCAGGTGGTGGTCAGCGGATAGTCGATCCGCTCTCGTCCGGCGCTGTGCGGGTGGGTGGCGATGAGTTCGCGGAGTGCAGCCCCCATCGCCTGCTGCGCCGACTCGGACGCGGTGAGGTACGCGCTGCGAGAGGCGACCATTGCCACGAGTTCGGCCGGAGTCATCACGCGCGTCCGCGTCCATTGGCACCGCTCGAAGGGTCCGAAGCCCGGTGCCTGGTGGACGGCGTCGTCGGCGACCATGCGTTCGGCAGGGGATGCGCCGGCGATCTCGCCCAGCGCGGCGACGAAGGGATGCGACGAGTCGCGGGTGTTCCAGATCAGCCCCAGTCGTCCGCCAGGTGCCAGCGTCCGCGCGATCTCCGGGCCGGCGGTGGCCGGGTTGAACCAGTGCCAGGCCTGACCGACCGTCACCGCGGCCACGCTGGCGTCCGGCAGCGGGATCGCGTCGGCGGTGCCGAGGACGGTGGGTGCGGCGGTGTTGTGGGCCAGCATCGCGGCGTCCGGGTCGACCGCGACCACGTCGAAGCCGAGCCGGACGATGGCCCTGGTCAGCTTGCCCGACCCCGCCGCCAGATCCAGGACGCGGCCACTGACGCCGTCCAGCAGCCACGCGACGTGCTCGTCGACGTACTCGGGACGACCGAGTTCGTAGGCCGCGACGTCGGCTCCGAAAGAGGTCGCGCGTTCCATGGTCGAAGCCTGTCAGCCCACGGCATCTGCGCGGTAGCAGTACGTCCGGTAGGCGATCTCGACCGACGGCTCCTGGGACCCGACGAAGGTGCGTACGAGCTCTCGCACTGCGCCGAGCGTCCGCTGTTGCTCGGTCGGTGCGGCGATCAGGAACGGACTGCGGGAACGAACCAGCGCTTCGACCCCGGCCGGGGTCATGGCGCGACGCCACGAGAACACGGCCTCGTCGAAGGGGCTGAAGCCTGCCACCGGAGCCGGGGCGTCTTCGGTGGCGCTGAGAGCCGCGCCAGGATCGATCACCTCCACCAGGGAACGGCTGAACTCGTCGGCCAGGTCGTAGACGTTCCACACCAGCCCGAGGCGTCCGCGAGGCATGAGGACGCGGCCGACCTCCGCGGCAGCCGCGGCCTGGTCGAACCAGTGCCAGGCCTGCCCGGCGGTCACGCCGGCGACGCTGTGATCGGGGAGGGGAATGGCCTCCGCTGTTCCGACTCGGGTGTCGACGGTGGCGTTGCGAGCGAGCATGCGCTCGTCCGGATCGACCGCGATCACGTCGAAGGCGAGGGCGGCGACAGCCCGGCTGAGCTTCCCGGAGCCTGCGCCCACGTCGAGGACGGTGCCGCGAACCCCGTCCAGCAGCCAGGCGACAGCGTCGGCCGGATAGTCAGGACGGCCGAGTTCGTACGCGTCGGCCGCCTCGCCGAAGACCCGGGACTGCTCGCGCGTCACGCCCGGTCCAGGAAGTCGTCCAGCACCTGGCAGCCGAAGCGGAGCGACTCGATCGGGACGCGCTCGTCCACGCCGTGGAAGAGGGCGACGAAGTCGAGTTCGGGCGGCAGCCGGAGCGGGGCGAAGCCGAAGCAGCGGATGCCGAGCTTCGACCAGGCCTTGGCGTCGGTGCCAGCGCTCATGATGAACGGGACGGGGACGGCGTCCGGGTCAACGGCCAGCAGGGAGGCGGTGATGGCGTTGGCGAGGTCGCCGTCGAAGGTGGTCTCGACCGCGACGTCGGCGATCTGGGTCTCGTAGCGCACCTTGTCGCCGAGCAGTTCGGCGATGGTGTCGTAGAACTCCTGCTCGTGGCCGGGGAGGAAGCGTCCGTCGAGGCCGGCGGTGGCCGTGCCGGGGATGACGTTGTGCTTGTAGCCCGCCTTCAGCAGCGTCGGGTTGGCGGTGTTCGACATGGTGGCCCCGACCATGCGGGCGATGGAGCCGAGCCGGGCGAGGGTCCGCTCGGCGTCGTCGGTGCCGATCTGGACGCCGAGGGCGTCCTCAACGGCGTCCAGGAAGGCCTGCTGGGCCGGGTGGATCCGGGCGGGCCAGCGGTACTCGCCGATCCGGGTGACGGCCGCCGCGAGGTTGGTGATGGCGTTGTCGTCGTTGCGCATCGAGCCGTGACCGGCGGTTCCGGACGCGATCAGGTTCAGCCAGGCGAGGCCCTTCTCGGCGGTCTGGATGAGGTAGAGCCGGCGCTGGTTGACGGTGAGGGAGAAGCCCCCGACCTCGCCAATGGCCTCGGTGCAGTCGCCGATGAGGTCGGGATGGTGCTCGGCGAGCCAGCCGGAGCCCCTGGGTCCACCGGCCTCCTCGTCAGCGGTGAGCACGAGCCGGATGGGACGCCGCGGGGGACGCCCCTGCCGGGTGCGTTCCCGGACGACGGCCAGCACGATGGCGTCGAAGTCCTTCATGTCGACCGCGCCGCGGCCCCAGACGTAGTCGTCGACGACTTCGCCGGCGAAGGGGTCGACCTGCCAGTCGGCGGCGACGGCGGGGACGACGTCGGTGTGGCCGTGGATCATCAGGGGCGGCAGGGACGTGTCGCAGCCGTCCGGGGCCCATTCGGCGACAAGACTGGTCCGCCGCGGCTCGGACTCGAGCAGCCGGCTGGCGATGCCGACCTCGTCCAGCTTGGCGGCGACGTACTCGGCGGCCTCCCGTTCGCCCGTGGACCCGTCCGGGCCGAAGTTGGAGGTGTCGAAGCGGATCAGTTCGCTGCACAGGGTGGCGACTTCGTCGGCTGCGCTAGGGACGTGGGCCATGGAGGCCATCCTGCCACCGGAGCCCCGGCCGTCCGGGCGTCCGCCGAATCGCAAAGCCACCGCAGCGTTGCTATAGTTCTGTGGCTGCCCGCACCCGTGCGGGCACCACCTGTCCGGGTGGCGGAATTGGCAGACGCGCTAGCTTGAGGTGCTAGTGCCCTTTATCGGGCGTGGAGGTTCAAGTCCTCTCTCGGACACTCACTCGGCTCAGCGTTTCCCCTAGTGGGAGACGGTGAGCCGGTTGTA
>JAFKJK010000002.1 GCA_017306015.1 Propionibacteriaceae bacterium
CAGGACGTGCAGGAGCTGCAGGGCCTCTTGTCGGACAACAGCCCGCTCTCCGGCGTCATCGCGATCCCCGGCAAGGGCACCCACGTCCCCCTCTACATCCTCGGCTCCTCCCTCTTCGGGGCCAATCTGGCCGCGGTGCTGGGACTGCCGGCCCGGCCCTCCCGCTCCGACCTTGAGGAGTTCGTCGCCGGACCACCCGATGCCGAGGTGGGGGAGCTGTTCGAGCTGTTCGAGCGGGTCTCCGCCGAGGTCTCCGAGCTGACCTCGAAGGCGCGGCGCCGGATGCTGCAGCGGCTCGTCCGCAGTGGCGGCGAGCGGGTGCAGGCAGACTGGGTGCGGCTGGCCGTCCTGGCCGCCGACCCGGAGACGACGATCGGCCTGCTGGACGGACTGCGCCAGGAGAGCGCCGAGGAGCAGGTCGCGCTCTGGACGCAGGTGGTCAGGCACTGCCTGGTGCCCTACCTCCCGGCTCCGCTCGGCCTGCTGGGGGTGGCTGCCTGGCTGACCGGGGACGGCGCGATGGCCACGGTCTGTCTGGAGCGGATCGACCGGGTGGACCTGTCCAGTCCGCTGGCCGCGCTGCTCGACCTGATCATCACCGGCGTCCTGCCGCCGGACGCCTGGGCCGACTGCCGTCCCGGGTTCGTGGGGGCGGTCAGGGAGTGGTTCGAGGCGGCCGCCGAGGGCTGAGTGCGGGTGGCCGGGCGCCGTGGTGGGGTCGTCGATCGGCTAACCTTGTGCCGTGTACGGCATGACCCTGCTGCTTAGCTAGCCGCGGCTGAAACCCGGTCGCGGCGTCCCCTGGCGAGCCTGACGGCCCGCAGGGGCTTTTTCATGTTCAGCACCAGTCAGCCAGGTGAGGAGATCGACAGTGACGACCGAGCGGGACGCCCGGGGCTACGACGCCGCGGCCGCGCAGGAGAAGTGGCAGCGGTTCTGGGAGGAGAACGGCACGTTCACCCCGCTCGACGACGGGTCGGCCGAGCGGCGCTACATGCTCGACATGTTCCCCTATCCGTCCGGAGATCTGCACATGGGTCACGCCGAGGCCTTCGTGATGGGCGACATCGTCGCTCGTTACTGGCGGCTGCTGGGCTACGACGTGATGCACCCGATCGGCTGGGACTCCTTCGGCCTGCCGGCGGAGAACGCGGCGATCGCCCGCGACGCGCATCCCGCCGACTGGACGTACGCGAACATCGAGACCCAGGCGCGTTCGTTCAAGCGGTACGGGCTGAGCTTCGACTGGTCGCGGCGGCTGCACACGTCCGACCCCGAGTACTACAGGTGGACGCAGTGGCTGTTCCTGAGGTTCTACGAGCGGGGCCTGGCCTATCGCAAGGACTCGTTCGTCAACTGGTGCCCGGTCGACCAGACCGTGCTCGCCAACGAGCAGGTCGTCCAGGGCCTGTGCGAACGCTGTGGCGCGGTGGTGACCAAGCGCAAGCTCACCCAGTGGTACTTCAAGATCACCGACTACGCGCAGCGGCTGCTGGACGACATGGAGCTGATCGAGGGCAGCTGGCCCGACCGGGTGCTGGCCATGCAGCGGAACTGGATCGGACGCTCCGAGGGCGCCTGGGTCGACTTCACCATCGAAGGCCGCGAGGAGCCCGTGCGGGTGTTCACCACCCGTCCGGACACCCTGTACGGCGCCACGTTCTTCGTGGTGGCGCCTGAGGCGTCCCTGGCGGCGGAGATCGTCACCGAGGAGCACCGTCCGGCGTTCGAGGAGTACCTGGAGGCCACCAAGCGGGCCACCGAGATCGAGCGGCAGAGCTCGGAGCGTCCCAAGACCGGGGTGTTCCTGGGCGTGCACGCGATCAACCCGGTGAACGGGGAGCGGCTGCCGGTCTATGCGGCCGACTACGTGCTGGCCGAGTACGGCACCGGCGCGGTGATGGCCGTCCCCGCCCACGACCAGCGCGATCTGGACTTCGCCAAGGCGTTCGGCCTTCCCGTCCGGGTGGTTGTCGAAACCGGCGAGGCGAACCCGGCAGAGACCTTCGTGGCCACCCCCGGCGACGGCGCGTACGTGAACTCGCCGGCCTTGGAGGGACTGGGTGACAAGAAGGCTGGCGTGGCGAAGATCACCGCGATGCTGGCCGAACAGGGACGCGGCGAGGCCGCGGTCACCTTCCGGTTGCGCGACTGGCTGCTGTCCCGGCAGCGGTTCTGGGGCTGCCCGATCCCGATCGTGCACTGCCCGTCCTGCGGCGAGGTTCCGGTGCCGGACGACCAGTTGCCGGTCCGGCTGCCCGACCTGCGGGGTGCCGAGCTGTCGCCGAAGGGGACGTCCCCGCTGGCGTCGGCCACCGACTGGGTGAACGTGGACTGTCCGCGCTGCGGTGGCCCGGCCCAGCGGGACACCGACACCATGGACACGTTCGTCGACTCGTCCTGGTACTACTTCCGGTACTGCTCGCCGGGCCGCGACGACGTCCCGTTCGATCCTGCCGACGTGGCGAAGTGGATGCCGGTCGCCCAGTACGTGGGTGGGGTCGAGCACGCGATCCTGCACCTGCTGTACAGCCGGTTCTTCACCAAGGTGCTGGCTGACATGGGCATGCTCGACTTCCCGGAGCCGTTCGGCCGCCTGATGAACCAGGGCCAGGTGATCAACCAGGGCAAGGCGATGAGCAAGTCACTGGGCAACGGGGTCGATCTGGGCGCCCAGATCGACGCCTACGGCGTGGACGCGATCCGCACCACCGTGGTGTTCGCCGGGCCGCCGGAGGACGACATCGACTGGGCCGACGTGTCGCCCGGCTCGACACTGAAGTTCCTGCAGCGGGCGCACCGGCTCGCCGAGGACGTGACCAGCGCGCCCGGGGCGGACGCTGCCACCGGCGATCCGGCGCTGCGCCGGATCACCCACAAGGCCATCGCCGAGGTCACCGACTGTCTGGAGGGCCACCGGTTCAACGTGGCCGTCGCCCGGATCATGGAGCTGGTCAACGCGGCCCGGAAGGCGATCGACTCCGGACCGGGAGCCGGCGATCCGGCCGTCCGCGAGGCTGTCGAGGCCGTCGCGGTGATGCTGTCCACGATCGCGCCGTACGTCGCGGAGGAGATGTGGGAGCTGCTCGGCCAGCCGCCGTCGGTGGCGACCGCCACCTGGCCGAAGGCCGACCCGGCGCTGCTGGTCGCGGAGCAGGTGACCTGCGTGGTCCAGGTGCAGGGCAAGGTGCGCGCCCGGCTCGACGTCGCTCCCGACGTCGCCGAGGCCGACCTGCGGGAACTGGCCCTGGCCGACCCGGCCGTCCAGCGGGCGCTGGCCGGACGCGAGGTTCGCCAGGTGATCGTCCGGGCTCCGAAGCTGGTGTCGATCGTCCCGGTGTGAGCGCCGAGCTGGCTCCCTGACCGCCAGCGCGGGCTCGTCGATCGAAGCAAGGAGAGTCGTAGGCCGGGATCTCGCGCGGTGCGTGCCTGATGTCGTGGCAACGCGCGCGTGGACGCGGGCTGTTGGGTCCGGTTGGCCGGTTCGGCTGCCGGGTCCCGGGTCGGGGCCGGGACAACGGGGCTTGGGCCTTACCCGGGCGTCATCCCGACGTGAGCCGGGATGACGCCCGGGCGCGTGCCTGGTGTCGGGCGATGAAACGGGCGTGGGGCCGGCTGGTCGCTTCGGCTGGTCGGCCGCCGGGGGTCCCGGGTCGGGGCCCGGGACGACAATCCTGAAGTGTCGTCCCGGCGAACGCCGGGATCCCTGCACCCTTCCGACTACTCTGCTCAGCTGCTCGATCGGCACTGCTCGGCTGTCGGGGGTCCCGGGTCGGGGCCCGGGACGACGAAGCTCAGTCTGGGACGGGACGGAACCGTCCCCACTTCGCCCTACCCGCCTCGTCACGCTGACGCCGGGCTACCTGGCTCGTCACCCCGGCGTGCCCGGGGCCCACCCCCGCTCGTCATCCCGGCGCACGCCGGGATCACGCCCCGGGACACAGGTCAGTGTCGGGTGGCGAGGCGGGCGTGGACGCGGGGCCGTTGACGGGGGTCGACCCGGCGGGGCGGGGCGACCATTGGGATGCCGTCGGCGCGGAACAGGATCTTCCACCGGTCCGCGGCGGGGTCTCGGCTGGGTTCCAGGATCCCGTGGTGGTGCGGACATACCAGCACCAGATTGCGCAACGCAGTGACGCCACCGGCCCACCACGGAACCACATGGTGGGCTTCACACCCACCTGGTGGGGCGTCACAGCCGGGGAAGATGCAACCACCATCCCTGAGTTCGAGTGCTGCCCGGATGGCTGGGGTGACCAGCCGCATTGTCCGGCCCACATCGAGTGGTTCGGAGTGGGAGCCGAGGACGACCGGCAGCAGGTCGGCGTCACACAACAACCGGCGCACCACACTGGCTGCCACCGGCTGGCCGTCACGCACCAGGGACGCGCCCAGCCCGGCGTCTGCGCAGTGTTTGGTGAGTTTGTCGTGGGACAGGGTGATCACGATCCGGGGACGATCCCCACCACTGCGGGGAGCCGTCTGCTGACGACTGTGCGCCTGGACCATCGCGATCAGTCCGTCGGCTCTGCGCATGGCGGGGGTGAGGTACTCGGCTTGGGGGTCGAGTCGTTCGATGCCGCGTTTCTGGGCGGCGGCGTACGCCTCGACGATCTGG
>JAFKJK010000030.1:0-44464 GCA_017306015.1 Propionibacteriaceae bacterium
TACCTGTCCCCGACGGTTCACGTGAACGAAAGTACCTGTCCCCGACGGTTCAGGTGAACGAAAGTACCTGTCCCCGACGGTTCAACCCCGACGGTTCATCCCGGGGCTACATCCGCTCGGGTGCTTCGATCCCGAGCAGGTCCAGGCCGGACGCCAGGACCTTGCGGGTGGCAGCGCACAGGGCCAGCCGGGACGCCCGGACGTCGCCGTCGCTCTTCAGCACCGGGCACTGCTCGTAGAAGACGCTCAGCGCGCTGGCGAGCTCGTACAGGTAGCCGCACAGGCGGTGCGGCTGCAGGGTCGCACCGACGGCGTCCACGACCTCGCCGAAGCGGCTCAGCAGCAGCGCGACGTTCTGCTCCGCCGGCTCGGCCAGGACGGTGATCGTGTCGTAGGAGATCCCCTCGGCCTCCGCCTTGCGCAGGATCTGGTTGGCCCGAGCGTGGGCGTACTGCAGGTACGGTCCGGTGTCGCCGGTGGTGGCGACCATCCGCTCGACGTCGAAGCTGTAGTCCTTCTGCAGCCCGGACGACAGGTCGGCGTACTTGATCGCGGCGAGCGCGATCGCCGGCGCTGCGTGCTCCTCGGCCTCGTCGAGCAGTGAGTTCAAGGTGACGGCGGTGCCCTCCCGGGTGGAGAACTTCTTGCCGTCCGCCCCGAGCACCTGGCCGAAGCCGACGAACTCCGCCGCCACGTCGTCGGGCAGGTAGCCGGCGCGACGGGCGACGGCGAACACCTGGGCGAAGTGGAACTCCTGCGGGTTTCCGACGACGTAGACCAGCCGGTTCGCGGCCAGGTCGCCGACCCGGTGCCGGATCGCGGCCAGGTCGGTGCAGGTGTAGCCGTAGCCGCCGGCAGCGTTGCGGATGATCGCCGGGGTCGTGCTGCCCTCGACGAAGACCACCAGTGCGCCGTCGTCGACGACCGCGATCCCCCGGTCCTCCAGGTCGGCAGCGACGACCGGCAGGTCGGCGTTGTAGATCGACTCGCCGGCCAGGTCGGCGTCGGTGAGCAGCACGTTCATCCGGGCGTAGGTGGCGTTGAAGCCGGCCAGCGAGACGTCGATCAACTGCTGCCAGATCCGCCGGGTCTCGGCGTCTCCCGCCTGCAGCTTGACGACCCGCTCACGCGCCCGGTCGGCGAACTCCTCGGAGCTCTTCAGGCGGGCGTTCGCCCGCTGGTACAGCGCCTCCGCGCCGGCCAGGTCGAGCGCGGACGCGTCCAGCTGCTCGTCGAGGATCTCCTCGACCAGCATGCCGAACTGCCGTCCCCAGTCGCCGATGTGGTTCTGCGGGATGGCCGTGTGGCCCTGCGCACGCAGGACGCGGGTGAAGCAGTCGCCGATGATCGTCGAGCGCAGGTGGCCGACGTGCATCTGCTTGGCCACGTTCGGGGACGAGTAGTCGACCACGACGGTGGCCGGCGTCTCCGCGAGGCTGATCCCGGCGCGCGGGTCGGCGAGCACCTCGGACGCGACCCGCGCCAGCACGTCGGAGCGGATCCGAAGGTTGATGAACCCGGGCCCGGCCACCTCCAGCGGCTCGCACAGGTCGGCGAGGTCGATCCGTCCCACCAGCTCGGCGGCCACCTCTCGGGGAGGACGCCCCGAGCTGTTCGCCAGCCGCAACGCCACGTTCGTCTGGTAGTGGCCGAACTGGGGACGGGTGGCCGGGCGCAACTCCGCGTCGATTCCGGCTACGGCTTCGACGCGGGCGCTCAACTCAGACGGTAGGGACAGCACGACGTCGATTCTCCCACGCGCCGCAGCGGTCCCTCCGACCGGCGGCTCAGCCCGGAATCAGGATCGTCGCCCGCACCATGTTGTGGTCGGACGGCGGCGGCCCGATGAACTTGCCGGAGGAGTTGATCTTCACCACCATCTCGTACTCCAGCGTGGTGACCGACTTCGAGACCCAGACGTAGTCGATGTGGGTGCCGAGCGGCCAGGGGTGCGACTTGGGCGCCGACTTGTAGTGGTTGCTCGAGTCGAACTGGGTGTTGATCCGGATCGGCACGGTCGGATTGCCCGTCCCCTTCTGCCGGTCGGTGTTGTCGAGCGGGTCGACCAGCCCGGAGGCCTTGTAGACGCGGTAGGGGGCGTTGGTGGGGCAGTGGAACTTGTGGGCGTTCATGTCTCCGACGAGCACGGACGGCAGGCCGCCGGCCTTCGCCTTGACGGTGGCGGCGACCTGGCCCGCCTCCTTCTTGCGCAGCTTGTACAGCTTGGACGCCTTGCCCGAGCAGTTCGTCGTCGAGCTGACCACCGGCCCCGCGATCAGGTGGGTGTTGGCGAACAGGAACTGGCGTCCGGTCGCGTTCTGCTTGAACACCGTCCAGACCACCCACCGGTCGGGCTTGTGATTGCTGGCCAGTTCCCGGACGCCGGACCTGACGACCGTGACCTGGGCTGCGTCGTAGGCGATCCTGGTGCCGTCGGTGTCGGCGGTCTTCACGATCCGCCAGTCCCCGCCCAGCAGGTTCACGACGTCCTGGTACTGGGTGGCACCGCCGGCGACCTTCCAGTGCTCGGCCTCCTGCAGCCCGAGGACGGCCAGGTTCTCGGCCTTGATCGCGTTGGCGAGCAGCTTGCGGCGCACCTTCCACGCCTTGCCCTTGCCCTGCTTGCGGACGCTGCGGATGTTGTAGGTGGCCACGCGCAGCGGGGACGCGTCCGCGTCCGCCGGGGTGGCGGTGCGGGCCGAGGCCGGGCTGGTGAAACCGGACAGCGAGGCGCCGGACAGGCTGACGGCCTCGACCCGGACGTAGTACCGGGTGTCCGGAAGCAGGCCGCTGATCAGCGCGCCGTTGCCCTCGACGACCACGCTGCGGGAGTTCGTCATCCCCGGCATCATCGAGTACTGCACGCGGTACTTGCGCAGCGCCCGGGACGCCGTCCAGGTGACCTGCAGGGTGTCGGCACCGGCAGCGGATGCCTTCACCGAGACCCCGGACGGCTGGGACGCGGCGATCGCGGTCTCGGCGGGCAGCACGCCGGCCACCGGCACGGCGAGCGCCAGCACGCTCAGAACGGTCACCAGACGCTTCGACGCTCGCACCACAGGTCTCCTACCAGCCGTCTCCGTGCCCCCCGGAAGCCGTTAGCTTAACGCAAGCTGAGGATTTCTTACCAGGGGGTTCAGGAACGGGGGACGAGGATGCTGGCGCGCAGCATGTTGTGGTCCGACGGGACGGTGCCGACGAAGCGGCCGGTGACCGGGTCGATGTCGACGACCGTCTCGTACTCGAGCGTCGTCACCGACCTCGACACCATGATGTAGTCGACGTTGATGCCGTTGATCCAGCCCTCGTCGTCCGGCTTGGCCGCGAAGTTGTTCCACGAGTTGAACTCGGTGTGGATGCGGACCTCGGTGGTCGGCTTCACCGCCGTCCGCGACTTGTACGTGTTGCCGAGCGGATCGACCAGGCCGGCGGCCCGGTAGCTGTCGTACGGCGCGTTGGCCGGGTCCCGCCACTTGTGGGAGTTCATGTCGCCGGTCAGCACCACCGGCAGCCCCGGGTTGTTGGCGGCGATCGTGGCCAGCACCTGGTCCGCCTGGGTCTTGCGCAGGGCGTAGTAGACCAGGCCGGGATCGTCCTTGTACTTGTCCTCCAGGTGCGCGTTGATGAAGAAGAAGCTGCGTCCCGTGCTCACCTGGGTGAAGATCGCCCAGACCGCGTACCGGGGCGCGATGTCGTCGGTGAGGCGGACGGAGCCGCGCTTGACCAGCGTCACGGTGTCGGAGTTGTAGATGATCCGGATGCCGGCGCTGTACCCCGGAGCGGCTGCCGTGGTGCCCGAGCACAGCGAGTCGTCCGATTCGGTCGCGACCCCGCAGCCCTCGGCCGTGCTCAGACCGCTGGTGATCCGGTAGCTGCCCCCGAGCAGGCCCAGCAGGTCCTCGTACTGGTGGACGGTGGTCCCGTCGACGCTGATCCGGGTGTACTCGGCCTCCTGCAGGCCGACCACGTCGATGCCCTTGGCCTTGATCTGGCCGGCGACAGCCGTCCTGCGGTTCGCCCAGGAACGCGTCCCGCTGTCGAGGGTGGCGTTGCGGACGTTGAAGCTGGCGACCTGCAACGGCCTCGCCCCGGGGTCGGCGGGCGTGGCCGTCCGGCCGGAGACGACCTTGGAGTATGCACTGGCCGCCGCCCCGCCCACCCCGAGCACCCGCACCCGGAAGTAGTAGGTCGTCCTCTGTTTGAGCCCGGAGACCGCCGCGGACGGACCGGGCACCACCAGCGTCCTGGCCTTGGTCATCTTCTTGCTGGTCGAGTACTGCACCCGGTAGCGCAGCCCCGAGCCGCGGAAGCTCCAGGTCAGGGCGATCGTCCCCGCGCCGGCCGCCGACGCCTTCGCCTTCAGCGCGGACGGCGCGGCGTACGTCTTCGCCTTGGCCTTGGCCGACGGCGTGGTCAGCGCGAGCGCGCGGGGAATCGGGGAGGGTGCGGCTTCCGCGGCCGGCGTCGCGCTCGCCAGCGTGCCGGCAAGAGCGATGACGACGGCGCCACACCAAGCGGCGCCGAGACGCCTGTTGAAGCGCATCGGGGAACCTCGCACGTACTCGCGGCCAGCCCCCCGCAGGCCCAGGAATTCACTGTCGGGGTCAGCCTAGACCGAAAACCCTGCCGTTCGTGCGGGAATCCTCGATCATCCCGGCGAGCGCGATCGACTCCTCCGGACGCAGCATGTAGCTCGTCGTCCCGCCGGAGCGGATCACCGAAGCGAATTCGCCGATCTCGTACCGCAGCCCGCCGCCGGCGAACTTGACGTAGTACCGCTCCCGCCTGCCCGGGTCCTCGAAGCGCAGCTCGAAGTAGTCGGTCAGCCACCACGGCGCCGGGACGTACAGGTAGCCCTCGGTGCCGGCGACGACCAGGTCGCCCTCCGCCTTGGCCCCGATCCCCACCTTGGCGGTGCCGATGCCGCCCGGATAGCGCAGGTCGATCCGGGAGAAGACCTCGACCGCCGCGTCCGAGGGACGCAGCGAGGTCGCCCGCACCTCGCTGGGCTGGGTCCCGAACAGCTTCACGAACGGCAGCAGGGCGTAGCTGGCCAGCTCGGTGATCGCTCCGCCGTCCGGGGCGTCGTGCTCGCGGCCGGGAGACAGCAGCTTGGTGAAGGTCGCGTCGATCGACACCACCCGTCCGATCGACCCACCCTGGGCGACCGCCAGCATCCGCCGGAAACCGGGGGCGTAGGCGGTCTTCAGCGCCTCCATCAGCACGACGTCGGCCGCCTGGGCTGCGGCGAACAGCTCGGTGGCCTCGGCCGCGGTCAGCGCCAACGGCTTCTCGCACAGCACGTGCCGCCCGGACGCGATCGCCTCCCGGACCTGCTCGACGTGCCGGCCGTGGGGGCTGGCGATGTAGACCGCGTCGCTGGCGTCCAGCAGCTCGTCGAAGGTGGCACAGGCCCGGTCGAGTTCATGGGCATCGGCGAACGCCTGCGCGTGCTCGGCGTTCGGGGAGTAGACGACGTCGGCGCTGACCCCGCTGACGAACCGGCTCTCCGGCACGAACCGGGACGCGATCCGTCCCGACCCGACCACGCCGATCCTGATGGTGCCGTTGCGGACGGCGCGCAGGTCGGTGCTGGAGATGCCCTTCGTCCGCTCCAGGTAGATCACCTGGCAGTACGGGCTCAGGTAGTCGAACTTGCCCTGCCAGTCCGAGCCGATCGCGAACACGTCGATGTCGCGGCTCTGCACGTCGTGGATCTTCTGGCCCTCGTATTCCTCGACGATGATCTCGTCGGCGAGCCCGCTGCGCCGGACGCCCTCGATCCGCTGCATCAGCCCTTCGGTGACGTTCAGCTTGCCGCGGGTGGCGTCGTAGTCCTCGCTGGTGACACCGACGGTGAGGTGGTCGCCCAGCTCCCGGGCCCGTTCCAGCAGCCTGCGATGGCCTTCGTGGAACATGTCGAAGGTGCCGTAGGTGATTACCTTCGTGGTCACGACAGCAGGGTACTAGCGGAGCGGGCGGGGTTCCGTCCGGCCGGGATCACACGTCGCCGCGCGACGTCTTCTTCGTCAGCTTCGTGATCGGCACCGAGTACTTCTTGCTGCCCCACAGCTTGTTCCAGTTCGCCTTGAACTGGCTGTAGGCCAGGCTGCTGCGGACCAGGATGTTCGTCTCGTTGCTGAAGCGCAGCGCCGACTTCGTCCAGTTGCCCGAGCCGGTGAAGACCATCTTCACCTTGCGGTCGCTGCCCCACGCCCCGTTCACGATGATGAACTTGGAGTGGATGAAGTTGCTGCTGCCGACATCGCCGTTGCGGATCGGGATGTTGCCGTACTTGTAGGTGGTCTTCGCCTTCTTCGCGTCCCACTTCCGCAGGATCGGCATCACCTCGAGGTCCCACTCGCTGGACGACATCAGCACCTTGACCTCACAGCCCTGGTTCTTCAGCGTCTTCAGCCGCCGGGCGAGGTAGAGCCGCGAACTCGTCCACTGGTACATCGAGACCAGCACCTGGGTCTTGTGGCTGGAGTTCCCGTAGCCGGCGGCCGCCCCGGTGCACTTCACGTTCTCCAGGAACTTCGTGTACGGGTCGGTGGCCGGGTTGACCGTCTGGGTGGAGCTCTTGGGGTTCGAGACCGTCCACGGGAACTGGTAGGTGGTCTTGCTCACGCCGTTGTCGGCCGAGGTCTGCGCCTCGTACAGGTTGACGTTCTGGTCCTGCCACATCTGGGCGAACTTGGTGTTCAGGAAGTCGTAGGTCGTCTTGTCCCTGAGCGTGGTGTAGACGTTGTTCCAACCGTTGTTGATCTGGGTGGACGTGAAGTTGCCGGACGCCACCATGCTCACGTACGGAACCCCGACGACCGACGAGAACGTCAGGTACTTGGAGTGCATGTACGGCCGGTAGACGACGTCCTTCACCGTCACCACGCGGACCCGGGCCTGCTTCCAGGTGTAGTCCGAGCTGCAGGAGCGGTAGCACGCCTTGAACGCGGACGGGATGCCGACGCTCGCGCCGGCGTCCAGGACCTTCTTCACCGCGATGGTGGCGCTGAAGGTCGTGCTGTGGTCGTCGGTGAGGTACTCGATGTTCACCCCGCGGCAGTACGCGCGGATGATCGACCTCGCGGCGTCCCAGCGGGTCATCGAGTACATGGCGATCCGGACCGTCTCGCCCGACTTGGCCGACCTCAGCCCGTCCAGAAGCTGCTTGACCAGCGCCACCTTGCCCGTCTTGGAGTTCGGGTCGTTGAAGATCGCGCCTTCCTTGAGCGACATCGACAGCTCGGGGGCGTCGCCGACCGCGACCGGACGGCCGAGGTAGTACAGGCTGATCTTGTTCGTCGTCTGGGCGGACGGGGTGACCAGGTCGGTCGTGTAGAGGTTGCTGCAGTACGGACGGTAGGTCGGCGCCGGCGGAGCCGGCGGGGGCGTCGGGACCGTGGACTCGGTGGGCGCCACGTCCGCCGGGGCGACCACCCGCTGGCCGGCCGGGGACGCTGCCGCCTCCGTCGGGGACGGGGACTCCTCAGGCGTTGCCGGCGAGTCCGTCACCGAGGGGGACGCCGCCTCCGTTGCGGCCGGAGTGGCCACCGGAGTCGGGTCATCGGCGAAGGCGACCTCCGCACCGGTGATGCTCAGTGTGATCGCGAGGGCCACCCCCAGAAGCTTGCCGTGTACCCTCACCGTGCCCCCAGCTCATCTCCATGAATGGCGTTCTCACCAGCCCTTGAGCCATCGACTGTAGCAGCGATTCCCGGAGACGCCGAGTCCCCCAGGACGCGATACTGCCCTCGTCAGCCCCTGCCGGCCTCGTCGACCTGGGCGATGAAAGCCCTGACCAGGGCACCCTCGTCGGTGTCGGCGGAGACCAGGCTGTAGGCGATGACATTGCCGTAGACAACCGTCACCTGGTAGTTGAGGTCGGGATCCTTGCTGGTCCACCACAGCGCCGAGCCGACCGTTCCGTCCGCGACGACACTGACCCCGTTCTCGGGGCTGTAGCGGGCCTGTTCGGCGAGGCAGGCGCGGTTCAGCCGGTACAGCTCGGCGGCGGCGGCGATCGTGCTGTAGCGCTGCATCACCGCACCCATGTCGTCGTCCGCCGCCTGCTCGAGCAGCGTCTTCCCGGCCGCCTGGTACATCTTCACGCAGGACTTCGCCTCGCTCTGCTCCTCGCCCTCGGCGCCCTCGGA
Source organism: Propionibacteriaceae bacterium (assembly GCA_017306015.1). Lineage (GTDB taxonomy): Bacteria > Actinomycetota > Actinomycetes > Propionibacteriales > Propionibacteriaceae > Propionicimonas. Next base: position 8,157 of record JAFKJK010000030.1, read on the forward strand.
GTCGGGATCGCCCTCCTCGTCGATGCTGACCGGCTTGAGGTTGGCACCAATGGTGCCCAGCTTGCCGGTGGAGATCAGGGCGGCGAACTGGGACTTGGTCAGCGCCGGGCCCGGCTCGGCGGACGGCGTCGGTGAAGGAGAGGGGCTGGCGGAGACGGTCACGGTGGCCGACGGCGTCGGTGAGCCGCTCGGCACCGGCGGCGACGGAGTGGGCGCCGGGGCGCACGCCACCAGCACCACCACGGCCGAGGTCGCCGCGACGGTGACGAGGGTCGCCCGCCAGGCCAGGTTCACGCCAGCTGCCTCCTCGCCGCACCCTCGGCGACGGTCGCGCGCACCTGGTCGAGGAAGGCCTCGGCGTAGTGCTCGACCGGGAAGTCTCCGAGGTAGTACGTCCGCAGTTGCTGCCTGACCTGCGCCATCGGGTCGTGGCGGAGCATGTCGGCCAGCACCGGCGTCGGGTCCCCGAGACGGGGACGCAGCAGGTAGCCCGCCCGCATCATCGGGTACTCCTGAAGGGGATCGTCCTCGGGCTCGCCCACGTCCACGACGGCGAACGGCTTGCCGGAGAACAGGAAGTCCGCAGCCACACTCGACACGTCGGTGACCAGGGCGTCCACCGTGTTGAACGTGTCGAACAGCGACAGCGTGGTCGCGTCCGCACCGTACAGGTGCTGGCCACCGTCTGCGTTGGCCTTGGCCAGCAGCTGGTTGGCCTCGTTGATCTGCCGGATCGACGGGGCGTGCTTGAACGAGTACGGGTGCGGCCGGAAGATCACCCGGACGCCGAGGTCGAGCAGCGACTGCACCACCATCGCCGCCCACGGCAGCGAGGTCAGGCCGGCGGCGTCGTGGAAGCCGTGCCAGGTCGGCGCGTACAGCACCAGCGGCTCGGCCACCTCGGTGATCGAGCCGGACGCCCGCGCGACGTTCTCGACCTGGGGACGGCCGACGATCCGGAACTTCTCCTCCGGGATGTCGACCCCGTGCTGGGCGTACCGGTCGATGCCGCCCTGGCCGGCGACGTAGACCTCGTCGAACATGGCTGTCACCGGGTTGTAGCTGGCCGGCTTGTCCGACTCCCCGTGCAGGATCTGGACGTGGATCTTGTCCCCGAAGCGGACGCACTGGCTGTTCTTCATCGAGTTGTTGACGTAGTAGACCGCGCTCGCGGAGCCGTCGATCACCGCCTCCACGCTGGCCAGGGTCGGGCACAGCACCACCGGCGCGGACGTGGCGGCCGCGACGACGTCGAACATGTAGCGCTCACGGACGATGACCAGGTACTTCAGTCCCACTCGCTCGAAGATCGGCAGCCACATCAGGAGCTGGTACTCCGACTCGGCCGGAGCGCTGAAGTGGATCAGGAACTTCGGGTCGTAGGCGGCGGCGGCCTTGCGGAAGCTGGCCTCGATCCGGGACGGCGGCCACTTCCAGATGCTCCAGCCGATCAGCCCCAGGGCGACCCCGAAGCCCAGCACGATCAGCACCATGATCGGCAGCATCGGCGGGTCGAGCAGGGCGGCGAGCCCGAGCGCGATCAGCCCGACGGTGGTCACGTCGAACGTGAAGGTCTGGTCCAGATAGCCGACCGCCTTGAAGCCGGGCAGGTGCACGGCCTTGATCGCCGTCCCGCTCCGCCGCCGGATCTGGTAGCGCAGCGGACTCTCCAGCAGGCAGGCGCCGATCACCAGCGCACCGGCCACCGCGGTGAACCACACCTGGTCGCCGCGAGGGGCGCCGAGGGCGAACGTGGCGGCGAGGACGGCATTGGTCGGCAGCGACTGGAACCGTCCGAACTTCCAGGTGACCAGGACGGCCACCAGCCCGAGCAGGGTCGGCCAGATGCCCAGCTGGCCGGTCAACTCCAGGCCGAAGGTCAGGACGGCGACGAAGGCGAGCGCGATGTCGCGGATGAGGTTCTTCAGTTCCTGGATGTTGATATCCGTCACAGGCGCACGACCAGGTTCTGGCTGTCGACGAACCGGCCGAAGTCGCTGGCCAGCATCTCGATCACACCGGCGACGTCCTCGGGCTGCATGATCGTGCTCGGATCCTCGTCCGGGGCCAGGGTGCGCCGCAGCGCCGTCGCACAGCGTCCGGGCGAGATGGTCACCACCCGGGTGCCGTAGATGCTCAGTTCCTCCTTCATCACCTGGCTCATCGCGATCATCGCCGCCTTGGACGCCGAGTAGGTCAGCCAGCCGGAGCGTCCGTTGATGCCGGCGGTCGAGGCCACGTTGAGGATGAACTCGAACCGGTTGCCGGCGTGCAGCAGGCCTTGGGTGATCACGAACGGGGCGTACAGGTTCACGTTGATGGTCCGCTCGAAGTCCTCGAAGCGCACCTCGTGGATCGGGGACGGCGCGGTGAAGCCGGCGTTGTTGACCAGGTAGTCCACCCGTCCCGCCTCGGCGATGATCTGCGGCAGCAGGTCACGGATCGCGTCCAGGTCGTTCAGGTCGATCTCGTGGTGGAAGAAGCGCTTGCCGCCGGGGTTGTTCGCGGCGAGGTGGGCACGCAACTCGTCGAACTCGGTCGAGGATCGGGCCAGCAGGACGAACGTGTCGATGTCGTTCGCCCCGGCCCAGAACCGTTCGACGGTGGCCTGACCGATGCCCTTGCTGGCACCGGTCACCAGCATCGTCTTAGTCATCTGTCCCCTCTGCTCCGAGCAGGTAGCCCGCCAGCTTCACGTCCGTCTTGGTGGTGACCTTGAAGTTGCGGTCGTTGCCGGGGATGAAGTAGACCTCGGCCCCGGCCACGGCGCACAGCGTCGCGTCCTCGGTGAACTGGAGGTCGTGCTCCCGCGCGTACTCGTGCGCGGCCTGCAGGGTCGACAGGCGGAACTTCTGCGGCAGCTGGACGTTCCGCAGCCGGTCCCGCTCGAGGTAGCCGGTCACGCGCCGGGTCTCGGGCTCCACCGGCGCGACCGTGAACGGGATCTCCAGCATGAAGCTGACGTTCTCGTGCTCGGAGGCGATCAGCTCGGCGAAGTCGGCCGTCGACACCAGCGGACGGGCGGTCTCGTGCACGATCACGTGCTCGTTCTCGCAGTGCGGCAGCATCAGCCGGACGGACTCGTGCCGCGAGCTGCCGCCGGGGACGTAGGTGATCGGCGTCGAGATCGCGTAGTCCTTGACCAGCTTCTCGATCTCCTCCCGCCAGCCCTCCGGGTAGTTCAGGACGATCTGGGTGACCTCCGGCAGCGGGTCGACCGCCACCAGGGGGTAGACCATCGCCGGGATGTGGTTGACCCGGATCAGTTGCTTGGGCTGACCCGCTGCGACGCGGGTGCCCAGGCCGCCGTTGAGAAGGGCGAGGGTGTACATGCGCCGCAGTCTATCGGGCCGCCCGTCCGCTGCCCCTGACGCGAGCCGCGGCCCGCGTACTTCATATCCGACTCACAGCCCGCCCCCACGTCCGACTCACGGCCCGCCCCACGAGAACGCTCCCGAAAGGGACGTTCGCTCCCGAAGTTTCGGGAGCGAACGTGCCTTTCGGGAGCGTTTGTGGACGGGAGGAGCCGACGGCGGCTCGGTCAGCGGGACGCCTCGTAGGCGGTGACGACGTCGTCGGTCGGGCCGTCCATCACCAGCTCACCCTTGTTCAGCCAGATCACCCGGTCGCAGGTGTCGCGGATCGAGGTCATCGAGTGCGACACCAGGAAGACGGTGCCGGCATTGTCGCGGATCTCCCGGATCCGTCCCTCCGAGCGCTTCTGGAACCGCTTGTCGCCGACGCTGAGTGCCTCGTCGACGATCAGGATGTCGTGCTGCTGGGACGCGGCGATGGCGAACTTGAGCCGCGCCTGCATCCCCGAGGAGTAGGTCCGCATGGGCAGGTCGATGAATTCCTGCAGCTCGGAGAACTCGACGATCTGGTCGCGCAGGGCGGTGATCTCGCTCTTGGCGAAGCCCAGCGCCAGACCGCCGAGGACGATGTTGCGCTCGCCCGACAGGTCCGGGATCAGGGCAGCGCCCACCCCCAGCAGGTTGGGCCGGGAGCTGGCGTAGATCGCTCCCGCGCTCGGCGGGGTCAGGCCGACCATCGCCCGCATCAGCGTCGACTTGCCCGAGCCGTTGGAGCCGATCACGCCGATCGACTCGTTGCGGTAGGCCATGAACGAGACGCCCTTGAGGGCATGCACCACGCGCATCGAGCGGGCGGCCCGGCGGAGTCCGCGGGCATTCGGGTTCACCGCCCGTCCGCTCGCGTAGACCTTGTACTCGACGTGGACGTCGTCGACGACGACGACCGGCTGATCAGTCCCGGCCATAGTGTTCCTCGGCGACCCAGAAGAAGCAGAAGCCGCCGACCAGGGCCACCACCGACCATCCGCTGAGGTAGAGCCAGTACATCGGGTCGTACGCCGCGTGGGTCATCAGCAGCGAGCGGGCGATGGTCAGCACCTGGTAGAGCGGGTGCCAGTCGTACACCTGGATCACCCAGGGGTGGGCGGAGAAGATCTTGTTCACGTCGAACAGGGCGCCGGAGGTGTAGAAGAGGATCCGCGACACGAACGGCAGGATCTGGGTGAGGTCGCGGAAGTGGACGGTCAGCCGCGCGGTGAACATGGCCACCCCGGCGTTGAACAGGGTGTACAGCCCCACCAGCGGCACCATCAGCAGCCACCGCCAGTCGGGGAGGTGGCCCAGCACGATCAGGATGCCGAACATCACGATCAGCGACAGCAGCAGCGTGTAGAACTGCTCGACCACCACCGCGAGCGGAAGGGAGATCCGGGGGAACGACAGCGACTGCACCAGCGCCCGGTTGCCGGTGATCGCGCGGGCACCCTGCTGGAAGCAGGCGGAGAAGAAGTCGAACAGGAACACCCCGATGACGACGTGCGCGGCATAGTCCTGGCCGCGGCTCACGGCGCTCTGCAGGACGCCGAAGATCAGTCCGTAGATGACGGCGTTCAGGGTGGGCCGCAGCACCAGCCAGAGTGCGCCGAGCCGGTTCTCCTGGTTGGTCTCGGCCATCCGGTACGCGGCCATCGTGCTGATGAAATCGCGCCGCTCCCAGGTCTGCTTGAGGTAGGCCAGGAGGCTCGGGCGGGCACCCACCCGGTGCAGCCCGTGTCTGTCAGCCATCTCGGTCAGGCTCATCCCTGCTCCTGGCTCCCATCGTTCCTCGGCTGGTGCCCCCAGCTGGGCACGAAACGCCTGTGCGAGCTTAGTGCACAGATGACGCCCCGAATCCGTACCGTCAGCTCCGGTGGCCGAGGTAGTAGCCGACCAGCGAGCGGGTGGACGGATCCTGCGCGGCCAGCGCGGCGGCGTCCCCTGCGAGCGCCGGGGCGATCTGCAGGGCGAGCTGCTTGCCCAGCTCGACACCCCACTGGTCGAAGCTGTTGATGCCCCAGACCACACCCTGGGTGAACGTGATGTGCTCGTACAGGGCGATCAGCTGGCCCACGACGGACGGGGTCAGCGCCGGCGCCATGATCGACGTGGTCGGCCGGTTGCCGGGGAAGACCCGCGCGGGGACGATCGCCTCGGCCGTCCCCTCGGCGCGGACCTCGTCGGCGGTCTTGCCGAAGGCCAGCGCCTTGGTCTGGGCGAAGAAGTTGGCCAGGAACAGCTCGTGGACGTCCGTGCCGCCGTCGGTGATCGGGTGCGCCGGGGTGGCGACGGCGATGAAGTCGGCCGGGATCAGCTGGGTGCCCTGGTGGATCAGCTGGTAGAAGGCGTGCTGGCCGTTGGTGCCCGGCTCGCCCCAGAACACCTCCCCGGTCTCGGTCGTCACCGGGCTCCCGTCCCAGCGGACGCCCTTGCCGTTGGACTCCATCGTGAGCTGCTGCAGGTAGGCGGCGAAGCGGTGCAGATACTGCGCGTACGGCAGGACGGCGTGGCTGCGGGCACCGAGGAAGTTGCCGTACCAGACGTTCAGCAGGCCCATCAGGGCGGGCACGTTGCGGTCCAGCGGGGCCTCGGCGAAGTGGACGTCGATGGCGTGGAAGCCGGCCAGGAAGTCGGCGAAGCTCTCCGTGCCGATGGCCACCGCGAGCACCGTCCCGACGGCGGAGTCGACCGAGTAGCGGCCGCCGACCCAGTCCCAGAAGCCGAACGCGTTGGCCGGGTCGATGCCGAAGTCGGCCACCTTGTCGAGCGCGGTGGATACGGCGACGAAGTGCTTGCTGATCGCGTCCCTGGCCGCGGCGTCGGTGTCGTCGATCGCGCCGGCGTCCCGGAGCCCGGCGAGCAGCCAGTCGCGGGCCATCCGGGCGTTGGTCAGGGTCTCCAGCGTGGTGAAGGTCTTGGACGCGACGATGAACAGCGTGGTCTCGGGGTCGAGGTCGCTGGTCTTCTCGGCGACGTCGGTCGGGTCGATGTTGGAGATGAAGCGGCATTCCAGGCCGTCGGCGACGTACGGCTTGAGGGCCTCGTAGACCATAACCGGGCCGAGGTCGGAGCCGCCGATGCCGATGTTGACGACCGTGCTGATCCGCTTCCCGGTGACCCCCGTCCACTCGCCGGAACGGACGGAGTCGGCGAACGCGTAGACCTTGTCGAGAACCTCGTGGACCTCGGCGACGACGTCGGTGCCGTCCACGACCAGGTGGTCGGTGCGGGGACGGCGCAGCGCGGTGTGCAGCACCGACCGGTTCTCCGTGGTGTTGATCCGCTCGCCGGCATACATCGCGTCCCGGCGTTCCGCCAGGCCGACCTCCCCGGCGAGTTCGACCAGGACGTCGCGGAGCTCGTCGGTGATCAGGTTCTTCGACAGGTCGACGTACAGGTCGCCCGCGGTGAGCGTGAACCGCTCCGTCCGGCCGGGATCGGAGTCGAACCAGCCGCGGAGGTCGGGACGGAAGTCCGCGGCGATCCGGGCGAGCCTCGCCCAGGCTGCTGTGGTGGTGGGGTCAACCGGTGTGGTCATGGCCTCAGCCTAGCCAGCGGGACGGCGACCACCCGCGCGCGCTCCCTGGTCTGCTACGCCGTGACCCGGGCCACGTTCGCGGCGAAGGCGGCCTGCGGGCCGTCCGGGGTGTCGCCGAGGACGTGCCGCTTCATCTCGATCCGGGACGGCCTGAGGGGGTCGTCGCCCAGCGCCGCCGCCAGGACCTCGTCCAGGTCCTCCAGCCGCGGCCCGAGCAGGTAGGACGCCGCCTGGGTGGGGAACGTCCGGACGAACTCGTCGGCCGGCATCGCCGACGGGTTGCAGGTGACGATCGGACGCTCGGTGTAGAGGAAGTCGGTCGCCACGCTGGAGATGTCGGAGACCAGCAGGTCGGCCCTGGCCAGGCACTCGGTGAGGCTCAAGTCCGCGTCCGCGGTGACCAGGTGGCCGTTCCCGGCGTTGCGGAGGACGGTGTTGATCTCGGTCAGCGCGGTCAGCATGGACGTCCGGTGGACGCCGCTGGCCGGGTGCGGACGGAACCAGACCCGGACCTCGGGGTGCTTGGCGAGCAGGCGGCGGACCAGCCGGACCCCCATCCGGTCCAGCGACGTGTAGGAGGTCTGGTCGTAGTAGCCCTCGAAGGTGGGCGCGTACAGCAGGATCTTCGGATCGTTGCCGGTCGGCCCGACGGCGAGTTCGGCGACCTGCGGCCGTCCGATCACGGCGAACTTGTCCCCGCTGAGCTCGATGCCGGCGGCCGGATAGCGGTCCATCGCGGCTGGTCCGGCGACCCAGATCTCGTCCACGCCGCGGGCGAGATTGTTGGCGCTGGTCGCCTTGTCCGAGTCGCCGTGCAGCAACATGATGTGCTTCAACCGGGGGTCGCGCTGCAGCTGGCCGTTGCGCTCTCCGTAGGCGAGGTAGAAGGCGACCCGCAGGCTGGGCAGCGTGAGCCGCTCCACGTCGCGGGGCGCCGGCGCGTAGACGACGGGGTGCCGGGTCGGCCCGAGCTCCGCGAGCTGGCTGGCCTCGCGGACGAGCAGCAGGCCGTCCTGCGGCAGCTTGTCCAGCGCCGGCAGCCACTGGTTGGCGATGTACTTGGCCTGGCGGGCGCCGAGCGAGACGTAGACCAGGAACGACGGCGCCAGGGCCCCCAGCTCACCGAGGAGCGCGTCGGCGAGCTTGCGGGCGTCCCGGCGCAACGCGTACGCCTGCCAGGCCGTCCAGCCGAGGTAGAGCAGCGCCGCCTCGGCGATGGCGATCGAGATCGTCACCCCGAGCAGAGTGAGGGTGACCGCTGTCGGCAGGGTCCCGGCCCAGGTGGCGTCCACCAAGGCCGCCGCCTCCGCCAGGAAGAAGACCAGCGGCGTCCCCACGGCGCGGGCATAGACCCGCGCGTAGCGGGTGACCGTCGCCGGCTGCCGCTCGGCACCCGGCTGGTAGCGCAGCGGCGGTGCCGACCGCCACGCCCACGTCGCCAGCGCGGGCTGGACGAACCAGGCGAGCTGGATGAACAGCACCGCCGTGATGTAGCCCATGCCCGCGGCGACGGCGTTGGGCAGCCCGGACGCGAACAGGACGGCTGCGGCGGCCAGGCTGCGCAGCAGCGCGCGGGCCTGGGGCCGGAGCCCGACCAGGTCCAGCAGCCGGCTGGTCGAGGGGTCGGCGCGGGTGGACAACCAGTCGACCGCGGCCGGCACCAGCCAGGCGACCAGGCCGACGAAGGGCAGCCGCAGCCAGGCCGCGGCGAACTGCACGACCAGGCCGATCGCGAAGAAGGTGAGATTCGCCCGTCCGCACCAGACCGAGAGGCCGAGCGGGACCCGTCCGGGCCAGGCGGCCAGCGCGAGTTCCTGCCACTCGGGGACGGGGGCACGACCGAAGTCCTCGATTCCCCTGCGGCGGCTCACGGCGGCAAGCCTAACGGGAATCGGGATCGCGTCCCGTCGAGCGGGCCGACGGCGGCTACGGCGCGCTGGCCACCACGGCCACGTGGACGTGGTTGAAGTGGTTGGCGTTCAGCGAGCCCCGGTCGGCCATCTTGCGCCAGTGCGGGTTGCCCGGGGTCCAGATGTGCTGCTCGAAGATGATGTGGTCGATCTTGAACAGCTTCGCGTGCGCGATCAGGTAGTTCGCGATGCGGTGGCCGAGCGCGCTCTCCGCGCCCGGAGTGAGCATGATGTCCAGCGCGCGCCCGTTCTTGTGGAACTGCATGCCACCGGCGCGCCAGCCGCCGTAGGAGTTGACCGCCGGGAACAGCGGGCAGACCGAGCGGTAGATGAACACCGTGGCCTTGCGCAGCCGGTTCTCCACGGCCGAACCCCGCGAGCACGGCTCCATGCTGGTGCCCTCGGGAATGCCCTCGTTGGGATCGACCTTGGTCAGCTCCTCGTTGAGCACCCACCCGAGGCCGTCCTCGAACACGACCTGCCGGTACTCGCCGGAGAGCTCGGCCGTGGCCTCCACCTCGGCGCCGACGCCGAGCCGTCCCACAACCTTGGACGCCGAGTCGGCCTTCTCCCGGACGTTCAGCGACGAGGTGGTGAACTGGCGACTGACCGCGGCGGCGAGCGAGGCGGACTTCACCTTCTCCGACGCGGCTCCCGACACCAGGCCCTTCGTCACCGTCAGGCTGTCGGCGATCAGCGGGCTCTCGGTCTCCGGCGCGTCCGCGCTGGCGGCTGCTGCCACCGGGGCGACGACCGCCGCCGGGGCCACCGCTGCCGCCGATCCCCCGTTCGCCACCCCGATCGCGACGGCGGCGGTCGTTGCCACCACGGTGACTCCCGCGGCGAGCGCACCGCCGCGGTTGAACAGCCGGTCGGCCCACGTCGCAGCCGCCCGGCGCGGGGCGCCGGTGTCGACCTCGGGGACGGGCTCCACCTCGACGGGGGCGGAGCGGCGCGGCTGGTAGCTCAACACGACCTTCGGCTGGGAGACGTCTGAATCAGTTTCTCAGACTAACTTAAGGTTTCGCTGCGGACAACCCTGCGTCTCAGGCGAAACGCCACACCTGGAGCCGGCTGCGCAACCGATCGAGGCCGTCGGCGACGACCAGATCGTCGCTGAACAACTCCGCCGGCCAGGCGCCGATCGCACCGGCCTCCAGCCAGATCCGGACCTGGTAGCTCTCCAACTGGCCGCTGGCAAGCAGGTTCGGGAAACGCATCAACCGCGGCAACGAGTGCGCCAGCGAGGTCCCGTACGCCTCGGCCGGGTACAGCTGCACGGCCGCCGCACCGGCGCTCAGCCCGGCTCGCAGTTCGGTCGGGGTCATGCCCCCGAGGATCACCGGGAAGCCGGGCACGGCCTTGACCAGCGTCGGCAGCAGGTACGGGGACGCGGCGAACGCGGCGCCCGCGGCCGCAGCCCGCTTCACCTGTGCCGGAGCGGTCACCCCGTGGACGCCGATCCGGGCGCGACGACGGAAGGGCGCGAGGATCTCGGCCAGCGCGTCCAGCCGCTCGATCGGCAGCGACCAGGCGGTGAAGCCTTCCTGGCACATCACCTCACAGACCGGCAGCAGCGTCTCGGCGTCGAAGTCGGGCAACGTGGCGATCACCCGGTTCGGTCCCAGCGAGGGCAGTTCGACGGCCACGTGCCCATCCTGCCCGATCAGCGCCCCGACTGATGACAGCTGTGGACGGCAGTGGGAAGCTGGGGTCACCGAACGGGAGGAGTCGGAATGGAACTGTCCAGCTCAAGCATCGCGCCCGACAGCTTCATCGACCCGGCGTACGCCGAGCCCGGAGTGGGTGGCCAGAACACCAGCCCGGAACTGACCTGGACGGCCGGACCCGACGGCACGGCCAGCTACCTGGTCACCTGTTTCGACCCGGACGCCCCCACCGGCAGCGGCTGGTGGCACTGGGTGGTCTCCGACATCCCCGCCGACGTCACCTCCCTCGCCGAGGGTGCCCCGCTGCCGCCCGGCGCCCGGACCTGGCCGAACGACTACGGCTACCCCGGCTGGGGAGGGCCGTGGCCGCCGCCCGGGCCGGCACACCACTACCGGTTCACGGTGCACGCGATCTCGGTGCCGCGGCTGGACGTCCCGGACGAGGCCAGCAGCGCCGTCGCCCGGCTGACCGCGAGCTTCAGCACGCTCGCCTCGGCCAGCTTCGTCGCCCTGTTCGCCAACCCCGCCAGCTGAGAGCTGACGTCCCGGGCCGGCGATGGCGCTCCTGATCGACCAGCCGCGCTGGCCAGCGCACGGCACCCACTTCGCCCACCTGGCCTCGGACGCGTCCCTCGCCGAACTGCATGCTTTCGCGGCCGCCACCGGACTGTCCTGTCGAGCCTTCGACCACGACCACTACGACGTCCCCGCCGGACGGGTGCAGGCGCTGGTCGCCGCGGGCGCCGTCCCGACCGACACCAGGGAACTGGCGGCGCGGCTGCAGGCTGCCGGCCTGCGGGTGCGCGGACCGGCGCGGGCACCGAACCGGGCGCGGGTGCTGCCGAGGCTGGAACGCTCCTGGCAGCGCCTGCTGCCCGGGCACCCCGAGCTGGGCGCGCGGCTGCTGCAGCGGTGGTCCGAGCCGCACCGGCACTACCACGACGTCCGCCATCTGGCACACATGCTGGACTCGCTCACGATCCTCGGCGAAGGTCAACCGCCGGTCGAGGTCGGGCTCGCCGCCTGGTTCCACGACGCCGTCTACACCGGTGTCGCCGGGACGGACGAACACGCGTCCGCCGACCTCGCCGCGGCCGAACTCGAAGCGGCCGGAGTCGCATCCGGGCAGGTCAGCGAGGTGTTCCGGCTCGTCGAACTCACGATCGCCCACGACCCCGACCCCGGCGACCGCAACGGGGCGTTGCTGGTCGACGCCGACCTGTCGATCCTCGGCCAGCCGGCCGGGCGCTACCAGATGTACGTCCGCGATGTCCGGCTCGAGCATCCCGATCTGGAGGAATCCTCGTTCATCGTCGCCAGAACACGGATTGTTGAGGCATTATTGAGCCAACAGGCGTTGTTCAGATCTGATCTGGGCCAGCGGCTGTGGCTTGGCAAGGCCCGGGAGAACCTGACCAGTGAGTTGGCTTACTGGCACCGATCCGGTACCGGCCAGGTCGGAACCAGGTAACAGTGCAGTCGGGGGGAAACGATGGCACGGGCTGCCAATGCATGGTTGGCTGCTGCCGCCTGCGTGGTCGCAGGCGTCGTAGTCGCGCCTCCGCGCGCCGCGCCCCCGATCATCAGCACCGGCCCCGAGATCGGTGTCACGGTCACCGTGACCTACGGTCCGCCGACGTCCCAGAGCCCCACCACGGCGGCTCCCACCACCGCATCGCCGACCCCGACCGAGCCGACGAGCGCACCGACCACCACCGCGCCCGCTCCGACGACGGCGCCGGCATCGACCAGGACCCCGACGCAGGCGCCGACCCACCGGCCCACTGCCAGGCCGACGCCGACGACGGCGGCTCCGTCCCCGACGCCGACGCCGAGCGACACCGGGACCCTGATCCCGAACCCGGCCGAGAGTTCCGGCGGCCCGACGATCCCGCTGCCGACCAGCAGCGCGTCCCCGTCCGTGACGGATACGTCGACGCCGTCCTCCACTCCGACGGACCTGCCGACGACGCCGAGCACCGAGCCGAGCGAGTCCGGCACTCCCAGCGAGTCGGGGACACCGAGCGAGTCCGGCACTCCCAGCGAGTCCGGCACTCCCAGCGAATCCGGGACGCCGAGCCAGTCCGGCACGCCCAGCGCATCCGAGACGCCGAGCGCCCCGCCGTCGGCCAGCAACACCCCGACCGCGACGATCACCCCGACCGGCGGCGGCAGCGCCTCCGTCTCGGTCCGCCCGACGCGTCCGACCACCGCACCCACATCGGCGAGGCCGAGCATCGTCTGGCCGCCGTCCACACGGCCGACCCCGCCGACGCGCCCGACCCTGCCGGTACGGCCCACACCACCCACGCGACCGACCCCGCCGGTACGGCCGACACCACCCGCACGGCCGACGCCGCCACCCGCACCGCCGTCCGCTTCGTCCGCGCCGTCGGCGTCCTGCAGCGCCCGTCCCGGGCCGGGACGCTGGCGCTGTGCCCCCGCTGACTCCGGACGACGGACTCTGGGTGCGACCGGCTGGTTCGGCGGTCTCCTCGGCACCTGGCTGAATCGTTGAGGTTGGGGTTCCGCGGCACCGGGCTGGCGGCTTCGGCCACCGTCCTTTTTCTGCTGGCATCCGGGTGCGCGCGGGTGCCCGTGGACATGCCGTCGCCCGTGACACCGTCCGCATCGTCGACGCCCGTCGCCACGCCCAGCCCGAGCCTGACGCCCACGACGACGCCGACCGCCAAGCCAACCCAGACGGCGTCGTCGAGCCCGTCCCAGCCCGCCAAACCTGCCGCTGACAAGCGCAAAGGCCGCCAACTCGACAAGCCGTACACGGTTGACGGGGTCATCGTCGTCTCCAAGGCGCACCGGGTCTCGGCGACGTACGGGCCACCGCACCCCACCGGGCCGTACCACCTGGACGCGACCGCTGCGCGCGCGCTGGCGAAGATGACCGCGGCGGCCAAGAAGGCCGGCGTCCGCATCGTCGTCCGCTCCGGCTACCGCAGCTACGCCACCCAGAAGGCGGTCTACTCCCGGGCGCTGCGGAACTACCCGAGCGAGGCGTCCGCCAAGGCGTACAACGCGCCACCCGGCGCCAGCGAGCACCAGACCGGGCTCTCGATGGACCTGTGGGACGGCGTGACGTGGAGCCTGCCGATGGCCAACACGGCCACCGGCAAGTGGCTGCACAAGCACTGCCACACCTACGGCTTCATCCTGCGCTACCCGAAGGGCAAGCAGAAGATCACCGGCTACAACTACGAGCCGTGGCACTTCCGCTACGTCGGCGTGGATGTGGCCAGCCAGTTCCCGACCAGCAACACGCTCACCCTCGAGGAGTTCCTGGGCCTCGCCTGAGCCCCACCGACGCGAGGCCTGAACCACCGGGGACAGGTACTTCGGTTCACCTGAACCACCGGGGACAGGTACTTCGGTTCACCTGTTCCCGGCCGTCTGCGCCACACTGACGCGAGGCTGGCAGGAGAGGGGAATGTCCCGCGAACCGTCGATCCGGCACGATGGAGCCATGAGCTCCGGCAACCGCATCGGCATCCTCACCAGCGGCGGCGACGCGCAGGGCATGAACGCGGCCGTCCGCGCCGCCGCCCGCACCGCCCTCAGCAGCGGAGCGCGGGTCTTCGCGATCTACGAGGGCTTCCAGGGGATGGTGGACGGCGGCGAGGGCATCAGGGAACTCGACTGGGACGACGTCGGCAGCATCCTGCACAAAGGCGGGACGACGATCGGCACCTTCCGCTCCGCCGACTTCCGGACCCGGGACGGACGCAAGCGCGCCGCCGCGAACCTGGTCGACGTCGGCATCGACCGGCTGGTGGTCATCGGCGGCGACGGATCGCTGTCCGGGCTGAACCAGTTCCGGGCGGAATGGCCCGACCTGCTCGCGGAGCTGGTCGCCGAGGGCCGGATCCCAGCCGAGGACGCCGCCGCGCACCCGTCCCTGATCTTCGCGGGCCTGGTCGGCTCGATCGACAACGACCTGGTCGGGACGGACATGACCATCGGTGCCGACTCAGCGCTGCACCGGATCGTCGAGGCCATGGACGCGCTGGCGTCCACGGCGGCCAGCCACCAGCGCAGCTTCGTGGTCGAGGTGATGGGCCGGCACTGCGGCTACCTGGCGCTGATGAGCGCGATCGCGGGCGGCTGCGACTACGTCCTGATCCCCGAGCACCCACCGGCCGACGGCTGGGAGGAGCGGATGTGCGCGGCGCTGCGGCAGGCCCGCCAGGCCGGACGCCGCGACTCGCTGGTCGTGGTGGCCGAGGGTGCCCGCGACCGGGCCGGCAACCCGATCACCGCCGAGTACGTCCGCGAGACCATCGAGCGGATCCTCGCCGAAGACGTGCGGGTGACGATCCTCGGCCACGTCCAGCGGGGCGGCGCGCCGAGCGCGTACGACCGCTGGGCGTCCACGTGGCTGGGCTACGAGGCGGCGCGCGAGGTGCTGGCCGCAACCGGGGCGGAGGACGGCCCGGTGATCGGCTTCCGCGGCAACCGGGTCTCCCGCGTCCCGCTCGCGCAGGCGATCGCCGACACCCGCCGGGTGCCCGACCTGATCGCGTCCGGCGACTACGACGGGGCGATGGCGATGCGGGGCGGCTCGTTCACCGAGGCCGCGCGGATCTTCGCCGAGATGGTCGAGCCCGGCCGGGCCGAGCCCGGAGCCGGGGCGAAGCGGGTGGCGATCGTCCACGGCGGTGGGCTGGCGCCGGGCATGAACGCGGCAGCAGCGGATGCCGTCCGGCTGGGGATCAGCCGCGGCCTGGTGATGCTCGGCGTCCACGGCGGCTTCCCGGGGCTGCGGGACGGGGAGCTCACCGAACTGGGCTGGGGAGACGTGGAGGGCTGGCTGGTCGGCGGCGCTGACCTCGGCACCCGCCGGGTCGTGCCGAACCTGGACGAGCTGTACCGGATCAACCGGCAGTTGGAGGAGCACCGGGTCGACGCCCTGGTGATGATCGGCGGCTGGGACGGGTACGAGGCCGCGCGACTCCTGCACTCCGAGCGCGAGCGGTTCCCGGCTTTCGGGCTGCCGATCATCTGCGTCCCGGCATCCATCGACAACAACCTGCCGGGCTCGGAGCTGGCGATCGGGGCCGACACGGCGCTGAACGTGATCACCGAGGCCATCGACCGGATCAAGATGTCGGGCTCGGCGGCCAAGCGGGCGTTCATCGTGGAGACCATGGGCCGCTACTGCGGCTACCTCACCCTGATGGGCGGGCTGGCCGGCGGTGCCGAGCGGGTCTACCTGCACGAGGAGGGGATCAGCCTGGAGTCGCTGGTGGAGGACGTGGAGTGGCTGCGGGACAGCTTCGCGTCCGGGCGCCGGCTGTTCCTCGCGATGCGCAACGAGATGGCCAACGACCTGTACACCACCGACTTCATCGCCCGGCTGCTGGAGCAGGAGGGCCGGGGCGCCTACGACGTCCGGCAGAACATCCTGGGCCACATCCAGCAGGGCGGGTGCCCGTCCCCGTTCGACCGGCTGCTCGCCGTCCGGCTGGTGTCGCGGGCGCTGGACCTGCTGGTGGCCGGGTTCGCGTCCGGACGGAACGAGAGCTACTACCTCGGGCTGGTGGAGTCGAAGGTGACCGCCCGTCCGCTGTCCCGGATGGCCGAGGAGATGGACCCGAAGTTCCGTCGTCCGTCCGACCAGTGGTGGCTGTCCCTGCGTCCGGTGCTGAAGGCCGTGGCCGACGCCTGACGTCCCCCGACGCTAGCCTCGGGCTGTGATCGCCGTACCGCAGACCTTCCGGGACATGCCGAGGTGGTGGCACGACGAGGCCGGACGGGCCTGGCTCGACCGACTCCCGGCCCTCGTCTCGGAGGCCTGCGCGCGGTGGGGTCTCACCGTCGACGGCCCGGTGCTCCACGGCTCGAACGCGCTCATCGTGCTGGTGCGGCACGGCTCGCAGCAGGTCACCGTCCGCCTCACGCCGCCGGGAGACGACCTCGCAGCGGAGACCGCGGCGCTGCGGCACTGGGACGGACGTGGCGTCGTCCGGCTCCTGGACGTCGACCTGACTCTGGGCGCCTGCCTGCTGGAGCGGCTCGACCACACCCGGTCGCTGCTCTCCGAGCCCGTCCTCCAGGCGGTGGCCACTCTCGGCTCGCTCACCCGCACGCTCGCCGTCCCGGCGCCGGCGGACGCGCCGAGCACCCGCGAGCTCGCGGCAGAGGCTGCCGAGTCGTTCGGACGACAGTGGCGGGACCTCGGCCAGCCGACGCCACGACGTCTGCTGGAGGCGGCGGTCGCGGGGGCTGCCGCCCTTGCGGAGGCCGAGCCGGGCCGTTCGTCGGTGAACGGAGACCTGCACTTCGAGCAGGTGCTCGCAGGCAGCCGCTACCCCTGGACGGTGGTCGACCCGGTCCTCCTGCGGGGCGATCCCGAGTACGACATCGGCCGGGTGCTCTGGACGCGACTCGACGAGCTCGCCGACGACCGCGACGTCCACGCCGCATTCCGGGTCTTCGCGGACGCCGCCTCGGTGCCGCCCGAGCGGGCCCGGTCGTGGGTCGTGGTGCGCTCGATGAGCTACCTGCTCTGGGGACTGCGCCGAGGACTGACCTGGGACCCGCCGAAGTGCCAAAGGCTGCTCGAGCTGTTCTCCTGACGCCTCTTCGGCGCGCTCGTCGTCACTGTCCGCCGGGGTCCGAACCTCAGGACGCGAAGGTGGCCGTGTCGATCACGAAGCGGTAGCGGACATCGGAGGCGACGACCCGGTCGTAGGCGGCGTTGATGTCCTCGCCGCCGATCACCTCGACCTGGGCGGCCAGGCCGTGCTCGGCGCAGAAGTCCAGCATCTCCTGGGTCTCGGCGATACCGCCGATCTGCGAGCCGGCGAGGATCTTGTTCCCGCCGGTCAGCCCGCCCAGGGCCAGCGCGACCGGATGCTCGGGCAGGCCGACATCCACCAGCGCGCCGCCGACCTTCAGCGTGCCGACAAGGGCGTTCAGGTCCTGGTCGCCCGACACCGTCGAGATCACCAGGTCGAAGCTCCGGCGCAGGCCCTTCAACGTCCCGGGCTCGGAGACCGCGTAGTACTCGGACGCGCCGAACTTGCGTCCGTCCGCCTCCTTCGAGCGGGTCTGGCTGATCACCGCCACCTCGGCGCCCATCGCCGCCGCGAGCTGGACGCCCATGTGGCCGAGCCCGCCCATGCCGACGATCGCGACCCGCTTGCCGGGGCCGGCGCCCCAGCGCTTCAGCGGCGAGTACAGCGTGATGCCGGCGCACAGCAGCGGGGCGGCGTTCGCCAGGTCGATCGAGTCCGGAATGCGGCACAGGTAGTCCTGCTCGACGGTGAAGCAGGTCGAGTACCCGCCCGCGGTGGGGACGCCGTCGCGGCCGACCGCGTTGTACGTCCAGATCGTGCCGCCGGGACCGTCGCAGAACTGCTCGTGACCCGCCCGGCACTGCTCGCACTCGCCGCACGAGTCGACGAAGCAGCCGACACCGACCCGGTCGCCGACGGCGAACTTCGTCACCTCCGACCCGACCTCGCGGACGATCCCGGCGATCTCGTGGCCGGGCACCAGCGGGTAGCGCGCCGGGCCCCACTCTCCGCGGGCGGTGTGGATGTCGGAGTGGCAGATGCCGGCGTAGGCGATGTCGAACAGGACCTCGCTCGGTCCGGGATCGCGGCGGGCGATGGTGGTGCGGGCGAACGAACCGGTGGGTCCGTCGATGGCGTAGGCGGTCGCGGTTGGCATGTGACCGATTCTCGTCCTCAGTGCGTCCCGAACCCCCGGATTGGCCGCATTTGGACACACTGACCGGCCAGATGTGTCATCACAGCCCGCCGAGCCACAGGCCGAGCGCCGCTGCGGTGACCCCGAGCACCATCATTCCTACCGCCTGGGCCACGGCGGCCCAGCTCCGTCCCGACATCGCCAGCCGGGCGGCCTCGACGCTGGCGGTGCTGAACGTCGTGTAGCCGCCCAGGAAGCCGGTGCCGAGCACCAGCCTCAGCCCGGGGTCGCCGGTATGGGCAGCCCACCACCCGGTGACCAGGCCCAGCAGGAACGACCCGCTCACGTTGATCACCATCGTCCCCATCGGGATCGTCGCGCGCCGGGAGAGGCCGTCCACGACACCGTCCACCAGGAAGCGGGCCACCGCACCGAGGCCGCCGGCCAGCGCAATCAGGAAGCCGATCACTGCCGTCCCCCGACCAGTCGGCGCACCAGCAGCATCCCGGCGGCGGCCAGCAGCACCCCCGCGGTGACGCTGGCCAGTGCGTAGCCGAGGCTGGTCACCACCGCGCCGGACGTGCCGAGCGCCGCGGTCTCGACGGCGAAGGTCGAGTAGGTGGTGAAGCCGCCGAGCAGCCCGGTGCCCAGCGCCAGCCGCAGCCCGCGCTGCCAGTTCGCGTCGAGCGCGGACGCGGCCAGGAACTCCAGCAGCGCACCGAGAATGAACGAGCCGGACAGGTTGATCCAGAACGTCGTCCACGGCCAGGCTCCCGGAGCGGCCGGCCAGGCCGCCTCCAGCGCCGAGCGCACGGACGTGCCGGCCATCGCACCGGCCAGGATCAGGCCGAGCCAGCCCAACCGTCGCCGGTTCACGGGACGACCCCGTCCGGTCGAGGCGCCCGTCCGCACAGCCGCCGGCTCACCGCAGCGTGTGCTTCCAGTCGACGACGCCCACCGGCACCGTGATCACCGGACGGTGCTGGTGCCGGGCCAGGCCGAGTGCCACCGAGCCCTCCATCAGGTCGCGCAGGCGTTCTGCTGCCCCCGGGTGCCGGGAGCCGACGATGATCGCGGACGCGTCCACGGCCCGGGCGAGATGGGTCAGCGCCCGGTCGGCGCGTCCGGCCAAGTAGCGGAACTCCCAGCGCACCCCGGCCGGGTCGAGGACGGCGGCCAGTTGCTCCCTCAGGGCGGCGTCCGTCCGCTGCCACGAGTCGTCGGCGAGATCGGGGTCGACGGCGGTGTGCCGGACGCTGCCGTCCGCGAACTCGGCGACGGTCATCCGGTGCGGGTCGGCGTAGCCGCCGACGAGCGTCGCGCCGAGGGCCTCAGCCCAGACCGCGGCCGTGCGCAGCACCAACTCCGGCTGGCCCGGGCGGACGGCCACCACCAGCGGCTGGCCGGACGGGGGGACGATCCGCTCGACGGCGGGTTGTGGTACCCGGTCCATCGGTCCTCGCTTCCGGGCGTTCCCAGACGCCCTGAGACGTGCCAGGAACCATCAGCCGGACGGCGGTTCGGGCGAACCCGGGCGGGATCCATCGCCCCCGGCAGCATATCGGGCGCCGCTCACCGTGAACCGTCGGGGACAGTCCCCAATCGTTCAGACAGCCGCCCGTGAGCCGTCGGGGACTGTCCCCAATCGTTCAGACAACCGCCCGTGAACCGTCGGGGACTGTCCCCAATCGTTCAGACAACCGCCCCGCGAACCGTCGGGGACAGTCCCCAACCGTTCAGGCAGCCGCCCCGTCTGAACCGTCGGGGACTGTCCCCAATCGTTCAGACAGCCTCCTACCGAGGCTCGCGGACGGTGTGGCCGTCGAAGCGGACGAGCACCGGCCAGCGCTCCACCTCGGCCCGGCTGGCGGCGTCGAAGCTGTCCGGCCACAGGCGCATGATCACGGTCGTCTCGCCGCTGCCGAGGTAGCGGATCAGCTCACGCTGGAACGCAGGGTTGTCCTCGCGGTCGGCCTCCCCACCCCGCGCCCGGAGGATGTCGTACAGGTAGCCGCTGAGGTCGACCACCAGCGGGCAGCCGCGGCGCAGGTTGCGGCGCAGCGTGTCGGACAGGATCAGCGAGACCGGGTTGTCGGTGGTGACGCAGCCCGCGCGGTCCCGCAGCGCCTCGCTCACGACCGTGACCGCGAACGGCTTGCCTTCGGGCTGGCCGAGCTGCCAGACCGACCCCAGCCCGACGAGGACGGCGACCACGACGGCCAGCACGGCCCGTCCGACCCGACCGGCCACGGCGGTCAGCCGTCCGGCCGCCGTCCCGAGCACGAGCGCCATCGGCCCGATCGCCAACGTCGGGTAGTGGGCGAACCAGGACGGTCCGGCGAGCAGCGTGATCAGGGCTGCGGCAAGGCAGAACACGTACAGCCGGCCGGCCCGGTCGACCACAGCCCCCGCGATCAGCACACCAAGCACGGCGCCCAGGGCGAGCGTCACACCGGGCGGCACCGCCAACTGGCCGGACGCCTCGGCGGCCTGGCCGCCGAGCTGGTAGAGCCCGAAGATGTCGTTCAGTCGCTGCACCGGTCCGATCGCCAGCTCCGGACGCCCGACCTGGTCGAGCACCACCATCCGCCAGAACTGCGGACCCTGGACGGCGAACGGCCCGATCACCACCAGTCCGGCCAGGGCCCCGCCGGCCGTCGCGACCAGGGCCGCGCGCAGACCCTCGTGCAGCAGCACCCACAGCCCGAGGGCGAGCAGCAGCGCGACGCCCCAGATCTTGACGGTGGCGGCGAGCCCGAACAGCAGGCCGGCCCCGAAGACCGCGAGCAGGCGGACGCCCCGGCTGGCCAGCGGCCCGAGCACCGCCAGTCCGGCGAGGACGAGGAAGCTGGCCAGGCCCTCGAGCCGGGTCGTCCGCTCGGAGTAGATCGCCGGGAAGTACACCAGGTAGAGCCCGGACGCCAGCATGGCCGCGACCGCGCTGCGGGGCAGGACGATCCGGTACACCAGCACCGTGCTGAAGGCTCCCAGCGCCATGAAGGCGGTCCGGGCGACGAGGTTGGCGGTAGGCTCGCCGACCACCGACCCGAGCGCGGCGAACGGCTGGAGGAACAGCAGCAGCCCCGGCGGATGGAGCAGCAGGAAGTCGCGGTAGGGCAACCGTCCCTCGAACAGCCCCACGGCAGCCGCGTAGTACACCGAGGGGTCGTAGTTGTCCACCGGATAGGGACCGCCGCCGGCCAGCATCGGGAACAGCCGGACGCTGAACGCGAGGATGAACAGCGCCAGCGGCAACAACAGGCGCTGCACCGGCCCTTGACCCGGCCTCATCGCTCACCCCCTGTCTGGCGACTCCGCCCTCACTCTGCCGCACGCGCGGCGGACGCGCGTTCGGCACGCTGGCTGACCGGTTCGAGCACCCAATAGATGGCCATCGCCGCCAGGCCGGCGACCAGCCAGCCCAGCGAACTGCGGCCGACCCAGGTGTCGGAGAGGAAGCCGGCGAACACCACCTGGTCGCCGAACTGGACGCGGGCCCACGGCACGGCGACCGCGATTCCACCCAGCCAGGCGGCGACGGCCGGCCAGTGGACTCCCGCCGTGTACCAGTAGGCGCTGCCGCGGCGTACGTCGACAAGTGCGTCCGGGTCGGGGTGCCGGCGCTGGACCACGTCCACCACGACCACCCCAGCCCAGGCGGCCAGCGGCATCGCGAAGGCGGTCACCACCGCGGTCAGCAGCGCGTAGACATCGGTGGAGGTGAGGACGACGAGGACCGTGACCGCTGCGACGGGGACGGCGGTGGCCAGTACGGCGAGCGGGCGCCGCAGCGGCACCCCCAGGGCCTGCAGGTTCAGCCCGGACGAGTACATCGACAGGTCGGCGGCCGCCAGCAGGCCCAGCATCGCGGTGATCAGGTACGGCACCAGCAGCCAGTCCGGGAGCGCCAGCCCGACCGAGCCGACCGGGTCCGACCCGTCCGCTGTGGCGGGGTTGCCGAAGGCCAGCAGCGAGCCGGTGCCGACCAGCAGCGTGAGCGGGACGCCGGCGCCGGCCAGCGTGGCCGTGAACAGCCGGCCGGGACGCGTGGCCGCCGGCAGGTAGCGGGTGTAGTCGCCGCCGGCGGACAGCCAGCCCACCCCCGTCCCGGCCGCGATGACGCCGATGCCGGCGAGCAGGCCGGGGAGGTCCGTCCCGGGGCTGCCGAGGACGGCCACCCAGTGCACCGTGCTGATGCCGAACCCACAGACGATCAGGGTGAGGGTGCCGACCACCCAGGCCAGCCACTTCTGCACCCACCAGATGGTGGCATGTCCGAACCAGGCGATGACCGTGGCTCCGCCGACGATCACCACCGCGGCGGCCGCGCCGGTCCAGGCGGTCGTCGGCACCCCGATCAGGTTGAGCACCGCCAGCAGGGCGAACGTCGCCGTGGTGCACATGGCGGCCTCCCAGCCGGCCAGGACGATCCACGAGACCAGGGTCACCGGGAGATTGCCGAGCACCCCGAAGGTGGCCCGGGACGCGACCATGACCGGAGCCCCGGTGGCCGGGCCCTGCGAGCTGATCAGCGCGACGAAGGCGAACGAGCCCACCGAGCCGACCGCCGCTGCGACCAGCGCCTGCCACAGGTTGAGTCCGAGCGCGGTCACCAGACCGGCGCCCATGGTCACGCCGAGGATGCCGATGTTCGCGGCCACCCACAGCCAGAGCATCGAGGTCACCGAGCCGTGGCGCTCGCCGTCCGGGACGGGAGCGAGGCCGCGCCGCTCGACCGTCCAGCGCCGCGGAGCAGCGGCCGGGGAGGGGTCGGGGAACGCAGGCACGCCTTCGAATATAGGCCCGGGCGGTGGCCGGGATCCAAGTCACGGCCAGGACCCGGTAGGCTGGAGGCCGGTTCCCCGCGCGGCGGTACCTCGCCCAACTCCCCCAGGGCCGGAAGGCAGCAAGGGTAAGTGAGCTCTTCCGGGTGCGCGGGGGCCTTTCAATTCCCCGCTCCGAGCGTGGGCGGGTGTCGGTGGCAACCGTTAGGGTTTCACCCGTGGACGATCAAGACGGCGACCTGTTCGAGGAGGACGAGCTCTTCGACCAGGACGGTCCCGACCTGTTCGCCGACCCGGACGAACCGCAGGCGGCCGAACTGCCGGCCGGCGCGGAGGAGGCCGTCGAGCGCACCCAGGAGGAGGTCACGGCCTCGCTGATGGAGGCGGTGGACGCCCTGCGTGAGCCGCCCGTCGAGATCGACCGTCCCGATGCGCCGCTGGCGCTGTACCGCCGCTACCGGCCCGACACGTTCGCCGAGGTGATCGGGCAGGAGCACGTCACCGAGCCGCTGCAGCGGGCGCTGGCGAACAACCGGGTCAACCACGCCTACCTGTTCTCCGGGCCGCGGGGCTGTGGCAAGACCACGTCCGCCCGGATCCTGGCGCGCTGCCTGAACTGCGCCGAGGGCCCGACACCGGTGCCGTGCGGGGTCTGCCAGTCGTGCCGCGACCTGGCCCGCGGCGGCTCCGGCAGCATCGACGTTATCGAGATCGACGCGGCGTCCCACGGCGGCGTGGACGATGCCCGCGACCTGCGCGAGCGGGCGTTCTTCGCCCCCGTCCATTCCCGCTACAAGATCTACATCATCGACGAGGCGCACATGGTGACGCCGCAGGGCTTCAACGCGCTGCTGAAGGTGGTCGAGGAGCCGCCGCCGCACGTCCGGTTCGTGTTCGCGACCACCGAGCCGGACAAGGTGCTGGGCACCATCCGCTCGCGCACCCACCACTACCCGTTCCGGCTGGTGCCGCCGAAGACGCTGTCGGCCTACCTGGCCGAGCTGTGCGAGGCGGAGGGGATCGCCGTCGAGCCGTCCGTCCTGCCGCTGGTGGTGCGGGCCGGGGCCGGCTCGGTGCGGGACTCGCTGTCGGTGCTGGACCAGTTGCTCGGCGGCGCCGCCGAGGACGGGGTCAGCTACGCCCAGGCGACCGCGCTGCTCGGCTACACCCCGGACGCGCTGCTGGACGAGATCGTCGACGCCTTCGCCGCCGGTGACGCCAGGGGTGTGTTCGCGGCGATCGACAAGATCATCGAGGTCGGTCAGGATCCACGCCGCTTCGCCGAGGACCTGCTGCGCCGGCTGCGCGACCTGATCATCGTGGCCGCGGTGCCGGAGGCGCTTTCCAGCGGCCTGGTGGACGTCTCGGACGACCAGGCCGAGCGGCTGACCGCGCAGGCGTCCGCGATGGGGCCGGGCGAGCTGACCCGGGCCGCCGAGGTGATCGCGGTCGGGCTGACCGAGATGCGCGGCACGACCGCGCCCCGGCTGCACCTGGAGTTGATGTGCGCCCGGGTGCTCCTCCCGGCGTCCGACCTGAACGACCGTGGGCTGCACGCCCGGGTCGACCGGCTCGAGCGGCGGCTGCAACTCGGCGTCCCGGAGGCGGACGTTCCGTCGGCGCCGGTGGCCACCGCGAAGCCGACGGCCGAGTCGGCACCGGTGCGGCAACCCGAAGCGGCGAAGGAGCGCCCGCGGCCGGCACCATCGGCGAGACCCGCTCCCGTCCCGGAACCCGCCCGCGAAGCACCTCAGCCGGAGAAAGCCGCCCCGGAGGAAGCCGCACCCCACCCGGCGAAGACAACCCCCACGCCGGCACCAGCGCCGGCACCGGCCAGCGGCCTCGGCGTCGCCGACGTGCGCCGGTTGTGGCCGCAAGTCCTCGAGAACGTGAAGGGGCGGCGGCGGTTCACCTGGATCCTGCTCAGCCAGAACGCCCAGGTGGTGGACGTCCGCGACGACGTGGTCACGATCGGGCTGGCCAACCCCGGTGCCCGGGACAGCTTCAGCAAGGGCGGCAGCCTGGACGTGCTGAGGGACGCGATCCTCGACGTGCTCGGCGCGTCCGTCCGGATCGAGACCATCCTGGATGCGACCGCCGACTCGCCACCGCCACCTCCCGGGGGAGCGCGAAGCGGCCCGTCCGCGCCGCCGCCCGAGCCGGAGCCCGACCGGGACGACGCGGAGGTGACCGACGCCGCGTCCGGCGAGGAGCTGCTGATGAAGCACCTCGGCGCCGAACTGCTCGACGACGAGGGCTGATGGTCTTCAGCCCACGGCCACGTCGTGGGCGGGCGTAATAGACTCCACAGCGGCGATGGAGTTCGCCCTGGCCAGGATCTGACCGCAACCGCGTCCGCTGATGACTCCTCCGTACGGACCTGCGAAGGAGCCTGCCGTGAGCCCAACCGACCGACGCACCGACGAACTGCCTCCGCTCAGCGAGACGCCACCGGACATCGTCGACGGCGTCCTGGTCGACCTTCGATGCTCGGTCGCCCTGATCAGGAACGACCAGCTCCTGCTGCTGCACCGGACGGCGCACCCGGGTCGGCAGTCCACGGGGGACTGGGTACTGCCCGGCGGCCATCCGCGTGACGGCGAGTCGATGCGGGCCTGCGCGACCAGGGAGACCCTGGAGGAGACCGGCCTCAGCGTGGACGCCGGCCGCTGCCTCTTCGTGTACGAGGTCGTCGGACCCACCGAGACCGGTCGCCGGGTCGAGCTCGTCTTCGCCGCCACCACCTCGAATCTCGACGCGCTCGGCCAGCGGGAGACAGACCGGCATCCCGAGCTCGTGAACCTGGAGGATCTGCCGGGCGTCGACCTGCGTCCGCCGCTGGCCGGCTACCTGCGGGGACTGCGCTGGCCGCAGCCTCCGGGTGCCGCCTACCTGGGCAACCTCTGGCGTCCGCCGCGGGCCTCGTAGCCGGACGCCGCGACTGCCCGGACGTCAGCCGCTCGCCGCGTCCGGGTCGGGCAGGTCGCGCAGTCGCCAGAACGGCCCCCAGACCACCGGGATGACCGAGGCCAGGCCGGTGATCGAGCCGATCCAGATGGTCGGCACGGTGCCCAGCAGCTCGCCCAGCCCGCCGGCGGCGAGCGCGGCCAGCGGCATCACGCCCCACACGCAGAACCGGATGGACGCATTCATCCGGCCGAGCAGCCGTGCCGGCGTGATCCGCTGACGGAAGCTCACCTGGGTGATGTTGTAGAGCAGGACGGCCCAGCTGGTGAGCATGCCCTCGACCACCAGTACCGGGAACACGAATTCCCGGGGCACCAGGGTCGCAGCCGGCAGGAGCAGCGCCGCCAGCGAGAAGACGAGGGACGAGACCGGGATCGCGCGGGCGCCACCGAGCCGGGCGATCACCCGTCCGCTGGTGACCGCGCCGGCCAGGCCGCCCAGCGCCGACAGCGAGAACAGCAGGCCCATGGTCGCCGGCGTGAAGCCCAGCACCCGCAGGTACAGGATCGGGACGAGGGTGAACGTCAGCGTGCTGGCCAGGTTGGAGATGCCGGTGGTCGCCACGATCCGGCGCAGCAGCGGGTGGCCGAACACCCAGCGCAGGCCCTCGGCGACCTCGTGCCGCACCGGCCTGCGGGAGAGCCGGTCCTCTTCGTGGCCCGCTTCGTGGTCGTGGGTCAGCCGGAGCGCGGCGAACGAACTGAGGTAGGTGCCGACGGTGACGACCACCGCGAACGGCGCACTCACCAGCCCGACCAGCCAGCCCGCCAGCGCCGGCCCGAACAGGTGCGCCAGTTGGCTGGTCGACTCGAGCTTTCCGTTGGCCTCCGGGATCCGTCCCACCGGCACCAGGGACGGGATGATGCTCTGGTAGGAGATGTCGAAGAAGACCGTCGCCACGCCCAGCACCAGGGCCACCACGTAGAGCTGCCAGATGTGCAGGACGCCGAGCCACCACAGCACCGGGATGGACGCCAGGGCGAAGGCGCGGACGAGATCGGCCCGGATCATCACCGCCCGCTTCCGCATCCGGTCGATCCAGGCGCCGGCGGGCAGCCCGATCAGCAGGAAGGCGGCCACGCCGGCCGCGTTGAGGACGCCGACCTCTCCGTCCGAGGCGTGCAGCAGCAGCACCGCGATCACCGGCAGCGCCAGGCCGCTGACCTGCTCGCCCACCTGGCTCAGGGCCTGGCCCGTCCAGAAGGTGACGAAGTTGCGGTCGCGCAGCAGCGGGACGTCCTCGGTTCCAGGCGTGACTGATTGGGACACGTCAATCACTTTGGACTACCGATTGGCATGTGTCAATCGGTAGTCTGTCGACGTGCAACCGGAGCGATCGGACGCCGTGGATCCCGGCGAGGCACACGCCACCGCGCTGGCGCGGGCGCTCAGCTCGCCGCTGCGGCTACGGATCCTGCGACTCTGCGCCTTCGACGCGCGGACGAATGCCGAACTCGCCACGCTGCTGGACGTCAATCCCGCGACGATGCTGCACCACGTCCGCACCCTGGTCCGCACCGGCCTGCTGGCCGCCCAGCCCGAGCGCACCGGGACCCGCGGCGCCCGCGAGGTGCCCTACCGCGCGACCGGGCTGTCCTGGCACACGCCGGTCCCGGGCATCTCGGTCGTCCTGCTGGAGACGATGCGCCAGCAACTCCAGGGCGTCGACCCCGAGCAGATCGCCGTCACCTGGCTCGGGCTGCGCCTGAACGCCGAGCACCGCGCCGAGCTGGACGCCCGCGTCCAGGCGCTCGCGACGGAGTTCAAGGACCGCGGCCCGGACCCGGACGGCGACGCCTATTCCCTGGTGATGGTCACGCATCCCGATCTCAATCCGTCCCCTCCCGGCGACGACCCGTCAGCGCGCCGGGCCACTCCCTCCCGATAGCGCTCGCCGACTCGGCGCACGCCCCGTGCATGCGGGCTTCTCGGGATCCCGTCGCTCCCGCGCCGGCATCGGTTCGTCGTCTAGCATGGCGGGCGTCCGGCCTCAGTAGACGAGCAGAGGAGAAGCGATGTTCGACCCCGGTTCGATGGACCTGTCCAGCCTGCTGGAGCAGGCCCAGGCGCTGCAGAACCAACTCGAGCAGGCGCAGGCCCAGCTCGCCACCCAGTCCGTCACCGGGACGGCCGGCGGCGGCCTGATCGAGGCCACCGTGTCCGGCACCGGCGAGCTGCTCGGCCTGGTGATCAAGCCCGAGGCGATCGATCCGTCCGACCCGGAGACGCTCGCCGACCTGATCGTCGCCGCCGTCCGGGATGCGAACCACCAGGCGATGGCACTGGCGCAGTCGACCATGCCGCAGCTGCCCGAGCTGGGCTGACCGGCCCTCGATGTACGAAGGCCCGATCCAGACCCTCATCGACGAGCTCGGCCGGCTGCCGGGCGTCGGCCCCAAGGGTGCCCAGCGGATCGCGTTCCACATCCTCGCCACCGACCGCGACGACGTGCAGCGGCTCGCCGCGGCCCTGCGTGAGGTGGTCGAGAAGGTGCACTTCTGCGCCACCTGCTTCAACATCGCCGAGACCGACACCTGCCGAATCTGCGCCGACCCGCGACGGGACGCCACCGCGATCTGCGTCGTCGAGGAGCCCAAGGACGTCGCCGCGATCGAGCGGACGCACGAGTTCCGCGGTCGCTACCACGTGCTCGGCGGCGCAATCAGCCCGATCGACAACGTCGGCCCCGCCGACCTGCACATCCGCGAGCTGCTGACCCGGCTGGCCGACAACACGGTCACCGAGGTGATCCTGGCCACCGACCCGAACCTCGAAGGCGAGGCCACCGCCACCTACATCTCCCGGCTGCTCGCCGACACCGACGTGATCGTGTCCCGGCTCGCCAGCGGACTGCCGGTGGGCGGCGACCTGGAGTACGCCGACGAGGTCACCCTCGGCCGGGCCTTCTCCGGCCGCCGCCGGTTGAACTGACCATGGGCTTCCCCGAACGCGTCCGGCTGATCGCCACCGACCTCGACGGCACCCTGCTGCGCGACGACAAGACGATCGGACGCCCCGAGGTGGCCGCCCTGCGCGGAGCCGCCGACGCCGGGCTCATCCTGGTCGCGACCACGGGACGGCAACCCGGAACCGTGCCGGTCGACCTGCCCGCCTGCGGCGTCCGCTACCTGGTGGCGGCGAACGGAGCGATCGGGGTCGACCAGGGCACCGGCGAGATCCTGTTCGAGACCGAGATCGACGCGGCAACGGTCGCGGCCATCGCCGCCGTGGTGCGCCGGGTGCTGCCGGAGGGCCGGCTGTCGGCCGCCCGCGAGCACGGCCGCCACTACGTCGTCGAGCCCGGCTATGCCGAACTCGTCCACCCCGCCGAGCGGGTGCCGTCCGACTACCTGACCGTCGGGACGGCCGACGACGTGACCAGCGGCCCGACGCTCAAGCTCACCGTCCGCCACCCGGAACTCTCGCCGGAGCAGCTGCTCGAGGTGCTCGGCGCGGCCGGCCCGCCGGACTGCCAGCTGACCACATCCGGGGCCCCGTTCCTGGAGATCGGCGGGGCCGGGGTGAACAAGGCCAGCGGGCTGGCCCGGCTCGGTGGCCTGCTCGGAGTGGACGCGTCGGAGGTGATCGCGTTCGGGGACGCCGGCAACGACGTCGAGATGCTGGCGTGGGCGGGGTACGGGGTGGCCATGGGCAACGCGACCGAGGCCGCGAGGGCCGTCGCCGACCACGTGACGACCGCCAACAACGCGGGTGGGGTGGCGGCCGTGGTCGAAGCACTCCTCGCCGAGCGACGACTCACCGAGCGGAGGATGGGATGGAAACGACCGGCGACCGCGTCCTGACCGGGTGGGCTGCCGAGTGCGCGGAGCACGCGCTGGCCCAGTTCCCCGATTTCGCCGACCCGCACGCACAAGCCGCGATCGCGGCGGCGCGGGCGTGGGCGTCCGGGTCGGGAACGCTGGACGCCTGCCGCGACGCCGCCGTGGACGCCCAGTTCGCGGCTCGTGAACTGGCCGAATCGGGCTACCACGCGCACGCGGACGCCGTCCGCTCGGCCGGGAACGCAGCGGCGAGCGCCGACGACGCCGGCCTGGCCGAGGTCGCAGCCGACTACGCGGTGGAGGCGCTCGGCCGCAACAGCGCGATGTGCGAGCTGCCCGCCAACGTCGGCGCCGAACGACGCTGGCAGTGGACCCGGCTGCCCGAGCCGCACCGCGGTTCGCTGTTCGCCGAGGAGCCGCCCGAACCGGGGCCGTCCGCCTGCGCACTGTGACTGATCTGGCCGAATTCACAGCGGCGGCACAGAGACCGGGGTCACCATGGAGTGCCAGGACCCAAGGAGGTACACATGCGACACGGACCAATGGGTGGAATGGGCGGAGGCGGCCTGTTCTTCGGCGTGGCCGGCTTCATCTTCACCCTGCTGGTGATCGGCCTGATCACGGCACTCGTCGTGTTCCTGGTCAAGCGCAGCAAGCACGGCCCCGGCCCGCACCCGCATCGCGGGCGTCCACCGTTCGCGCCGTTCCTGCCGCCCGCACTCCAGCTGCTGGACGAGCGACTGGCCCGGGGCGAGATCGACGTGCCGGACTACCTCGAGCGCAAGGCGGCAATGCTGGGCGAGCACCCGCGTCCGACCGAGTGGACGGCCGGCTCGTCGGCGCCCGGACCGGAAGGCCCACCCGCGCCCGCCAGCGACGACCCCGGCTTGTAGCCCCGCTCGGCGGCGACGCCCCAACCCAGCCGACGGCGCCGATCTCGATGCATCCGCCGTTGCTGTCGTTATCGACCAGTGACGAACCCGTCCGGCTGGCCGTTCCTCCGTTCCTGTCGTTATCGGGCCCCGTTGAGGCCTGAGAACTGCAGGAACGGCGGAACGCTCAGTTCGGTGCGGTCGTACCACCTCCATAACGACAGGAACAGCGGAAGCTTGGCCACCGGTCGTCGTCGCGTACACTCTTTCCTCGTCCGCAAGGCACTGATGGGGCCATCACCCCGGAGCCGCCGGAAGAACGGGGCTATCCGCCCTCACTAGAACCGGCAGCGGGCGAGCAACGAAGTGGGACGCGTACGCGTCCAAGAAGGGTGGTACCGCGGGGCGCGCGCCTCGTCCCTTCGTCCCGGTTGTGACCAGACGAAGGAAGAGCGATGACCACCGACTGCGCCGCCGCACGCCGCTACCGTCCGGTACCGGCCAGCATCGACCTGCCCGCGGCCGAGCGCGAGATCCTCGACTTCTGGGACGCCAACGACACCTTCGCCGCCTCCCTCGAACGCACCAGCGGCGGCGCTCCGTGGACCTTCTACGAGGGCCCGCCCACCGCCAACGGCATGCCCGGCACCCACCACATCGAGGCCCGGGTCTTCAAGGACGTCTTCCCCCGGTTCAAGACCATGCAGGGCTTCCACGTCGACCGCAAAGCCGGCTGGGACTGCCACGGCCTGCCCGTGGAACTCGCCGTCGAGAAGGAGCTCGGCTTCAACGGCAAGCCCGACATCGAGGCGTACGGCGTCGAGGCGTTCAACGCCCGGTGCCGCGAGTCGGTCTCCCGGCACGTGGACGCGTTCACCGAACTCACCCGCCGGATGGGCTACTGGGTGAACCTCGACGAGGCCTACTGGACGATGAGCCCCGACTTCGTCGAATCGGTGTGGTGGGCGCTGAAGCAGATCCACTCCAAGGGCCTGCTCGTCGAGGACTACCGCGTCGCGCCGTACTGCCCGCGCTGCGGCACGACCCTGAGCGACCACGAACTGGCCCAGGGCTACGAGGATGTCGTCGACCAGTCGGTCTACGTCCGCTTCCCGCTGACCTCCGGGCCGCTGGCCGGCAAGGCGTCCCTGCTGATCTGGACGACCACGCCCTGGACGCTCGTCTCCAACACCGCCGCGGCGGTCGGCCCCGACATCACCTACGTGGTGGCGACGAGGGACGAGCCGGGCGGGGAATCGCTGGTGCTGGCCGAGGCCCTGGCCGAGAAGGTGCTGGGCGACGGCTGGGCGCTGGGCGAGACCTTCACCGGGTCGCAGATGGAGTTCTGGAGCTACGCGCGTCCCCTCGAACTGGTGGAGTTCCCCGACGTGGTCGGGGGCACCCACCAGGTGCTGCTGGCCGACTTCGTCACGACAGAGGACGGCACCGGCGTGGTCCACGAGGCCCCGGCGTTCGGCGAGGTCGACCTGGAACTGTGCCGGGCCTACGGGCTGCCGCTGGTGAACCCGATCCGACCGGACGGGACCTTCGAGCCGGACCTCGATCTGGTCGGCGGCCTGTTCTTCAAGACCGCGGACGCCGTCATCATCGACGACCTCACCGAGCGCGGGCTGATGTTCCGCGTCCAGCCCTACGAGCACTCGTATCCGCACTGCTGGCGCTGCCACACCACCTTGCTGTACTACGCGCAGCCGAGCTGGTACATCCGCACCACGGCGATCAAGGACGCCCTGCTGCGCGAGAACGAGGCCACCAACTGGTACCCCGAGCACATCAAGCACGGCCGCTACGGCGACTGGCTGGACAACAACATCGACTGGGCGCTGTCCCGCTCCCGCTACTGGGGGACGCCGCTGCCGATCTGGCGCTGCCCGGCGGGGCACCAGACCTGCGTCGGCTCGCGCGCGGAGCTCTCCGAGCTGACCGGACGCGACTACTCCGGCCTCGACCCGCACCGTCCGTTCGTCGACGACGTGGCGTTCGCCTGCCCGCAGTGCCGGCAGACCGCGCACCGCGTCCCGGAGGTCATCGACGCGTGGTTCGACTCCGGCTCGATGCCGTTCGCCCAGTGGGGCTACCCGTGGGTGGACGGCTCCAAGGACGCGTTCGCGGCCGCCTACCCGGCCGACTTCATCTGCGAGGCGATCGACCAGACCCGCGGCTGGTTCTACTCGCTGATGGCGATCGGGACGCTGGTCTTCGACGAGTCGAGTTACCGGAACGTGCTCTGCCTGGGCCACATCCTGGCCGAGGACGGCCGCAAGATGAGCAAGCACCTGGGCAACATCCTGGAGCCGATCCCGCTGATGGACACCCACGGTGCGGACGCCGTCCGCTGGTTCATGGCGGCCGGTGGCTCGCCCTGGGCGTCCCGGCGGGTCGGCCACCAGAGCATCCAGGAGACCGTCCGCAAGGTGCTGCTGACGTACCTGAACACGGTCAGCTTCCAGACCCTCTACGCCGGCGCCAACGACTGGACCCCCGCCCTGAACCATGGGGACAGGTACTTCGGTTCACCGGAGGCCGCCGCAGACGCCACCCTGAGCGACGTGAACGACGGGGACAGGTACTTCGGTTCACCGGAGGCCGCCGCAGACGCCACCCTGAACGACGGGGACAGGTACTCCGGTTCACCGGTGAACGAAAGTACCTGTCCCCACGGTTCAGCGGACCACGTGCTCGACCGGTGGTTGGTCAGCGCCCGGAACGAGCTCGTCCGCGACGTCACCGCCGCACTGGAGGACTTCGACACCCAGCGGGCTGGTGCCTTGCTCACCGACTTCGTCGACGACCTGTCCAACTGGTACGTCCGGCGGTCGCGGCGGCGCTTCTGGGAGGGTCAGCACGGCGCCCTGCAGACCCTGCACGACACGCTGAACGTCGTCACCCGGCTGATGGCCCCGCTGGCCCCGTTCCTGACCGAGCGGGTCTGGCAGGACCTGTTCGTGACCACCGACCCCGACGCGCCCGCTTCGGTCCACCTGACCTCCTGGCCGATCGCGGACGAGGACGTCATCGACGCGCACCTGGACGCGTCCATGAAGCTCGCCCGGCGACTCGTCGAACTGGGACGCTCCGCACGGGCCGAGGCGAAGGTGAAGACCCGCCAGCCCCTGAAGCGGGCGCTGGTGCCGTCGGTCGCCTTCGCGGAGCTGGACGCGGAGTTGCGCGCCGAGATCGCCGCCGAGCTGAACGTGACCGCCGTGGAGAGCTTCGCGTCCGCGGGCGACCTGGTCGACTACTCGGCGAAGGGCAACTTCCGTGCCCTGGGTAAGCGGTTCGCCCAGCAGACCCCGGTCGTTGCCAGCGCGATCGCGGCCGCCGACGCTGCCTGGCTGGCCACCACCCTGGCAGCGGACGGACGGGCGACGATCTCCGTCCCCGAACTCGGCGAGGTCGAGGTCAGCGCCGAGGAGGTGCTGGTCTCCGAGCGTCCCCGCGAGGGCTGGAGCGTCGTCAACGAGCAGGGCGAGACCGTCGCGCTGGACCTGGAACTCACCCCCGAGCTGGTCCGGGCCGGCGTCGCGCGCGAGTTCATCCGGGCCGTCCAGGAGGCGCGCAAGGCGTCCGGCTTCGAGGTGTCGGACCGCATCCGGCTCACCTGGGCCGCGAGCCGTCCAGACGTGGCCGAGGCCCTGCGCAGCAACGCGGGCCTGATCGCGGACGAGGTGCTGGCCGTCGAGCTGTCCGAGGCCGAGGCGGCAACCGACTGGTTCGTGGACGACGAGGCGGGATTCGGCTTCGCGGTCGAGCGCCTCTAGCAAGGCCGAAAGGTGTGGGCCGGGGTGCCGGGCGGCGGAAAGACCCAGACCCTGGCCCGGCCGGGCGAACCGGTCAGGCCAGGGCGAGAGCCACGGCCGCCACGGCGGCCCGCGATCGATGCGTCCCCCCTCGCAGCCAGAAGAAGTTCACTGACCTTGCCCCCCGATCATCGGGCTGCGAGCCGCATCGATCTCGACGCGTTAAGAGAATACCGTTCTCCATTGACCGGGCGTCAAGATTCGTACGTAACACGGACACCCGCTACGGCCACCCAGCGCTGATCCGGGAGAATGGCGGCAACCGTCTCGCAACCGACTGGAGCCCGCCATGACGGATCGGCCCCCTCGTCCCCTCCCCGTCGTCCTGCTGCACTCAGCCGGACGCAGCCCGCAGATGTGGCAGGACCAGGTCGAGGCCATCGGGAGCCAGACCCAGCTGGTGGCGCCATGGCTGGCCGGCCTGCGTCCGGGACGCTCCGGGGAGCTCTCGCTCGCCGCCGCCGCCGCTGAGGTGATCTCGACCATGGACCGCTACGGCTTCGAGCGTGCCCGGCTCGTCGGCCACCAGTTCGGGGCGATGGTCGCGCTGGAGGCGGCCGCGTCCGAGCCGGAGATGATCGCCGGGCTGGTGCTGTCCGGGGCGGCGCTGACCCCCTCCCGGGCGGGGCTGACGCTCCAGAAGACCCTGGTGCGGCTCCTGCCCAAGTCGGCGCTGGCCGGCAGCGGTGCGACCAAGGCCGACCTGCTTCGCGCCCTCGACGTGATGGCGAGCACCAACCTCGGCGACCGCCTGGACCGCATCACCGCGCCGGTGCTGGTCGTCGCCGGCGCGTCCGACCAGACCAGGACCGCCGGCCAGCAACTCGCGGCGGCGCTGCCCCACGGTGACTACGTGGAACTCGCCGGCGCCGGCGCCAGTCCCAATGCCGAGGCGCCCGAGGAGTACAACCGCCTCCTGCTCGACTTCCTCGCCCGGACGGCGGAGCTCCGGGCCTGACCCGCGTGCGTCCCAGAGGCCCACGCGCGGCCGGCGCCGCCCCTTTTCAACCGAAAGGTTGACGAACCGCCGAGACCGCGCTACGTTTATTCAACCGATCGGTTGAAAAGGAATCACCATGGCGGACCAGCTGTCCACTGTGTTCGCGGCTCTGGCGGATCCCACGCGCAGGGATCTCGTCGCCCGCCTCACTGTCGCGGACGCGACGGTGGGCGAGTTGGCCGCACCGTACGACATGACCGTCCAGGCGGTCTCCAAGCACCTCAAGGTGTTGGAGGACGCCGGCCTGGTCACCAAGGGACGCCGGGCGCAGACGCGTCCGGTGCACCTGGAGGCGGAGGTGTTCGATCTGATGACCGCATGGATCGAGCGCTACCGCAGACAGGCGGAGGAGCGCTACCAGCGCCTCGACGTCGTCCTCGCCGAACTGAACGAATCCGAGATCGAGAAGGAAGCAGCATCATGACCACCGACACCACCCAGGCCAGGATCGTCGCCGACCCCGACGTGCCGGTCATCCGGATCACCCGCGACTTCCAGGCCACCCCGGCCCAACTGCTCCGGGCCCACACCGACCCCGAGCTGTACGCGCGCTGGGTCGGCCCGGACGGCCTGAACACGCGCATCGACTACTGGGACGCCCAGCGCGGCGGACGCTGGCGCTTCACCCAGATCACCGACGACGGGGAGTACAGCTTCTACGGCAGCTTCCACGAGATCACCGACGACCGCATCGTCCAGACCTTCACCTGGGAGGGCATGCCCGACGACGTCTCCCTGGAGACCGTGATCCTCGAGGATCTCGGGGACGGCCGCACCCGCCTGCACGCCCACTCCCTGGTGGACAGTTTCAAGGGCCGGGACGGCTGGCTCGCGTCCGGCATGGAGACCGGCATCAACGACGGCTACGCCAAGCTGGACGCCCTGCTGGCCGCCGACGAGGTCTGACGCCGCCCCCCTCCCCCTCCCCCTCCCCCGGCCTCCCCCT
>JAFKJK010000030.1:44480-56677 GCA_017306015.1 Propionibacteriaceae bacterium
TGGCGTTTGACCGGAACGGAGGCGTTCGGGTGACTCGGACGGACGCGGGCCGCGCATCCCGGCGTCATAGGGTGTGCGGGTGCCCGATCGCCCACCGTCCCGTCTGGACTCCCGTGGGCTGCTGTTCGCCTTCGCCGCGTACCTGCTGTGGGGCGCGTTCCCGATCTACTTCAAGCTGCTGTCGGCCGCGGGGCCGTTCGAGATCATCGGCCACCGGGTGCTGTGGACGTTCCTGTTCTGCTTGCTGGCTGTCGTCGTCGTGCGCCAGACCAGCCACCTGAAGGAGATCCTGGCCGACCGCCGCCTCTTCTGGGGGCTGACCGGCGCGGGCGTGCTGGTCACCGTCAACTGGACGATCTACGTCTGGGGCATTCTCAACAACCACGTCGTTGACGCGGCGCTCGGCTACTTCATCAACCCGCTGTTCACCGTGGCGCTGGCCGTCCTGGTGCTGCACGAACGGCTCCGGATCGCGCAGTGGGTAGCCGTCGGCATCGCCGTCGTCGCCGTCCTGGTGATCGCGCTCGGCTACGGCCAGGTGCCGTGGGTGGCGCTCTCGCTGGCGGTCAGCTTCGGGCTCTACGGCCTGGTCAAGAAGCAGGTGGGCGGACGGGTATCGCCCCTTGTCGGCCTGACAATCGAGACCGCCATGCTGACGCCGGTCGCGCTGGCGTTCCTGGTCTGGCTGCAGGCGACGGGCGCGTCCAGCCTGCTCAGCCACGGTCCCGGGCTCACCCTCGGCCTGGTCGCGGCGGGCGTGGTCACCGCGATCCCGCTGCTGCTGTTCGCCGCGGCGTCCGCCCGGATCCCGCTGAGCATGATGGGCCTCATCCAGTACGTCACGCCGGTGATCCAGTTCGCCTTCGGCGTCTGGATCAACCACGAGTCGATGCCGCCCGCGCGCTGGGCCGGCTTCGCCCTGGTCTGGGTGGCCCTGGTCGTCCTCACCGTCGACAGCCTGCGCGCAGCCCGCCGTCCGGTCGTGATCGACCCGGAGTTCATGGACTGAAGCGAACCGAAACGGAACCGTCCCACTGGTTCAGGCCACTGCTTCAGGCCACTGGTTCAGCCCTGCGGCTGGCCGATGTCGAACATCCACTCCAGGCCGAACTTGTCCTTGACCAGGCCGTAGGTGTCGCCCCACACCTGCTTCTCGAGCGGCTGGCCGACCGACCCGCCCTCAGCCAGCTTGTCGAACCACTCGGAGACGGACGGGTCGTCGCCCATGAACGCCAGGTACACCCGCGTCCCGCCCCACGTGGCCTCCGCGCCGGGCAGGGCGTCGGACGCGGCGAACCCGAACTCGCCGGCATCGAGGAAGGCGTGCATGGTGCCGTCGGCCGGCATCCCCTCCATGCCGTAGTCGCCGAACGTCATCACGTCCAGCTTCCCGCCGAAGACCGACTGGTAGAACTCCATGGCCTCGCGGGCGTTGCCGGGGAAGTTCAGGTACGGATAGAGCTTGGTGGCCATCGTTTCTCCTCATCGGATGCGTCAGACCTCCAGCCCATGCCACCACCCGCCGCCGAGGCAATCACGGAAAGTGCGCAGCCGATGGGTTCGCCAAGCGGCCGGGGTTCAGCGAAGCTGGGACGGGGGTCGCGGGAGTTCCGCGCGCCGCCGGGCCCGGAGCTGGTTGCGGACGGCACCCAGCAGCGAGGACCCGATGAACGCGATCACCAGAGCCGTCCAGAACGGGACCGGCCCGAAGATGCCCAGGACCATCATCACCGGCCAGATCAGGCCGGCGACGACGCCCACCATCGCCTCCACTGCGGACGGCGGCCGCGTCCGCTCGCCGGGGACCAGCACCTGGCCGGTCACCACCGGCGGCGGCTGGGCACCCGGAGAGAATTCCGGCTGCTGCCAGCGCTGTTCCTCCGGCTGCTCGGTGGGCGGATTGGTCACCATCTCATCGTAGGCGCGGTCCCCGAACGTGAACCATCGGGGACTGAACCATCGGGGACAGGTACCGACGGTTCACCGCGAGGCGCAGTCCCGCCCGCCGTCAGCAAAGGGGACGCGGGCGACCGTCCGCTGGTAGCGCAACTGGAGCAGCCGGCGCCGGAGGACGACGTGAACCATCGGGGACAGGTACCGACGGTTCACCGTGAACCATCGGGGACAGGTACCGACGGTTCACCGCGAGGCGCAGTCCCACCCGCCGTCAGCGAAGGGGACGCGGAGCGACCGTCCGCTGGTAGCGCAACTGGAGCAGCCGGCGCCGGAGCACCCCTCCGACGATCAGGGCACCGACGAGGAGGGCCACCCAGTGTCCGGTGGCGATGGCCAGCACGAGGGCGATCGGCCAGACCAGGGCGACGATCGTCCGGAGCCGGGATTCCTCGGCGCTCGGCGGCGCCACCGTCCGGGAATGCCCCGTCCAGGGAGCAGCCGGCAGCACCGTGCCGGACACCGTCGGCTCCGCCGTGCCGAAACGCGGCTGCTCCCAGCGGTTCTCGCCGACGCCGTACTGCTGGGACGCGTCGTACTGCTGGGGCGTCTCGTACTGCTGGGTGGGGCCGATGCTGCTCATGCGTTCCACGGTACGCGCGGGACGCGAGCGGCCCATCGGGTGGATCCTGCATCCGTCCCTGACCGCGAACCTGGTTGTCCGGCCAGTGTTGGCCGGTAGGCACGCGTCCCCGGCTCTGGCAGAGTAGGTGCGGTTTGGCGTGCGGTCCGCGTCCGGACGCCGGCGAAGAGGGAGACAACACGTGCGGGTGGTTCAGAAGTTCGGCGGGTCCTCGGTGGCGGACGCCGAGAGCATCAAGCGGGTGGCCGGCCGGATCGTCGCGACCCGATCGGCCGGCAATGAGGTCGTGGTGGTGATCTCGGCGATGGGCGACACCACCGACGAGCTCCTCGACCTCGCCCAGCAGGTGTCGCCCAACCCGCGTCCCCGCGAACTCGACATGCTGCTCACCGCCGGCGAGCGGATGAGCGCGGCCCTGCTGGCGATGGCGATCAACGACCTCGGCGCGGACGCCCGGTCGTTCACCGGCTCGCAGGCCGGCGTGATCACCACCGGCACCCACGGCGACGCCCGGATCATCGACATCACCCCGGGACGGATCGTCTCCGCACTCAGCGAGGGCGACATCGTCATCGTCGCCGGCTTCCAGGGGGTCTCCCAGACCACCAAGGACGTCACCACGCTGGGACGGGGTGCCTCCGACACGACGGCGGTCGCCCTGGCCGCAGCCCTGGACGCCGCCTACTGCGAGATCTACTCCGACGTGGACGGGGTCTTCACCGCCGACCCGCGGATCGTCCCCGGCGCCCGGCGGATCCCCGAGATCGGCTACGAGGACATGCTGGAGCTGGCCGCCAACGGCGCCAAGATCCTGCACCTGCGCTGCGTCGAGTACGCCCGGCGCGAGAACGTCCCGGTGCATGTCCGCTCGTCCTTCTCGGACCGGCCGGGCACCTGGGTGAAGGACATGAACGAGGAGGACGGCATGGAGCAACCGCTGATCACCGGGATCGCGCACGACCGCAGCGAGGCCAAGATCACGATCGTCGGGGTGCCCGACCGGGTCGGCGAGGCCGCGGACATCTTCACCGCCGTCGCGGACGCGGACATCAACATCGACATGATCGTCCAGAACGTCTCCTCCGGCGACGCGCACGCCACCGACATCTCCTTCACCCTGGCGCAGTCGGACGGCGCGAAGGCGATCGCGGCGCTGGAGGCGGTGAAGGCGCGGATCGGCTTCACCGACGTGGTCTACAACGACCAGGTCGGCAAGGTGTCGGTCGTCGGCGTCGGGATGCGCTCCCACCCCGGCGTCACCGCCCGGTTCTTCCGCGCGCTGGCCGAGGCCGGGATCAACATCGGGATGATCTCCACCTCCGAGATCCGGATCTCGGTCGTCGTCGACATCGCCGAAGTGGACGCCGCCGTCCGCGCCGGGCACACCGCGTTCGGCCTGGACGCCGAGGGCGAGGCCGTCGTCTACGCCGGCACCGGCCGCTGATCCGGTCGGCCTAGACTGGCAAGGTGATCTTCAAGCGCGTCGGCGACACCCGCCCCTATCCCGAGCACGGCTACGTGCAGAAGCAGTGGGCGGCGATCGCGCCGCACCAGGTGCGGTTGGACGAACTGGTCACGATCAAGCGCACGCTCGACCTGGAGGCCCTCCTGGACGAGGATTCGACCTTCTACGGCGACCTGTTCGCCCATGTCGTGTCGTACGACGGTGAGCTGTTCCTCGAGGACGGCCTGCACCGCGCGCTGAGGGCTGCGCTGCAACAGCGCCAGACCATGCACGCCCGGATTCTGGAACTCAAGTAGTCTTGGCGCCGCGCCCGGCGACGACAGGAGGACGGTGGACCAGCTGACCCAGGTGATCCGGATCCTGAAGACCCCGGTGACGCTGATCGCCCTGCTCGCGCTGCTCTTCGGCGCCGGCTACTGGGGCTACAAGGCCGTCACCACCGACACGGGCAAGCCCGACGTGAAGTGCGTCATGACCGACGTCGGCGGCGAGTTGACGCCGAAGTCGGTCCAGGTGCGCTCGCTCAACGCTGGCGCCAGCGGCGGGAAGGCGAAGGAGACGGCGAACTTCCTGCGGTCGTACGGCTTCACGGTGATCCGGGTGAACAACGCCGACGACGACGAGTTGGTGGCCGGCACGGTGGTGGTCGGCAACGCCGCGTCCGACCCGGAAGTGCGGCTGGTGATGCAGTTCTTCCCCGGATCCGTCGCCAGGGGTGACGGTCGCGACGATCATGTGGTGGACGTGCTCATCGGCCAGGGCTACCAGACGGCGGCCAAACCCGTCACGACCCTGAAGGTGGACGGGCCGGTGTGCCTGCCGCCGCCGCTCACCCCCTCGGCATCGGCGAGCGCCGGCTCCGCCCTGCCATCGCCGAGCACCTCCCCTTCGAAGAAGTAGAGCTCAGCGCGCCAGCCAGTGTCCGAGCCGGCCGCTGGCGGAGATGCTCCGCAGCCGCTCCTCCACCTTCCGGCGGTCGTCGCCGTTGGTGACGATCAGCAGGTCGTCCCCGCTGCGGACGATCCGGTCGGGCCCGACCGGGAACGGCTCCCCGTCCCGGACGATCAACGTGACCACCGAGGTGCGGGGCAACCGGAGTTCGCGGATCGTCACCCCGTGCAGCTTGGAGCCCGGCGGGACGTGCACCTGCATCATGTCGGCGGCGATCGTGTCGAGCGGCGCGAACTCGATCTCGACGTCGGTCGCGTCCTCTCCGTTCGAGACGTGGAGCAGCCGCGCGACCCACGGCAGCGTCGGCGCCTGCAGGAGGGTGAACACGACGACGAAGACGAAGACGATGTCGAACAGCGCCTTCGCGCCGGGAGCCCCCGCCGCCAGCGGGACGGTTGCCATGATGATGGGGACGGCGCCGCGGAGGCCGGCCCAGGAGACGAAGGCCTGCTCACGCCACGGCAGGCGGAACCAGATCGTGCAGGCGAACACGG
The DNA here is from genome assembly GCA_017306015.1 of Propionibacteriaceae bacterium. Lineage (GTDB taxonomy): Bacteria > Actinomycetota > Actinomycetes > Propionibacteriales > Propionibacteriaceae > Propionicimonas. The sequence continues at coordinate 49,927 of JAFKJK010000030.1, forward strand.
ACAGCGGCCGGGCCACGAAGGTGAGGACGACGCCGACGGCGATGCCGGCCAGGCCGGTGCTCCAGGTCACTTGCAGCGGCTCGGACAGCATCCCCAGCATGACGAACAGCCCGATCTGGGCGATCCAGCCGATGCCCTCCGCGAACGAGCGGGTGGCGTGCCGGTGCGGCAGCTTGCCGTTGCCCAGCATGAACGCGGTCACGTACACGGCGGCGAACCCGGAGACGTGCTCGATGCTGCCCAGTCCGTAGGCGAGGACGGCCCAGCCCAGCGCGGCCAGCGGGTACAGGCCGGACGCCGGCAGCGCGATCCGCCGCAGCACCCAGACTCCGAGCCAGCCCAGGATCGCGCCGGTGACCACGCCTCCGATCAGTTCGAGCAGGATCAGGCTGACCATCCAGACCGGGTTGTCGGCGGAACTGGTGCCCATCGCCCAGCTGGTCGCCGTGGCCACGAGCAGCACGATCGGGGCGTCGTTCAGGCCGGACTCGGCCTCCAGGGTGGCCCGCAGCCGCGGTGGCAGCGGAACCCGTCGCAGCACGGAGAAGATCGCCGCCGCGTCCGTCGGCGAGGTGATCGCGCCGAGTAGGACGGCGGTCGGCAGGTCGAGGCCCAGGACGAAGTGGGCGAAGGCAGCGACCACGACGACGGACACCCCGACGCCGACCGTCGCCAGCAGGATCGCGGACGGGAGCGCGCCCTTGATCTCCGACCACTTGGTGGTGAAACCGCCCTCGGCCAGGATCAGGACCAGGCCGGCGAAGCCGAGCGAGTGCGCGAGGCTGGCGTCGTTGAACTCCAGCCCGAGGTAGCCGACGGCCATGCCGAGGCCGAGGAAGAGCAGCAGCGACGGGAGACCGAACCGGGCGCCGAGCCGGGCTGCACCGATCGAGGCGAGGAGCACGGCAGCACCGAGCAACAACACCTGATCGAACTGCACGCGCGCCTCCTTGCGCGAAGAATAGCGTCCTGAAACTCCGCAGGTTTCCCCGGACTTTCTGCAGCGTTCCGGACACGGCGCCGCCCTCGCCCGCATAGGGTCGGAGACATGACCGGGCCAGTACCGCCGGATCCGCAGTACCTCGGGTCTGACCATGACCATCCAGACGGCCGAGACCATCCAGACGGCCGAATCGTCCGCGGCGACAACCGACGCGCCGCCATCCTGGACGCGGCCACCCGCGAGTTCGGGAGGCGCGGCTACGAGAGCGCCCGGATCGCCGACATCGCGCGAGCCGCGGGGGTGACCGACGCCGGGCTCCTGCACCACTTCGCGACCAAGCGACACCTGTTCCTCGCGGTCGTCGAACTGCGGGAGCAGGTCTACGGCCCCGTCCCCGACCTCAGCGCGGTCACGGCGCGGGCAGCGATCGACGGATTCATCGCGACCGCAGTCCGCGCCGAACAGAGTCCCCACCTCCTCCGCTTCCGCGCGATGCTGTCCGGCGCGACCGGCATCGAGGGGCACCCCGTCGAGGGCCGGGAGGGCCAGAACCTCCGTCGGGGACTGGCCGTGCTGGAGCCCATCTTCGCCGCGGCCGTCGAGCGCGGGGAGCTTCGAGCCGGGACGGACCCCCACCAGGTCACCCTCGAGCTGTTGGCGCTCAACGACGGCATCCGGAGCCAGTGGGCCGCCTGGCCGGACGGCGTCCCCTACGCCGAGACCTTCGCCGCGGCCGCGGACGCGCTGTACGAGCGGATCGCGGCGAAGTAGGGCCGCCCTCCACTCCTCCGCAGGCTCGACGGCCGGCGAGGATCGCCCGGCACCGTCGCTGGACCGCTATCGTGACGCGCGGACAGGGGGATGGATGGACGCAACGCAGCGCGCTGCCCAGGCGTGGGGCTGCGGGGCCGCCGTCACCGCCGCGGTGCTCGCGCGCACCGCCTATCTGGCCAGCGAGCCGACCCGGGCGATCACCGGGACCCCGGACGACGCGTTCTACTACCTGCGGCTGGCCAATAACTTCGTCCGGCTCGGTCACTGGACCTTCGACGGTGAGTCTGCGACATCGGGCTTCCACCTCCTGCACGGCTACCTCCTGGCGTTGGCCAACCTCGTCCTCGGCGACCGGGGCCTGGAGTGGATCACCATGCTTGTCGTGGTCAGCGTCTTCGCGTCCCTCTGCTTCGGGCTGGCCACGGTGCTGCTGGTCCGGGTGGCCCAACACCGCCTGAGCGTCGCGGCCGGATGGTGGGTGCCGGCGGTGATGCTGTCACCGATAGCGCTCGGGGTCAGCACGATGATGATGGAGTCACACCTGGTCGTCCTGGCCGGAGCAGCCGTCGTGTACGCGACCGCGGTCGGAGGGTGGACCGGCCGGTGGGGACGGGTCGGGTTGGTGGGTCTCGGTGTCATCGCCGCGACGACCCGGATCGACTTCGCGCTGCTCCCGGTCGTCGCCTGGCTGGCTCACCAGCTGCACGCCCGCACCGATCCGGAGGGCGCCCGGCGCGCCCTGCTGGTCGCGATCGGCGCCGTGGCCGGGTTCGTCGTCACCGTCGGGCACACCTTCGTCGTCTCCGGAACCCCGTTGCCGACCTCGGTCACCACCAAGCTGACCTGGTCGGCCGCCAGACCGATCGCCTTCTTCCAGCTCCTCCAGGCCTTCGACCTGGCGCTCCTGGCGCTGGTGCTCGTGGCTGCGATCAGCGCACTCCGCCAGGGCCGGGAGTTCTGGCTGACCAGCGAGCCGGTCACGCTCGGCAGTGTGCTCGCGATGCTCGGCTACGCGGCGTTCTACGCTACGGCCACCGCCGGCGCCGGACTGTGGTACGTGGCGTCACTGGTCGTTCCGATCGCGGTGATCCTGGCCAGCGTCGGCAAACAGGTCGCCGACCGCTGGAGCGCCCGCGCAGCCGCCGCCGTTGCCGTGGTTGCGTCCCTGGGCTGCCTCACCCCCGGGGTGGCCGGCCTGCAGACGATGACCTGGCCGTGGCACGTGAGCCTGCTGCATGCGGCCCAGTCGCTACGGGACGACTCCTCGATCGAGCACCTCGGGGCCTGGAACGCCGGCATCCTGAGCGTGATCTCCGGCAAGACGGTGACGAACCTGGACGGGCTGGTCGACGACCGCGCCGCGAGGGCGGCCTCTGGTCAGGCGAAGTTCGACTACCTCCGCGAACGCGGGATCGACGACCTGGCCGACGCCGCGCATCACGTCAACGACGGGGTCACCAACGCGGACACGCCGATCGCCCGCTGCTATCTCCCCGTCCGCATGCTCAGCGCGGCCGACGATCCGCCCAGCAGCAACGGGCCAGTCTGGTTGTTCACCTACCAGCCCGGCTGCAGCTGAGCCCGCCGGTCAGCCGAACAACTCCCGGGCGGCCGCGGCGGCGACCACTGCGTCCAGGTCGCCGCCGACCTGAGCGGTGACGGCTGCGGCGACGGCACCCTCGACCAGCGGGCCGTCGGCGAAGCGGACGTGGGCCGCCTCGTCGTCGTCCAGCAGGTCGAGGACCGACTCCACGGTCATCGTCGCCGACCCCAGATCGGTGAGGATCGCGACGTCGTGACCGGCCTGGCGCAGCTCGGTCACGGCGTCGCTCACCTTGTCGAAAGACGTGCCGATGCGTCCGTCGTCGGTTCCGCCGGCGGCGCGCAACTCCACGTCCTTGGCCATCTGGGAGGCCAGCTCGACAACCCCCTCGGCCAGCTGGACCGAGTGGGAGACAATCACCAGCGCGACGCTCACACCGCCTCCGCGGCGTCCGCGGCGGCGTTCAGGATGTACGCCGTCGAGGTCGCACCCGGGTCCTGGTGGCCGATCGAGCGCTCACCGAGGTACGAGGCCCGTCCCTTGGTGGCCTGCAGCGGGATGGTGGCTTCCGCGCCCTTGGCGGCCGCGTCTGCGGCAGCCCGGAGCGTGGCTGCCGGGGTCTCCCCGGCTGCCGCGGCAGCCTTGGCCGCCTCGAGCGCCGGCGTCCAGGCGTCCACCATGGTCTTCTCGCCGGTGGTGGCCTTGCCGCGGGCGACGATACCGTCCAGGGCGCCCTCGATCAGGGCGACCACCCCGTTGGCGTCGACGTCGCCCTCGATCGCCTTGGACGCGCGCAGGAACGCCGTGCCGTACAGCGGCCCGGCGGCGCCGCCCACCTTGGACATCAGCGTGGACGCGACGAGCTTGAGGACCCCGGCGACATCGTCGATGCCGCCCTCGTCCAGCTTGGCCACCACGGCCTTGAAGCCGCGGTCCATGTTCTCGCCGTGGTCGCCGTCACCGATCGCCCGGTCGAGGTCGATCAGCTCCATCCGGTGCTCTGCCAGGACGGCCTGGGCGTCGCGAATCCACGCGTCCGCCCAGGCCAGACTCAGTGCGTCGGTCACGCGCCCGTCCTCACAGCCCGCGGCGCAGTGCCGGGGTGAGCACCGGGGCGTCCCAGAGCTCGGTCAGCTCGTCGTCCAGCTTGAGGACGGTGATCGAGCAGCCCTGCATCTCCAGGCTGGTGATGTAGTTGCCGACCAGCGAGCGGGCCACCTCCAGCCCAGCGTCCTGCAGGAGCTTGCGGGCGTGGTTGTAGACGATGTACAGCTCGGCCTCCGGCGTCCCGCCCATGCCGTTGACGAACAGCAGCACCTTGCTGCCGGCCTCGGGCTTCATGTCCTCCAGGATCGGTGCGACCAGCATCTCGGTGATCTGGTCGGCCGGCGCCATCGGGACGCGGTGGCGTCCGGGCTCGCCGTGGATGCCGATGCCGATCTCGATCTCGTCCTCGCCGAGGTCGAAGGACGGCTTGCCGGCATGCGGGACGGTGCAGGCGGTCAGCGCCATGCCCATCGAGCGGACGTTGTCGTTGACGCGGGTCGCGATCGCGAGGACGCCGTCGAGGTCGTCGCCACGCTCTGCGGCAGCGCCGGCGATCTTCTCGACCATGACCGTGCCGCCGACACCGCGGCGTCCGGCCGTCCAGGTGGAGTTCTCGACGGCGACGTCGTCGTTGACGACGATCGCCTTGACCGCGATGTCCTCCATCTCGGCCATCTCGGCGGCGGTCTCGAAGTTGAGCACGTCACCGGTGTAGTTCTTCACGATGTGCAGGACGCCCGCGCCACCGTCGACGGCCTTGGTGGCCTCGAGGATCGGGTCGGGGGTCGGCGAGGTGAAGACGGCGCCGGGGACGGCGGCGTCCAACATGCCCTTGCCCACGTAGCCGGCGTGCAGTGGTTCGTGGCCAGAGCCGCCACCAGAGACCAGACCGACCTTGCCCTTGACCGGTGCGTCCGCGCGAACGACGTAGTCAGGATCGAAATGAACGGTGACCAGGTCACTGTGTGCCGCCTGGAACCCAGCCAGGGTCTCGGCCACGACGTTGGCCGGATCGTTGATCAGTTTCTTCACAGGGCTCTCCTTTGAGGCGCGTTGTGGGTGGGCACTGTCAACTCTGCCTCGTCCGCGCGCGGCGGGAAAGGGGCCCCGCTCCGCACTTTCGTTCACCGTGCACGGGTGTCGCTGAACGAGTGTCGGGCGGCCGGTGCTGTGGCGACCGATTCGGGAGCGGTCCGCGCCAGCCCGCGAGAGGAATTCCCCCTTGCGCGTCAGCCGCGAGGCCGGGCCATACTCCGCCATGAAGACCAGTCGACTCGAAGCGTTCAGCGACGGCGTGCTCGCCATCATCATCACGATCATGGTGCTCGAGCTGCGGGTGCCGGACGGGCCGGGGCTGCAGGCTCTCCTCGGCGTCGCGACCGGACTGCTGACCTACCTGCTGTCCTTCGTCTACGTCGGCATCTACTGGAACAACCACCACCACATGTTCCAGCTCGTCGGACGGGTCACCGGCGGCATCCTGTGGAGCAACCTCGCGCTGCTGTTCTGCCTGTCGCTGCTGCCGTTCACGACCGCGTGGATGGACGAGCAGCAGTTCGCGACGATCCCGGTCATCACCTACGGCGTGAACCTGCTCGCCTGCGCGGTCGCCTACTGGAACCTGCAGGCGGCCGTCACGCGCCGCCAGGGCCCGTCCGGCCCGCTCGCAGCGGCGCTCGGCCGCGACCTGAAGGCGAAGCTGAGCCCGGCGATCTACGTTGCCGGGATCCTCGGGACGCTCCTCGCGCCCTGGCTGGGAGTGGCGATCTACACGGTCGTCGCCCTCATGTGGCTCGTCCCGGATCGTCGCGTCGAGCGGTACATCGCCGAGCACGGCGTCGTCGACGGGTAGCCCAGATTCCGAACCGAGACGTCCCGAACCGAAATGGGACGGTTCCGGTTGCCGTCCACCTGGACGGGATCGGAACCGTCCCAGACTCGGGCCGGAGCCATTGGCGGTGGCGGAGGGATTTGAACCCTCGGAGGGTTGCCCCTCACGCGCTTTCGAGGCGCGCTCTTTCGGCCGCTCAGACACGCCACCGTCGGTGAGTGTAGCTAGTCAGCGCGGACGCGGGGAAATCGGGTCCAGGCCGCTCTCGCCCGGACGCAGTCCCGCGCGGAGCCGCCGAGGGCTCCCCCGCCGGGGTCCCCGGCGTGGCGTCCGGAGATCCCGGGTCGGAGCCCGGGATGACAAGGCCCAGCTGCCCGGGACAACGCCCGCGCAAGCCTGAACCGTCGGGGACAGGTACTTCGGTTCACCCGATCCCCTGAACCGTCGGGGACAGGTACCTCGGTTCACCCGACCCCCTGAACCGCCGGGGACAGGTACCTCGGTTCACCCGACCCCCTGAACCGCCGGGGACAGGTACCTCGGTTCACCCGACTCCCTGAACCGCCGGGGACAGGTACCTCGGTTCACCCGATCCCCTGAACCGCCGGGGACA
>JAFKJK010000031.1:0-74912 GCA_017306015.1 Propionibacteriaceae bacterium
GGTGGCGGCCTTCCACGCCGCCAGGCCGGTCAGGCACTCCTCGTGCACGAGTGCCGGGATCCCCAGCCGGGTCTCGGTCTGCAGCCGCCGCTGCTCGGCCCACAGCCACGCGGCGCGGTCGACGGCGTCCACCGGCCGGGTGCCGTACACCCGGGTGTAGTGGCCGATGCCGTCCCGGGTGACCTCGGCCAGGGCCGCGGCGCCGCCCCCGCCGGTGCCCATCTCGCCCTGCATGGGCGCGACGATGTTGCCACCCTGGTCCGGCCAGTAGCCGACGAGCTGGGCGACCTTCTCGGCCAGCGTCATTCGTGCGACAAGGTCGCGGACGCGTCCGGAGACCTCGGGGATGGCCGGGATGCCGGCCGGTGTTGCGGACACGCGGTCCCTCTCCTTCAAATCTGGGGGGCGGGTGGACGGGGCTCGGTTCAGCCCTTGACCGCCCCGGTGAGGCCGCCGACGATCCGGCGTTCGAAGATGCTGAAGAACAGCAGCGCAGGGATCATCGACAGTGAGGTGAACGCGAGGACGGCGGCGGTGTTCACCGAGTGCTCCGACGAGAACGCCTGGACGCCGAGCGGCAGCGTGTAGAGCTCGGAGCTGTTCAGGATGAACAGCGGCAGCATGTAGCCGTTCCACGCGCCGATGAAGGCGAGGATGCCCGTCGTGATCACGCCGGGCAGCGACAGCGGCAGCACCATCCGGAAGAAGAAGCCGAGCCGGCTGGCGCCGTCGATGAACGCCGCCTCTTCGAGCTCCTTGGGGATGGCCGCGAGGAACGGGACCAGGATGATCACGGTCGTCGGCAGCGAGAAGGCGATCTGCGGCAGGATGATCCCGATCAGGTTGTTCGTCAGGCCGAGGTTCCTGATCAGCAGGTACAGCGGCGTGATGGCCACCGTCAGCGGAAACATCAGGCCGGCGGCGAACAGCGCGTACATCGCGTTGCGGCCCTTGAAGTCGTAGCGGGCGATCACGAAGCTGGCCATCAGCGCCAGGGCGACCGTGCCGACCGTGGTGGACACCGCGGAGATCGTCGAGTTGCCGAACTGCTGCCAGAACGGGCCGCTGGTGAGCACGTCGGTGTAGTTGGTGAACACCCACGGGTTCGGCCAGCCGGACGGGTCGACGGTGATCTGCGAGTTCGTCCGGAAGCCGCCGACGATGATGTACAGCACCGGTGCGATGCAGACCGCGATCAGGACGGTGGCGATCAGGTAGGTGACCGGGCTGCCCCACGTGGCGCCGGTGCCCCCCGACGGACGCCGGCCTTGCCTCGTCGTGGCGCGCGCGGTGAGTGCGACCTGGGACATCAGCGGTCCTCCTTCGTTGCCTTCTCGGTGAGTGCGCCGGCGGTGTCGCGGCGGAGCACGAACCGCTGGTAGGTCAGCGCGATCACCAGCGAGATGACGAAGATCACGACGGCGACCGCGTTGCCGTAGCCGTAGTTGCCGGCCAGGCGGCCCTCGCGAACCATGTAGGTCGCCATGGTCGACGTCCCGGCGGTGGAGGCGACGTACTGGCCCCAGATGATGTAGACGAGGTCGAACAGCTGCAGCGAGCCGATGATCGACAGGAAGGCCCAGACCCGGATCGTGGGGCCGAGCAGGGGGAGGGTGATCCAGCGCTGGATCTTCCAGTAGGACGCGCCGTCGATGGCGGCGGCCTCGTACAGCTCGTCCGGGATGCCCTGCATGCCGGCGAGCATCAGGATCACCGCGAAGCCGATGTACTTCCAGGAGATGATCACCATCAGCGTCCAGATGGCGATGTTCGGATCGGCGATCCAGTCCGTCGCCATCCAGCCCAGGCCCATGTTGGTGAGCAGGTCGTTCAGCGCCCCCTGGTACTGGAGCATCAGGCTCCAGCCGGTGCCGACGATGACCTCGGAGATGACGTAGGGGACGAAGATCAGCACCCGGATCAGCGAGCGTCCCTTGATGTTCTGGTTGAGCAGCAGCGCGAAGGCGACAGCGGCCGGCCCCTGCATGACCAGGGACATCACCAGGATGAAGCCGTTGTGACGCAGCGCGTCCAGGAAGTTCTGGTCGGTGAAGATGGTGACGTAGTTCTGGAACCCGATGAAGTTCGTCGGGGGACCGAAGCCCTTCCACCGGAAGAACCCGTAGTACGCGGCCATGAACACCGGGAAGATGACGAAGGCCAGGAACATGATGATCGCCGGTCCGGACAGGATCGCGATCTCCGCGCGCTTGCGCCACTGTGCCCTGGCCCGGTCGCCCCGGGGTGACGCCTTGGCGGCGCCACCCCGGAGTGACAGGGAACCTGACGAGCGTTGTGGCAGTGCGTTGACTGTTTCGCTCATGAGGTTCTGCTCAGCCCTTCGCCGCCGCCGTCTTGACCGCGGAGACGATATCGGCAGGACTGCCCTTGCCGGCGAGCATGTTGACCACGCCGCCGTTCAGGGCGTTGCCGACGTTCTGGCCGTACATGGTGTCCAGCCACAGCATCACGTAGGACGCCTTGTTGTAGGACGCGAGCACGTCCTTCAGGGCGGGATCGGTGACGACGTCCTGCGACTGCTGGTTGGCCGGCAGGGTCTGGAACGCCTTGGCGTAGCCTTCCTGGTTGGTCTTGCTGGCGGCGAAGTTGAGGAAGTCGACGCAGGCCGCGGGTGCGTTCTTGCGGCAGGCGAAGCCATCGGATCCACCCATCATCGCGCTGGGGTCGCCCGCGCCGCCGGTCACTGCCGGGAACGGGAACCAGCCGAGGTCGGGAAGGGACTTGCCGTTGGGGGTCAGGGACGCGACCACGCCCGGCTCCCAGGCGCCCATCAGCTCCATCGCGGCCTTGTGGTTGGCCAGCTGGCCGGCGGAGCTGCCCGCGCCCTGCTGGGCGGAGGTGGTCAGGAAGCCCTTGTTGAACGGATCGGTGTCGGCGAACGCCTTCAGGTCGTCACCGGCCTTGGTCCAGCAGGTGTCGGAGAAGTCCTTCTCAGCCGCAGCCTTGTCCATGACGTCCTTCGAGCAGTCCCGCAGCGCGAAGAAGTAGTACCAGTGAGCGGCCGGCCACGCGTCCTTGCCGCCGAGGGCGATCGGGGCGATCCCGGCAGCCTTCAGCTTGGTGACCGCGGCGTTGAGCTCCTCGAAGTTGGTCGGCGTGGCGGTGATGCCGGCCTTGGCGAACAGATCCTTGCTGTAGTAGATGCCGCCGGGCAGCACCGAGGTCGGCATGCCGTAGACCTTGCCGTCGATGGTGAACGCGCTGAAGATGGCGTCGCCGTAGGCGGACTTGACGTCGGGGCTGATCTGGCCGGTGATGTCCATCACCTGATCGGCCGTGACCACGTCGGCGAGCTTGCCGCCGCCGCGGGCCATGAAGATCGTCGGCTCGTCCCCACCGGAGTTCAGGGCGGTCTGGAGCTTTCCGTCCATGTCCTCGTTCTGGATCGCCTGGATCTTGATCGTGACGTTCGGGTGGTCCTTGGTGTACGCGGCGACGGTGTCGTCCCAGTACTTCTTGCCGTCACCGGTGGTGGAGTTGTGCCAGAACGTCATCGTGACCGGCGTCGTGGTGTCGGCCGGTGCCGGGGTGTTGTTCGTGGCTCCGCCGGTACAACCGGCGGCGATGAGGGCGACACCTGCGCTGAGAGCGATAAGTGCCGTGCCCTTGACTGTCTTCTTCATCGAGACCTCTCAGTCCTCCTCGACCGTGGCAGGGGTCCCTGCCACTTCGGATCCTGACACTGCTGTCCGAGCGGTGTCAAACGTTTTCGATAACGTTTTCGTTGCGACTTGGCGCCCGATCCCGTCCGATCGGCTAGCGTTACCGCCGTGACCATCAGTGCCAGGAGACCCCGCCCCAGCCAGCCGGCCGTGGGCAGCTCCCGGGTCACGATCATCGACGTCGCCGAGGCCGCCGGCGTCTCGGTGTCCACGGTCTCCAAGGTGATCAACGATCGCTACGGTGTGTCCCAGGACACCTATGACAAGGTGATGGGCGTCGTCGGCGAGCTCGGGTACGAGACGTCCCTGGTCGCCAGCAGCCTGCGTCGGCGCAGCACGAACGTGATCGGCATCCTGGTGCCGGAGTTCGAGCCGTTCTCGGTGGAGTTGCTCAAGGGCATCTCCGCCGCGGCCGAGGGGACGGGCTACGAGCTGCTGGCGTACTCCGGCAATCTCGACCACAACCAGGTCGGCTGGGAACGCCGCTCGCTGTCGCGGCTGGCCGGCACCCTGATCGACGGGGCGGTGGTCGTCGCCCCGAGCGTGACCGTCGTGGACGCCCCGATCCCCGTCGTCGCCGTCGACCCGCACACCGGACGGTCGGGCACCAGCACGATCGAGGTGGACAACGTCGGCGGCGCCCGGGCCGCGACCGAGTACCTGATCGGGCTCGGCCACCGCCGGATCGCCCACGTCCGCGGACGCGAGGACCTGGTCTCCGCGACCCTCCGCGAGCAGGGCTACCGGGAGGCGCTGGCCGCGGCCGGGATCCCGTTCGACCCGTCCCTGGTCCGGGTGGGCGGCTACCGCGCCGCCGAGACGACCGACGCGGCCCGCGAACTGCTCGCCCTGCCCGAGCGGCCCACCGCCATCTTCTCCGCCAACGACCTGTCCGCGATCCGGGTGCTGGAGATCGCCGCCCAACTCGGCCTGCGGGTTCCCGAGGACCTGTCGGTCGTCGGCTTCGACAACGTGCCCGAGGCGATCAACGCCACGCCGCCGCTGACCACGGTGGCCCAGCCGCTGCACGAGATGGGCGCCGAAGCCGTCCGGCTGCTCCTCGGCCTGCTCTCCGGCGAGCTCACCGAGGAACACCTCCACGTCCCGGCGACCCTGGTCGTGCGGGGCAGCGCCACCCCGCCCGCCGCCTGACCAATCACGGAGGAGATCGCGATGACCGAACGTGTCGACCACCCCGGACTGACCGGTGCGAAGGTGCTCGTCCTCGGCGGGACGGGGGTGATCAGCTCCGCCGTCGTCCGCCGGGCCGCGGAGGTCGGCCACGAGGTCACCGTGCTGAACCGGGGAAGGAGCCAGGCCGAGGCGCTGCACACCCCGCCGGACGGCGTCCGCACGCTGCAGGCCGATCTGCGGGACCCGGAGGCCGTCCGCGGGGCGGTCGGGGCCGAGGAGTTCGACGTGGTCGCGTCGTTCTTCGCCTTCGTCCCCGACCACGTGCGCGCCGACCTGGACGTGTTCGCCGGCCGGACCGGCCAGTACATCTTCATCAGCTCGGCCTCGGCCTACCAGACGCCGCCGGCCCGGCTGCCGGTGACCGAGGCGACCCCGCTGCGCAACCCGCACTGGCGCTACTCGCGGGACAAGATCGCGTGCGAAGACCTGCTCGTATCCCGGTACCGCGAGACCGGGCTCCCGATGACGATCGTCCGGCCGTCCCACACCTACGACGCCACGTCCGTCCCCTTCGACGGCGGGTGGACGGTGGTGGAGCGGATGCGCCGTGGCGCCCCGGTCGTCGTGCCCGGCGACGGGACCTCGCTGTGGACGCTGACGAACGCCCGCGACTTCGCCCGCGCTTTCGTCGGACTGTTCGCCCTGCCGTCGACGATCGGCTCGGCCTTCCACATCACGTCCGACGAGGCGCTGCCGTGGAACGAGATCTACGCCACCATCGGACGCGCCGCCGGCGTCGAGCCGAGACTGGTCCACGTGCCGTCGGACGCGATCGCGGCCGCCGACGCCGACTTCGGTGCGAGCCTGCTGGGCGACAAGGCGCACTCGATGGTCTTCGACAACAGCGCGATCCGCTCGGTCGTGCCGGGCTGGGCCGCCCGCGTCCCATTCGCCCAGGGAGCGCGGGAGATCGTCGCCTGGCATGACGCCGACCCGTCCCGGCGCCAGATCGATCCGCGGCTGGACGCGATCTTCGACCGGCTCGCGGACCGCTACGCCGCCTGAACCGTCGGGGACAGGTACTTTCGTTCAGCTCGGCGTGAACGAAAGTACCTGTCCCCGACGGTTCAGTCCCCGCGGCGTGAACGAAAGTACCTGTCCCCGACGGTTCAAGCGGGCGTCCTGGCGGGGAGATGCCAGGCGACCAGCGCAACGATCGCCATCGTGACGGCCAGCAGCAGGCCTACTGGCAGCGCGACCAGGACGCTGCCGCCGGCGATGGTCAGCGTGAACACCCCGAGCGCGCCGTTGGCCGCCCCGTGCAGCATCGCCGGGGCGAGGACGGAGCCGGTCCGCTCGCGGGCCCGCCACAGCAGGAACGAGAACGGCGTCACCCAGGCCACCATCACCGGGATGCCCCAGCCCCACTCGGTGCCGTAGTTGTGGCCCAGCAGGATGATGATCGGTGCGTGCCACAGCCCCCACAGCACCCCGGTGACGAGATTCGCCCGGACGGCGCCGAGGGGTCGCAGTTCCGCCGCGAGGACGCCGCGCCAGCCGTACTCCTCGCCGAACGCGAACAGGCCGTTGATGGTCACCCCTGCCAGAACGCCCTCCGCGATCACCACGGGGACGAGGGCGGCCGGCGGCAGCGGCAGACCGTCCGGGCTGGCCAGGTGGCCGGCCCCGGGGACGGCGAGCACGCCGGCCAGCCAGGCCACGCAGAAGGCGACGGCCAGGATCGCCACGATCGCCACCACGGCCACCAGTGCGTTGCGTCCGTAGGTGCGCCAGAAACCGGTGCGCAGGGCTCGCCACTCATCGGCCAGCAGCGGACGGCGGCCGGCGACCCGCTCGGTGATCAGGCCCGCCACCAGGGGCATCGGCATGTAGACCACCGCGGTGACGACCAGGGCGACCACAGCTCCCGCCGAGCCGAGTCCCTGACGGGCGGCGAACGCGACCAGCGCCGCGATCGTCGAACCACCGAACGCGATGCCGTAGTACAGGGCGACCCGGCGCCAGGCGACACCCGTCCAGGCACTCATGCCTGCTCCTCGCCCAGGTCGTCGCGGATCTCGGCGGCCCGGCCGGCCCGGGCCAGGCCGAGCAGCACGGCACCGGCGGCACCGAAGATCGCCACCGCCGTCGCCGGCCCCGTCCAGGGCCGCGGACGGCTGCCGAGGCTTCGCAGGACGGTGACCGTCGCGCCCGCGGCGGCGATGGCGCCGGCACCGGCGAGCACCCCCGCACGCTGCGGTCCCGGACGGGAGGAGCGCGCCGCCGCCACCGCGGCGAGCGCCGGCAGGACGGTGGTGGCGAGGTCGGTGACCGCGGCCCGGGGCTTTCCGACCCACCGGTCGGGGGCCCCGGCGAGGTCCCAGTGCGACGGCAGCCGGTCGGGGAGCTCGCGTCCCCGGACCGCGTAGTGCAGGACGGTGGCAGCGGCCAGACCCACCGGCAGCGCCGCCGCCGCGAGGAACGCGGAGTCGGGAGTGGACGTGAACGGCTCGGCCTCCGCGTCCGGCTCGATCAGGCCCAGGCGGACGGCGAGCGCGCCGTAGTTGAGGTCGAAGCCCCAGCCGACCGCCCTGGGGACGAACAGCCGCTCGTCGGCGGGATTCCACCACGTGGCGGCGACCCGGGTGGCGACGTTTCGTGGATCGAAGCCGGCGACGAGCCGTCGCCAGAGCCCCCGGTGACCCGGCTCGTCGGTACGGGGGCTGCCCGCACGAGCCACCAGTGCCTGCACGTCGGCCGTCGTCGAGTTGGCCGACAGGTGGTCGCACAGGAACGTCCGCAGGTCAGCGACCACCTGGTCGCGGTAGCCGGCGGTGAGGCCGCCGGCGGCGGCGTCGAGGTAGTCCTCGGCGACCTTGCGGGCTTCGTCGGTGAGTTCGGTCAGGTCGGCGATCACGGCCGCGCCTCCAGGATCTTGGTGATGGTGACGGTCACCGAGCGGAAGGTCTCGGCGAGCTGGCCCAGGGTGCGCTGTCCTGAGGGCGTGAGCGTGTAGTACTTCCGTGGTGGGCCGAGCGGTGACTCCTGCCACGTCGAGCTGATCAGTCCGGCCTTCGACAGCCGTGCCAGCAACGGGTAGACGGTCCCGGCGGTGATGGCCAGGTCGGGCTCGGCCGCCAGTTCGTCGACCAGCTGCGAGCCGTACTTCGGCTCGCCGGCGAGCAGGCCGAGCACGGCGAGCTCGAGCACTCCCTTGCGGAGCTGGGAGGACCACGCATCCTGTTCGGTACGCACAGCTCGATGGTATTGCCAGCTAGCTTGCGACGCAAGCTAGCTGGTGACGCATGGCAGCGGCGGGGACGGGCCGGTCAGTCCGGGTCGACGATCTCGCAGAGTTCCTGGCCGGAGCTGACCGCGTCCCCCGGCTTGGCGGCCAGGCCGCGGATGACGCCCGAGCGGTGCGCGGTGATCGGCTGCTCCATCTTCATCGCCTCCAGCACCAGCACGGTGTCACCTTCGCTGACGGAATCGCCCTCGACGACACTCACCTTCACGATCGTGCCCTGCATCGGCGCGGCCAGGGAGTTCGTGGACGGCGCCTTCGCCTTGGCGCCGCCGGTGCTGCGCCGGGTCGGCCGCTGGGCGGGCGCGGCCTTGGCCATCGGTGCCGACAGCGAACTGGGCAGCTTCACCTCGATCCGGCGGCCGTTGACCTCGACCACGTAGGTCTCGCTCTCGCCCGACTCCGACGCACCCAGGGTCCCGGTGTACGGCTCGATGGTGTTGTGGAACTCGGTCTCGATCCAGCGAGTGTGGACGATGAAGTGCCCGTCCGCAGCGACGAAGGCCGGCTCGCCCAACACCGCCTGGTGGAACGGGATGACCGTCGGCATCCCCTCGCAGACGGTCTCCGCCAGCGCCCGCCTCGCCCGTCCGATGGCCTGGGCGCGGTCGGCGCCGGTGACGATGATCTTGGCGACCAGCGAGTCGAACGAGCCGGGGACGGCCATGCCGGCGCGGTAGCCCGAGTCGACCCGGACGCCGGGGCCGGCCGGCTCGAGCCAGGCCGTCAAGGTGCCGGGAGCCGGCATGAAGTTGCGGCCGGCGTCCTCGGCGTTGATCCGGAACTCGATCGAGTGGCCGCGGATCTCCGGGTCGCCGTAGCCCAGCTCCTCGCCCTCGGCGATCCGGAACATCTCCCGGACCAGATCGAGCCCGGTGACCTCCTCCGACACCGGGTGCTCGACCTGCAGGCGGGTGTTCACCTCGAGGAAGCTGATGGTGCCGTCCTGGCCGACGAGGAACTCACACGTCCCCGCTCCGACATAGCCCGCCTCGGCGAGGATCGCCTTGCTGGACGCGTACAGGCGGGCCAGCTGGGCCTCGGAGAGGAACGGCGCGGGCGCCTCCTCGACGAGCTTCTGGTGGCGGCGCTGCAGCGAACAGTCGCGGGTGGAGACGACCACGACGTTCCCGTGGCTGTCGGCCAGGCACTGGGTCTCGACGTGCCGGGGACGGTCGAGGTAGCGCTCGACGAAGCACTCGCCCCGGCCGAACGCGGTGACCGCCTCGCGGGTGGCCGACTCGAACAACTCGGGAACCTCGTCCAGGGTGCGGGCGACCTTGAGGCCGCGGCCGCCGCCGCCGTAGGCCGCCTTGATGGCGATCGGCAGGCCGTGCTCGCGGGCGAAGGCGACCACCTCGTCGGCGCTCTGCACGGGGTCGGACGTGCCGGGGACGAGCGGAGCTCCCACCTTGGCGGCGATGTGCCGGGCCTGGACCTTGTCGCCGAGGGCTTCGATGGCCGCCGGGGGCGGGCCGATCCAGGTCAGGCCCGCGTCGATCACGGCCTGCGCGAACGACGCGTTCTCGGCGAGGAACCCGTAGCCGGGGTGGACGGCGTCGGCGCCGGCGCGGCGGGCGACGTCCAGGATCTTCGCGATGTCGAGGTAGGTCTCGGCCGGGGTCAGACCGTTCAGGGCGAACGCCTCGTCGGCCAGGCGGACGAACAGCGAGTCGGCGTCCGGGTCGGCGTAGATGGCGACGCTGCCGATGCCGGCGTCCCGGGCCGCCCGGACGACCCTGACGGCGATCTCCCCGCGGTTGGCCACGAGCACTTTGGTGATCGGCATCGGCTGTCCTTCCGGGCGGTGAGCTGTGAGGAGGCGACGCTGCGGAGTCTAGTGACCGGGGCGGGCGGCCCCACGGCATGATCGGACATGTTCCCCGGCCGAACGTCCCCGTGGGTGCATGCTGTCGACTGTGCAGAACTGCCGCAGTTGCGTCTGGCGCGACGGGGCCGAGGTGGCCCGCGACTTCCCGCTCGAAGACCTCGACCAGTGGCTCGGGGACGAGGCGAACCTGGTGTGGCTCGACCTGCTGGCCCCCGATGAGGCCCGGCTGTCCGAGCTCGCCGGGGAGTTGGGCTTCGACCCCCTCGCCGTCGAGGACGCGATCGAGCCGATGGAGCGGCCGAAGGCGACCCTGCACGCCCACCACACCTTCCTGACCTGCTATTCGGTGATGGTGGTGGACGCCGACCACCCGGGCGTCCACGTCCAGCTGGGCCGGATCTCGGCGTTCGTGCTGCCGAACGCGCTGATCACCGTCCGCTCCAGCGAGCAGGTGGACGTCGATCGGATCCTGGACCGCTGGAACACCGACGGCCTGCTCGGCCACGGGGTCGCGGCGCTGGTGCACGGGATGCTGGACGAGCTCGTCGACGGCCACTTCGAGACGATCCAGCTGCTCGACGACGAGCTGGAGTCGCTGGAGGACATGCTGTTCGACTCCCGGCGCCGTCCCGCCGAGGTGCAGCAGCGGGTGTTCGGGCTCCGCAAGGCGCTGGTCCAACTCCGCCGGGTCGTGCTGCCGATGCGCGAGGTGGTGGGCGCGGTGATGCGGTTCCGCGCTGACCGGCCGCGTCCGCTGAGCAGTGAGCTGGACGGCTACTTCAACGACCTGTACGACCACGTGATCCGGGCAGCGGAGTGGACCGAGAGCCTCCGCGACATGGTCACCAGCATCTTCGAGACGAACCTGTCGCTGCAGGACGCCCGGCTGAACGAGATCATGAAGAAGCTCGCGGCGTGGGCGGCCATCATCGCCGTCCCCACGGCTGTCACCGGCTGGTTCGGCCAGAACGTCCCGTACCCCGGATACGGCGAGGTGGGCGGCATGGTCGGCAGCGTGATCGCGATCCTGATCGGCTCGGTGGGGCTGTACTTCGTCTTCCGCAAGTTCGACTGGCTGTAGCGGCCAGGGCCCCGGTGGTCATGCGATCGTCGGGAATGGTTGACATCTCGGCGGCCCGGAGATCGAGATTCCGCGGCGTGGACGGTGGCGACTACGGGATTCTGCGGTGATCTGCTTTCCCTGATTGGTTGACATTCTTTGGTGGTGGCGAGGAAATCTCGCGGGCGGGATCATCGTGGTTGAGCCGGCTGTTTGAAGTTTCCGTCCAGAATGGTCTTGCATTTCGTCCCGCGCCATTCTACAGTCGGGCTCAGCTTACGAGCCATCGGCGAACCGCAGCCGGACCTAAACGAAGGGAGAGGTACCCGTGAGTTTCAAGAGACAGGTATGCACCATTGGTGCCGTGGTGGGCAGCGCGATCATCGGCATCGGCCTCGCGGCCACCCCTGCCCAGGCATTCACGTCGAGTTCGTCGGCGACGGCGTCCGGCGTCACCTATTCGGCGTCCGCGACAACCTGCTGGTTCTACTCGTCGATCTTCAAGATCGGGTGTGACTGGGAGTCCACGACGAATGTCTCGAAGGCCATGACCTACAACCACAAGGCGGAGGTCAAGGCGAACGGCGCGAATGTGACGGTCTCGATCACGAAGGGTGGCGGGATCACGATCTCGGGGAACAAAACCTCGCTCGTGAAGCTGTCCGACTCGGTCACCGGCAGGTCCAACGCGTACTCCGGCAACGCACTTCCGGGCATGTCGATCTCGGTCGCTGCTCGCACCGTGCTGTCGGTCGGCACCAGCAACCGGGTGGCCACGGGCTGGACCACCTGGTAGACACCGGTGCCACTGGTGACACGCAAGGCTGAGGCTGGACGGCCGGTAGCCCTCGGCCTCAGTCTTGCCGTCGCCTTCGCCGTCTGCTGCACGGGGTGTGCCGAACGCATCCCCGAACTCCCCAAGGCCCCGACCGGGCCAACCTACGTGTCGCCGAACGGGCTGCTCTATCCGCCCGAGTTGTGGGGCGCCCTTGACCGGTCGTTCCTCGCGCAGGCGCTTCACGCGGCTGCGTCGCTGGCGCTCGGCGGCGCCAGTTCGCTGAGGACGACACCAGGTGAGACCTTCCAGGCTCTTCAGGGCGAGACCTCCGAGGTCGAGGCCGCCTATCTCACGGTGACACTGACGACGGACGGTGACGGAACCTGGCCCTGGGGGAGCGAACAGGTCGGCCAGTGGTGGGAGTCGGCCTCACTGGCGGGGATGGTGGACTCGATGTGGATGGCTGATCGGATCGCCGAAGCCAGCGGCCGTCGACTTGAGCCGTCTGAGTCGTCCCTGAAGGTGCTTTCGGCTGCCGTCGACAGCCAACCGTTCGGCCCCGTGGCGCTCGATCTTCTTCAGCGCTACCGGCCGATGGCCTCCGGCATCGACCCGACTCCCCAGCCGCCCGTGGCGCGTGGCGGCCGGGATGCTGCGCTGCTTCTCCTCCACTCAGCGCAGTCCGAGGGTCGATCGCCGGACGAGTTGCCAGCACTGCTGAGGGTTGCCCAGGGGGCGCTGCTGACCGATGACTGGGCGTACAGCTTTCTGGTGCGCGCCTACGCCGCCGTTGGGCGAACGGACAGGGCGGAGCTGGTAGCGGCCGTGTTCGACCGTAGACGTGTCCTTCCCGGCGGCGAGATCCTGGAGGTCCCGAGCTTCGACGGAACCGTGGGATCCACGTTCAGGATGGTCCGCTATCTCAACGAGGCCGGCGAAACCGCCGGCATCCTCGACGGCCGGAAGGCCCATGACCTCTCCGAACGCGTCCAGTCGTTGCTCAACGCGGACGAGATGCATCTCGCGGCCGGCACGGCCACACTGGCGCTGCTCGTCCCCAGTGACCACCCCCACGAGGAGAGGGCTGCGGCAATACAGGCGATCAGCGATCAGGTGGGGGATGAACCGCTTTCCGTGAGTCAGGCCTTCGCCTGGACGTATGTTGCCGAGTACGCCAGCACGATGGGTGTTCCGTTGGACTTCCCGGGTCTGGCGAACGGTTCGGCGAACGAGTGGATCGAGCAGATCCCCGCAGGCTCTGCGTGGCCCATCGCCCGATTCCTGCTCGGACTTCACGACACCGGAAACGCGGTCGGCGATCCTGACGTGCCGCGCTTGACCGCTGCGCTTCGGAAGCACCTGGCGGCGACCGAGGTGAAGGACCTACCCAGCACCGCGCTGTTCACCGGTGAGCTGGCGGTCCACGCGGTCACCGGGCAGTGGGTGCACGACCCGGCCATGCTGCTCGCAGAGGCGGACGCCCGGTGGGGGTCGTGCATCGGCGGCTACGACAACTTCGTGCGGGAGACCCGGGCACCGTCCGACTGGTGCAACGCGGACGCGTCGCTGCAAGTGTTGGCAGGACGAGCGATCTGGGCCGGCCAAGGAGTGAAGAGATGAGGATCATGACTGGTCGTGGCAGCGTGGGATTCCTGGATGACCGCCCACGGCTGGGCCGGCGACTTCTCGTCGCGCCGGTATGCGCGCTGTTCCTGCTGGGGGCCAGTTCATGCACCATCGATGTTGTGCGCCCGCCGGCAGGACCCCAGCCCGAGGTCTCCATCAAATGTCCAGAGGGATTCGTCGACATCACCGTGAAGAATGTCAGCGACAGGCCGGCGCGCTATGTGGTCAGTGTGGACATCACCTTTCTGGGCACCACGACGACAGAACAGTTCTCCTCCAACACGGTTGCGGCCGGCCAGGTAGCGGTCATCCACGATTCCAGGATCCAGTCGGACGGGACCTGCACGGTGAGTGAGGTGAGGGTTTTCGATGCGGAGTAGCCTGCTGGCGCTCGTCATTGCGGTCGCCGCCGCGCTCACCGGCTGCGGCGCGGCCCCACCACCGGCGCGGCCCGCGCCCAGCACGTTCACACCAGCCGACGACGCCAGAGTCAACGAGGCATATCGGCAGTGCATGCTCGATCACGGCATCGCCGTGACAAAGGCAGAGGACGGCAGCATCAGGTTCGACGACCCGGACAGCTCGATGCGCACCGAGTACGCGGCGGCCCACCGCGAGTGCAGCCAGCGCCTGATCGACGAAGGGCTCCTCGCCGGCGCGACTCCTGAGTCGCTCCGACGCGAGTACCAGGTGCTGACGGCCATCCACGCCTGCCTGGCCGAACACGGCTTCCCGGTGGCGGAGTGGATCTCCGAGGAGGTGTACATCGACCGGAATGGCGAGGTGAACATGCTTGAGTCGGAGACTCCGATCATCCTGGCAGATGCCCAGGCAGCATGTCCGGCGGAGTACGCCGAGCTGGCGAAGCTATGAGACGACGGACCTCGCCCGGCCGCCCCGGCCGACGGCGAGTCGTTGGTGGCATCGCCGCCGTCACCGTCCTCGTCGCCGGAGCGTTCCTTGGCGGGCGGGCGTCCATCGGCGCCGTGACCGATCGGGCGGAGAGCGGCTCGTCGGCCGACGCGGAGCTGACCTGGGAGGTGAAGCACGAATCGATCGGCAGGACCCTGACGATGTCCGGAGTGCTCTCCGAACGCACCCAACCCGGTCCACTGGCGAACGCGGCCGGCGTCGTGACGAGCGTCGATGTGGCCAACGGCGACACGGTCAAGACGGGACAGAGACTGTTCAGCACCGACCTCCGGCCCACCGTCGCCGGAGAAGGTGCCACACCGGGCTTCCGGGACCTCTCCCTGGGCGACAGAGGCGCCGACGTGTCGCAACTCAGAGCATTCCTGTGCAAGGCCGGCCGTCTGAAGGCATGCAAGGGCACGACGTTCGATCTGGACCTGAGCCGGGCTGTGACCGCCTGGCAGAAGTCCGTTGGGCTCACGCCGGACGGGACGGTGGACGCGTCCAGCATCATGTGGCTTCCGGAGCTGCCCGCGCGGGTCCAACTGTCGAAGGAGCTCGCGGTCGGGGCGCGGATGAGCGTCGACGACCGCCCGATTCTCGTTGCCTCTCAAGGCCAGGTGATCGAACTCAAGCTGACGCCAGCCCAGGCCGAGTTGGTGCCGGATCGGGCGCCGATCTCGTTCGGCACGTCGGGAGCGGGCGTCGCCGTCCGCATGCCACCGGCTCAGGACGCGTCGCAGGACGTCGCGGTCGTCATGGAGGTTCGCAGCGAGGACGGAACAGCCGGCGTGTGTGCCGGGACGGATCTCTGCAGCGCGATCCTCGGGACGTCGGCTTCGGTGCCGCTGGAACTGAAGGTCGTTGTCGTTCCCTCGATGGACGGCGCGGGTGTTCCGCTGCGCGCCATCCTGAGCGCAGCCGACGACACGACCTACGTGATTCTCGCGGACGGGACCCACGTCCCGGTGACGGTACTGGGGACAACGGGTGGGGTGGCTATCGTCGACGGAGTCGAGCTCGGCGCCCTGGTGCGGCTCGAGGCCTGATGACGAGGTGTGCAGCGATCGAGACGGCTGACCTGACTTTCGGCTATCGCAGAGGAGTCACCGTCATCGATGGACTCACCCAGGCCATCCGCGGCGGCGAGGTCACCGCGATAACGGGGAGGTCGGGCTCGGGGAAGAGCACCCTGCTGTACCTCCTCGCCGGGATGTTGACGCCCTGGTCGGGAAGTGTCGTCTTCGACGGCTCCGACCTGGCGAAGATGGACGACCACGCCAGATCGCGGTTGCGGGCGGAGACATTCGGGTTCGTCTTCCAGGATGCAGCACTCGACCCCCGCCGCAGCGTCCTGGACGCCGTCCTCGAGCCGACGCTGTACGCGTCCCAGCCGTCGGCGAAGGCGCGCGACAGAGCGCTGGCGCTGCTCGACCTCATGGGCGTTGACGTACCACCGGAGTCACGGCCCGGCGAGATCTCGGGAGGACAGGCCCAGAGGGTGGGCGTCGCCCGGGCACTGCTGCTCGACCCCCAGGTCATCTTTGCCGACGAGCCCACCGGCAACCTCGACAACGCGTCGAGCGAAGCAGTTCTGGGTGCTCTCACCGCTGCGGCCGAAGGCGGATGCACGGTGATCATCGCCACCCATGACGATCGGGTCGTGTCCCGCTCCACCGGGCGGATCACCGTCGCATGAAGCCTCGCACGCTGTTCCGCGAGGCCTGGGCGACAGCCGTCGCGGCACGGGGGTTCTCATGGTTCTTCGGTCTCATCGTCCTTGCTGCCGTGGTCGTCGTCGAACTGCTGGCCGGGCAGGCCGAGGCGCAGCGGCAGGAGGTGGCCGCGGTCTTCAGTCGCGCCGAGTACCGCACCGCCGAGGTCATCGACGGGCAGGGCCTCGGAGTCATCCCCTGGGATACGGTCCAGCGAGCCAGGCAGATCTCCGCCGTCACGAGCGCATGGGCGGCCTCGGCAGCCTTCGAGGTCCACGGAACGGCGATCCCGGAGCGCGGCGTCGTCTCCGCTCGCCAGTTCACGGGCGACTGGAAGGACCTGCCGATATCACTCACCACGGGACGGTTTCCCGCCGGCCCGAACGAGGCTCTCGTCGACGAGGCTACGGCGGCCACCTTGGGTGTCGACCCGAGTGGTGGCGCGGTGATGTCGCCCGATGGCCGCGAATGGGCGCTGGTGGGCACCTTTGTTCCCCTGCACGGCCGGGCTCCGTCCATGGTGATCGTTCCGGCGACGGCCGACACCCAGGTCCGCTCGATCAGTTTCACCGTGTCGCGCCTGTCGCAGCTCGACTCGACCGCCTCGCTCGTCGTGTCCTTGACCGATGCGACCAGTCCGGCGGTTCTGACGGTGGACAGGTCGATGGACGCGAGAAGACTCGACAGTGCCGTGAGCGGAACCGTCGCCGAGTTCGGATTGACGATCGTTGTCACCACCATGGCGACCTCCGCCGTGGTGCTGACACTGCTTTCCGCGATGATGGTGCACACCCGGCGACAGGAGTTCGGACGGCGTCGAGCCCTGGGAGCGACACGTTCGGATGTGCTCGCGCTCGTGCTCCTCCACGGCACCATCATCGTTGCCATCGCCGGGCTGCTCGGCCTCACCGTCGGAGCAGCGGTGAACTGGCTCCAGTTCGGCGTGATGCCCAGCCCAGCCCTGCTCGGCGCAACGCTCAGCACGGCAGTCTGTGGCTCCGCCATCGCCCAGATTCCCGCCGCCCTCATCGCCGGGTACCGAGATCCCGTACGGATCCTGAGGACGCCATAGTCACGCCGCTGTGGAGCCCGGGAACTCGCCCCGGCCAGCGGCCGTACGATGTGCCCGTGACCCTGGCGCAATCCCTGCTCAGCTTCGGGTTGCTGGCGACTGTGCTGGCGATCACACCCGGGCTGGACACCGTCTTCGTGCTGCGGCAGGCCCTGCGGTCGGGTCGCGGGACGGCGTTCGCGGCGGCGGCCGGAGTGTGCGCGGGGACGCTGGTGTGGGGTGTGGCCGCCGCGGCCGGGGTGGCTGCGCTGTTCGTTGCGTCCGAGGTCGCGTTCACGGCCTTGCGCTGGGCCGGGATCGCCTACCTGTGCTGGCTGGGGCTGGCCTACCTGCGCTCGGCCTGGCGCGGGGACGCGGTGAGTTCCGACATCGTCACCGACGCCCAGCCGCCGGCGCGAGCCGCGGCGAAGGGCCTGCTCACCAACCTGACCAACCCCAAGGTCGCGGTGTTCTACCTGACCGTGCTGCCGCTGTTCCTGCCCGCGGGCGACCCACCTGCTCTCGCCGGGGCGATGCTCGCGGCCCTGCACGCGCTCGTCGGCATGGCCTGGTTCGTGGTGGTGATCCTGGCGGCGCAGGCCGTCCGCGGCTTCCTGTCGAGCCGCCGCGGCGCCCGGGTCACCGACGGCGTCGCCGGCCTGGCCATGCTGGGCTTCGCCGCCGCGCTGGGCTTGGAGCGCTAGCGGACGACGCGCAGCGAGTCGATGCGTCCGTCCTCACCGAGGTCGACGGCGAGTCTCACCGTCCGCGCAACGGCGGACGGGTCGAGGTACTTCGCCGGGTCGTAGGGCCGGCCTTCAAGGGCGTTGAGTTCGGCCTGCATGTCGGTCGCCACCCGTCCGGGGTGGATCGAGGTGACCCGGATACCGCGCTCCTCGGAGCGCAGAGAGTCCGCCAGTGCGGTCAGGGCGAACTTGGACGCCGCGTAGACACTCCAGTTCGCGGACGCGCTCTGGCCGGCACCGGAGTTGATGAACACCACCAGCCCGGACGCCGCCCGCAGCGCCGGCAGCAACAGCCGGGTCAGCGTCGCCGGGGCGACCACGTTCGTGTGCAGCACCCGCTCCCACTCGGCCGTCGTCGTGCCGGTCAGCGGCCCGTGGGCGATCACGCCGGCGGAGTGCACCAGCACGTCCAGGCGTTCGATTCCGGCGACGGCGGCAGCGAGAGCGTCCGCATCGTCCAGGTCGACGCGGAACGCTTCCGCCGACTCGCACAGGGCGATGACATCGTCGATCCGGGCGGCGTCCCGTCCGCCGACCAGGACGTGGTGGGTGGGGGAGAGGGCCTCCGCGACCGCGCGTCCGATGCCCTTCGATGCGCCGGTGACCAGCGCGACCGGGCGGCTCACCCGAACACCGCGATCGCGAGCGGGATCGCCCAGAGGATGGCGAACGCCTGCAGCATGTGGTCGCTCAGGGCGACGTCCTCGGGCTCGCCGGCGATGCCCTTGTCGATCTGGTAGGCGTAGCGCAGCACGGCGAGGGTGAACGGCGCGATCGACACCGCAGCCCAGGGCACGCCCCACAGGTGCCCGGCCTGGTCGAATGCCCACAGGCTGTAGGAGAGGATCATCACCGCGGCCGAGAGCGACCAGACCTCACGCAGGTAGGAGTCGGTGTAGCGGGCCAGCGATGAGCGCGTGCCGGCGGCGTCCCCGAGTTCGACGAGTTCGGAGTAGCGCTTGCCGGCCACCATGAACAGCGACCCGAAGGACGCCACCAGCAGGAACCACTGGCTCAGCATCAGTCCGGACGCGACGCCGCCCGCGACCGCCCGGAGCAGGAAGCCGGCCGCGACCATGGCCAGGTCGACGATCGGCTGGTTCTTCCAGAAGAACGAGTAGCCGACCTGCAGCACCCAGTAGAAGGCGATGACGGCCCCCAGCATCGGTGCCGTCCAGAACGCGAGAAGGAGGGCCGCGGCCAGGGTCACCGCTGCCATCACCCACGCGACCGACGGCGCCAGCTCGCCGGCCGCGATCGGCCGGAACTGCTTGGTGGGATGCTGCCGATCGGCCTCGACGTCCCGGATGTCGTTGATCAGGTAGATCGAGGCGCTGACCAGGCAGAACGCCACGAACGCCCACAAGGTCGGGACGAGGACCGACGCCTCGAACAGCCGTCCCGCGGCGACCGGAGCGGCCAGCACCAGCACGTTCTTGATCCACTGCTTCGGACGCATCGCCCGTGCCCAGGCGGGCAGCAGCGACTTGTGGGGCACCGTGGTGGTCGTCGTCTCAATCTCGGCCATGACCCCTCCAGCCTATCTGCCGCTCATTTCGCTCCCGAAAGCGACGTTTGCCCCCGAACTTTCGGGAGCAAACGTCGCTTTCGGGAGCGAACTCTCTCAGGGGCGGGTCCAGAGGGTGTGCCAGGGGACTCGGAGCTCGGCGAGCATCGTCCGGAGCAGCGGGAGGCTGATCCCCACGACATTGTGCGGGTCGCCGGCGAGGCCGGTCACATAGGCGCCGCCGAGCCCGTCGATCGTGAACGCGCCGGCCACCCGCAGCGGCTCACCCGTGGCGAGGTAGGCCTCGATCTCGTCGTCGGCCAGGTCGGCGAACGCCACCTCGGTCGTGGCCACAGCAGTGCGCGTCTCGACCACGCCGCCGAGCCGGGCCACGACGTGGTGCCCGGTCCGCAGGTACCCCGTCCGGCCGCGCATGCGCTGCCATCGTTCCCGCGCCTGGACGGTATCGGCTGGCTTGCCCATCGCCTCACCGTCCAGGTCGAGCAGGGAGTCGCAGCCGATCACGACGACATCGCCGTCCCCGACGCGCTCGAAGACAGCGGACGCCTTCGCCTGTGCCAGCTGCGAGACCAGTTCCCCGACGTCGGCGCAGGAGAACGCGTCCTCGTCGACGTCGGAGACGATCACCTCCGGTTCGATGCCGGCGCTGCGCAGAGTGCTCAGTCGCGCCGGCGAGGCGGACGCGAGGACCAGCCGCACGTCAGCGGCCAAGGATCTGCCCGAGGAGGCCGCCGAGGTCCGCGCCCTGGTCCTGCTGCTGCGCCTGCGTCGAGCCGCCGAGCAGTCCGCCCAAGAGGTCGCCGAGCCCGTTGCCCGAGCCGGCCGACCCACCGCCCAGCAGTCCGCCGAGGAGGTCGCCCAGCCCGCCGGACGAGGCCGGTGCGGCCGGGGTCTCGGCCTGCGTCCCGCCGCCGAGGAACTGCCTGGCAAGGTAGTTCAGCACGATCGGGGCGAGGATCGGCAGCAGTTTGGCCAGCAGGTCGCCCCCGAGGCCGCTCACCCCCGCCAGCCGGGACGGGTCGCCGGCGACCGTGTGCGCCACGATCTTGCGGCCGTCGTCGATGTCGATCTGGGACAGGTCCTCGCCGGTGGCCGGCGAGTCGGCGTGCTGACCGAGCGCGGTTGCCAACGACTGCGCGCCCTCCGCGGTGGACGCGTTCGCCTGCAGGCTGCCGAGCAGCGTGGGGATGGCCGTCGCCGCAGCGCTCTGCGCAGTCGCCGGGTCGGTGCCCAGCACCTGGGCGAGCTGGTCGATGTTGATGCCGGAAAGGATGTCTTCTACCGCGTCCATGCCAGTCCTCTCAGTGGACGGCGCCGTCCGACCGGGCAGCACCGATGGGCTCATCATTCACCGCCGGAAAGTGCTCCGCCAAGCCTCCCGTCCGGGCAGGAGGGGGTTGCGCACGGTGTGCCAGTAGGAACGCCAGCCGCCGGCCACCGTCCCCGTGTACGGCGGGTGCGGCTGGGGACGGGCGCGTCGCACCGCGACCAGCACCGCCGCCAGCGCGGCCAGCTCCTCGTCCGACGGCGTCCCGGCGACGACCTGGAACAGGCCGGGTTCGGTGGCACTCACAGCGGGATGTTCCCGTGCTTCTTGGGCGGCAGCTGCTGCCGTTTCGTCCGCAGCAGCCGGAGCACCCGGATCACCTGGGCCCGGGTCTCGTGCGGGTAGATCACCTTGTCGACGTACCCGCGCTCGGCCGCGACGTACGGGTTGGCGAGCGTGTCGTTGTAGTCGGTGATCAGCTCCGCGCGCTTCGCTTCCGGGTCGTCGGACGCCGCCAGCTCGCGCCGGTACAGGATGTTCACCGCCCCCTCGGCCCCCATCACCGCGATCTGCGCAGTCGGCCAGGCCAGGTTCACATCGGCGCCGAGCGGCTTGGAGCCCATCACGCAGTACGCGCCGCCGTAGGCCTTGCGCGTGATCACCGTCAGCAGCGGGACGGTGGCCTCGGCGTAGGCGTAGATCAGCTTGGCGCCGCGCCGGATGATGCCGTCCCACTCCTGGTCGGTGCCGGGCAGGAAGCCGGGGACGTCGACGAACGTCAGCACCGGAATGTTGAACGCGTCGCAGGTGCGGACGAAACGGGCGGCCTTCTCCGACGCCTTGATGTCCAGGCAGCCGGCGAAGACCAGCGGCTGGTTCGCCACCACGCCGATGGAGCGGCCCTCGACCCGGCCGAAGCCGCAGATCATGTTCTGGGCGTACAGGCCGTGGACCTCGAGGAAGTCGTCGTCGTCGAGGACGCGGGTGATCACCTCGTGCATGTCGTAGGGCTGGTTCGCGCCGTCCGGGATGATCCCGTCCAGCGCCAGGTCGTGCTCGGTGATGACCAGGTCGGCGTCCTCGTCGGTGTAGACCGGCGGGTCCTCCAGGTTGTTCTGCGGCAGGAACGTGATCAGCTGCCGCACGTACTCCAGCGCGTCGAGTTCGTCGGCGGCGAGGTAGTGGGAGTTCCCCGACTTCGTCGAGTGCGTCCGGCCGCCGCCGAGCTCCTCCATGGACACGTCCTCGCCGGTGACCGTCTTGATCACCGCTGGGCCCGTGATGAACATCTGCGAGGTCTGGTCGACCATCACCACGAAGTCGGTGAGGGCGGGGGAGTAGACGTGGCCGCCGGCCGCCGCGCCCATGATCAGCGAGATCTGCGGGATCACCCCGGACGCGAGCGTGTTGCGCCGGAAGATCTGGCTGTACAGGTCGAGGGAGACTACGCCTTCCTGGATGCGCGCGCCGCCGCCCTCGTTGATGCCGATGATCGGGCAGCCGGTCTTGATCGCGAAGTCGAGGATCTTGACGATCTTCTCCCCGTACACCTCGCCGAGGGCGCCGCCGAAGACCGTGACGTCCTGGCTGAACACGCAGACGGGACGGCCGTGGATCGAGCCGACGCCGGTGATCACCCCGTCGGTGTAGGGACGCTTCTCCTCCAGCCCGAAATTCGTCGATCGGTGCCGGGAGAACTCGTCGAATTCGGTGAAGGTGCCCTCGTCCAGCAGCGCCAGCACCCGCTCGCGGGCGGTCATCTTGCCCTGCGCGTGGACCTTCTCGACGGCCGCCGGCGCGGACGGGTTGCGGGCCTGCTCGATCCGTTCGCCGAGGTCGGCGAGCTTCCCCCTGGTGGTGTGGATGTCCCGCTCCATGGCCGAACGATAGCGCCGGCTCCCACGGATTCGGCATAGTCGAAGACATGCAGACAAGCCCGGCCGTTCCCTGGTCCGACAACCCGATGCCCTGGCCGTGGCGGGAGATCTCGGTGATCCGGGAAACAGGGTCGACGAATGCCGATCTCGCGGCTGCAGCGCGTGAGGGCGCGGCATCCGGGACGGTGCTCGTCGCCAATCACCAGACCGCGGGCCGGGGACGCCTGGACCGCGGCTGGACGGCGCCGCCGGGGGCTTCGCTGGCGATCTCGGCGCTGCTGCGTCCGCCGGCGTCCGTCCCCGCCGCACGCTGGACCTGGCTGCCGCTGCTCGCCGGCATCGCGGTCACCGACGCGCTCGGGGAGATCGCCGGTGTCGCCGCCGAGGTGAAGTGGCCGAACGACGTCCTGATCGACGGCGGCAAGGTGTGCGGGATCCTCGCCGAGCGGGTCACGGCTCCGTCCGGGGACGGCGTGGTCATCGGAATGGGGATCAACACCCGGCTGCGGTCCGACGAGCTCCCGGTGCCGACGGCGACGTCGCTGCTCCTGGCCGGCGCGGACGTGGCCGATCCTGACCTGGTCGCGGCCGTGCTGACGGCACTGGGCGGCTGGTACCGGCGCTGGCTGGACGGCGAGGACCTCGTCGAGGCGCTCACGTCCCGCTGCGCCACGATCGGACGCGAGGTGCGGGTCGAACTGCCCGCGTCCGGTGCCGTCACCGGGCTCGCGGTCGGCGTCGACGACGAGGGCCGGCTGCTCGTGCGCACCGCGGACGGGGTGCGTCCCTTCTCCGCCGGCGACGTGGTGCATCTGCGCTGACCCGAATGTGGCCGGGCCCCACCACCGGTGTGGGACGATTCCGACATGGGAATTGACCCGCAACTCCTGGGCCAGGGCGAAGTCGAGGTGCTGAGCCTGCGCACCCACGCGAAGGCGCTGATCCGGCCGGCGCTGGTGCTGCTGCTGATCGCGGTCGCCATCGGCGTCGCGTTCGCGCTGCTGCCTCCGGAATGGGTCGCCGCCGCCTGGTGGGTGATCGTGGTCCTCGGCCTGATCGCGGCTGCGATCTGGGTGCTGGTGCCGTTCCTGAACTGGTGGACGACGACCTACACGTTCACCAACCGCCGGATCATCACCCGCCGCGGGATCCTCACCAAGAGCGGCCACGACCTGCCGCTGACCCGGATCAACAACGTGGCCTACAACCGCTCGCTGACCGACCGGATGTTCGGCTGCGGCAGCCTGGAACTGACCACGGCCGCGGACGAACCGGTCGTCCTGGACGATATCCCCGACGTCGAGCGCGTCCACGTCGTGATGACCGAACTGCTGTTCGCCGGGGACGACCCGATCAGGAACCCGCAGAGCCGGGACGACTGAGCGTTGGCAGTCCCGGACGCCGAGCCTGGCGAGCGGATCGCGCTGGGGACCCAGTTGTTCCGCTTCGTCGTCACCGGCGTGCTGTCGGCGGTGGTCGACTTCGGCCTGCTGGTTGCGCTGATGAGTGCCTCCCTCGATCACACTCCCGCAAAAGCGCTGTCCTTCGTCGCCGGCACCGCCACGGCCTACCTGATCAACCGGCGATGGACGTTCGCCGCCGAGCCGTCCAAGCGACGGTTCGTCGCGGTGATGGCGCTGTACGGGATCACCTTCGCCGTGCAGGTCGGGCTGTTCGCCGTCCTGTTCCCCTGGGCACAGCGGGCTTGGGGCGATCTGGTGCTCGTGCAGGTCGACGACTTCGCCATCACCGTGCCGCAACTGGTCGGCTTCGTCATCGCGCAGGGCGTCGCCACAGCCGTGAACTTCGTCGTCCAGCGGACGCTGATCTTCCGTTGACCCGGTGAGTTCGGCACGCTAGGGCCATGGACGTGCTCGTGCTGGACGCCTCGCTGGCCGCTGGCTGCTATCTGGTCAGCGGCCGGTCCCGCACGGTGTGGGTGCTCGACTGGCGGCCACCGATGCCGGCCTATGTCGTCCGCCTGCGCGGTGAGGACTCGCCAGCGGACTCGTCCGACTCGCGCTGGGTGCGCCTTCTCGAGGTTGCCAGTGTCGATCCGGAAACCGGCGCCATTGAGCCAGGGGTGGTCCGGGTGGGCCGGCGGCACCGCTGGACGACGAATCCCGGAGCGCGGACGGAACACCCAGAATCCTGGGTGGTGCAGAGCCGGTGCACGGCCATCGAACCAGTCTCGCGTGATCGACTGGGCCGTCTCCTCGCGGCAGCGGATGCCGCTCGGGTAACCGGGCCGAGCGACCCTCGCTGGTCCGCAGCGCGCGTTGATCCCGCTGGCTAGTCTTGCCGCATGCTCTCGGGGCGTGCCAGCTACCAGTTCGGTGGCGCCATGCTCGCCGGCGTACTGGCCGTCCTCGCCGTCGCCGTCAAGCTCGTCGGTTGCACGGTCGTCCTCGGACCGGTTCGTGTGGGGTGGTACCTTCCGGCGCTCGGCGCGATCCTGGCGCTCGTCGGAGCTGCGGCGCTGGCTGCGCCGACCTGGCTCCGGGTGGTCGGCCTGACGATGCTGGTGCCGGCGGTCCCGCTCGCAGGGCTGGCCATGGGTGGTCTCGCGCTGGCCGGCTTCGGCGCGGTCCCGATGCCGGTCCAGCGCACCGCGGCCCCGGAGTGGCCGCGTCGCGAACTCGTGATCCGCGAGTGGGTGGACGTGATCGACCCGATGTACGACCTGAGCGTGGAAACGCCGGGCGTGATCGGGCTGGGTTGGCCCGTCGGCTGCGTGAACGGCGATTACCAGTCGCTGCTCGACGCGCGGTGGCTCGCGGCGGGGAAACTGGCCGTCACCGTCGACTCCGGCGACGGCCCGGAAGTCGTGACCGTTATGGTGGATCGGGTGACCGGGAAGGTCGCCGGCGTGGTTCCGGAGGTGCTCCGCCACTGTTGACAGACCGTGCGCACCCGGACCGCGGCTCGGTCAGAGGACGGTCATCTCCTGTGGCTCGACCAGGACGCCGCTGGCGGTCGGCAGGTCCGACGGCAGCACATGGTAGACGCGCTTGCCGGGGGTCTCGGCGATGAACTGCGCTGCCACGCCGTCGACGTAGTGGACGCCGGCACCGTCGTCCGCGCCGTAGCCGGCGGGGAGATCGCCACTGGCCACGGCGTCGGTGTAGGCCGGCGCCCGGCCGGCCTCACCGTCGAAGTGCGGGCAGAAGCTGCCGTCGACCAGGCCCAGGCCTCCGCGCCAGGGACGGAAGTCGCCGAAGGAGTCGGTGATGCACCCGGAGTACCAGCAGGAGCCTCCCGCCGACACCCCGGCCAGCACCACGTCCCCGGCTGCCGCCCTGGCACCGATCGCGCGGTCGACGCCGTGCGCCTGCCACAGCGCCATCAGGTTCACCGTGTGGCCGCCGCCGACCAGGATCAGGTCGGCGTCGGCGATCCGCCGCACCGAGGCGGCCGCGCCGCCGTCCCAGACCGAGAGGATCATCGTCCGTACGCCCAACGTCCCGTAGGCGAGCAGGAACTTGTTGATGTACTGCGGATCGTCCGCCGAAGCCGTCGGGGCGAAGCACACCAGGGGGGACCGTTTGCCGGTCAACTCCACCAGGTAGCGGTCGAAGTTCGTCGGGGCTCCCTGCGGCGACATCGAGAAGCCGCCACCACCCATGGCGACGATGTGCACGGTCATGCCGCCAATACTGGCAGAATCCGGCGGGTGGACGGTTCGGTGCGAGTGATCGGTGTGGTGGGCGGCGGCCAGCTGGCCCGGATGATGCAGCCGGCGGCGATCGGCCTCGGGCTGCGGCTGCGGCTGCTCGCCGAGATGGCGGGCTCGTCGGCCGCCCAGGTGATCCCGGACGCCGTCGTCGGCGACTACACCGACCCGGAGACGGTGGCCACTTTCGCGCGCGGCTGTGACGTGATCACCTTCGACCACGAGCACGTGCCGACGGCGATCCTGCACTCCCTGGAGGACGCCGGCATCGCCGTCCGTCCCGGACCGGACGCGCTCGTCCATGCCCAGGACAAGGCGGTGATGCGGGCGCGGCTCGGCGCACTGGGCGTCCCCTGCCCCGCCAACGAGGTGGTGCCGGACGCGGCGGCGCTGATCGCCTTCGGGGACGCGCACGGCTGGCCGGTGATCGCCAAGACCTCCCGTGGCGGCTACGACGGCAAGGGTGTCTGGAAGCTGGCCGGACCGGCCGAGGCCGCGGTCCCGTTCGACGGCCTCGAGGGGCTGCGTGCGGACGCCGTCGTGATCGCCGAGGAGTTCGTCGACTTCACCCGCGAGCTCAGCGTGCTGGTGGCCCGGCGGCCGGGTGGCCAGGCGGTGGTCTACCCGGTCAGCGAGACCGTCCAGACGGACGGCATCTGCACCGCGACCACGACGCCGGCGCCCGGGCTGCGTGCTGACCAGGTGCGTGACCTGAAGGCGATGGCGCTGCGGATCGCCGCCGAGCTCGGCGTCGTGGGCGTGCTCGCCGTGGAGCTGATGGAGGCCCGGGACGGCCGGATCGTGGTCAACGAGCTGGCGATGCGTCCGCACAACACCGGCCACTGGAGCATCGACGGCTCGGTGACCAGCCAATTCGAGAACCACCTCCGCGCCGTGGCCGACCTGCCGCTGGGTTCGACGGAGACCCTGGCGCCGGTCACGGTGATGGTCAACGTCCTCGGTGGCAGCCTGGGCGACCTGGTCGCCGGACTGGACGACGTCTTCTCCCACGACCCGGCGGTGAAGGTGCAGCTCTACGGCAAGGACGTCGTCCCCGGCCGGAAGGTGGGCCATGTCACCGCCATGGGGGAGGATGTGGAGCAGACGTCGGCTCGCGCCTGGCGGGCCGCCCGCTACCTGATGGGAGAGTCCGATGAGTGAGTCCCCGATCGTCGGCATCGTGATGGGCTCGAACTCCGACTGGCCGGTGATGTCGGCAGCAGCGGACGCGTGCGCCGAGTTCGGCGTCGGTTTCGAGGCGGACGTGGTGTCGGCCCACCGGATGCCGGAGGACATGGTCGCCTACGGCCGCGGTGCCCGGGGCCGCGGGCTGAAGGTGATCATCGCCGGAGCCGGCGGCGCGGCCCACCTGCCGGGCATGCTCGCCGCGCTGACACCACTGCCGGTGATCGGCGTCCCGGTTCCGCTGAAGCACCTGGACGGCCTGGACTCGCTGCTGTCGATCGTGCAGATGCCGTCCGGGGTCCCGGTGGCGACGGTCGCGGTGGGCAACGCCCGCAACGCCGGCCTGCTGGCGGTGCGGATCCTCGCCGCCTCCGATCTGAACCTGGCCAACATGATGGAGGAGTTCCAGGCAGAGCTCCGCGCCCAGGCCCAGGCGAAGGGGGAGGCCGTCCGGAGTCGCCACTAGCGCGGCGCGGCTGATCGGCGCCCTTGGACGCAGCGGCAATACTGGGCTGAGGCCGACTTCCCACAGCCAGGAGCCTTATGACCACCACTGCGGCAGCACAGGCGCGTGTCGGGCTACCGACCGCCCAGGTCCGCACCCGCGGCATCGCGCTACGCCGATCACTGGTGCTGATGGCCTTCTCGGCCCTGGTGCCGGGCTCGGCGCAACTCGTCGCCGGCAACCGCACCATCGGACGCGTGGCCGTCCGCGTCTGGGCCACCCTGATCGCACTGCTGGTGCTGGTCGTGCTGCTCGCCCTGCCGTTCCGCTCCTTCGTGATCGGTCTGTACGCGAACCCGCTCACCCTGCGCGTGCTCCAGGTCGTGGTGCTCGCGGCCGGGATCGGCTGGGCGCTGCTGCTGCTGGACGCGTGGCGCCTCGGCAACCCGCGGGTGATGTCGCTGGCCGGCAAGCTGGTCTCCGGCGTCCTGGCGCTGGCGCTCGCGGTCACCGGGACGGGCGCCGCGTGGGCGGCGTCCAACATCTTCGGCGCGCAGGCGTCCCTGTTCGGCGACGTCTTCGGCGGTGGCGGCATCACCCAGACCCAGAACGGACGGATCAACGTCCTCCTGCTCGGCGGGGACGCCGGCGCGGACCGCACTGGCCTGCGTCCGGACTCGATGACGGTCGCGTCGATCGATGCCGTCACGGGCCGGACGGTGCTGTTCAGCCTGCCCCGCAACCTGCAGCACGCACCGTTCCCCGCGGACTCGCCGCTGCACAAGCTGTATCCGAACGGCTACTACTGCGCGGTGAAGAACCTTTCCGACGCGTGCCTGCTGAACGGCATCTATACCCTCGCAATGGGCCACAAGAATCTCTTCCCCGGCGTCAAGTACCCCGGCGTCGAGGCGACCAAGGGCGTGATCGAGGAGATCCTCGGGCTGAAGATCAACTACTGGGCGATGATCGATCTCAAGGGCTTCGAGAAGCTGATCGATGCCGTCGGCGGCATCACCCTCGAGGTCGGCAAGAAGGTCCCGATCGGCTCGCTGCACGGCAAGAAGGGCGTCTACGGCTGGATCCTGCCCGGCAAGCAGCACATGGACGGGTTCCACGCGCTGTGGTTCGCCCGGTCCCGGGAGTACTCCACCGACTACGAGCGGATGATCCGGCAGAAGTGCGTCATGAACGCCATGCTCAAGCAGCTCGACCCGACGACGGTGCTGACCAAGTTCCAGTCGATCGCCGACGCCGGCAAGCAGATCGTCGCGACCAACCTGCCCAGCGACCAGGTCGGCACCATGCTGGACCTGGCGATGAAGGGCAAGGAACTGCCGATGGCCTCGGTCAGCTTCACGCCGCCGCTGATCGTCCCTGCCGACCCCGACTTCGCCAAGATCCGCACCTCGGTCGGGGACGCGATCGCGGCCTCCGAGGCGAAGGACCAACCGTCCGCGGCGTCCACGCCGTCGACGGCGTCGACGCCGGGATCGACGAAGAAGAAGACGCCGAACACCACCGACGACGTCAGCAGCTACAGCATCTGCAAGGTCAGCGGCTGACTACAGCGTCCCTGACCCCAGGATCGAGAACACCCACTTGCCGACCTCGCTGACGGTGTCGCGTCCGGTGGGGAAGTCCGGCAGCCGGGTCATCACGCACATCCGGTAGTTGCGTCCGTCGCCCTCCACGCTGCCCATCGAGTTCACCGCCCACAGGTTGTCGGTGGACTTGAACTGCACCCAGCCGTTCTTCAGGTGGACGCTGACGCTCGCGGATTTCGGGGCTCCGACACCCCACGTCTGGTCGGCGATGACGTCGCCCATCTGGTCGTAGACGAACTTCGCCTCGCCGAAGGTGAGGGCGTCGGAGTTCCGCTCCTGCAGCGCCTTGACCAGCGTGACCTGGTCGGCCGGCGTCGTCCACGTCCAGCTCCACTGGTCGGGTTTCCCCTCGTCGAGGTGGGTGTGGCTCATCCCGAGCGCCTTCGCCAGGTCGGTGTAGCCCTGATAGCCGGCGTAGTTCCACAGCGCGGTTGCGGCATCGTTGTTGGACTGGGTGATGGCCAGGACGGCGTCGGTGATCAGATCGGCGGGCAGGTCGGCCGGACGCGCCTTGCGCAGCGCCATCGAGACGATCATCGGCTTGGCCATGGACGCGCTCTGGCTGGTGTAGCCGTCGTTGAAGCTCCAGGTGCCGCCGGTGCGGACGTCTTCGACGAACACGCCGAAGTTCGGGTTGCCGTTCGCGATCGTCGTCATCACCTGGTTGAGCTGGTCGCGGATCGCGCCGCTCGGGGAGACGGACGGACGCGGGATCGCCGTCTGGGTGCAGCCGGTCGCCGCCAGCAGTGCCGTCGCGGCGGCCCCGCCGAGCAGGGTTCGTCTGGACAGGCTCACGGCGCCCATCATGCCAGCACGGCGCGCTCGGACCGGCCGAGCGCTGCCAGCCGTTCGGCGTCCGCCGGCTCGTCGACCAGCACCGACGAGCCGCCCCCGAGCAGGGGCGCCAGGATGGCCGCCTCGAGGGTGGCGAACGCGTCCGAGGTGCGCACCAGCCGCCGTTCGCCGGTGCCTGCCAGGTCACCCAGGCCGGCATGGGTGACGCTGCGTCCGGCATCGGCCCAGGCCGGCGCGCCCCCGGGAACGTCCTGCGCCCAATGGGCGTCCGGCTGCGCCAAGGCCTCGCCGCTGAAGTCGTCGACGCCCTCGGGCAGGTCACGCAGTCCCAGCGCGAGCGGGTGCAACGAGCACGCCAGCGTCGGGACGCCCGGGACGGCGGCCGGCCCGTCGGGTCCGACCACGACCAGGTCGGCCACAGCCGTGTCGAGGCGGTAGGTGCAGCCGCGCTGCCAGGCGGCCAGTGGCCAGATCAGGCTCATCCAGTTGCCGGGGTTGGTCCGGCTCACGGTGCCGGCGACCGTCCCGCCGGCCGCGTCGAGGGCCTCGATGAGGTTCGCGGTCTTGTCCACCCAGTTCGCGAACGTCCGAACGCTGAACTCGACCCGGGCGCCGGCTCCGTACCAGGTGACCAGCGGCTCGCTGCCGCGAGAGCCGGCCGCGCGCCGCAGCGCTGCGATGACTGGGTTCAGCACCTCGCCATCGTAGGCTCAGTCCCGTGCGCTACGTGGTGATCATGGCGGGCGGCGCCGGCACTCGGCTGTGGCCGCTGTCGGTCGCCGGCACGCCCAAGCAGCTGCTGCCGCTGGTCGCCGGCAGGAGCCTGCTGCGGCTCGCGTTCGAGCGGTCGCTCGCCTCCGTCCCCGCTGAGCGGGTGCTGGTGGTCACGGGCGCCGGCTATGCCGCCGAGGTTGCCGCCCAGCTGCCGGAGCTGCCGGCCGCGAACATCCTCGGCGAGCCGGTCGGACGTGACTCGCTGAACGCCTGTGCGTGGCCCGCTGCCGTGCTGGCCGCCACTGACCCGGACGCGGTCATCGCCCAGCTGACCGCGGACCAGCTGATCGAGCCGGTGGACGTCTTCGCCGCCAGCCTGGAGACCGCGTTCGCCCTTGCCGAGGCCGATCCCGGCGTCCTGGTCACCCTGGGCGTGGTGCCGACGAGCCCGCACACCGGGTACGGCTACCTGCACCGCGGTGAGCCGATCAGCGGGTACGCCGGGGCCCACCGGGTCCTGCGATTCGTCGAGAAGCCGTCCCGGGAGGTCGCCGAGGGCTATCTCGCCAGCGGCGATTTCTGGTGGAACTCCGGCATGTTCGTCTGGCGCGCCGCCACTCTGCTGGAGCAGCTGCGGCTGCTGCTCCCGGCCACCCACACGGCCGTCCTCGACCTCGCCGCGCACCCCGGACGGCTGGAGGAGATCTTCCCGGCCCTGTTCAAGACCAGCGTCGACTACGCGGTGATGGAACCGGTGTCCGCCGGCCAGGGCAGCGCCAGGGTGGTAGCGGTCGCGCTGCCGGTCGACTGGCGGGACGTCGGCGGCTTCGCCAGCCTCGCCGAGATCCTGCCGACCGACCCGGCCGGCAACGCCACCTCGGGACGCGTCGTCAGCCTCGACGCCGCGGGCAACATCGTCGTCAACGCCGACGCCGACTCGCTGCTCGCCCTGCTCGGCGTGTCCGGGCTCGTCGTCGTCCGGACGCCGGCGGCCACCCTGGTCGCCCGCGCCGAGGACGCCGAGCGGGTCAAAGAACTCGTCCAACTCGTCCGGGACTCTGCGGGGGAGTCGTACGCCTGAGCGTTAGCCTGTGAGGGAGCGAGGCGAAAGCAGAGGCATGATCGAGAATCTCAAGCGCATCCGCGAGCCGGTGGCGTGGGCCCTGATCGTGCTGGTGCTCGCGGGCATGGGATTGACCGGCTGGCGGCTGGTCACCGGGCTCGAAGAGCCGGACGCAACCATCTTCACGGTCTTCTCCGACCTGGCGCTGTCGTGGCTGAACATGTCCATCGCGATCCCGTTGGTGATCGTGGTGATGCTGTGCTCGCTGATCACCCCGGTCACCCCGCGAGCCGGGCTGATCTCGTGGGTGTCGGCGATCGTGCTGTCGCTCGGCGTGCTGTTCACCCTGGTCAGCAACCTGCTGGGCATGTGGGCGTCCGCGTACAGCGTCGGGGTGGTGCTGGACGTCCTGGGTGGCCTGTTCGACCTGGCGTTCAAGGCGCTGGCTGCCGGCGCGCTCTGGGTGCTGATCCGCGGCGTGCGCGGTGGCCAGATCGAGAGCCCCGCGACGGAGGTGGCCGGGGAGGTGCTGGGGCCGGTGGGACCGGAGCCGGACCCGGAGAAGCCCTCGACGACCTGGTCGCGGACGTCGGCATCGGGGACGGCCTGGCGGACGGCGGACGAGGCGGCTGCCGGGACCCCGGGGCGTCCGCGCATCGAGGAGGAGCCGAAGCCAGAGCAGTAGGCCGGCCGGCCCAGAATCCGAGCACACTGTCCTCCGTCCGGGGGACGCCCGCAGGCTCGTGCATCGGATACTTACGCCTCGGGGTTGACGCGGAGTGAATAACAAAGGTGTAATTCACTTCAAAGTGCGTCGGATGCGGCGTGCGGGTCGAGGAGAATCACATGCAGGAACTGTTCCTGATAGTGGAGTCTGAAGCCGAGGAGGGTGTCCTGGGCTGGCAGACTCGCGCCCTGTGTGCCCAGACCGACCCCGAGGCGTTCTTCCCGGAGAAGGGCGGCTCGACGCGTGAGGCCAAGAAGGTCTGCCTTTCCTGCGAGGTGCGTGGCGAGTGCCTGGAGTACGCCCTCGCCAACGACGAGCGCTTCGGCATCTGGGGCGGGCTCAGCGAACGGGAGCGTCGCCGGCTGAAGAAGCGGGCCGTCTGATCTTCGCCCCCGGGTAGGCTTGCGCACTGTCCGTCCAGCCGGGTCCGAGAGGTGCGCGTGAGCGAAAGCAGCGACGAGTTCGTCACGGACCCGTGGGCATGGCTACGCGAGGTGGACGCCGAGGCTGCCCCCGATTTCGCCGGATTCAGCGTCGTCGCAGCGGTGCTGCCCGCCTCAGGAGACCCGGATCGGTGCCGGGCCGCTGTCGACGCCCAGGACGTCGTGATCGATGACGTCGTCACCGAAGTCGGGCCCCAGACGCCCGGAGACTGGATCTGGATCGTCCCCGATGACAGTGAGCCGGCCCCGAACGCACTGAGCACCCTGCTGGCCCGGGTCGTCCAGCAACCGGACGCGGCGGTCTTCGGCTGCCTCCTGATCGAGCCCAGGCGGCGCGGTGCCGGCCGGCTGGTCAGTGACTGGGCGCAGACCATCTCGGGCAACGGTCGCGTGCGGCTGCTCACCGAGCCGGGCGAGCTGTACCAGGGACAGTTGCCGGCCGGTCCCGTCCTCGGGGTCCCCGCTGCCGGCATGCTCGTCCGCGGCGACACCTGGCGGTTCCTGGGCGGCTTCAACGAGCGGCTGCCGCGGAACCTGTGGGGCTTGGACTTCGGCTGGCGAGCCAATCTGACCGGCTACGTCGTGATCGCCGAGCCGGAGGCCCAGCTCACCGACCATGCCCGCTTCACCGACCCGGCGGACGAGCGGGCGGCCGGGCTGGCGCTCCGGCTCGCGCACACCCGCCGTCCGCTCCGCTGGCTGGTGGCGCTGAGGCTGACCCTGGTGGCCCTCCTCGTCAGCCTCGGCTACCTGCTCGGCAAGGACCCGGACCGGGCGTCCGAGGAACTCAGGGGATTGTGGCGGTGGATCACCGATCGCGGGCTCCGCCGCTCACTCAACTCCCAGCTGGCCGCCCTCCCGATCAAGGCCTCCGGCCAGGCCAGGACGCGGGACCTGCTGCCGGCGCGGGGCTCCGGGCTGCGGCGGGCGTTCAGCCTGACGGCGGCACGATTCCTCGGCTGGCTGGAGACGTTCACCGACACCGGTGCGAGCGTGAGCATCGACGAGATGACCGGGGACGATTTCGCCGACCGCGGCACCGCGAGACGGAGGGTGCCGGTTGTGCTGATCGGCGTCGTGGCCCTCTCGCTCGGCGCGTTCCTGGCCGCCCGCAACAGCTACGGCGGTGGCGAGCTCACCGGCCCTCAGCTGCTCGCAGCGCCGGGTAGCTGGCTCGACCTGGTGAACACCTACCTCGCGCCGGTGCCGGGCTCGGCCGGAGCCGGCGCCCCGTGGGCGGCGCTGACCGGGGTGTTCTCGCTGATCACCCTCGGCAACCCCGACGCCCTGGTCACCGCGGTGGTGGTGCTCGCCGTGCCGCTGGCCTGGCTGACGTCCTACCGGCTGCTGCGCCAGCTGGTGAGCGATCACGTCCTGGCGGCGCTCGGTGCGCTCGGCTACGCGCTCACCCCCGCCCTGATCGGGGGGCTGAACGCGGCCAGTTTCGGCCTGGCCACCTTCGCAGTACTGCTCCCTGTGCTCGGTTACAGCCTGCGCACCTGGCTGCGCCGCCAGGCGTGGAGCTGGCGGGCAGCCGGAGCCGTCGGCTTCTGGCTGTTGCTGGCCTGCTCGCTGGTCCCGCTGGTCTGGGTGGTCGCGCTGGTGGCGGCGGTCGTCTCCGGCGTCCGGGCGCGACGCGTGAAGGCCTGGTTCGAGTGGCTCCTGGTGCTGGCCTCGCCGCTGCTGCTGTTCGTCTCGCCCTGGGGGCAGCTGGTGCTGCGCTTCCCCGGCCGGCTGCTGACCGGGATCGAACCCTCCCTGGCCCCGACCGACCCGGTGCCCGCCTGGACGGTGCTGGTTGGGCAGTCGGTGCCCGGCTCGGCCCCGCTGTGGCTCGGGATCGGGTTCTTCGCGGTCTGCTGGCTGGCAGCCTTCATCGGCGCCGTGCGGCGTCCGTCGATCTCGCTGCCGGCGCTGGTGCTGGCCGTGGTGTCCGTCGCGGTAGCGGTCACGATCACCCGCTTCGTGGTGCAGGTGCCGCCGGGCAGCTGGGTGCGTCCCCAGGCGCTGGAGTGGCAGTTGCTGGCGGCCGGGGCGCTGCTGCTGGGCGCGGTCGTCGGCCTGGACCGCATTCTGGCCGACCTGTCCGGTGCTGTGCTCGGGATCCGGCATGTCGCCACGCTGGGGATCGCGATCCTCTCGGTGGCCGCACTGGTCGTGGCGACCGGCTGGTGGGCGCTCGCCGGGCAGCTGGGGCTGATCCGCGGCGAGGTCGGCGTGGTGCCGGCCTTCGTCCGCAACGCCCAGACCGGGCCCACGCCCGGCCGGACGCTGGCCATGGTGTCGGACGAGGGACGGATTCGCTGGGCGCTGCTGGAAGGCGACTTCGCCCGGCTCGGGGACACCGAGCGTGGCACGGCCTTCGGTGGCAGCCAGGAGGCTCAGCAGCTGGCGGCCTCGGTCGCGACCAGGCTGCTCAGCGACAGCGCCGACGACGAGATCCTGCCGGACCTCGTCCGGCTCGGCGTCTCCTACGTGACCCTGGCCGGGGGCGAGCCGTCGCAACGGATCTCGATCAACAACACCCCGGGCCTCGGGCTGGGCACCGGCAACGACCAGCAGTTCGTCTGGCCGGTCCCGGACTCGGCCCGGGCGACGATCGTCGACGGCGACCAGCGGACGGTGACCGGACCCGGCGCGGCCGTCGCCGCGGGCGATGCCCAGCGGGTGCTGCAGCTGGCCGAGCCGGCGGATCCGCGCTGGCTGGTCCGGGTGGGCGACACCACGCTGTCGCCGGTCTCCGGCGCGTCCCCGGGAACGGCGTTCAGCCTGGGTCAGGCCGGCGGGACGATCAGCTACGACCTCGACGACGGCCCGCGCTGGTGGGCGTGGCTGCAACTCGGCGGGCTCGCCCTGCTCGCTCTGGTGGCCGCACCGTCGGTGCGCCGGCGTTCCGAAGCGGCTCCGCGACGGATCGCAGGGGGTGCCCGGTGAACCGCTGGTTGCCGCCGTCCGCTGCCGTCCTCGTCGCCGTCCTCGCGGTGGGCGCGGGCACGCTGGTGCCGGGGCAGGCGCTGCCGGTGGAGACCGCGAGCGCGTCCAGCACCCGGGTGTCGGTGGTCTGCCCGACCGTCCAGTCGGCGACGGCAGCCGTCGCGGTGGCTACGGTCACCACCGACCAGACGCTGCGCACCTCGAAGCTGTCCGAGCCGCAGCGCACCAGCCAGGCCGAAGGGCTGTCGGTGCTCACCAATCCCGCGGAGCCCGTCCGGGTGTCGGCGCCACGGTCGTCGACGTTCGGGGCCGCGACCTGGATCGCAGCGTCCGAAGGCTCGGCCCGCGGCCTGTCGGGGGTGTCGTGCACGTCCCCGCAGGCCGATCACTGGTTCGCCGGGGTGGACGTCTCTCCCGACGCCCAGTCGAGCCTCGTGGTGGTGAACCTGGACTCGACCGAGGCCGTGGTCGACCTGACCGCCTACGGGCCGAAGGGACGGGTGCCGGCCTCGCGCGGGCTCCGGGTGCCGGGCAACTCGGCCGTCACGATCTCGTTGCAGGTGATCGCCCGCAACGCCGACCCGATCACGCTGCGGGTCACCACATCACAGGGGAGGGTGGCAGCCTTCCTCCGCCAGTTCGACTGGGTCAACGACGCTGTCGTCGGAGCGGACTGGGTGCCGGACGCGAGTGAGGCGGGCCAGGACCTGGTGCTGTCCGGACTCGCCCCGGGAACGGGGTCACGCCAGCTCGTCGTCACCAATCCCGGGGACCTGAACGCATCGGTGAGCCTCACGGTGCTGCGGGCCGACGGGACGAGTGACCTGGCCGGTCTGCAGAACGTTCAGGTGCCGCCGCAGACGACGCGGAGCTTCCCGCTCGAGGACGGCCTCGGTGGCCAGGCCGCGGGCCTGCACCTGGTCTCGAACTCCGACGTCGTCGCCGGCGTGATCGGCGACAACGGGGAGAGCGCGACCGGGGTGGACGCGTTCACGGCGGGGGTGGTGACGGCGCTCCCGGCCGACGGGGTCTGGCCGCTGTCGGTCGGCAAGTCGGCCACCGCGACCCTCCAACTCGTCAACCCGGGTGACGTGGACGCCACCGCCACCGTGACCACGGCCACTGCCGGTTCGGGTGCGCCGAAGTCCGTCGATGTCAGCGTCCCGGCCGGCTCGTTGAAGGCGCTGGACCTGCCGAAGGCCGCCTCCAGCTCCGTCCGCATCCAGACAGCCTCAACCATGATGCGAGGTTCGCTGGTCGTCACCCGCAAGCTGGCCAAGGTCAGCGGCGTCGCCGTGCTCGACCTCGTGGCGGACGAGACCAGGACCCGCGCCGTCCAGGTCGTCCACGACCCGCACCTGGGCTAGAGGTCAGTCCCAGTCTTCCGGGTCGGCGCCGGGGTTGAGTTCGTCCAGGCCGATGCCGGTGAGGGCGGACAGCTGCTCGACCAGAGCGCGGTGGACGAGCGTCCGCAGCTCGGGTCGACTACCGGCGCGGTGCTCCAGGGGACGCCGGAACAGGACGACCTGCGCGTTGCGTCCGGGCTGCGCCGACACCGCCGCGGCAAGCGGGACGCGGTCGCTCCACCAGTTCTCGAGGTTGCCGGGCACCTCCTCGAAGCCGATGTCCACGCCGACGAAGGCGCGTGGACAGTTCGCGAGGCCGCGCGCAACGGCGGCCTGGACGCACTCGGCGAAGAACGCCGCGCCGCGAGCCTGCTGAGGCACCGGCAGTGGCGTCCCGGTGAAGGGGTTCGCCGTCGCCAGCGGCCCGCGGAGGCCGCGTCCGTGCCGTTCGCGTCGCTTCACGGCGCCCAGCCTACGTGGCCGGCTGTTCGTGGCCCGCAATAGTCGGTACAGACCGCGGCAGCGAACCCTCCCTATGGTGCGCGGAAGCGGTGATGCAGGGCGAGGGGGGACCATGCGGACCACAGTGAAACCGACGCGTCCCGGCGGCGCGATCGTCAAGCGACTCGGCGTGGCAGTCACGATCCTGGCGCTGACGATCAGCGGACTGGGGGCACCGCCGCGGGCCTGGGCCGCGTCGAGGGACATCGACAACGGCT
Source organism: Propionibacteriaceae bacterium (assembly GCA_017306015.1). Classification (GTDB taxonomy): domain Bacteria; phylum Actinomycetota; class Actinomycetes; order Propionibacteriales; family Propionibacteriaceae; genus Propionicimonas. The sequence continues at coordinate 38,164 of JAFKJK010000031.1, forward strand.
CGCTGGAGTCCGTCCGCGACGCCTACCTGACCTGGCTCTGGCCGGCGCTGAAGTCTCCGCGTGACTGGAGCGGTGATCCGACCAAGTGTGTGGCCGGCTCGCCGCAGGCCCAGCCGGAGGCGGCGGTCGGGACGTATTCCTCCGCCGGGCAGGCCGCGAGCCTGGAGGCGGTCAACTACTTCCGCGAGATGGCCGGGCTGGCGCCGGTGACCGAGAGTCCCGCGGCATCGGCGCTCGCCCGGCAGGCCGCACTGATCATGCAGGCGAACGACCTGCTCACCCACTATCCGGATGCCAGCATGAAGTGCTTCAGCGCCGACGGCTACCTCGGTGCCAGTACGTCCAACCTCGCGTTGGGTCTGTCCGGGGCGAAGGCGGTGGCGGGTCTGGTTGACGACCACGGGCCGAACAACCGTGAAGTCGGACACCGGCGGTGGCTGCTGTACCCGCCACTGTCCAGCGTCGGTTTGGGGTCGACCTACGCTGCCGCGAGCACCGTCGTGCAGGGCGCTGCCAGCGCCCGCGACAACGTGCGTCCCTCCGGCGGGACGGCCTGGCCGTCGGCCGGCTATCTGCCCTGGGAGATAGCTCCGACCAGTAACCGTTGGTCGTACACCCTGCCTGCCGGCGACTTCACGTCCGCCACCGTCTCGATGACGCGAAACGGCGTGCCCTGGGACGCCTGGGTGGTCACCCGGGGAGGGGTCTTCGGCGATCCCGCGCTCGTCTGGGAGACCGGTGGCTTACCAGAGCCGGCTATCGGGGCGGTCGATGTCTACGGCGTCACCCTGTCCGGCGTGGCCGACGCACCCGTGAGTTACCAGGTGAGGGTCTTCCGGGCAGGAGTGACCAGCGTCGGCGCAGTGACCATCGAGGGCGAGGTCGTCGCCGGCTCGGCGGTGACGGCACGGGCCTCGGGGGTGACCCCGTCCGACGCCTTCCTGGACTACCGCTGGTACGCCGACGGCGAGGAAGTCGGCGACTCCGCCACCTACGACATCGGCACCGCAGACGCCGGCAGGACCCTGGTGGTGAAGGTCTCGGCGAACACCCTGTTCGACAACTGGGCGACCGGCCCGGCCACCCCGTCCGCCGCCGTGAGGGTGCCGCCCGTTGCCACCGGCGGGCAGGAGTCCGAACCGGAATCGAACCCCGCGTCACCCGCGCCCAGCAAGAAGCTCACCAAGACACCGGTTCCCAAGGTCACCGGGACCGCCAAGGTCGGCAAGACACTCACTGCCCGGCCCGGCACCTGGAAGCCGGCGGGAGTGAAGTTGGCCTACCAGTGGTACCGCAGCGGCAGCGCCGTCGCGGGGGCCACCGCCTCCCGGTACGTCGTGCAGCCAGCCGACAAGGGGAAGAAGGTCAGCGTCAAAGTCACGGGCAGCAAGCCGGGATACTTCCCAGCGACCAGGAGTTCGAAGGCGACGAAGAAGGTCGCGGCCGGGACGCTGACCGCCGCGACCCCGAAGGTCACCGGAAAGGCCCGCATCGGAATCAGTCTGACCGCCAATCCCGGCGTCTGGAAGCCGACCGGCGTGGCACTCGCCTACCTGTGGTACCGCAGCGGCAGGAAGATCCCCGGCGCGACCGCGGCGACGTACGTCCCGACCGCATCGGACGCCGGCAAGAAGCTGACCGTGCGGGTCACCGGCGTCGCGGCCGGCTACGCCAGCACTTCGAGGACGTCGAAGAAGACCGCAAAGGTGGCTACCGGGTAATCCGACGCCTTGGGACTAGCCTGTCTGGGTGATCAACCGGCGCTGCTCGCGGACGGCCTGCTCCCAGGCCGCCGTGGCTACGCTCACCTTCGCGTACGCCGATTCGACCGCTGTGCTCGGCCCGCTGGCGCTGCGAGCGGAGCCAGGCAGCTACGACCTGTGCCTCGACCACTCCAGGCGGCTGAGCGTGCCGCGTGGCTGGGAGGTGATCCGGTTGCCGGGTGAGCTCGCTCCCCGGGCGAACGCCGACGACCTGATGTCCCTCGCGGACGCCGTCCGCCGGGCGGGGCTGGGCGAGGACGCACCGGAGGCTCCGCTTCACGTGGCCCGCCGCAAGGGTCACCTCGCCGTGCTTGCCGACCCGGACGAATAAGCTCGACCTCGTGATCGATCCGGGAGTCTTCAAAGCCAACGACATCCGCGGACTGGTGGGCGGCGACGCCCCCGAGTGGGATCTGGACGGGGCCAGAGCGGTCGGGGCCGCGTTCGCGTCCGCGTTCGGGCTGGACGGCGCCGAGTACGTGATCAGCCACGATATGCGCGCCAGCGGGCCGGAGTTGGCCGACGCCTTCATGGACGGCGCCGCGAGCCAGGGAGCGAGCGCGGTCGACATCGGCCTGGCGTCCACCGACGGGCTCTGGTTCGCCTCCGGCCACCTGCACCTGCCCGGGGTGCAGCTGACCGCGTCCCACAACCCCGCCGGCTACAACGGCGCCAAGTTCTGCCTCCCCGACGCCGCCCCGATCACGCCCGAGCTGATGGCGCGGATCAAGGAGCTCACCTACGCCGATCTGGCGGCGGTGCCGGTGCCAGGCGGACGTCGGCATCTCGACCTGCTGGACGCCTACGCTGCCCACCTGCACGCGCTGGTCGACCTGTCCGGCATGCGCCGGCTGAAGGTCGTCGTGGACGCCGGCAACGGCATGGCCGGCTACACCACGCCCGCTGTCCTTGGCCCGCTCAACGTGGACGTGATCGGGCTGTTCACCGACCTGGACGGCAGCTTCCCGAACCATCCGCCGAACCCGCTCGAGCCGGCGAACCTCATCGACGCGCAGGAAGCCGTCCGGGCGAACGCCGCCGACCTCGCCCTCGTCTTCGACGGGGACGCCGACCGTTGCTTCATCATCGACGAGCGCGGCGAGGTGGTCAGCCCCTCGGCGATCACCGCGCTGATCGCCAAGGCCGAGCTGGTCCGCGAGCCGGGCGGGGTGATCGTCGTGAACACCATCACCTCCCGGGCAGTGGGCGAGGTCGTCGAGGCCGCCGGGGGACGGCTGGCGATCAGCCCGGTCGGGCACACCCGGATGAAGGCCGTGATGGCGGCCGAGAACGCGATCTTCGGCGGCGAGCACTCCGCCCACTACTACTTCCGCGACTTCTGGCGCGCCGACACCGGCATGCTGGCCGCCCTGCACGTGCTGGCGCTGCTCGGCCGGGCCGAGAGCATGTCCGCCCTGGTGGCCGGGCTGCCCGCCTACGCGGCGTCCGGGGAGCTCAACACCGCGGTCGCCGACCCGTCCGCCGTGATGCACGAGGTCGGGGAGGCGCTGGCTGGCCGGGGCTCCGCGTCCTGGGATGACGGTCTGCTCGTCAGCGGGGATGATTGGTGGGTGAGCGTCCGCGAATCCAACACCGAGCCGTTGCTGCGACTGAACGTCGAAGCCCGGGACGAGGCCACCATGGCCGCGCTGCGCGACCAGGCGCTGGCGATCATCAGGAGGGACGCATGACGACCGAGATCCCGGCCGAGCTGCTCGAACTGCTCGCCTGCCCGTCCTGTCACGCCCGGCTGGCGCTCGACTACGAGGCGAACGAGTTGGCCTGCACCGGCTGTGGGCTCGCCTATCCGGTGCGCGACGGCATTCCGATCCTCCTGGTGGACCAGGCGCGGAGGAGCTGAGCGTGGACGCCTTCGAGGACTCGCGCCTTGAGGACGCCGACGTCCTGCGTGCCGCCGACCCGGTGCTGCGCACTCTTGCCGAAGCCGGTTCGAGGGTGCGGCGCGAGGCCCTGTTGGCAGCGGACGCGCTGGCGCAGCTGAGCTCGACCGATTCGACGCGGGCGATGATCACCTTCGGCCCGGAGGCCCGGCTGCTGCGGGCCGTGCTCGAACCGACCTGCCCGGTGCCGCTGGTGGCCTGGCCGCGGTTGGGCCTGCCCGGCTGGGTGGGCCCGCTGGACGTGGTGGTCGTCCTCGGCGGGGACGGCGGCGAGGGCCCGGGCGGCGCCGAACTGCGCACCGGCGCCCGCGAGGCCGTTCGGCGGGGATGCCGGCTGCTGGTGGCGGCTCCCGTCCAGTCGGTGCTCGCCGACGTGTCCGCGTCCAGTTCGACCACGTTGCTGCCGACCGCCACCGAGGACCCGCTCGCCGCGGCCATCGTCACCCTGTCGGCGCTGCACCGACTCGGGCTCGGCCCGGAGGTCAACCCGGACGCCGCGGCCGACGTCCACGCCGACCCGCTGGTGTGAGGCGGTTCGATCCTCGCGGCCCGCGCGAGCCGCCGGATCGCGGAGGCGCTGCGCTCCGCATCCGGACGAGTCGTGCTGTCGGCGGACGCGGGCGCGCTGGAGCCGCTGCTGACCGGGGTGCCGCTCCGGGATCCGTTCGCGGACCCGTTCGAGGACCAGCCGGCCACCCGGCGTCCCGGACTCGTCCTGATCGACGACGGCCGGGACGACGACCAGGCGTCCTTCGAACGACGCCGGCTGCGGTCGATCGCCGACTCCCGGGAGGTCATGGTGTCCGAACTCACCCACGACTCGGGCGACGTGGTGGAACGCTACGTCACCGTGCTGCAGCAGGGCCTCTTCGCGGCCGCCTACCTGCGGATCGGGTTGGGGCGGACGGCATGAGCGCCCAGGGCGGAAACCGGGCCGTGATCGCGGCGCTGACGGCGAACGCGTTCATCGCGGCCACCAAGTTCGTGGCCTGGGGGCTGACCGGGGCGGCGTCCATGCTGGCCGAGGCCGTCCACTCGGTCGCCGACACCGGCAACCAGATCCTGCTGCTGCGCGGCGGGGCCGCGGCCAAGCACGCCGCCACCCCCGAGCACCCGTTCGGCTTCGGTCGGGCCCGGTTCATCAACGCCTTCCTGGTGTCGGTGATCCTGTTCAGTCTCGGCGGCCTGTTCGCCCTCTACGAGGCGTACCACAAGGTCGAGGAGGTCATCGACGGCCACCCGAACGAGCTGCTGGCGAGCCAGTGGTGGTGGGTGCCGGTGGTCGTGCTGATGCTGGCGATCGTCGCTGAGGGGTTCAGCTTCCGCACGGCGATCCGCGAGTCGGTGGCGAGCAAGGGACGCCAGTCGTGGTTGCGGTTCATCCAGACCGCCAAGGCACCGGAGCTGCCGGTGATCCTGCTGGAGGACTTCGCCGCGCTGCTCGGCCTCAGCTTCGCCCTGGTGGGCGTCGGGATGACCCTGATCACCCACAACCCGTTGTGGGACGCGGCGGGGACGGCGCTGATCGGCCTGCTGCTGATCGCGGTTGCGGTCACGCTGGCGGTGGAGACCCGCAGCCTGCTGCTGGGCGAGTCGGCGACGGTGGAGGCGACGGCCCGGATCACCGGCGCGCTGTCCGGGGCCGACGGGGTGGGCCGGGTGATCCACCTCAAGACCCTGCACCTGGGGCCGGACGAGATCCTGGTCGCGGCGAAGATCGCCGTCGAGCCGACGGAGTCCGCCGTCCGCGTCGCCGAGATCATCGACAACGCCGAGGCCGCCATCCGCGCGTCCGAGCCGATGGTGACCGCGCTCTACCTGGAGCCCGACATCGACCGGGACGCGCCCAAGCAGCAGGCCGAGTAGCCAGTCCCACCCGCTAGTCATCCCGGACGTGATCCGGGATCTCCGGCTGTGGACAGAACGCTGGTTATCCACAATTCGGCTTCTGTGTCTTTCGTCGACGCAGCCAAGTGTGTAAGGCTGCACCCCAAGCGGCATCCATTTTGTTGTGCGGGCTGTTCCTGGATGTCGCGGACATTGTCCCGACCCACCCCGGGAGTTGAAGATGCCAGTCCCGCGCAGTGTCGCCTTTGCCGTTGTGACAGCGCTCTTGCCGGTCGCCGGTTGCGTTGAGACCCCGCCCGGGCCGCTGCCGCAGGCCACGCCGTCCTGGTCGTGCACCCCGGTCGCCGGCGGCACCCCGTACGCCTGCTACGAGCACCAGTATCAACAGACGTCCGCGCAGAACAAGCTGTACGAGGAGGCCGAAGCGGTGTACCGGAAGTACCACGCCGAAGACGAGCGGATCTTCCGCCTGGGCGGCTTGACCGAACCGAGTCAGGTGCTGCTGGAAACGACGACGGACGCATATCTGCGAGAAGCGATGGCTGAGTACCGCGGACTCAAGGAGAACCACGGGGGCCTGATCAAGGGCACGTACGGAATCGCCTGGCTCAAGCCGTTGCCGGACACGATCAGGGCTGGCTTCGTCGCGACCCTGGAAGTCTGCACGGATGTTTCGGAGGCCACCTTCAGGGGGGAGGGTGGGAAGCCGTACCAGATAGGTGAAGACAACGCTGAACGGCTCTACTTCGTCCGCGAGTCTGAACTCCTCAAGATCGGCGCCGCAGATCATCAAAGGGTGAAGTCATGCTGATTCAACGGCTCGCCGGCCTGCTGTGCGCGATCGCGGTCGTCGGAGCCGCGGCGTTGTCAACCGCGATCTCCGCCCGAGCGGACGACAGTGTCACAGCCAGCGACGGCTGGGTGAGTGGACGGGTCACCAAGGAGGAGCCCGGACACAATGGCGAGCAGACCCGGAGAACCAAGGACACGCAGCCAAGTACGCAGTCACCGCCCTACTACGATCCGTTGGATTGCGTTCGTCCGGTGGGCGCTGGCGCTGCGGTGGATTGTGAGCGTGACTTGCCTGAGCCGGCATCGGGCGTCGAGCTCCTGTTCGTGCCGCCGACGGAGGCTGAGGTCCGGGTGGCGCTGCACCTTCCGGATCCGACGCCGCGGTTCGGTCCCGACCCGAGCGTGAACGAGTGGAAGATGCTGGCGGTCGGCTATCCGATCTGGCTGTGGACGGACGCCCCGACCGAGTTGTCGGCGACCGCCACCCACGACGGTCTGTCGATGACGCTGAGAGCGGAGTGGACGTCGACGAGCTTCGAGATGGGGGACGGGCACACGGTCACGTGCACGAAGACGACGGAGTATCCGAAGCATCCCGATCGCTACGGCGCGCCGTCTCCGACGTGTGGCTACACGTACCAGAAGCGCTCGAAGCCGGGCCACGACTACACCGTGACGGCCTCGACCCACTGGCGGGTGTCCTGGGCGACCGGTGGCCATTCCGGCACCCTGACCACCACGTATGCCGGCCGGCGCATGCTGCCGATCGGCGAACTCCAGGCCCTCATCCGAGGCTGAGCACGTAATAGGGTGGCTCCTCGTGGATTACCGAGTAGCAGACCTGGCCCTGGCCGCCGCCGGACGCGAGCAGATCACCCTCGCCGAGCACGAGATGCCCGGGCTGATGGCCTTGCGGGAGCGCTACGGCGCCGCCAAGCCGCTCACCGGCGCCCGGATCGCGGGCTCGCTGCACATGACGGTCCAGACGGCGGTGCTGATCGAGACCCTGGTCGCCCTCGGCGCGAGCGTGCGATGGGCGTCCTGCAACATCTTCTCCACCCAGGACGAGGCGGCCGCGGCCGTCGTCGTCGGGGACGGCACCGCCGAGGATCCGCACGGCGTCCCGGTCTTCGCCTGGAAGGGTGAAACGCTCGCCGACTACTGGTGGTGCACCGAGCAGATCTTCGACTTCGGCGACCAGACCCCGAACCTGATTCTCGACGACGGCGGGGACGCGACCCTGCTGCTGCACTCCGGCGTCCGGTTCGCCAAGGAAGGCGTGGTGCCCGAGCCCGGCCCCGACGACAGCGCTGAGTACCGCGTCCTGCTGGAGCAGCTGCGCGGCTCCACGATGGACTGGGTGAAGCTCTCACAGGCGATCTTCGGCGTCACTGAGGAGACGACCACCGGCGTCCACCGGCTGTACGAGATGGCGAGGAACGGCACGCTGCTGTTCCCGGCGATCAACGTCAACGACTCGGTCACCAAGTCCAAGTTCGACAACCGCTACGGCATCCGGCACTCGCTGATCGACGGCATCAACCGGGCGACCGACGTCCTGATCGGGGGCAAGACGGCCGTGGTCTGCGGCTACGGCGACGTCGGCAAGGGCTGCGCGGCCGCCCTGTCGGGGCAGGGCGCCAGGGTGGTCGTCACCGAGGTCGACCCGATCTGCGCGCTGCAGGCTGCCATGGACGGCTTCCAGGTGGCCAGGCTGGACGACGTGGTGGCCGAGGCGGACATCTTCATCACCGCGACCGGCTGCCTGAACGTGATCACCGCCGACCAGATGGGACGGATGAAGCACCTCGCGATCGTCGGCAACATCGGTCATTTCGACAACGAGATCGACATGGCCGGCCTGGAGAAGGTGCCCGGCATCACCCGGACGCGGATCAAGCCGCAGGTGGACCGCTGGAACTTCGCCGACCGCCACTCGGTGATCGTGCTCAGCGAGGGACGGCTGCTCAACCTCGGCAATGCCACCGGTCACCCGAGCTTCGTGATGAGCACGTCCTTCGCCAACCAGGTGCTGGCCCAGCTGGAGCTGTTCACCAGGGCGGAGGCGTACCCGATCGGCGTCCACACGCTGGCCAAGGAGCTGGACGAGTACGTCGCCCGGCTGCACCTGGACGCGCTCGGCGTGAAGCTCACCGAGCTGACCGGCGAGCAGGCGGCCTATCTCGGGGTGCCGGCGGAAGGGCCGTTCAAGTCGGAGCTGTACCGCTACTGATCACCCGACGCCGAGGTACCGCTCGAGCGTCTTCGTCTTGGTCGCTTCGACTCCCTTGGCGACCTTCACCCCGACGTAGCGGAAGTGCCAGGGCTCGTAGGCGATTCCGGTGATCTTCGCCTGGCTCGTCGGGTACCGCAGGATGAAGCCGTAGTCCGCCGCGTGTTTCAGCAGCCAGGCTCCGGTCTTCGAGGACGCGAGTGCGGTGCCGTGGACGAGTCGGCCGCGCTCGATGCCGGCGAGATCGACGGCGAGCCCGGACTGGTGCTCGCTGGCGCCCGCCGGAGCGGTCAGGGTGTGGCTCATCGTCGCGTACCAGGTCTTCTGGATGGCGTAGGAGCGATAGGACGAGCGGACGACCGGGGTGTAGCCGGCCCGTCGGGCCTCGCCGAAGAACCGGACGAGGGCCTCGGCCGCGACCGGCTGCAACTTCACCGAGGACACTCCGTAAGCCCGGACGGCCACCTTCACCAGCTTCGGGGAGTAGGCGGCGCTGACGCGGTGTTCCTTGTTGATCAGCTCGACCCCGCAGACGGTGAACGGGGCCTTCTTCTGGGCCGCGGTCGTCCGGGGATCGGTGGCTCCGCGGCAGTCCGCCGGCGTGGCCGCGGACGACGGACTCGCTGGCACCGGGCTGGGGGACTGCGAGACGGCTCCGTCCGGGAATGCCGAGACCGTGGGGACGGGGTGCAAGGCCGCCCCGATCAGTGGCTGGGCGACGACAACCGCACCAAGGGCGAGGACGACCACGCCAACGACGGCGTACAGCAGGTGGCGCACCCGTCCCTGCCTCGCCGGGATTGCTCGGCGAGGTCGAGTCGACCCGGGCACGGGCGCGATCGCGCGGCGAGGGTCACCCCCGGGGGATCTCAAACCTCTTCAGCGTCGCCTTCCCCTCCTGCAGCGTCTTCCAGGCGCCGCGGTAGGTCAGGACGGCCAGTCCGCAGGTCGGGAACTTCTTCGCGATGCGTTCGGTGAGTTCGTTCGGCTTGGCCAGGGACAGGATCAGTTCGCCGAGCGTGGGCTGGTGGCCGATCAGGAGTGCCGTCGTGTCGGACTCGTCCAGCTCGCCGACCAGACTGAGCAGCTCGGCCGGCCAGGCGTGGTAGATCGCCTCGGACGAGCGGACGTCGGAGCACTCGGCGCCACCCTCGACCGCGCCCTCCCAGGTGAGCTGCACGCGGGTCGCCGTGGAGGCCAGGACGACGTCGAGGTCGTAGTCGGCGAGGATCTTGCCCGCAGCTACCGCGTCCCGTTCGCCGCGCTCCGAGAGCGGACGGTGCTGGTCGGACTCCGTGGTCTGCCAGGACGACTTCGCGTGGCGGAGCACGATCAGAGTCTTCGTTGCCATGCGGCCAATCCTAGGGTCGCTACTCGCCGTCCCGCATCGACTCCCAGATCTCCTTGCACTCCGGGCAGACCGGGTAGCGGTCGGGGTTGCGGGACGGCACCCACACTTTGCCGCACAGCGCGATCACCGGCGTCCCCATCACCATGGCCTCGGTGAGCTTGTTCTTCGGGACGTAGTGCGAGAACCGCTCGTGGTCGCCCTCGTCGAGCCGGTACTCGTACGACTCCTCGGTGCGCTCCTTGACGATGGTGGTCGTCTGCGGCTGCTCAGTGGTCATGGGTCAACGGTACCCAGAGGTGGGCCCTCGGCGTACGCGAGCAGTTCGTCCAGCTCGCGGTAGTCCGGGTGATCTTCGACTCGACGGCTCCCCAACGGACTCACCTCGTAGCGGAGGCCGTGCGGCGACGTCCAGGTGGACACGCCCGGCTCCGGCTGTTCGAGGCGCCAGCGTCCGTGGGTCTTCGCCCTGTGCACCCTCCTGGACAGCGGTCCGAGGTTCGACTGCCTGGTCTGTTCCGTGCCTCCCGGTCGGTAGGGGGGTGGTGTGGTCGAGATCCTGCTTCCGGCTCGTCCGGCTCGAGAACGGAAACACCTCGAAGCCGTCGCGCAGCGCGACCTGTTCGCGAATCCGGGCGAGGATCTCGTACGCGTCGACCGCCACTCTTGAGTACGGCCGACGACCGGAGTGAGCCGGACGCGTCAGAACGGCTTGAACCATCGGGGACAGGTACTTCGGTTCAGCCGGGTTGAACCATCGGGGACAGGTACTTCGGTTCAGCCGAAGCGCGGACGCGGCTAGCTCCGCGGAGCGGTGACAGCCAAGGTGACGTACTCCATCAAGAAGCTCCCGCCAAGCGCGTCGATCGCCGCCCCGGCGGCCTCCAGGATCTCCTCCGTCTGGCGCGCAGGCAGCCGGGTGAGTCCGCCGGTCGTGGGCAGCAGGGCGAGCCACTCCTCGCGTGTGTAGCGCCGGGACCAGTCGAAGCGCCACTGTTCGACGCTCGTGAACGCCCCGCTGTCGCTGAGGGCCCGGGCGGTGCTGGCGTAGCCGGCCTGGTACAGCTCCAGCGGCCGCCGGCCCTGATCGGTGAAGGGCGAGTCGGGCACCACCCTCCGGTACGCCTCGGCCGTTGCCTTCGCGACGGCGTCGGGCGGCTCGAAGACATGGCCGAAGATGGCGAGCCGCCCGCCCGGACGCAGGACGCCGGCGACCTTCGGCACCCCGATCGCGGGGTCGACCCAGTGCCACGACTGCGCAGCCGTCACCACGTCGAACCGTCGGCCCGCCGGCTCCCAGGCTTCGAAGGTCGACACCTCGACGTCCAGCCCGTTCTCGCGGGCGTAGGCGGCCATGCGGGCGTCCGGGTCAATGCCCAGCACGGTGCATCCGGCGTCCTGGAGTTGCCGGGCAGCGATGCCCGTCCCGCAGCCGACGTCGAGTACTTCCAGCCCGCGCCGTCCGCCGGTGACTTGCTCGATCAGAGCGGCGGGGTAAGCCGGACGAGCCGCGTCGTAGCTGGCGGCGTCGATCCCGAACGACTCGGCCATGCCTCGCTCGCGATGGCTGGCCGACATCGGTGGCGGGAATTCGGGTGCGTCGGGCATGCACCCAGCCTAGGCAGTCAGGCGCGCCGGGCCCGGCCGAGCTGTCTGATCAGGCCGAAGGTGCCGAGCGCGGCGAAGAGCACATACATCGCGACCTCGGACGAGTACGCCTGCCAGACCTCGGGACGGGTGAGGTTGTACCAGACGAAGTCCGCCTTCTCGGCGAGGGTGGCGTCCGGGTAGTCGCCGGCCCTGCTCCAGAGTCGTGAAAGACTGTCGGGCTGAGCGTAGCGAGTGACCGGGAGCGCGCATGGACGAATCGACGCAGTCCGCGCGTCCGATCGCACCGTCGCGCCGCGGGCTGATCGTCGGACTGCTGCTGTGCGTCGTCGCGATCGCCTTCGAGGCGGTCGCCGTCGTCACCGCGATGCCCGCGGCGGAGGCAGACCTCGGCCAGGTGGAGCTCTACGCGTGGGCCTTCACCGCCTTCATGATCGCCCAGACCTTCGCGATCGTCGCGGCCGGCCAGGCCAGCGACCGGGTGGGCCCCAAGCAGCCGCTCGTCGTGGGCTTCATCGTCTTCGCCGCCGGCCTGGTGATCGCCGGGACGGCGCCGAACATGCTCGTGCTCGTGGCCGGACGGTTCGTCCAGGGCCTCGGCGGCGGCACCATGAACCTGGCCGTGATGGTGCTGGTCGCGCGTCTGTTCGACGCCCGCGAACGCGCGGTCGTGATCACCTGGATGTCCTTCGCATGGATGCTGCCGGCATTCATCGGGCCGACCATCGCGGCCTGGCTGAGCCTCACCTGGAGCTGGCACCTGGTGTTCTTCTCCGTCCTTCCGGTGATGGCGGTCGGCGGGGCGCTGATCTTCGGGCCGCTGCGGCGGATCGAACTCGCCCCGGTCGACCAGACGGACGCCGTCCCGTCCCGGACCGGACACCGGCTGCGATCCGCGGCACTGGTCGCGCTCGGTGCGGCGGCGCTCCAGGTGGCGGGCCAGCACATCGAGCTCCTGTCCCTGCTCTGGCTCGCCGCCGGCATCGCGCTGCTCGGCTTCGGCCTGCCGCCGCTGCTGCCCCGCGGCTACCGGCCCACCGGGACGGGCCTGGCTGCCAACGTCAACCTGCGGATGCTGGCCGCTGGCGCCTTCTTCGGTGCCGACACCTTCCTCACCCTGATGCTGGTCCGCTCCGAGGGACTCAACCTGTCCTGGGGCGGCGTCGTGGTCACCATCGGCTCGGCAGGCTGGACGACCGGCTCGTGGCTGCAGTCCCGCAGCTGGCTTCGGCTGCGTCGCGACACCATCGCCAGCGTCGGCGCAGCCCTGACCGCGGCCGGGCTCGCGCTGATCGCGGTCGCCGCCTGGTTCCCCGGCTCCCTGCTCGGGCTGATCATCGGCGGCTGGGTGGTCGCCGGGCTCGGCATGGGCCTGCACATGGCCAGCACCTCCCTGGTGGTGATGCAGCTGTCCGCGGAGCCGGAGCTGGGACGCAACTCCTCGTCGCTGCAGGTCGGAGAAGCCCTCGGCAATGCGCTCGCCGCCGGCATCGCCGGAACCCTGTTCGCCCTCGCCATGCCCGACCAGCGGCTGGCCTTCGGAATCCTGTTCACGGCGATGGGCGTGATCGCCGCCGCGGCGCTCGTCTCGTCGCTGCGGATCGGCCCGGTCGTGAACCACTCGATCGTGCCCCCTGATCCGGACCTATATCGTGTCGTCTGATCCGTCCCCGAACCGGAGGCCCTGCGATGGCATTGTCCAGCCCAGCACTACGCCAGCTGGCTGAGGCGTTCGGCATCGCCACCGAGTTCTGGGACTGGAAGGGACGCCTGACCGAGATCACCGACTCGACCGTGATCGCGATCCTCGCCGGCATGGACGTCGACGCGTCCGACCCCGAGCACGCCCAGCAGGCGCTGGACGCGCTGTGGCTGCGTCCCTGGACGCGGACGCTGCCGCCGTTCACCATCACCGAGCAGGGGGTCGAGCGACGTGTCCTCGTGCACGTGCCGCACGGCACCGGGGTCCGGGTGGAGGTGCTGCTGGAGGACGGCGGCACCGTGGACGTCGCCCAGGTCGAGCACGTCGTCGAACCCCGCGCCGTGGACGGACAGCTGACCGGCGAGGCCGCGTTCCTCCTGCCCGGCACACTGCCGCTCGGCTACCACCGTCTCCTGGCCACGACCGGGGCCGGGCAGGTCGAGGCCACCCTCGTCGTCAGCCCGCGGTTCCTCGGCTTCCCCGAGAGCATGGGCGAGGCGCGGGTCTGGGGCTACTCGACCCAGCTGTACAGCCTGCGGTCGGCCGGTTCGTGGGGCTTCGGCGACCTGGTCGACCTGGCGGACCTGGCGACCTGGTCGGCCACCCGGCAGTCCGCCGGCTTCGTCCTCGTGAACCCGCTGCACGCCGCCGAGCCGACACCGCCGCTGGAGGCCTCGCCCTACCTGCCGATGTCCCGGCGCTACGTCAACCCGCTGTACGTGCGGCCTGAGGCCGTCCCCGAGTACGCGGAACTGGACGACGAGGACCGGGCCCGGATCGCCACGCTCAAACAGGACCTCGAGCAGCGGCTGGCCGGGAGCGAACTGCTCGACCGTGACCAGGTGTGGGACGCGAAGATCGCCGCACTGCGGATCATCTTCGACCACGGCCTGCGGCCGGCCCGGCAGCTGGCATTCGACGACTTCGTCCGCCGCGAGGGACGCGGGCTGAGCCAGTTCGCCACCTGGTCGGCCTTGGTGATCGCCGAGGGAGCGAACTGGCGGGAATGGCCGACGGAGCTGCGGGACGCGTCCTCGCCGGAGGTGGCCGCGTTCGCCGCCGATCACGTCGACGACGTCCGGTTCCACGAGTGGCTGCAGTTCGCGGCGGACGAGCAGTTGCACGCCGCCCACGGCACGGCCCGCAGCACCGGCATGCGGATCGGCGTCATGAACGACCTGGCCGTCGGGGTGAGCGCGAAGAGCGCGGAGGCCTGGACCTACTCCGACCTCTTCGCCGACGGCCTGAGCGTGGGCGCGCCGCCCGACCACTTCAACCAGGCCGGCCAGGACTGGAGCCAGGCCCCGTGGCGTCCCGACCGGCTCGAGGAACTGTCGTACGCACCCTTCCGGCAGATGGTGGCCGGCATCCTGCACAACTCGGGCGGCATCCGGGTCGACCACATCATGGGCCTGTTCCGGCTGTGGTGGATCCCCGAAGGCATGGGGCCCGGCCGCGGCAGCTACGTCCGCTACAACCACGAGGCGCTGGTGGGCATCCTCGCGCTGGAGGCCCATCGCGCGGGCGCGCTGGTGGTCGGCGAGGATCTCGGCGTCGTCGAGCCGTGGGTGCGGGGCTACCTGCACGACCGGGGCATTCTCGGCACCTCGATCGCCTGGTTCGAGCGGGACGCGGCCGGCCAGCCGCTGCCGCCGGACTCCTGGCGGGAGTACTGCCTGGCTTCGGTGACCACCCATGACCTGCCGCCGACGGCCGGCTACCTCGCCGGCGACCACATCCGGCTGCAGCACGAGCTGGGCCTGCTCACCGAGTCCCTGGACGCCGAACTGGCGACCGCGCAGGCCGAGCTGAGCGCCTTCATCGACGCCCTGCGCCGCGGAGGGTTCCTCGCGCAGGACTCCACGGTGGTCGAGGACATCGTGCTGGCGCTGCACCGCTACCTGGTGGCGACCCCGTCCCGGGTGCTCTGTGCGGCACTGACCGACGCGGTGGGGGAGCGGCGCACGCAGAACCAGCCCGGGACGCACCTGGAGTACCCCAACTGGAGGGTGCCGCTGGCCGGCCCGGACGGCCGTCCCCTCCTGCTGGAAGAGGTGTTCACCGACGCGCGGACCTTCCGGCTGGCGGCGGTGATGAACGAGATCGGTGGTTCGCTGGATCCGGCGGGCTGACCGGATCGTCTCACGAACCGGTGGCCTCCACGCCGGCTCGGGCGAACTCGGCCACCACCTGATCGACCCGATCGGGTGCGACGGCGGCGGTCAGGTCGAGCAGGACGCGGGTCGGACGGCCGGTGGCCGCGGCGTCCAGAGCGGTGGCGCGGACGCAGTAGTCGGTCGCGATGCCGACGACGTCGACCTCGGTCACGTCGTGGGCTGCCAGCCAGTCGGCCAGCGACGTCCCGTCGGCGAAGCCCTCGAAGCCGGAATATGCGGCGGCGTATTCCCCCTTGTCGAACACCGCATCGAAGGGGTACCCCGACAGCGCCGGGTGAAGCTCGGCTCCACGCGTCCCGGCCACGCAGTGCGGCGGCCAGGAGTCCACGTAGTCGGGCTCGGCCGAGAAGTGGGCACCCGGGTCGATGTGGTGGTCGCGGGTCGCCACCACGACGTCGTAACCAGCTGACGGCAGGTACCCGGCGAGCCGCTCGGCGACGGCGTTGCCTCCCGCGACGGCCAGCGAGCCGCCTTCGCAGAAGTCGTTCTGGACGTCCACGACGATCGCTGCCCGGCTCATTTCTGCACCTTTCCCTTCGGCTTCGCCACCCGCCTCACCCCGGAGTAGGGCATCTCCGAATCGGCTCCGTCTGCGGTGAGCATGATCGTCGGCAGTGCGGGCTCGCCCCGGCTCATCTTCAGTGCCTCCAGCGGGAGCTCCGCGCGCGCCCGCTGGTGCCGTTCGCGGGCTGTCTCCAGGGACTCGCGGCCGACCGGCTTGCCCTTGCGCATCAGCTCCACCAGCAGCGGACGGTCGTTGCCGTCGTCCGCCGGCTGCGCGCCGATGCCGACCACCTCCGCCTCCGCGCGTCCCTTGGCGTTGAGCCGGCGCAGCGCGTGCTTGCGGCCGCCGATGCTGACCTTGTCCAGGCTCTTCTTCGCCACGGGCAGCAGCGGCGCGTCCTTCCCGTCCTCGGTCGCGCGGGCGACGAGCTTGTAGACGAAGCCGCAGGTCGGGGCCCCCGAGCCGGTCACCAGGGACGTGCCGACGCCGTAGGCATCCACCGGCGCGCTGCGCAGGGCGGCGATCTGGTACTCGTCCAGGTCGGAGGTGACGATGATCTTCGTGTCCTTCGCGTCCAGGGAGTCGAGCAGGGCTCGGGCGGCGACGGCCTGTTCGGCCAGGTCTCCGGAGTCGAGCCGGATCGCGCCCAGCCTGCCCTTGCTGAGCCGGACGCCGGTCCGCACGGCCTCCTCGATGTCGTAGGTGTCGACGAGCAGGGTGGTCGAGCGCCCCAGGGTCTTCAGCTGGGCCCGGAACGCGTCCTCCTCGCTGTCGTGCAGGAGCGTGAAGGAGTGGGCGGCCGTGCCGGTCGTGGGGATGCCGTAGCTGCGTCCGGCCTCCAGATTGGAGGTCGAGGCGAAGCCGGCGACGTAGGCGGCCCGGGCGGCGGCGACGGCTGCGTACTCGTTGGTGCGGCGCGATCCCATCTCGATGCAGGGACGGCCCGCGGCCATCGCGGTCATCCGGGACGCGGCAGAGGCGACGGCGCAGTCGTAGTTGTAGATGCTCAGCAGGACCGTCTCCAGGATCACGGTCTCGGCGAACGTCCCCTCGACCACCAGGATCGGCGAGCCCGGGAAGTAGACCTCGCCCTCGGGGTAGCCCCACACGTTCCCGCGGAACTTGTACCGGCTCAGCCAGTCGGCGAGGTCGGTGTCGATGACGTTCTCCTCCAGCAGGAAGTTGAGCGCCGACTCGTCGAAGCGGAACGCCTGGATCGCCTCCAGCGCCCGGCCGACGCCGGCGACGACGCCGTACCGCCGGCCGTCCGGCAGGCGGCGCGCGAACAACTCGAACACACTGGCCCGGTTGGCCGTCTTCGATCGCAGCGCGGCACGGATCATGGTCAGCTCGTACTGGTCGGTGAGCAGGGCCGTGCTCGGAGCAGCCGAAGTGGGCGCCGTCAGGACAGTCATGCGCTCAGCGTAACCAGCGATCCCTCGCTGGGGCAGGCTGTGGTCGCCCGGTGCAACAATGGACGGGTGACCACACCCCACCTTCCCGACCAGCCATCGGGCGCGACGGTCACCCGCGAGCGGCCGGCTGAGGCCGAGCAGACCCTCACGCCCTGGGTGACGATCGTCTGGGACGACCCGGTGAACCTGATGAGCTACGTCACCCATGTGTTCAGCACCTACTTCGGCTATCCGGAGGAGCGCGCAGCCGAACTCATGCTCACCGTGCACAACAGCGGCAAGGCCGTGGTCTCGACCGGCACCAGGGAGCAGATGGAGATCGACGTCGACGCGATGCACGGCTACGGGCTGTGGTCCACGCTGGAGCCGGCGTGAAGAGTGCCTTCAAGCGCACCGGCTCGCTGATCCGGATGCGCCTCACCGACTACGAGGCCGGGTTGCTGACCTCCCTGGTCCAGCAATTGGTCGAACTCATCGACGTGCAGGCCGCCGAGCCCGAGACGTCGGACCCGTTCGACCGCTGGCAGGCCGAGCTGGCGTCCGTGGAGCCGCTCGACCGCACCGATCCGGTGATCAGCCGGCTGTTCCCCGACGCCTACCCCCATGACCCTGCGGCCTCGGCGGAGTTCCGTCGGCTCACCCAGACCCGGCAGCGCAACGACCGGCGGGACCAGGCCGAGGTGGTGTTGGCCGCCCTCGAGGAGAGCGGGGCGGGCGAGCGACCCGTGCAGGTGCCGCTCGCCGAACTCGACGCCTGGCTGAAGACGTTGACGGCATTGCGCCTGAGCCTGGCCTCGCGCCTGGGCATCCGGACGGCGGACGACATCGACGGCGTGGAGTCTCTCGGCGATGACGATCCGCGCAGCTACGTCTACCGGGTGTACGAGTGGCTGGCCTACGTCACCGACAGCCTGATCTCGCTGCAGCCCTGACCAGATTTTCGTGCGTCCCGCGTTTTGAAATGGTGCGGCGACCGGGCAGGTGAGGCTATCCTTACTCACATGTACGTAGGCGTCGGGCTTGACAGAGCCCCGATCGGAACCGCGCTCACCCTTGTCGAAGCCGACATCGACGCTGCCCCCGCGCATCGGCTCGCCTCGTTCGGGTTGCGGGTCGGCTCCGGCTTCTCGGTGCTCTCCCGCACGGCAGGTGGGGGACGGGTGGTGCTCGTCGCCGGCTCCCGGGTTGCCGTCGGCCGTTCGCTGCTCGCCGGTCTGCGGGCCGAGGTCCGCGCCTGATGTCCGTCGCCGAGCGCGCCGCCTCCTCCGTCCCGACGCTGTCGGTCAAGCAGTGCTGCCACACCGGCGGGGGCGAGGGCGCCGGGCCGCAGAGCCCGGTCGTCGCCCTGGCGGGAGCCCCGAACACCGGCAAGTCGACGCTGTTCAACGCTCTGACCGGCGCGAACGTCACCATGGGCAACTGGCCCGGGACGACGGTCGAGGTCTCGCGCGGCGCCTGGCACGCCCCGGCGAGCTGCCTGTGTGAGGGCTGCACCTGCCCCGACAGCCAGCCACTGGACATCACCCTGGTCGACCTGCCCGGTGCCTACTCCCTCGATCCGCACTCCCCGGACGAGGCGCTCACCCGGGAACTGCTGATCGGGGGACCGGCGGACGAGCGTCCCGACATCGCGGTCGTCACCTGCGACGCCTCCCGGCTGACCGGATGCCTGTACCTGGTCGCCCAGCTGCGCGAGCAGGGCCTGGCGATGGTGGTGGCCCTGACCATG
This sequence comes from Propionibacteriaceae bacterium, assembly GCA_017306015.1. Lineage (GTDB taxonomy): Bacteria > Actinomycetota > Actinomycetes > Propionibacteriales > Propionibacteriaceae > Propionicimonas. The sequence goes on from JAFKJK010000031.1 coordinate 57,185, forward strand.
GGGGACGTCGCGGACAAGCGCGGCATCGTCGTTGACGTGGACGCCCTGACCGAGCGTCTCGGCGTCCCCGTCGTGGCCATCGACCCGCGGCGGCGCGGCGGACTCGGTGGACTCGCCATCGCCGTCCGGGACGCTCTGGGCGTGCCAGCGCCCGACCCCAGGCCCGTCCCGGCCGATGCTGACGCCCTCGCGCTCGAGGACGACCGGTTCTCCTGGATCGCGGACGTCGTCGAGGCCGCCACGACGGCAACCGCGAAGGACGCCCGGACGCGGTCCGACAAGGTGGATCGCTGGGTGACGGCGCCCGTTCTCGGGCCGCTGATCTTCCTCGCGGTGATGTGGCTGGTGTTCCAGGTCACGACGACGATCGCCGCTCCACTGCAGGACTTCCTCGACACGCTCTTCAGCGGGCCGGTCACCGATGCCACGGTCGCCGGACTCCACGCGGTGGGACTCGGCGACACCTGGGTGCAGGGCCTGCTCGTGGACGGACTGATCGCCGGTGTCGGCATGCTGCTGACCTTCGTCCCGCTGATGACGCTGATGTTCATCCTGCTGGCGCTGCTGGAGGACTCCGGCTACCTGGCGCGCGCGGCGGTGGTCACCGACCGGCTGATGCGCCGGATCGGCCTGCCCGGCCGCGCCTTCCTGCCGCTCATCGTCGGCTATGGCTGCAACGTGCCGGCCATCAGCGGCACGCGAATCCTGCCGAACGCCCGGCACCGCATCCTGACCGCGCTGCTGGTGCCGTTCACCGCGTGCACGGCACGCCTGACGGTGTTCGTGATGATGGGCTCCATCTTCTTCGGCGCCTACGCCGGGACGGCCGTGTTCGGCATGTACCTCACCTCGATCGTGATCATCGTGCTGGTCGGGCTCGCGCTGCGGGGGACGCTGTGGAAGGGCGAGCCGATCGAACCCCTGGTGATCGACCTGCCGGCCTACCAGGTGCCGACGCTGCGGCTGACCGCGTCGGTGACCTGGGTGAAGCTGAAGGGCTTCCTGCAGACCGCGACCGGGATCATCCTCGTCACGGTGATCGGGGTCTGGCTGCTGCAGTCGATCCCCACCCAGCCCGGCGAGGCGTTCGGCGAGGTGCCGGTGCAGGACTCGGTCTACGGCGTCGCGGCCCAGGCGATCACTCCGGTGTTCGCCCCCGCGGGCTTCAACAGCTGGCAGAGCGCCTCCACCCTGGTGGTCGGCTTCGTCGCCAAGGAGGCGGTGATCTCGTCCTGGGCGCAGACCTACGCGGTCGCCGAGCCCGAGGAGGGCGGTGCTCCCGGCGACCTCGGGGTCGCGGTGATGAACACCTTCGTCGAATCCTCGGGCGGCCATCCGATCCCGGCGGCGCTGGCGTTCATGATCTTCTTGCTGGCCTACACGCCCTGCGTCGCGACCGTCGCCACCCAGTGGCGGGAGATCGGCGGACGCTGGACGTTGTTCGGCGTCGGCCTGCAGCTGGTGGTCGCGTGGACGCTGGCCGTGGCCGTCTTCCAGGTGGGAAGGCTGTTCTGGTGAGCGGGCCGCTGACCGCCGTCCTGGCCCAGGTGGAGGCCGGGACGCCGACGCTGGTCGAGATCGCCCGCAGGACCGGGCTGTCGGAGGAAGTGACGCGCGCTGCCGTCGACCACCTGCTGCGCAGCGGACGGCTGGCCGCCGACCAGGTCCCGATCGGCTGCCCGCCGGGCGGGTGCGGAGGGTGTGCGGTGGCGGCGACCTGCTCGCAGCCGGTGATGCTCAGCCTGTCCGTGCGCCGCTGAGGCCTACCAGACCTCAGGGGGTTGGCGGCGATCGTTCGGCGTCCTGTGCGGGTCGGCCTGAGCCTGGCCGGTGAGCCGCTCCCAGCCGTCCCGGACGGCACGCTGGGCGTCGTCCATGGCGCGCAGTGCCCGCATGGCGAGCTTGGCGGCATCGATCGGTTCGGCTTTCACCCCTCCATTGTGCCGGTATCCTCCATCGTTGTGAGTTCGAACGATGCCCCGATCGGTGTCTTCGACTCCGGCTTCGGCGGGCTGACCGTCGCCCGGGCGCTGCTGGACCAGTTGCCGAACGAGGACATGGTCTACCTCGGCGACACCGCCCGCGCCCCCTACGGCACCAAGAGCATCGGCGAGGTGCGTGAGTACGCGCTGGAGTGCCTGGACTACCTGGCCGGCACGGGGGTGAAAGCCCTGGTGATCGCCTGCAACTCGGCCTCCTCCGCCGTGCTCAGGGACGCCCGCGAACGGTACGACATGCCGGTGGTGGACGTGATCCTGCCCGCCGCCCGCCGCGCCGTCCGGGCCACGCGGACGGGCCGGATCGGGCTGATCTGCACCACGGCGACGGCCACGTCCGGGAGCTACGACGACGCGCTCGTCGCCGTCCCCGATGTCGAGCTGGTCACCCAGCCATGCCCGCTGTTCGTCGACTACGTCGAGGCCGGCATCACCGGCGGCGCCGAGCTGCTGGACGTCGCCCGCGGCTACCTGCTGCCGCTGCGGGAGAGCGGCATCGACACCCTGATCCTCGGCTGCACCCACTATCCGCTGCTCGCCGGCGTCATCTCCTACGTGATGGGAGACGAGGTCACGCTGGTGTCGTCGGCGGAGGAGTGCGCCAAGGAGGTGTTCGCCACGCTGACCGATGCCGGCCTGCTGCACGCCGAGCCCCGGGATGCGCGGCTGCGTTTCCTGACCACCGGCAGCCCGGAACTGTTCGCCGGCATCGGCCGGCGGCTGATGGCCGGCTTCGTCGAGACGGTCGATCAGGTCTACACGATCTGAGCGCGGAGGTCCTCGTACAGGGCCAGATGGTCGTTCACCATCCGCTCGACGCTGAAACGTCGTTCGACGTCGGCTCGACACGCCGACCGGTCGAGGTCGCCCGCGCGAAGCAGCAGTTCCGGCAGCGCCTCGACGCCGGCGAGGTAGCCGGTAGTACCTGACTGGACGATCTCCGGTGCCGAGCCGCCGGGGGTGCCGACCACCGGCGTCCCCGTTGCCAGGGCTTCGATCATGGCCAGGCCGAACGGCTCGGCCCACTGGATCGGGTTGAGCAGGGCGAACGCGTCGCCCAGCAGCTCGTACTTCTCGGCGTCGCTCACCTCGCCGATGTACTCGTGCTCGTCGGTCAGCAGCGGACGGACCTCGTTCTCGAAGTACTCCTGCTCGGCCGCGTCCTGCATCTTGGCGGCGATCCGCAGCGGGACGCCGGCGGCGCGGGCGATTCTGAGGGCTTCGACGACGCCCTTGTCCGGGTCGATCCGGCCGAGGAACGCCGCATATCCGCCGCGCCCCTCACCGACGGGGACGCGGGACGGGTCGATGCCGTGGTGGATGACCCGCGCGATCGGGACGTCACCGGCCTGGCGGGCGTGGTCCTGCGAGATCGCCACGACCGCGGTGTCCCTCGCAGCCGCCCGGAACAGCGTGATCGCCTCGGGGGTGAACGCGTTGTGGTTGGTGACCACGACCGGGACGCCGTCCGGCCGCCCGGAGTAGACCGGGCCCGCGGGCGTGTGGTCGTGGATCACGTCCACGTCGCCCATGGCCGCGTAGGCGGTGACGATGTGGGCGAGCAGGGGAGTGGCGTCGTTGGTCGTCTCCGGCGCCGACGCCGCCGTCCCCGGGACGAGCCGCACCGGGCAGGTGCTGTCGGCCGCCGCGGCGAGGATCACCTCGTGACCGGCCGCCTGCAGCCCGGTCGCGAGCAGATCCACCACCATCTCCGTCCCGCCGTACGCCGGCGGGGGCACCGGTACCCACGGCGGTGCCACCAGCCCGATCCGCATCCGCATTCCCTGTCGTCGGTTACCGCACCCTTACCCGATGGCGCGGTTTCCCACTGCGGCGAGGCGGGATCAGCCGGTGACGACCTCTCCGCCGGCGGACTTCCAGGCGTTGATGCCGCCGTCCAGGTCGAAGAACGTGGTGAAGCCGACCTGCTGCATGACGGTCATGGCCACCTTCGAGCGATTGGCGCTGCGGCAATAGACGGCGTAGCTCTTGGCCTTGTCGAGGGTGCCGACGCGTTGGGCGAAGTCGGCGGCCTCGACGTCCACGTTCTGGGCGCCGGCCAGGTGCCCGGCCGCGAACTCCTCCGGCGTCCGTACGTCGAGCAGGACAGTGTCGGGCAGCTTGGCCGCCGCAGCGAAGTCACCCGATGTCAGGGAGGACCCTGGTGCCGGAGCAGCTGCCGCGGTCGGGCCGCTGTTCAGGCTCGGCGAGCCACTGGAGCAGCCGACGAGCAGGACGGACGCCGCCACCAGTGCCGTGGCGAGGCGAATGAGTTTCATCGCCCGAAGATACTGCCGAACAGTCCCTTGGGGCGCGCCGCCGCGACCTCCTCTGCGGTGTGCTGGCCGCCACACCACTGCCCGGCAGGCACGGACGCCTTCACCATCGCGACGTGCTGGCCGCAGCCGGCCCAGGTGGTCTTGCCGCAGACCCTGCAGGTGACGGGATGACACATACTCGGTTCTCCTTCGTTGTCGGTGGCTCCAATATACCCCCGGGGGTATGCAGGGACGCAAACCGGACACTGTCGGGCCACGCGGATAAGGTGAGCCTATGTCGTCACTCCGGGCCGATGGCCGCTCTCCGTCCGACCTGCGCGAGGTCCGGATCACCCGCAACTGGCTCGACCACGCCGAGGGCTCGGTGCTGGTCGAATTCGGCGCGACCCGGGTCCTGGTCGCGGCCTCGGTGACCGAGGGCGTCCCGCGCTGGCGCAAGGGCAGCGGGCTGGGCTGGGTCACCGCCGAGTACGCGATGCTGCCCCGGGCCACCCACACCCGCAGCGAACGCGAGGTGAAGCGTGGCCAGATCGGCGGACGCACCCACGAGATCAGCCGGCTGATCGGGCGCAGCCTTCGCGCGGTGATCGACTACGCCGCGCTCGGCGAGAACACGATCGTCCTCGACTGCGACGTGCTCCAAGCCGACGGCGGCACCCGGACGGCCTCGGTCACCGGCGCCTACGTCGCGCTGGCGGACGCGGTCAGCTGGCTGCGCGAACGCAGCCTCCTGGTCGGCGAGCCGCTGACCGGCTCGGTCTCCGCGGTGTCGGTCGGGGTCATCGGGGACACCGCCATGCTCGACCTGGCCTACACCGAGGACTCCACGGCAGAGGTCGACCTGAACGTCGTCGCCACCGGCGCGGGGGAGTTCGTCGAGGTCCAGGGCACGGCCGAGGGCAGGCCGTTCAACCGCGCCCGGCTCGACGAGCTGCTCGACCTGGGGCTCGCCGGCTGTGCCCAGCTCTCCCGGCTGCAGCAGGAGGCGCTGGCCCGGTGAGCGTGGTGGTGGTGGCGACCCACAACGCGAAGAAGGCGGCCGAGCTGCACCGGGTGCTGGCGGCGTCCGGCGTGGAGGCGGACGTCCGCGGGCTGGACGCCTTCCCGGCCTACCCCGAGCCGGCCGAGACCGAGCGCACCTTCGAGGGCAACGCCCTGATCAAGGCGCGCGCCGCGGTCGCGGCCACCGGGCACCTCGCCGTCGCCGACGACTCCGGGCTGGAGGTCGACCTGCTCAACGGGATGCCCGGCGTCCGCTCGGCCCGGTGGTCGGGACCTGATGCCACCGACCAGCGCAACCTCGACCTCCTGGTTGCCCAGCTCGCCGACACCGAGGAGGCCGACCGAACCGCCCGGTTCGTGTGCGCGATGGCCCTGGTCACTCCCGACGGCACCGAGAAGCTCGTCCGCGGCGTGATGGACGGCCGGCTCGTCCTCGAACCGCGCGGCGACAACGGCTTCGGCTACGACCCGATCTTCGTCGCCGACGGCAGCCAGGTCACCAACGGCGAACTGAGCCCGGAGGCGAAGGACGCCATCAGCCATCGGGGACGGGCCGTCCGCGCGATGGTGCCGATCCTGAAGGAGTACCTGTGAAGCAGTACCTCGAGCTCCTCGACCGCGTCCTCACCGACGGCACCGAGAAATCCGACCGCACCGGAACCGGCACGCTCAGCGTCTTCGGCCACCAGATGCGCTTCGACCTCACCGAAGGCTTCCCGCTGCTGACGACCAAGAAGCTGCACACCCGCAGCATCTTCGGCGAGTTGCTGTGGTTCCTGCGCGGGTCGACCAACGTCGGCTGGCTGCGTGAGAACGGCATCACCATCTGGGACGAGTGGGCCGACGCCAACGGCGACCTCGGCCCGATCTACGGGTACCAGTGGCGCTCCTGGCCCACCCCCGACGGCGGCCACGTCGACCAGATCCAGGCCGTCATCGAGTCGATCCGGTCCAATCCCGACAGCCGCCGGCACATCGTCAGCGCCTGGAACGTCGGCCAGCTGTCGGAGATGGCGCTGCCGCCCTGCCACGCGTTCTTCCAGTTCTACGTGGCGGACGGCAAGCTCTCCTGCCAGCTCTACCAGCGCTCGGCGGACATCTTCCTCGGCGTCCCGTTCAACATCGCCTCGTACGCCCTGCTGACCCACCTGATCGCCCAGGTCACCGGGCTCGGCGTCGGCGACTTCGTCCACACCCTGGGCGACGCGCACCTCTACCTCAACCACCTCGACCAGGCGAAGCTGCAGCTCTCGCGCGCACCGCGTCCGCTGCCGCGACTGCTGCTCAACCCGGACGTGACCAGCATCGACGCGTTCGAACTGAGCGACATCGAGGTGATCGACTACGACCCGCACCCGGGCATCAAGGCCCCGATCGCGGTCTAGGGAGACGCGCATGCGGATCATCGCGATCGCCATCGTGGCGGACAACGGCGTCATCGGGGACGGTGCGAGGCAGCCGTTCGAGTTCGCCGAGGACTGGGCCCGCTACAAGCGGGTCACGCTCGGCCACCCGATGATCATGGGACGCAGGACGCACGAGGCGATCGGACGCTGGCTGCCCGGCCGGCCGACCATCGTGGTCACCAGCCGGCCGGAGACCGTGGAACTGCCGCCTGCCGGAAGCACCGCCACCGGCTACGCCGTCTCCAGCCTCGACGAGGCCATCGACCTGGCCGCCGGCCTCGATGACCAGGAGATCTACGTCGCCGGCGGCGGCCGCGTCTACCGCGAGGCGTGGGACCGGCTGACCGACCTGGATCTCACCGAGGTCCACGCCGCCGCCGAGGGTTCCGTCCGCTTCCCCGAGATCGACCCGTCCGACTGGGTGGAAGTCCGGCGCGAGCCGCGCGGCGAGTTCGACTTCGTGGGCTACCGGCGGCGCTGATGCTGCTCCCCAACCGGATCGCCCAGGGGGTGCGCGACGGCACGATCACCCTCGCGTTCCGCCGCTGGGAGCAGCCGCGGGTGAAGGTCGGCGGGACGCAGCTCACCTCGGCGGGCATCGTGCGGTTCGACGGCGTCGAGGAGGTGAACCAGGCGTCCGAGCTCACCGAGGACGACGCGCGGGCCGCCGGCTACGTCAGCGTGGACGCGCTGCGCAGGCAGCTGTATCCGCCTGCCGTCCCGGGCTTGACCCGGGATCCCGCCCCGTCCCGCCGCGGTCCGCGGGCCAGCAAGGGCGGCGACCACGTGTACCGGGTGCACCTGTCCTGGGTGGGTGAGGACCCGCGGATCGCCCTTCGTGAGGACGTGCCGGACGCCGCGGAACTCACCGCGATCACCGCCGCCGTAGCCAAGCTGGATGCCGGCAAGCACACCGGCCCGTGGACGCGTCCCATTCTGGAGTGGATCCGGGACAATCCCGGCGTGATCTCCACCGAGCTGGCCGCCCTGCTGGGACGCGAGGTGGCCCCGATGAAGGCGGACATCCGCCGGCTCAAGGCGCTGGGGCTGACCGAGAGCCTTCGGGTCGGCTACCGGCTCTCGCCCCGGGGCGCGGCGTACCTCGAATCGCTGGAGTAGCGGGTGCGCCAGCAGGCCAGCATCATGCACCTCGACCTGGACGCGTTCTTCGCCGCGGTCGAACAGCGCGACAAGCCGTCGCTGCGGGGCAAGCCGGTGATCGTCGGTGGGATCGGCCTGCGCGGGGTGGTCTCCACGGCGTCCTACGAGGCCCGCAGGTTCGGCGTCGGCTCGGCGATGCCGATGCACGAGGCGCGACGGCGCTGCCCGCACGCGGCGTTCCTGGCCGGGCGCTTCGACGCCTACCGCCAGGCCAGCGGCGTCGTGATGGGCCTGCTGGCCGAACTGTCGCCGCTGGTCGAGCCGCTGAGCCTGGACGAAGCGTTCGTCGACCTGGCCGCGGGAGAGCAGCGTCCGCTGGACGACGAGTCGCTGCGCGGGCTCGCCGCCGCGCTGAGGGCACGCGTCGCCGAAGCCACCGGGGGGCTGACCGCGTCCGTGGGTCTGGGCTCGAGCAAGTTCATCGCGAAGGTGGCCAGCGAGCTCGCCAAGCCGGACGGCGTCCGCCTGGTGGCGCCCGGCACGGAGGCGGAGACCATCGCCGACCTGCCTGCCCGCGCCATCCCCGGCGTCGGGCCGGCCACCATGGAGCGGCTGTCCCGGCTGGGCGTGACCACGATCGCATCGCTGCGCGAGCTGTCGCTCGCCGAGCTCGTCCGGGAACTCGGCAAGGCCGGTGGCGAGCACCTGCACGCCCTGGCAGGTGCCGAGGACGACCGTCCGGTGGAACCCGAGCGGGAGACCAAGTCGATCTCGGTGGAGGACACGTTCGAGCGCGACATCGCCGACGCCGACGTGCTCGCCGGCATCGCTGAGCGGCACGCCCGGCTGGTCGCCCAACGCCTGGCGGGCGCGGGACTGTTCGCCCGCACGGTGACGGTGAAGGTGCGCTGGCCCGACTTCTCCTCGATCAGCCGGTCGCGGACGCTGAACGGAGCCACCGATCGCCCGGAGGTGGTGGCCCGGGTGGCGCAGAGCCTCCTCGACGGCCTGGACGTCGGTGGTGGCGTCCGGCTGCTGGGGGTGGGGGTCTCGGGGCTGGTCGACGTGGCCCAGGAGCCGCTCTTCGACCTGGAGGCGACCGCATCGGGCCGGGTGGTCGAGGAGGCGGAGGCGCCGGTGACCCGCCGTCCGCTCGCCTGGTTGCCCGGCGCTGACGTGCTCCACGACGAACATGGGCCGGGCTGGATCTGGGGATCTGGGCTCGGCCGGGTCACCGTCCGCTTCGAGACCGCGGAGACCGGACCAGGGCCGGTGCGGACCTTCGCCGCCGACGACCCGGCGCTCCATCTGTCCCGGTAGACTCACCGCGGTTCCCGCCGGAGTGGTGAAACTGGCAGACACGCAGGATTTAGGTTCCTGTACCCCCTGGGTGTGAGGGTTCGAGTCCCTTCTCCGGCACGCGGAAGGTGCTCAGTCCCGGTCCGGCGAGGTCGACCACAGCGCCCACGCAACGAGTACCGGCTGGAAGAACAGCCGCGCCAGCCGCTTGGTGTCCGTGTCGAGCCCGAAGCCGTCTCGATGGTGCACGTACTGGGCGACGTTGCCGGGGAAGACGGCCACGAAGAAGGCGGCCAGAATCCGGCCGATCCGTCGCCGCTCCTTCGGCAGTGCGAGCAGCGCCGAGCCCAGCATGACCTCGACCGCCCCGGACGCGACGACGACGCCGTCGGTGTCGATCGGCACGACGTCCGTGGCCCACTCGGGCACCTGTGCCCGGAACTCCTTGCGCGCCCAGAAGAGGTGACTCAGTCCCGCGAAGATCATCGACCCGCCCAGGAGCCACCGCAGTAAGGACTTCATGACCCAGGTACTACCCGCATCCGCCGAGCTTCAGGCGGCCAGCCCGAGCTCGCGGAGCAGCTTGGCGACGTGGCCGGTGGCCCGGACGTTGTACTGCGCTGCGGCGAGGTGGCCGACCCCGTCGGCGTCGACGTCGATGATGAAGGTCGACCGGATCACGCCGGTGACCACCTTGCCGTACAGCTTCTTGGAGCCGAACGCGCCATAGGCGTCCAGGACGGCCCGGTCCGGGTCGCCCAGCAGCGGGAAGCTGAGGTTCTCCTTCGCCTTGAACGTGGCCAGCTTCGTGGGCTCGTCCGGCGAGATGCCGACCACGTCGAAGCCGGCGGCGGCCAGCTTGTCCAGGGCTGCGTTGAAGTCGACTGCCTCGATGGTGCAACCCGGGGTCAGGGCGGCGGGGAAGAAGTAGACGATCACCCGCCGGCCGGCGTACGCCGCAAGACTGACCGGCTTGAGGTCGGTGTCGGGGAGTTCGAACGAGGGCGCGGTGTCGCCCGGATTCAGTTGCGGCATGCGGCAACCCTAGTGTCTGCATCGCATCCCGGGTACTGGAATAGGGTGGTGGCAGGCGATGGCAGGAGGACACCATGACCCGGGTCGAGATCGAGGGCGACATCGCGGCAGCGCGTGAGCGGCTCGCCGCCAACCTCGCGGACCTGATCAACCAGGTGCACCCACGGGCGGTCGTCCACAACACGGTCGCCGACGCCCGTCAACTGGTGGCCGGTGAGTTTCAGCAGGTGAAGGAACAACTCGTCGACGCCAACGGCGTCCGGGTCGAACGCGTCGCGCTGCTCGGTGCCGCCGTCGGCGGCGTGATCGCCTTCGTGATGGTGATCCGCTCGATCTTCAGGCGTTAGCCGTACTCAGCCGAGTTCCAGCCACACCGCCGTGTCGGACGGCAGCGCGCCGTCCGCGGTCAGGTCACCGCTGCGCACCAGCACCTTCGCGTCCGCCGGAAGCGCCACCGGCTCCGGACCGACGTTCACCCAGCAGGCGAAGCCGGGCTCGCGGGAGAAGGCCAGCACGTCGGCGGGGGAGTCCAGCCACTGCATGTCCCCGTCGCCGAGGGCCGGGTGGGCATTGCGGATCGCGAGGGCGGAGCGGTACAGCTCCAGGGTGGATCCCGGCACGCCCTGCTCGGCGCTCACCGAGCGTTCGCCCCACCCGGACGGCTGCGGCAGCCACGGTGCGGACGCGCCGGCGGGGCTGAAGCCGTAGTTGCCGGACGCGTCGGCGTCCCACGGGATGGGAACCCGGCACCCGTCGCGACCCGGGTCGGCGCCAAAGGTCTGTTTCACCGTCGGGTCCTGCATGGCGTCCAGAGGGATGTCCTCGACCTCGGGGAGGCCGAGCTCCTCGCCCTCGTAGATGTAGGCGCTGCCCGGCAGGGCCAGCATCAGCAGGGCGGCCGCCCGGGCCCGGCGCAGCCCGGCGTCCAGGTCGGCCGGACGGCCGAGGAAGTGCACCAGGTTGCGGTCCATGGGTTGCCCCAGCCGCTGGTCGCGCGCGTAGCGGGACACCGGACGGCAGACGTCGTGGTTGCCCAGCACCCACGTCGCCGGGGCTCCGACCGCTGCATGGGTGGCGAGCGTGGCATCGATCACGGTGCGCAGGTCGGACGCGAGCCAGGGGCACATCAGGAAGTCGAAGTTGAACGCGGTGTGCAACTCGTCGTCGCGCAGGTAGGCCGCCAGCCGGCGCGGCCGGCCCACCCAGATCTCTCCGCAGAATGCCCGCTGCGGGGCGTACTCGTCCGCCACCGCCCGCCAGGTGCGGAAGATCTCGTGGATCCCGGGACGGTCCCAGTGCGGGTGGTCGACATCGTCCGGCCAGTCCTCCGGCAGCGGGAACGGCAGGTCGCCGACGTCGGGCAACGCGCTGTCCTTCACCAGCCCGTGGGCGACGTCGATGCGGAAGCCGTCGACGCCGCGGTCGAACCAGAACCGCAGCGTGGCCAGGAACTCGGAGCGGATGTCCTCGTTGTCCCAGTTCACGTCCGGCTGCTCGGGGGCGAACAGGCGCAGGTACCAGTCGCCCGGGGTCCCGTCGGGATTGGTGGTACGGGTCCATGCGGGGCCGCCGAAGCAGCTCTGCCAGTCGTTCGGGGGCAGCGCGCCGTCCTCGCCCCGTCCGGGACGGAAGATGAACCGGTCGCGCTCGGGCGAGCCCGGCCCGGCGGCGAGGGCCTCGACGAAGAAGCGGTGCTGGTCGGAGGTGTGGTTGGGGACGATGTCGATGATCACCTTGATGCCCAGGGCGTGGGCCTCCGCGATCATGGCGTCCGCCTCGTCCAGGGTGCCGAAGACCGGCTCGATGTCGCGGTAGTCGGAGACGTCGTAGCCCGCGTCCTTCATCGGGGACGGGTACCACGGGTTGATCCAGATGGCGTTGACGCCGAGCCCGGCGAGATAGCCCAGACGGCTGCGGATGCCGGCGATGTCGCCGACGCCGTCGCCGTTCGCATCCGCGAAGCTCCGCGGGTAGATCTGGTAGACCGCAGCGTTCCGCCACCAGGTCGGCAGGTCGTTACGGGAGGCTGCCAGCGTCGGGCGATCCTGGGTGAGCGTCATGGTGAGTGACCTTCTGTACCGGTATAGTTGCCGACTGGCAAAGATAGTCGTGGACGGCTGTCGCCGCAAGTGGGAAGAGGAATGGCGAAGGTCACGCTGCAGTCGATCGCCGACCGGCTCGGGGTCAGCCGGATGACGGTGTCGAACGCCTTCTCCCGGCCCGACCAGTTGTCCGCAGCGCTGCGCGAGCGGATCCTCGCCGAGGCCGAGGCGCTCGGCTATCTCGGTCCCGATCCGTCGGCCCGTTCGCTGGCCCGCGGCACCACCGGCACGATCGGCGTCCTCTGGTCGGGACGGCTGCGGTACACGTTGTCGGACGAGATCTCCGCTGCCTTCCTCGGCGCGATCGCCGACGAGCTCGCCCCCGACGGGCTGGCGTTGACCCTGCTGCCGGCCGTGGCCGAGGGCGACGTGGTCCCGGTCCGGGATGTCGCGATGGACGGGGCGATCGCCTACTCCTGTCCGCCGGAGCTGCCCGCCCTCGGCTGGCTGGAGCGCCGGGACCTGCCGCTGGTGTACGTGGACATGCCGCCGCGGCGCGGCCGGACGGTCATCACCATCGACGACCGCGGCGGTGCCCGGCTCGCGGCCGAGCACGTCCTCGCGCTGGGACACGAGCGGGTGGCGATCGTCAGCGCCGGGCTGGGCATGAGTCCGGGGGTGGTGCGACTGAGCCTGCCCGAAGCCCTCGCGGTTGCCCGCTCCCAGGTGATCGACCAGCGGCTCCTGGGCTGGCACGACGCGCTCAGCGCCGCGGGCATCTCGCCGGTCCTGGTCGCCCAGCCTGACGTGTTCGCCGACGCGCGTCCGGCCGTCCGGGAGTTGCTGGGACGCGCCGAGCGGCCGACCGCCGTCCTGTGCATGACGGACGTGATCGCCCGCGACGTGGTCGCCGCGGCCCAGGAGCAGGGACTGCGGGTGCCGGAGGATCTGTCGGTCGTGGGTTTCGACGACAACCCGCTCGGTGCCCGCACCCATCCCCGGCTGACCACGGTGGCGCAGGACGTGGACCTCAAGGGCAGGGTGGCCGCGCGGGCCCTGCGCGAGGCGCTGCACGCACAGGAGGGTGGGCGCCGCAGGCCGCCGGGACGTCGGCTGCCCGTGAGGCTGGTGGTCCGGGAGAGCACAAGTGCTGCTCCAGTGCGCTCCCCGAGCCCGTCCCGGCGGCGCGATCCGGGGGCACCTGGGCTCTGAGTGCCGCTGTGGGGGGTTGGTCAAACGATTTATCACCGTTTGGTAACAATCCGATAACCGGGGGTACTCGTCGCGGCCAGTTCGTTCTAGCCTCAAAGTCAGTCCCCATACGGGGGACTGACTGTCACAGTGAAGTGAGGACACATGCCTTTTGCACATAAGGCGGGGCGCGTGCTGGCGGCCGCGTTGACGACGAGCGCGCTGATCGCTCTCGCCGCCTGCAGTTCGGGTACCACTGCCCCGACGAGCGGAGGCGGCGGCGGTAGCGGAACCGCGGCTGCGGAGGACTGGTCGGCGAAGGGCCCGATCAACTACGTCCAGGGCAAGGACACCTCGGGTTACATCCAGAGCGTCATCGACAAGTGGAATGCCCAATACCCCGACCAGAAGGTCAACCTGATCGAGTTGAGCGACAACGCCGACCAGCAGCGGCAGTCGATGATCAACAACGCCCAGACCAAGGGCGGATCGAACTACGACGTGCTCAGCGTCGACGTGGTGTGGACGGCCGAGTTCGCCGCCAACGGCATGCTCGCCGAACTCCCGAAGGACCAGCTGAACCTCGACGGCTTCCTGCCGGCGGCGGTGGACGCGTCCACGTACTTCAACAAGCTCTATGCGATGCCGTCCACCTCCGACGGTGCGCTGCTCTACTACCGCAAGGACCTGCTCACCGCGGCCGGCATCGACAAGCCGCCGACAACGTGGGACGAGATGGTCACCGACTGCAAGGCCGTCCAGGCGAAGAACTCCGGCATCGACTGCTACGGCGGCCAGTTCCAGAAGTACGAGGGCCTGACCTGCAACATCACCGAGTGGGTCAACTCCGCCGGCACCACGTTCCTGAGCTCCGACGGCAAGCCGCAGGTGAACACTCCTGAGGCCATGAAGGGCGTGAACACCCTGGTCAGCTGGTTCAAGGACGGGACCATCCCGAAGGCGGCCACGACCTGGCAGGAGGAACAGAGCCGGCAGGCGTTCCAGGACGGCAAGCTCGTGTTCCTGCGCAACTGGCCCTACGTGTACTCGCTGGCCAACAAGACCGACGGTTCGTCCAAGGTCGCCGGCAAGTTCGGCGTCGCCCCGATCCCGGGCCTGACCGGTCCTGGCGTCTCGACGCTCGGCGGCCACAACATGGGCATCTCCGAGTTCAGCAAGAACAAGGGCACCGCACTCGCGTTCATCAAGTGGTGGAACTCCGAGGAGAACCAGAAGGCCAACCTGCAGAAGACCTCCAACGCTCCGACGATCGTGTCGCTGTACTCCGATCCGGAACTGACCAAGCAGTTCGCCTACCTGCCGACGTTGTACGACTCGATCAAGAACGCCCAGGGCCGGCCGAAGGTCGTCAACTACGGTGACGCCACCCTGGCCATCCAGGACGCGGCGTACAGCGCGATCCAGTACGGCGTGAACGGTGGTACTGGTACGGATCCGCAGGCTGCATTCGACACGCTGCAGACCAAGCTGACGTCCATCATCAACGGCTGACGCTCCAGATTGCTCTCCGGTGGTGGGGCCCACGGGTCCCTCCACCGGAGAGCATTCGTCTCAACGAGGAGGCAATACGTGGCACAGATTGCAGCACCCGTCGCGGCTCCGAAGCGACGGAAGAACCTGTTGAGTGACGGTCAGGGAACTCTGGCCGGCATTCTGCTCTCACCCACCCTGCTGGTTCTGCTCGTAGTGGTGGGCATCCCGATCATCATGTCGGTGCGGGAGTCGTTCTTCGCGATTCCGTCGGGCGTGGACGAGAACGGCCGCCGCTTCACCGAGGAGAAGTTCGTGGGGTTCTACAACTTCACCTCGATCTTCGCCAACCCTGAGATGGTGAACGCCGTCTGGGGGCCGATGAACCGGTTGGTGAACGCCTTCATCAACACGAGCGTCTTCACGATCGTCTGCGTGTCACTGGAGACCGTCCTCGGTGTGGCCATGGCGCTGATCATGGCGCGGGCGTTCCGGGGACGCGGCTTGATCCGGGCCGCGATCCTGGTGCCCTGGGCGATCCCGACGATCGTGTCGGCGATGATGTGGAAGCTGATCTTCGACTCCGCCGGCGTGGCCAACAAGATCCTCGGTCAGACCGTGCTGTGGCTCGGCGACGGTCCACAGTCGCAGTGGGCCGTGATCATCGCCGACGTCTGGAAGACGGCACCGTTCATTGGCCTGCTCGCTCTCGCCGGTCTGCAGACCATCTCAACGGACGTCTACGAGGCGGCCCGCGTGGACGGCGCCAACGCCTGGCAGCAGTTCACCCGGATCACCCTGCCTTTGGTGAAGCCGGCTCTCGTCGTTGCGGTTCTGTTCCGCACGCTCGACACCCTGAGGATGTTCGACCTGCCGTACGGCCTGATCGGCCCGAACAAGTACTCGGTCGAGACCATGTCGATGTTCGCGTACCAGGAGGCCCGGAACCTCCGCTACGGACCGGCGGCGGCCTACTCGATCATCCTGTTCCTCTACCTCGTGGTCATCGCCTATGCCTTCGTCGCCCTCCTTGGAGCCGACGTTATCGGCGACGATGAACTCAAGGCCGTGTCCGCCCAGCGCAAACGGCAGAGGGCGCTGAACAAGGCCCAGCGGCGCTCCGGCGGACCCGGTGCGGCGACCCGGCCACCGAAAGTCAGAACCACCATCACGAGTGGGGAGTCTCCGACATGACCGCGGCAACCGTTCCCCAGTACCGCACGACCGCTGCAGAGATCGCCATCCTGAACAAGCCGAAGCGGAACGCCCAGTGGTGGCTGGGCAAGGTCGGCATCATCGCCGGCATGGCCTTCATCGTGATCTACTGCCTGCTGCCGTTCTACTGGATGGTGATCTCGGCGTTCCGGCTGCCGACCATGGGCCAGAGCACCGACTTCTGGCCGAACCCGGCTTCGCTGGAGAATTTCGCTGCGGTCTTCAGCCCGGTGAACAACTTCGGACGGGCGCTGCTCAACTCCGCGATCGTGAGTGTGTCGACCACACTGCTCACGCTCTTCTTCGGCATCATCGGCGCGTACGCGCTGGCGCGCCTGAGGTTCTGGGCGAAGGGCCTCGTCCTGGCCGTCATCATCGGCTGCTCGATGTTCCCCGGGATCACCCTGCTGGTGCCGCTGCTGAAGATGTTCTCCGGCTACTACCCGTGGTTCCCGAACTGGCTGAACACGTACCAGGCGCTGATCGTGCCGTCGCTCTCCTTCGGCCTGCCGTTGGCGGTGTGGAACCTGACGGCGTTCTTCCGGCAGCTGCCGGTGGAGCTGGAGCAGGCCGCGATGGTGGACGGGTGCACGCCCGGCCAGGCGTTCCAGAAGGTGATCCTGCCGCTGGCAGCACCCGGGGTGTTCACCACGGCGATCCTCACCTTCATCGCGGTGTGGAACGAGTTCCTGTTCGCGCTGACGTTCAACCAGGACAAGGACATGAAGACCGCGACGGTCGCCATGTACCAGTTCACCGGCAGCCTCGGCTTCAACACGCCGTACGGCACGATCATGGCCGCCGGCGTACTGCTGACCATCCCGCTGCTGATCCTGGTGCTGTTCTTCCAGCGCCGGATCGTCGACGGACTGACCGCAGGCGGCGTCAAGTAGCCGCTCGCGTCGCGCTGCTCACGACGGGGCCTCGGGATCTCCCGGGGCCCCGTCGTCGTGCGGGCATAGGCTGGCTGTCACCGCACCGACAGGAGGCTGAGTGATCACGTCCCGCTCTGGACGACGGCTGCCGGGTGCGTTGGCTGCGGCCGTGGCGCTGGTCCTCGCCGCGGCGGCGGGGTGCACGCAGGCGCCCCAACCCACGCCGTCCCCGACTCCGACGGGCTGGACGGAGCGCGGCCCGATCACCCTCGCCATGGGAGCCGACCCCTCCGGGGTGTGGACGAAGCTGCTGACCGACTGGAACACCAGCCATGCGGACGAACAGGTGACCTTGCGGGAGTTGCCGGAGGACGCCGGCCAGCGCCATGACCGGATCACGCAGATCGCGCGCGGGAAGAGCGGCGAACTCACCGTGATCGCCGTCGACCCGGCCTGGGTGCCGGAATTCGCCGAGAACGGGTGGCTGGCCGAGCTGCCCGGCGGCAGCTTCCCGACGACCGGTCTCCTCGCGTCCGCGGTGACGGCGGGGACGGCGTCGGGCCGCCTGTACGCGTATCCGGTCACTGCGGACACCGGCGTCCTGTACTACCGGGCCGACCTGCTGTCCGCGGCCGGCGCGAAGCCGCCGACGACCTGGTCGGAGCTCTCCGCCACGTGCACGAAGGTGCTCGGCAGCGCGTCCGGGATGTCGTGCTACGGGGCTGCCCTGAGGCAGTCGGAGTCGTTGACCGTCAACGTCGCCGAGGCCGTGGCCTCGGCCGGCGGCGTCCTGGT
>JAFKJK010000031.1:74938-90094 GCA_017306015.1 Propionibacteriaceae bacterium
GTGGCCGCGGCCGGCGGCGTCGTGGTGACGGCGGACGGAACCCCGGACGTCGACAGCACCAACGCCACCCTGGGACTGCGATGGCTGGCCGGCGGGGTGAAGGACGGTTCGATCCCTGCCGACGCCCTCAACTGGAACGAGGAGGCAGCACGGCAGGCGTTCGACGACGGCCGCCTGCTGTTCCTGCGCGACTGGTCGGACGCCGAACCGGCACTGCGGGGGGCCTCCACCAGCACGGCGTCCAGTGCTCCTCCGCGCCTCGGGGTGGCCCAGATTCCCGGGCGTTCGGGAGTGGGCACCGCGGTCGCGGGCGGGGTCGGCCTGGGCATCTCGCCGTGGGGGCGCAACCAGGCCACCGCTGCCGACTTCATCCGCTGGGTGGGCTCGGAGGCGGTCCAGCGCGAGCTGCTCGAGAAGGGCTCGGTCGCGCCGGCGCGCGAGGACCTCTATGCCGACGCGGACCTGTCCACGAAGATCGCGTACCTCCCCGTCCTCGCCGCGGCCGTGCACTCGGCCCGTCCGCTCCCGGTGACGCCGAAGTACCCGGACGTGAGCGCCGCGATCCAGGCCGCCACGCACCCGGTCCTCAAGGGCACCCAGGACGCCAGCGAGGCGATGGCGGCACTGCAGACTCAGCTCACCAACCTGCTGAAGTAACGGCGAAGCCCCCCGATCCTTACCGGATCGAGGGGCTTCCCGCTGTGCGCCGCCAGGGACTCGAACCCCGAACCCGCTAGTTAAGAGCCAGCTGCTCTGCCAGTTGAGCTAGCGGCGCGCGAGAAGAGACTTTACCCCCTCCGACGCGACGGTGTGAAATCGTCCGCTGCCGGCGAATGGCGACGCGGGCTCAGCCGCCGGCCGGGGTCGAGATGCCGAGGCTCGCATAGGCCCGGCGAATGTGCTGCTCGACCAGGTTCGCCGCAGCCGCGGGCTCGCCGCTCTCGATCGCGGAGAGGATCTCGCCGTGCTCCCGGACGAGCTCCCGACGGTGCTCGGGCCAGTTGGGCAGCGCTCGGGATGCGGCCCGGATCGTCTCGCGGACGGCCTGCCGGATCGCCACGGTGAGGTCCGCGATCAGCTCGCTCTGGCCGGCGCGGGCGATCTGGACGTGGAAGTCGGTGTCGAGGTCGTTGAACTCGTCGACGGCCTCGGCGTCCTCCATGGCGGACATCAGCGCCTTCAGCCGGCGGATGGCGCGGGCGTTCGGCCGTTGGGCTGCGAGCGCAGCGGACGACCGTTCGAGGGCCACCCGGGTCTCGGTCAGGTCCGCCGTGCCCGCATCGGAGAGGGCGAGGTGCAGCTGGAAGATGCGCGCCAGCGCGTCGCCCCGCGCCGGAGCGATCCGCGTCCCGCGTCCCGGCCCCGTGCTGGACGTGATCAGGCCCTGCGTCTGCAGCACCCGCATGGCCTCCCGGACGGCGGATCGGCCCACAGCCAGCTGGCCGGCGAGTTCGCGCTCGGGCGGCAACTGATCGCCCGGCCGATGCGTCCCGGACAGGATCCCTGCCTCGATGTGCTTCAGCACCACCTCGTAGGCGTGCAGCCCGCCTCGCTCCTCGCTTGACGTCACGCCCCCATTGTCGCGGACCCGGCCGCAACCTTGACGATTCCCGGCGTGAGGTCCACACTCGGAAATGGTCTGACCAATAGTCAGGAGGAACGATGACGATCCACACCCAGGGCATCACGGTCGCCCTGTTCGCGACCTGCATCAACGACGTGATGTTTCCCGGCACGCCCAGGGCCGTGGTCTCGGTGCTGGAGCGGCTCGGCTGTCGCGTGGAGTTCCCGCTCGACCAGACCTGCTGCGGCCAGATGTTCACGAACACCGGCTACTTCGACGCGGCGCTCCCCGACGTCCGCAACTACGTCAAGGCCTTCTCGCGCTACGACTACATCGTCGGGCCGTCCGGCTCGTGCATCGGTGCGGTGCGACACCAGCACCCGATGCTGGCCGACTACGCCAAGGACGCGAAGCTCGCGGAGGCCGTGGACGAGGTGGTGGCGAAGACCTACGACTTCACCGAATTGCTGGTGGACGTGCTGGGCGTCACCGACGTCGGGGCCTACTTCCCCCACCGGGTCACCTACCACCCGACCTGTCACTCGGTGCGGGTGGCGAAGGTGGGCGACCGGCCCTACCAGCTGCTCAGCAAGGTGAAGGGCATCGACCTGGTGCCCCTGGAGGCGGCCGATCAGTGCTGCGGGTTCGGCGGCACCTTCTCGGTGAAGAACCCGGACGTGTCCGTGGCGATGGGTGCTGACAAGGCCAGACACGTGCTCGACACGGGGGCGGAGTACCTCGTCGCCGGCGACAACGCGTGCCTGATGCACATCGGCGGGTTGCTGCACCGGGAGAACTCGGGCGTGAAGACCATCCATCTGGCCGAGGTGCTGGCCCACACCGAGGGAGCCGCCGCATGAGCACCCCACGGAGTTCTTCTCCTCCGCTGCGCTCCCCCGAACAACTCCACGGGGACCCCGCAGTGAGCACCGACGCCGCCCGTCGCACCCCCGCGCCGCCGGCGGGCACCTACCTGGGAATGCCCAGGTTCCAGAAGAACGCCAGAGAGCAACTGGCCAACGAGCAACTGCGCAAGAACCTCCGCCACGCGACCGGCACGATCCGGGCCAAGCGGGCCGACCGGGTCGCCGAGGTGCCGGAGTGGGAGGAGCTGCGGCTCGCCGGCGAGGCCATCAAGAACCGGACGCTGCGCCACCTCGACACCTACCTCGTGCAGCTGGAGGAGTCGTTGACCAGGGCGGGAGCGACCGTCCACTGGGCCCGGGACGCGGCGGAGGCCAACCGGATCGTCGTCGACCTCGTGAAGGCCAAGGGCGTCGACGAGGTCGTCAAGGTCAAGTCGATGGCCACCCAGGAGATCGAGCTCAACGAAGCCCTGGAGGAGGCGGGCGTCGCCGCCTGGGAGACCGACCTCGCCGAGCTGATCGTCCAGCTGGGGCACGACCGTCCCAGTCACATCCTCGTCCCGGCCATCCACCGCAACCGCTCCGAGGTGCGGGAGATCTTCCTGCGCGAGATGAAGCAGTACGGCACCCCGGCACCGGAGGACATCACCGACGACCCGGCAGAACTCGCCGGAGCGGCACGGCGGCACCTGCGGGAGAAGTTCCTGCGGGCGAAAGTGGCGATCTCCGGCGCGAACTTCGCCGTCGCCGAGACCGGGACGCTGGTCGTCGTCGAGTCCGAGGGCAACGGACGGATGTGCCTCACCCTGCCGGAGACGCTGATCTCCGTGGTCGGCATCGAGAAGGTGCTGCCCACGTTCGCCGACCTCGAGGTCTTCATGCAGCTGCTGCCGCGCTCGTCAACCGGAGAGCGGATGAACCCCTACACGTCCATGTGGACGGGGGTCACGCCCGGCGACGGCCCACAGGAGGTGCACGTCGTGCTCGTCGACAACGGCCGGACGAACGCCCTGGCCGATCCGGACGGGCGCGCGGCGCTGCGCTGCATTCGCTGCTCGGCCTGCCTCAACATCTGCCCGGTCTACGAACGGGTCGGCGGGCACGCCTACGGTTCGGTGTATCCCGGCCCGATCGGCGCGGTGCTCAACCCACAGCTGCGCGGCATCGAACACGAGATCGACCAGTCGCTGCCGTACGCGTCCAGCCTGTGCGGAGCGTGCTTCGAGGTGTGCCCGGTGCGGATCCCGATCCCCGACATGCTGGTCCATCTGCGCAAGCAGGTGGCCGACCACAAGCGGGGACCGCACGTCGAGTCGACGGCGATCGCGCTGGCCGGCTGGGTGCTGAGCGACCACAAGCACCTCGAACTCGCCGAACGAGCGGCTGCGCTGGCGGCGCGGGCGCTCCCGCACACCACCCACCTGGGCCCGTTGCCGTGGCCGGCCTCGCCGTGGACGCGGGCGCGCGACCTGCCGATGCCACCCCAGGAGTCCTTCCGGGAGTGGTGGCGCAAGAACCGCGGAGAGGAGCGGCGATGAACGCGCGCGAGGAGATCCTGGCCCGCGTCCGGTCGGCGCTGGTGGATGTCACGCAGCCCGACCCGGTTCTGGATGTGCCGATCGACTGGGAGTACGGCCGGCCCGTCGCCATGCCGGACGTGCTGGACCGGTTCGTGGAGATGTGCGAGGACTACAAGGCGACCGTCGTGCGGTGCGGCTCCGCCGAGGTGCCGGGCCGGGTGGCTGTGCTGCTCACAGGTGCCGGCGTGCGGTCCGTTGTCCTGCCGGCCCGGCTGGAGCCGTCCTGGCGGCAGGCCGTCGAGGCGGCTGGCGTCGCCATACACGATGACGAGCCCCCGCTCTCCCGCACGGAACTGGACGCGATCGACGGCGTGGTCACGGCCGCCGCCGTCGGGATCGCCGAGACCGGCACGATCGTGCTCGACCACGCGTCCGACCAGGGACGCCGTGCGCTGACCCTGGTGCCCGACACCCACCTGGTCGTGGTTCGCTCCGATCAGGTGGTGCCCAGCGTGCCCGAGGCCGTCGTCCGGCTTTCGGGCGCGGTTGCCGAGGGTGCTGCGCTCACCTGGATCAGCGGCCCGTCCGCGACCTCCGACATCGAGCTGAGCCGGGTCGAGGGCGTCCACGGTCCGCGGAACCTGCTGGTGCTGCTCGTGGAGTGAGCCGTTGGTTCAGCGACGCGTCCCGGTCTTGCGGACGGCGGCGATCCGCTGCCGCCGCAGCTCGTCCAGCTCCGGCAGCGGCAGCGGCTCGAGGTCGCGGCCGAGGGCTCGTTCCAGCAGGTGGTCGGCGAGCGCCGGGTTGCGGGCCAGCACCGGGCCGTGCGGATAGGTGCCGACCACGGTGCCCTGGACGGCGCCCTCGATCCCGTCGTTGGCGTTGCCGACCCCGATCTCGACGCTGGCTAGGGGTTTCGCCTTCGCCCCGAGGGTGGTGAAGCCGCCGTGGTTCTCGAATCCGGTGATCAGGTACTCGCTGCCGTCCGGGCGCTTCCACCGGGTCAGGATCTCGCCGACGGCCCGCACCGGTCCGCGCCGGGTGTCGACGTCGAGCAGGCCGAGGCCCTCGATCACGTCGTCCTGCTCGCCGACGGTGAACGTGTTGCCGGCGATCTGGAAGCCTGCGCAGACCGCGAACAACACCGCGCCACGATCGAGGGCGTCGAACAGGTGCCCGTCCGCCTTCAGACCCTTCACCGCGGAGATCTGGGCCGCGTCCTCGCCGCCGCCGAGCAGGTAGACCGACCCTGTGGACGGCACCGGGTCACCCGGCTCGACCACGGTCAGGGTCGCGTCGATGCCACGCCAGGCGAGCCGCTGACGCAGCACCATCGCGTTGCCCCGGTCACCGTAGATGCCCAGCAGCGACTGGTAGACCAGGACGATCTCGACCGGGCTCATCGCAGTCCCACCATCTTCAGCAGTGCCTGGAACGGGGTGTAGGTGGCGATCACGTCCACCGTGGGGCCGGCTCCGGTGATCGCCGTGCGCAGGTCGGGCTCGACCCGGTGGTCTACTCCCGCATAGCTGAGTCGGACGGCGAGGTCCTGCGCCCGTGGGCCGGTGCAGATGACCGTCCGCCCGGCCAGTTGCTCGTAGTCCACGTCCCACAGCCAGGACACGTCGCGTCCGTCCGCTGCCACGGAGTCGATCGCCAGCACGACCGGGTCGGACGCGGCCAGCGGCAATGCCTCCGCCCAGCCCGCCGGGTTCTTGGCCAGCAGCAGCCGCGCCGAGGTCGCCCCGAACTGGGCGGTGGCGAAGCGTCCGGCGGGGGCGGTGACGGTGTGCATGCCGGTGAGGGCGGCTTCGACGGGGATGCCGAATTCGACGGCGGCGGCCAGCGCGCACGCGGCGTTGGAGACGTTGAAGGAGCCCGGCACCTGAAGGTCGGGGGTCACGGTGGTTCCATCCGGCAGGACGACGGTGCCGCCGTCCACGCGATAGTCGGACGCCGGCTGGGTGAGTTCGCAGCCGGGGCAGTCCCAGCGATCGCGGCCGGCTGACGGAACGCGGACGAGCAGGCTCCCGCAGGCGGGGCACAGGGCGCCGTCCGCGTGCCAGACGGTGTCGGTCTCCACCCAGATCACCCTCGCCGCGGTGCCGGCCGACCACACCACCAGCGGGTCGCAGGCGTTCGCGACGATGGTCGGCCCGGACGCTCCGGCAGCGTCGAGGGCGCGTCGCCAGGACCGTCCCAGCGCCTTGATCTCGTGGTGCCGGTCGAGCTGGTCGCGGCTGAAGTTCAGCAGCACCAGGATCTCCGGACGGGCGTGCGCGATCATGTCGGAGACCACCCGCTCGTCGGTCTCGAGGACGGCGATGTCGGCCCTGGGCTGCTGGCTCAGGGCTGAGGCGATGCCGTAGTGCAGGTTCGCTCCGTCCGAGTTCGTGACCAGGCGGGCGGCCTGCGCACCCAGGCCAGCGCGGACGGCGGCGGCCAGGAGGTGGGTGGTGGTGGTCTTGCCGTTCGTCCCCGAGACTGCGAGGACGCGGTGGCCCTGCAGCAGTTCGGCGAACGCGTCCGGGTCGAGCCGGGTCAGCACCTGGCCGCGGATGGACGCGCCCGAACCGCGTCCGGCAAGCCGGGAGGCGAGGGCTGCCGCATCGCCCAGCCGTACCGCCGTCCACAACCGGAGCCGCTGGGTCCTCGACAGGGACGCCGGCGCGGCAGGCGTGCTCAGGGAAGACGGCATGGCCCTATTGTGCCAACCCGCCGTGAACAGCTCGTCCGGGACACGGTCTTGACAACCTACAACCGAACGGTTGTATGTTGGTTCTCGTGATCGAACATGACGAGGACAGGGCGGACGCGTTCTTCCACGCCCTCTCCGACCGCACCCGGCGGGACATCCTGCGTCGGGTGCTGGCTGGGGAGCACTCGGTCACCGCGCTGGCGGCGTCGTATGACATGTCCTTCGCCGCGGTGCAGAAACACGTTGCCGTCCTCGAGAGGGCCGGCCTGTTGACGAAGCGGCGAGTCGGCCGCGAGCAACTGGCCAGCGGCGATGTGGACGCGGTCCGCTCGGTCGCCTCGATGCTCAGCGAGCTGGAGGAGGTCTGGCGGGGCCGCATCGACCGAATCGAAGAACTCATCCAGGAAGGCTGAAAGCAATGCCCGTAACCGATGTCACCAAGGATCTTCAGGCCCGCGCGCTCACGATCACCGCGGAGTTCGCCGCGCCGGTCGAGCGCGTCTGGCAGGTCTATGCCGACCCGCGCCAGCTGGAGCGGGTCTGGGGACCGCCGTCCCACCCGGCCACCGTCGTCGACCACTCGCTGGAGCCGGGCGGACGGGTCCACTACTACATGACCGGCCCCGAGGGGGACAGGTACTACGGCGGCTGGCGGGTCCTGGCCGTCGACGAGCCGCACAGCTTCACGTTCGAGGACTTCTTCGCCGACGAGGGCTTCAACCCGGTGGCGGAGTTGCCGACCTCGACGGCGGAGTTCCGGTTCGAGCCGGCCGGCGCGGGGACGCGGGCGACCTTCACCACCACCTACGAGACCGCCGAGGCGCTGCAACAGGTACTCGACATGGGCATGGAGGAGGGTGCCACCCTGGCCACCAACCAGATCGACGCCCTGCTGGCCGAGGGCTGAGCGGACGAGCCGGCGGGCGGCTCAGCCCTGAGGCGCGACCTCACGGTAGCTGGGCTGCTTGCCGGTCCGACCGGCCCCGGAGCTGGTGCGGCGGATCCGGCGTCCCAGCCAGGGACGGACGTGGTCGCGGGCCCAGGCGCGGTTCCAGTCGAAGGCCTCGCGCCGAGTCATCGGAGGCTGTGGGGGGAGCGGTTCGTCCCAGTCGGGGGAGTCGGGTTCCAGCCCGAGCCCGACGAGGGCGGCCTGGGCGAGCCGGGCGTGCCCGTCAGCATTGAGGTGGAGCCGGTCGTCGTGCCACAGCCGCCAGTCGTGGAGTGACCGCATGCTCCAGGCGTCGAGGATGTGGGCACCGTGGCGTCGGGCGATCCCGACGAGGTTGATGTTGTAGATCGCCGTGCGGTTGCGGGTGAGCTTGATGATCGGGGAGTCCTTGGCGTCCACGCCGAGCCCGATCAGCACGTCCGTCCCGGCGTTGCGGAAGCGGATGACCGCGGCTTCGACGGCGGCGGCCATCACGTCGGGATCGGCGTCCGGTCGGAGCATGTCGTTGCCGCCGCCCCAGATCGAGACCAGGTCGGGCTGCAGCGCCAGGGCCGGCCCGACCTGCTCGTCGAGGATCGGCCGCAGCAGGCGTCCGCGGATCGCGAGGTTGGCGTACTGGATCGGACGCCCGGCGCGGTCGGCGAGGTGCTGGGCGAGGCGGTCGGCCCAGCCGACTGGTTCGCCGGCGGCGTCCAGGTCCTGCAGGCCCTCGGTGAGCGAGTCACCCAGGGCGACGTAGGAGTGCCAGGGAACGGTCTCTGCCACGGTTGCACCAGCCTTTCGGTCCGAAGGCCACCGTAGCGCCGGCCGTGGACCGATGGCACAGTGTGGCCATGGCAGCGGGCATCCCGGTGGAGGCGGCCGACCGCGCGAGCCCACTCCGGCGCGCTGGTTTCGCCGACCACGCTCGTTAGCCGTGGCTAACCGAGACTTGCCCGAGGGTCTGGTGTTTGACCTGTATCAGGAGGACGCCTGATCCTCCGGAAGGCACGTACAGACCCACGTCGGCCGTGGCCTCGCCACTGACGGTGGAGGAACCGCTCGCCACGACCTGTTCCGGATCGGCTGCCCAGGCCGCGTCGACAGTAACCGTGTCGGCCGGTTTCGGGGATCTCCCGCCGCCCGTGTCCGGGCATGTGGCCCACAGCTCCGACAAGTGCACCGTCAGGGTTGTTCCAGCGACCGCGGTCGCCGGGATCTCCGCCCTTACGCCCGCGCGCACCCGAGCCGCTGCCGCAGCCGGAGAGCACCACCCGGGTCAGCGCGCCCCCACGGCACCCCACTCCTTGGATGACCAGGACATGGTGTCGCCTTCGGGTAGAGGTGTCTCATGCAGTGACGTTCGCCGCCGTTGCAGCCCTGGGCCAAGGCCAGCAACTCCGTGTCGAACGCGGCTAGGAAGCCCTCGAACAGATCGTGCTGTGGTGGCCGCTCGCGCCCTGGTGGTGTCCATCGTGGTCGCCGCCATCGCCGCCGTCGTGATCACCGGCGAACTCCTTCCTCGGCACCCCTGACCGCCGTCGGCGCGGGCCACGCCATGAGCCGGCACCGGGCCGCGGTTCAAGCCGGATTGCCCGCGATCGGTGGGAATCGCACCCCCGCCCAGGGGCAGGGCGGGCACGTTCAAGCCTGTCATGGTGCCGTAAGGGGCCGTCTCGGACCCGATCGTGGTGCGGCTGACCGCACGCGGTGAGACGGCCGGGGGGATCGGTTGCGCACTTCGCCGAGGGCGCGAGGCGCTACCGTGCGCAAGAACACCATCAGCCGGATCAGCGGCAAGGTGACCGAGGAGATGGCGCTTGGCTGAAGCTACGGATAGAAGATGGTTCCGGTCGCAGGAATCCTGACCCATCCCGAGGCTGGGAACCGTTTGGAACTGTCCGCAAAGATGCACCAAGTGCTGTAGCAGAACGGTGGCGTCCTGTGTCCGCGTTGGGCGACGACTTTCATCGTATCCCATGGGGCATTTCCAATCGGAGCCCTGAAGAACGTGGTGTACCTGGTACCCGCCGCGAGCGCAGTCGCATCAGAGCATCCAACAGTGTAGACCAACTCATCCTTACCATCGAAAGCGTTCGTGTCTTGATACGCGTTGGGCATGGTGCTACTCCATGACGAGATGCCGCTCGCGGCGTAATAGTGTGCGTCCTCATAGTTGTAGGTTACGAAGTCCGGCTCGAACGTGACATTGTTGCAGGCCTTTAGGTTCGCGAGATTCGAAGCACTCCACGTGAAGTACAGCCGCCCGTACCTGGTTCCGCTCGTCGAGTCCTCCGCATAGACCTTCATAGAGCTCGGCCAATATGCGGACCCACATGTACCTGCGGTGGCCGCGGGCGCGACCTGCGCAGAACTGCCCTGCTTGCTGACGTCATACGGATCGAGCCCCGGAGGCAGCGTTGCGTCACCGGGGAAGACCAAACGTGACGCTCGGGAAGCGCCCCCCTGAATAGCCCGTTGGGCCTCCTTGAGTTCTTGCTGAGAAACACCGTCTCGCATGGCAGCCCTCAATTGGTCGCCGATGTTCGCTTGAAGCTCGCTCTGGATGTCTGTTGAGCCTGCCTCCAGTACACCGATGGTCACAGTTAACCCGGTGGTCGGGTACTCGAAGACGTACTGCACGCCGTGCTGAGACGAGCCGAGCTTCTTCGCTTCGGCAATGGCCCAGCCGCCGGCCCTCGCGAATGTGTGAGAGCCTGCATCGCGACTCTCCTTTGCCGTGGGCGCCGGCTCGGGGGTGCTGATCGGAGTGGCGGATGTTGGAGTGCCTGCAACGATCGACAGTGCGAACATGACCGCGAGACTGGCAGCGGACACCAGCTCAACTTGGGGATGCTTCATTCGGGCGATCCTTCCAGCGGGTCGGGAGGGCTTCCAGAGGCCGTTGTGGTTCGATGCCTCTTGCGAAGCACCATGCGGGCGCTCAGGCCCACGATCGCGAGCGCGAGTCCCACGACGATCAAGTTGGCGACCAAGCCCAGCCAAAGGATGGAGCTGGGATTCTCCAGGGGGCTTAGCATGGTGGCGCTATATGGCATCGGAGGGTCGAGATGCTGAGCTTGTAGGACCCACTTGAGGGGGATGCCGAACTCAAGATGGGAGAGATCATCTACGGAGGTCGCTTTGTCCGTGTCAGCGAAGGCAAGAACTACGACCAGCGCAAGATCGGCGAAGATCATGATGACCGTCGTCAGAATGAGCCTAGTTCGCATGGCCAATGACTCCCGGGGAGGGCATAGCGGGACCCTAGCTTGGGATCAACCCCGGGGACAAGACCCCTTGCGCCAAGGCCTGCCGATGAGACTGCGTGTCGATAGACTGCGTGCGACCAGGTGGGGCCGGAATCGCTAGGTCCTGCGGCTGTGGACGACGCTCGATAACTGGTCGGTTCTGACAGGCGATTGGTGAACGGTTGCAGGGCGTCTAGTTCAGGTTGTTCCCGGTGGTTGTTCTGATGCTTGGGAGGGTGTCGATGCCTCGGTTGCGGAGGCGGCAGCTGGCTCGATTCGGCGTGAGGACGTCGACGTGGTGCATGGCCGCGGCGACGACCCGGTCTCCGAAGACGCCGCCCCACCTACTGAAGGGCAGGTTGCTGGTCAGGATCAGCGAAGCGTGCTCGTAGCGGGACGACACCAGTCGGAAGAACAGGTTCGCGGCGGCTGGTTCGAAGGGCAGACTGCTCTTGTCGCCGTGCGGCCCGTGTGATCCTTCGCCGATGCGGGGTCTTTGGGGTCCTGATGCCACCAGACTCGCCCCGTGCGGCCGGTAGCCCGCCCGAGGTCTGCTCAAACTCGCACGCCTGTTGCACGCAAGAAACCCGCCCCGACTATGTGACCTAGTCAGAACGGGTTTCAACTGGGGTGAGTAACGGGACTCGAACCCGCGACCGCCTGGACCACAACCAGGAGCTCTACCAACTGAGCTATACCCACCATGCGCGCGACGCTGGTTCGCGGCCCGACTAGCTTAGCGGTTGGGCAGCGGGCTCGAAAACTCAGTCGGCCGACTCGGGCGGACGCATCCCGGTGAGGATGCCCTGGTGCTTCAGCGCGATCTCGCGGACGGTGTCCTTCGAGGGCCCGGGCTGGGGGACGAAGATCGCCTCCCGGTAGTAGCGGAGCTCCTCGATCGACTCCTGGATGTCGGCCAGCGCCCGGTGGTTCCCGTTCTTGGTCGGGGTGTTGTAGTACACCCGCGGGTACCAGCGGTGGGCGAGCTCCTTGATGCTGGAGACGTCCACGTTGCGGTAGTGCACATGGGCCTCGAGCTGGGGCATGTCGCGGGCCAGGAACGTCCGGTCGGTGCCGACGCTGTTGCCGGCCAGCGGGGCCTTGCGGGGCTCGGGGACGTACTCGCGGATGTACGCCAGCACCAGTGCCTCGGCCTCAGCCAGGGTCATCCCGTCCACCAGCAGCGGCAGCAGGCCCGACTTGGAGTGCATATCGCGAACGAAGTCGCCCATCTGGGCCAGGGCTTCGGCGGGTGGCTTGATCACCACCTGGATGCCGTCGCCGAGGACGTTGAGGTCCGAGTCCGTGACCAGGGTGGCGACTTCGACGAGTGCGTCGGCCTTGAGGTCCAGACCGGTCATCTCGCAATCGATCCAGACCAGGTGCTCGTTCACACCGACACTCTATTGGCTCCGGACAGCACAGCGTCCCGAGCCGGAGGGCTCGGGACGCTGTCGCCGGCGGGATCCGACCGGCATCACCACACGTGGTACAGGTACCACTCGGCCTTGAGCTGCTCGCGCCTGCGCTCGTGGCGGGCGAGCTCGGCACGCCGCTCCCACTCGCTGCGGAGACGCTCCTTCTCCTTCTGGAGGCGGACGGCCCGCTTCGCCGCGGCGTGGTTGGCCCAGCGGGCCAGACCCAGCCCGAACCGACGGACGCCAGCGAGGTGCGCAGGTATGGGTGGATGTGAGTATTGGGTGATTTCAACAGACATGACGGTATTCCTGACTGGTGTTATTGGGCATGATCGATTGCGTCGCGACGATCGATGGAAACAATCGCGCGGACGTGTCTGGTGGCGGGCTGGATGAGCGAACCGGACGTACTCGTCCCGCTACAGGATGGTGGTATCGCGCCTAGTCAGCGCTCGACGTCAGGCAGTCTGTCTGACACACAGCGCAAAGGGGCCGGCGACATCACGTCCCATGAGCTGGGCGGGGATCTGGGCTTCGATCATCTTCACACGGCCTCCTTCCTGAATGGACTCCTGATTCAACAGGCGTTGCGGGAAACAACGCTAGACCCAAAGGCAGGAGTAATGCAAGTCGGCTCACACGTAGCCGTGCCAGCCGGACTCCGTTCCCTTGGCGCGTTCCCGCAGGCCCTTCAGATAGGCGGCCTGACCGATGTGCTGCGCGGTGTCCAGGACGACCGAGACCAGCCGTGCGGCGACCGTGACCGGCGGGTCCCACCGGCGATCGATGATTCGTTCGAGGTCGGCTTCGGCGAGCCCGTCGAGGACACGGCCGGTCTGCTCCGCGACCGCGTCCGCGTAGCCGATCAGCAACTCCGAGCCGACATCGAACTGACCGACCTGCTCACTCGTCTGGCCGAAACCACCGGAGTCCGGCGGGTACGGCAGGCCGAACCTGCTCTGCCAGCCGCCAGCCGTCCAGACCTGCTCGCTGCCGTCGAGCTCGGAGACGTGCCCGTCCTCCACGCGGCACAGATGCCAGACCAGCCAGCCCATCGGGTTGGAGTCGGGGTCGGGACGCCAGGTCAGGTCGGCGGCGTCCATTCCTTCCAGGACGGCGGGGACGAGCTCATGGACGCGTCCGAGGCCGTCGCGAATGATGTCGATGCTGCTCATGCCCACCATCCTGCTCCTGCGGTCTGACACTGGCGATAGCATCGAGTGCGCACCGGCCCCCGTAGCTCAGCGGATAGAGCAGCAGCCTTCTAATCTGTCGGTCCCAGGTTCGAGTCCTGGCGGGGGCGCGGGTCTGATCCGATCGCTCAGCGAGCCGAGCTCAGCGATGCTTGACCACAGTCAGCAGGAACACGGAGTCCTCGAGCGCGGTCACCGAGTGCGACTCGTCCGGGACGACGATCAGGTCGCCGGTCCACCCGGTCCACGACTCTCCGCCGGCGTCCAGCCGAACCCGACCCTGCAGAACCTGCACCGTCGCCTCTCCGGGGTTCTCGTGGTCGCTCATCACCTGCCCTTCGACAAGCGCAACCAAGGTCTGGCGCAGCAGGCGTTCGTGCCCGCCGTAGACGGTCTGAGCGCTCCGCCCGCTGTTCGCGGCGGCGGCCGCCCGCAACTCGTTTCGCGCCAGCGCTGTCAGTGAGGACTTGCGCACGATCGGCTCCCCTCTCATCCGTGACTACCGAACCTGCGGGAGTCCCCATCGTGACACGCTCAGCGACGAACCGCACCGGGGGTCAGTGCGGAGCACCCTCAGGACGGCGCGGGCGCCTCCGGCCCATCGAAGGCGTTCACCATGAACTGGGCGGCGCGCACCAGGTAGTCGCGCAGTTCGGCATCGTCGGACGGTGCCAGCTCCAGCGAGTCCAGCGCGGCCAGCATGTGGTGCAGCCACCGGTCCCGCTGCGCCGGCGTCACGGCGTAGGGAGCGTGCCGGATCCGCAGGCGCGGATGGCCTCGCGTCTCGGTGTAAGTGTGCGGGCCTCCCCAGTACTGCTCCAGGAACAGCTGCAGGCGCTCGGCCGCCGGCCCGAGGTCGTCCTCCGGATACAGCGCGCGCAGCGGCGGGTCCTGCGCCACTCCGGCATAGAACCGCTCAACCAGGAGCCGGAACGTCTCCGTCCCGCCGACCCGCTCGTGGAAGCCCTCTGTCACCCCACCATGGTGACAGAGCGGCATGATGGCGTGATGAGGGAGGACTCCGACTTCGAGGCGCTCACCGACGAGCTGTACGCACGACCGCCGGCCGGGTTCGTCACGCGTCGGGACGAACTGGCCACCCAGGCGCGGACGGCTGGCGACCGCGTTCTGGCCACGCAGATCAAGGCACTGCGCAGACCCAGTGTCGGGGCCTGGTACCTCAACTCCGGTGTCCGCGCCCGACTGGCGAGCCTGGAGGAGCTGATCCGGCTCGGACAGCAGCTCCGGGACGCCCAGAGCCGCGGCGATTTCGACGCTGTCCGAGAACTCGGCGCCCAGCGTGGCGCCGCGGCGGGTGCGACCCTGCGGGAGCTCCGCGCGCATCTCGCCGGAGCGGGAATCACCGCTACTGCAACAGGACTCGAGGAGGTCCGCGCGACCCTGACCAGCGCGCTCGCGGACCCCGATGTCGCCGACCAGCTCGCCCGCGGACGCCTCGACCGGCCGCACGTGTACGCCGGCCTGGGTGATCTGCCGGACGCGGTCGGTGCCGATGGGCGCGGCGCGGGCCGACCTCGCCCTGGCCGCAGCCCTGACCCGACGGAGCAGGATCGGGCCGCGGACGACGCCGAACACCGGGCCGCGGAGGAGGCGGCGGCGCGGCAGGAACTCGAGCGGGCCGAGGCCGAGCTCGCGGCCCGCACAGCCGAACGGGACGCCGCCGACACCGAGGTGAGGGCGCGGCGGGAGAGGGTGGC
>JAFKJK010000032.1 GCA_017306015.1 Propionibacteriaceae bacterium
GCATGGATCGTGGTGGCATAGCCGAGTTCAACACTCTCGGCGACATAGGCGGCGGGCAGGGTGAGCTGGTGGTGGTTGCGCAGGTGCTGGACGTCGATCGATCCGTCACGGTGGACGGCTGTGACCCGCCAGCGGTCACCGTTGCGAACCCACGCGGTCTCCCCGCTGTTCAGGCTCCGGTTGTTCCGGCGAGTGATCACCACATCCGCGACAGAGGCTTGGTTGCCGTCGGCAAGGTCGGCCTGCCAGCCCGGCCGCACACCGTTGAGGCGGGCTTGTCGGGCGGCGGCGTTGAGTTGGGCGACTTGCTCCCTGGTGGGTGCCAGCATGAGCGCGTCCAGACCGGCGGCGGTGTCGGCCAGCCATGCGTCCAGCAGCTGGCTGGTGGCGGTGTCGCGGTCGACAACGTGGACGCGCTGGTGGTCGAGATAGAAGCCGAGCGCGCCAGCATCGCCGGCGCGCAGGGCGAGGGAGGCCTCGGCTTCGCCGGGGTGGGCGAACCGGACGACTTCGTCGAGGTGGAGGGCGCCGTGGGTGGTCGCAATGTCGCGCAGGACACCGCCGGCGCCGATCGCACCGAGTTGTTGGTCGTCGCCGACGAGCCGGATGCTGGCGCCTTGGTCGAGGCACCAGGTGACGACGTGGTCGAGGGTGAGGGTGTCGGCCATGCCGGCCTCGTCGATGATCACCAGCGTGCTCGGACCGACCTGCTCGGCGAGCGGTTCGTGGTGGCCGATCGCCCACACCAGCTTGGCCAGGTTGTCGGCCACCGCACCGGCGCCGAGCTGGCCGCGCAACTGCTCCGCCGCCGCAGCCGACGGGGCGAGGCCGACGATGGTGCCGCCGCTGTTGGTCCACGCGGTCGCGAGGGCGCGCATGGCGGTGGTCTTCCCGGTCCCGGCCGGGGCGATCGCCAGCTGGAGCCGGCGTCCTGAGGTGGCCATGGCGCGGACGAGGATCTGCTGGGCGGGGTTGAGGGGTTCACGGTTCGCCATCGACTGCAGCAGCGCCAGCGACACCGAGTTGTGGTCGGCCACCCGTCCGCCACCCCGGCCGGCGGTGTCGACGAGGCGGCGTTCGGCCCACAGGATGCGTTGGGAGGTGTAGCGGGTCGCTTCGGGCCGCTCGTACACCGAGGCGCCGTCGGGCCGGCGCAGCGCGTCGGGCTCGACGGGCATGGTGCGGGTGGTGCGGATGGGCACCGAATGCGCCGGACCCAACGCCTTGGCGGCGACCGCGTCGACCGCGTGGCCGATTTGGTCGAGGGGGAGCGCGGCGGCCCGGGCCTGTCGGAGGGCTTCGGAGCGGACGTTGAACGGTGTCCACCACGACCGCTTGCCCTCCACGGCCGTGATCACGGCGGCGGCCGTCCGGCCGATCCACGCGTCATCGACGACGACGACCGGGGGTGCGGTATCGCGGCTGAACACCTGGTGGAGGATGCGCTCGATGCCGCCGCGTCCGAGGAGCCGGGTGGCTTGGGCGGCCCAGGTGCGGCGTTGGTCGATCTCGGCGCGGGGCGGGTGCTTGGATTCCCGGGTCGCGAGGGTCGCCTGCTGTTCGAGATCGAGCTTCTCCGCCGCGGTGGGCGGGCGTTCGTGGTGGTCCTCGAACTCGGCGACGAGCTGGCCGGTGAGCTTGGTGATCGTCTCCCGGCGTGTCGACCAGCGCCGGTTCAGCGCGGGGTCGACGCCCGCGATCTCATAGACGGGTCGTTTGTCCTCGCGGCCGACCGCGACCATAGTGAGGCCGAGGGCGCGGAGTCGGGCGGTGAGGCTGGTCAGGTACACCTCCGACAAGGTGACCTTCGCGTCATAGACGAGTTCGCCGTTGATCGCCATCCAAGCGCACTGGAGGGTTTGGACCTTGTTCGAGATCGCCACATGCGTGTGCAGGTCCGGGTCGCCGGCACGGCTGTCGCGGTGGGTGAACCGGCCGGCGACCATGCCCCGCACCGGCACGTGCCGGGCACCTTGGTGGCCCTGCCGGGTGAAGAGCACCCGAGCCTCGCACTCGGCCAGGGTGTCGGTGACGGCCGCGTCGTGGACCTGCCGGATCGCAGCGGCGAGGGGTGGGGGAGCGATCGCCCACAGGCTGGACACCGACTTCGGTGGGGACAACGTGACGTCCCAGCCGGCCAGCGCGATCCGCGGCCGGCGGGTGTTCTTCGCGATGAAACCGTGCAGTTCCCGCGGCCCGGCCGGCGGCCGGCCGTAACGGGCGGCGAACCACTCCCTGGCCAGACCGGTCCGCAGCTCCTCCCGGACCGCCTTGGGCAGCGCGCTTCCCGCATTGAGGTTATGGGTGTCGCGCCAGGCTTCGAGGCGGTGCGCGAGTTCGGTCTCGAACGGGGTCGGGGTGTTGGCGAACACCGAGAAGGCCCGGCCCAGCTTCGCGCCGGTGGTCGGATCGAGGCCCGCGCCGAAGAGCAGCTTCATCTGCTCGGCGGACACCACAGAGCCCTCCTCGAGGCGCAGCCCAGCCAGCCCGCGGCCGTACCAGGTGCCCGGGGACTCGCCCTTGGCGGTGTAGTAGTCGGCCAGGCTTCCCCGGCCCAGGCCGGTCGCGTCCTGCACCGCGACCTGCCGCACCAAGTACTCATAACCCGACCCGGCCCCCAGCTTCACCAGACCGATCGCCACCAGGGCTCACCTCCTTCCATGACCACTAAGCCGACGAGCACCCCCCGATTCGGACACCGAAGGCCGACGACTTATCGACCAGATCGCAACCTCCTTCATCCCCTTAAGCTCGGCAACGGGCCCGATCCGGACAGCCAGCAAGCGAGGAATCCTCCTACCTCCCTAGGCCCACGAAGTCGGCGATCGGGACATCGGACGGATCGGTTTTTTGCGGACATCGCCTCCAGGCATGTCACCAGCCGGGCACCAGGTGATGTCACCAGTCCGGCCGGCGGTGGCGTTCACGCTTGTCAGGCACATGTCCGCAACGTTCACCACGATCCGTGTAGCGGAGACCGCCGCGCTCCGCGGGACCGCCGACGACCTGGACGACCTGCGTGGCGATCGCGGAATCGACGCCGACGACTTGTGGCCGAGTACAGCGCGACGCGGCGCGAAGCTCAGAAGCAGCCGCGACTGTGCGGGCTAGGCCGAGCCCCGACCGCCGCTCGCCCCGTGTCACACTTGGAGCACGACGTCGACGACGAGGAGGTGATCACGGTGTCCACGAATCCACAGCCGATCCCTGCTTTCAATGGCAGCGACCGGGTCGACTTGGACGAGCTGTTCCGTGAAGCAAGGCCGGTCGGCGATGGCAGCGATCTCGCAGCGCCGGGCGTGTTCGAAACACCGGAGGAACTCGACGAGTTCCTTGCCTGGCTACGCGCGGACCGTGCCGCCGGCCTCGCCTGAGACCTGATGCGGATCGTTCTCGACACCGACGTGTCGTCGCTGCTACTCAAGCGCACCCTGCCGCCGGAACTCTTGGCGCAGCTGGCCCCGCACGAAGTGGCCATCACCTTCGTCACGGTCGGTGAGTTGCGTAAGTGGGCCGTCGTGCGCCAGCTCGGGGCGCGGCGTCGAGCAGAACTGGACGCGTGGGTGGACGCACGGCCGAAGATCCCGGCCGGCGCCGACGTCGCTCGTACTTGGGGTGAGATCGTCGGCTACGCCGAACGCCGCGGCCGTCCACGCCCGGTGAACGACTCCTGGATCGCCGCCTGCTGCCTGACCTACGACCTGCCCCTCGCCACCCTCAACACCGCCGACTTCCACGACTACGCCACCTACGAAGGTCTCCGGCTCCTCGCCCCTTGACGATGAACCCTGACCACCTTCATGCCCCAGGCACGCGCAGATCCAACGCAGGAACCGGCATACACCCGGTGCAAATCGGTAGCCGCTCCGTGGTCAGGCCGCGCTGGGCGGGAGCTCAGACCGTCTGGGTGGGTTGGCGCCGCTTCTGGACACGGTGAGTGCTGCGCATGCGAGGGAACGGGCCACCGCTTCCTGGACGACGGACCAAGTCGTTGAACGGAGCCTTTCCCTGGCGAATGTTCCGCCTAGAAGTCCGGCGTCGAGGAGTCCGGAGAGGAGGCCTGCCATGGCGGAGTCGCCGGCTCCCACGGTATCGGCGACGGCGACTTTGGGCGGCTGGAACCACCGGTGGTCCCCGAGGGTCGAGACGGCCATGGCTTCGCCGCCGCGGGTGATCGCGCAGATCGAAGCGCCGAGTTCGGTCCATCGGTCGAGAACCTGGGGGAGTGGGGTTTCGCCGTAGAGCCACTCGACATCGTCCTCGGATGCCTTCACGACATCGGAGCAGGAGACGAAGCGTTCGACCATCGGTAGGACCTGATCGGGCCTGCCCATGAGGGCGGGGCGGATGTTGGGGTCGTAGGAGATGGTGGAGTGCTCGCGGGCGCGTAGCACGGCCGCGAGGACTGCTGCGCTTCCGGGTCGCACGGCGGCGGCGATTGATCCTGTGTGGAGGTGTTCGTCACGGTGAAGGTTGAGTGTCTCTGCTTCGAAATGCCACGCCAGGTCGAACTCGTAGTGGGCGACACCGGCGGCGTCGAGCGCCGCGGTGGCGGCTGAAGTGCGCGGTGCTTGCTGGCTTGGCGGGGTGAGCCGGATGCCTTCCCTCGACATGAGGTTGGCGATTCTCCTGCCGCGCGGATCCGTGCCGAAGTATGTCGCCAACCTGGTTGGGTGGCCGAGTCTGGCGAGGCCGATCGCGACGTTGGCCGGGCTGCCACCGACATGCTCGACCGCGTCGCCGTCGCGGGATCTCAGGATGTCGATGAGTACTTCACCGACAACGGTGATAGGGGCTGTCATGTGCTTGGCTCTCTTGGCGGTCGCGGCTGCACCGGCGGGATGTGCCGGCGCAGCCTGTTCGTCCTTCAGCGCGGGCGACGGTCCGCAACAGGGGGCAGCTGGGGGAACGCCGCGTGCGGCATGGTCTGGTACCAGTAGGCGGTCGTGGCGATGTCGTCTTGGCGCTCGAACAGCCCGAAGTCCCACGCACCGATTTGCTGGAGGGTGACCTTGAGGCTGCTTCGGAAGTAGATGGGGTCGGGAAGGTGCCAACGGTAGAGGCCGTGCATGGGCGCAGCAGGGGTGGCGAACGGTGAGGCCTTGGTGTGGTCGTGGGCCGAAGTGTAGGGGTAGCCGCAGTAGGGGGCGCTGAAGGTCAGAACTTCGGGCTGGGGGTCGCTGCGGAGCTCGTCCTGGAACGCCCAAGCGCCGCCGGCGTAGTCTTCCAGGCCGGTGCTGCACAGGCTGGGCAGGGTGGTGTCGGAGTCGACGAAGAACTTGACTTCTCCTTCCCCCCACCAGTAGCGCTCGAGGGAGGCGAGGGCGATGTAGGTGCCCACGTAGGTGCCGGTCCCCTCGACTCCGTCGAGGATCGTGTGGTCGCAGCCGCGCGGCGTCGTGGCGTTGGAGCGCCGCCACTGGGCGTGGAAGTAGCTCGAGTCTCGCGGCAGCTCGTCTCCGGTGGTGTAGTCGACCTGGTAGAAGACGTGTTCGAGGTCTCCGGGGTGTTGGGACTCGAGGGTGATCCGTGCGGACCGGTGGAAGGGCATCGGGAAGTAGCAGTTCATCCCGCCGGTTGGCGCGACCACGATCGGCACGGACGTCACCAGCGCGCGTGTGGCGAACCCGTTGCAGAAGAAGTCTCCCAGCGGGACCTCGATGGACGGATGCGGGTTGTCGTCCCAGTAGGCGCGCAAGATCAGGTCGCGGAGAACGAAGGGGCCGGCCTCGGTGCGGTCGGCGACCGTGAGCCAGATGTGGCGGATGATCCCGGGGCCGTCGATCTCGGCGAGGGTGAGTGTCTGGCCGGCTGGTAGGGGCCGGAAGGCGCAACCTTTGCGGCCGGCTCCCAGGGCAGAGGAGGCGTGGGCTGCCTTGCCCGGGGCGCCGGTGGGATTCTCGGCGTTGATCGAGTGGCTGCGCACGCCGGGGGTCGGAGTGGGGATGGTCCACTGGGGAATCATTGAGTGTCCTTCTTTGTGTTTGCTTGAGACGAGAGGTCGGGTTCGGCGCTATTTGATAGCGCCGGCGGTGACGCCGTGGCTAAGGGTGCGCTGGAAGCTGAGGAAGAAGACCATGGTGGGCAGCAGGGAGAGCAGTGAGCCGGCGTTGAGCACGGTGATGTCGATGTTGTGCTGGCCACGCAGGGTGGAAAGGGCGATCGGCACGGTCTGTGAGGACTGGTCGGCGAGCAGGACGACGGGGATGTAGAACTCGTTCCAGGTCCAGATGAAGAAGAACACCAGCAGCACCGAAAGGGCCGGTCGCAGGACGGGGAGGAGTATCCGCCAGAGGATCTGCCAGCGGTTGGCTCCGTCGATGGCTGCGGCCTCCAGGAGTTCCTTGGGCACGGTGCTCATAACGCTGGCCAGGAGGTAGGTGCCGAACGCGGCTTGGAGGACGGTGAAGACGATGATGACCGACCAGACAGTGTTGAAGGTCCCGGTGGCTTGCGCTCCGTAGAACAGCGGGTAGATCAGTGCCTCGTGCGGGAGCATGGTGGCGAGCAGCAGCACCGCGAGGATGGGTCCGCCGCCCTTGACCTTGCCGATTCCGATGGCGTAGGCGCTGATCATGGCCAGCGCGGTCCCGACGAAGGCGACCACGGTGGAGATGAGGATCGAGTTCCACAAGGCGCGGGGGTAGTTGACGATGTCGAGGTAGTGGCTGAACGCTTGGCCGGTGAACTCGGTGGGCCAGGACAGGGGGCCGTTGCTGGAGTAGTCGGCTCCGGTCTTGAACGCATTGAGCACCATCAGCAGGAACGGTGCCAGCATGATGATCGCGACTATGGCGGCGATGATGAGCACCACCCAGCGGGTGGGTCGCTGCTTGCGGTGTCGGAGCTTGGTGGGCAGGGCCGCGGTGGGTCGGGTGGCTTGGATGGTGGTCATGTGTCGAGGTCCTGTCAGACGTTGTCGGTGCGGCGCTG
Organism: Propionibacteriaceae bacterium; assembly: GCA_017306015.1. Lineage (GTDB taxonomy): Bacteria > Actinomycetota > Actinomycetes > Propionibacteriales > Propionibacteriaceae > Propionicimonas. Next base: position 6,934 of record JAFKJK010000032.1, read on the forward strand.
CCACGACAGCAGGGCTGCGGCGACGGCGAAGATCACGATTGACATCACGGTTGCGATGGTGGAGCCGTAGCCGACCTGGGACAGCTCGAAGAAGTTGCGGTAGGCGTAGTAGGAGGGCACGATCGTGGATCCTTCGGGCCCCCCGCCGGTGAGGATGAGGATGGGTGCGAAGACCTTGAGGGCGGTCACCGTGGCGGTGAGCACGACGATGAACATCTCGGGGCGGATTGTCGGGATGGTGATGGCACTGAACTGACGCCACCAGCCGGCGCCGTCGAGCGCGGCGGCTTCGTAGAGTTCGGGGTCGACTCGGGAGAGGGCTGCCATGAAGACGACGACGGGGTAGCCGATCTGGAGCCAGACGAGCATGGCCATCACCGAGTAGATCGCTAGGTCGGGGCTGCCGAGCCAGTCGGGGCCTTCAGTGATCCCGATCGAGCGCAGGAAGGTGTTTATGGATCCGTTCGAGGGGTCGAGGATCCAGCTCCAGATGAAGCCGGCCACGGCGATCGGCAGGATCTGAGGCAGGTAGTAGGTGGCGCGCAGGAAGGTCGCTGCTCGGGTCCCGAACTTGCGCCCGATGTAGTCGAAGAGCATTGCGGCCAGCAGGATGCCGATGGCGGTCGGGATCACCACGATGGCCACGATCATGAACAGCGAGTTCTTGAACGCCAGCCAGAACTGCTCGTCCTGGAGGAGGTCGAGGTAGTTGCCCAGCCCGTACCAGCGGAGAGGAGCCAGGCCACCCTTCCACTTGAACAGGCTGAAGCCGATGTTGGCCAGGAACGGCAGGAGTACCACTGCGGCGAAGCCGACAGCGATGGGGACGAGGTACCACCAGTAGGACACTTGGTGACGGGTGGGCCGTGTCTTGGTCCTGATCGAGGGCGGGGTGCTCCGCTGAGCCGTCAGTTGGGTCATGTTTCGCCTCGTGGTGTGTGGTAGCGGGCTTGCTCGGGGTGCCGGCGATGGCCGGCACCCCGAGCCGGCGGGGTGGTTCAGCCCTTGGTGCCGTTGTCGTAGAACTTCTGGAGCGCGTCGAGATACTGCTCGGCGGTCTCATTGCGGTTGGACATCGACTGCATGTGGGTCTGGATGAAGTCGAGGAAGCCAGGCACCGGGTAGTCGGGGTAGAACGACAAGGTGTTCGCCTTCAGGAGTTCGTTGAACCGTTCGGTGAACTCTCGAGTCGTGGTGTCGGTGATCTTGCTGGCGTCACCGGCGAGCGGCAGACCGCCCTGCTGTCCGATCAGGTCCTGGACCTCGGGGCTCAGGGTGATGTCGATCCAGTCATAGGCAAGGTCCTTGTTCTTGGCCTTGGCGGGCACGCCCCACAGGTGGCCCGAGGAGCCCATCGAGAGGTTCGCGCCGGGGAAGGTGAAGTAGCCCCAGTCGAACTTGGACTCCTTGCTGATTCGGGCGAACTGGCCGTTGTTCCACATCAGCATTCCGGCCTTCCCGCTGAGCCAGTTAACGGTCGCCTGCTCGAAGGACAGGCCGCCGAGCTTCGTGCCCACGTAGCCCTTGTCGATCCAGTCCTGGAACTTGTGGGTTCCGTCAGACCACGGGGCGGCGTGGAAGTTGACCGGGTTGCGGACGAACATGAAATCATCGATCTGATCTCGGGTGGCTCCGGCCGAGACCAGGGAGTACCAGACCCACATCTGGTTGAAGCCCTGGCTGGTGTTGGCCGAGCTGGAAATGGGCAGGATGCCCGCAGCCATCATCTTGTCCATGGCGGCCTCGAGTTCGGCCATGTTGGTCGGCAGTGCGGTGATGCCGGCCTTCTTGAACAGTTCTTTGTTGTAGTAGAACATCACGTACTCGCCGATGTTCGGCACCCCGTACCAGTCGCCCGACCCGGCCTTGCCGTCGGCGTCGTACTGGGCGAACGCAGCCATGGCGCCGGTCACCTTCTGGTCCCACCCACGCTGCTTGGCCTGCTCGGTCAGCGGCTGCAAGAGGCCTTGGGCGGCTAGCTGGCCACCATCGGCGTTGCCCTTGTTGAACTCCACAACGTCGGGAACGTCATTGCCGGTGAGGGTGATCTTCGCGTTCTGCCGCATCGCGTCGAAGCTTGTCTGCTGGAAATCGACCTTGACCCCGGGGTGCTTGGCCTCGAAGATCTCCACAGCCTTCTTCCAGCCCTGACCCTGTGGCGTCGTGGGATCCTCATACTGCAACACCTTGAACGTCGTCGGCTCTGCCGCCGACCCGGACGTGGTGGCGGCGGGGGCGCTGGAGCACCCGGCCAGTGCCGTGACCCCAAGTGAAGCGGCTGCGAGAGTAGCCCCCAGCTTCCGCTTGAACGATGCTGACATGTCCTTCTTCCTCTCTTTCATGGTTGATGTGCTCGGTGACGGTTCGTCGTCTGATCGGGCCAGGCCGCGACCCTTTTCGGGCGCGCTCCAGCGTCTGGGCGGGTGACAGCCGGAAACCCGGCAAGGGGACCAGTTCTCCCGTGGAGGGATCGCTGGACTTGTGAATGGAGGTCGCGGCTTCTCAGCGGCGCCTACCGTCGCGGCGGTCCGACCGAACCCCTCTCCACGAGAGGACAAGGCATGACCATGTGCGTCCGGCCAGAGGATGGTCCTGCGCCTTGAATGCGGGCTATCGCCTGGCGGGCCGCCCAGGTGCCCATCTCGTGATGGGGAAGCTGCACGGTGGTCAAGCCGGGCAGCAACCCGTCCGCGACGAACTGCTGGTTGTCGAACCCCACGACAGATAGGTCGCCAGGGATTTCGAGCCCGAGGTTTTGGGCCACTTGGTAGAAGCCGAACGCGATCTGGTCGGAGAAGCAGAAGACAGCGGTCGGCGGCTTCGCCTCACCCAGCAGCCGTACCGCCGCCGCCCGACCGGCAGCCACGCCAGGGTCAGCGGCCTCCACGATCAGGGACGGATCCACCTTGATGCCAGCCTCCTGCAGCGCCGCTTCGTAGCCGGCACGCCGGAGATCCCGTGCAACAAACTGGGTGCTCGCGACATTGCACAAGCCAATCCGGCGGTGCCCCGCCTGAATCAGCCGATGTGTCGCCGCAAGAGCGCCGGCGGTTTCGTCCGGCACCACCCAATCCGCTCTCGCCTCACCGTTGGCCGGGTAGCCGTTCAGAACCACCATCGGGGTCGCTTCCGGGATGAGCGGCAGCTCAACCTCTCGATGGAACTCGGCCGCCACGATGAGACCCTCGACGTTGCGCTGCAACAGAGTCTGCACCGCGGCGACGTCCAACTCCTTGTGCCCGGCAGTATCGATGAGGATCACCAGGTAATCCGCCTCCGACGCCGCAAGTTGCGCGCCGGCCAGCATCTGTCCAGCGAACGGTACGGAAGCAACCTCGTCCGAAACCAAGCCGATCGTGTGCGACTGCCGCGTCTTCAGACCCTTGGCCAGCAGGTTCGGCACGTAGCCCATCTCCGAGGCCACCTGACGGATCTGGGCAGCGATGTCGGGTCGGACCCTGCCGGTGTCGAGGTCGTTGAGGACGAGCGACACCGATGACGCAGACACACCCACGTGGGCCGCTATGTCCTTGAGAGTCACCATGAGACACCTTCGTCAAACGATTGAAGTCAAACGATTGATGGAACCGTAAGAACGTCAAACGCGTTGACGCAACACCGTTATCCGATCGTTATCTGGAGCGCGACAGAGGCTCCCGCCTCTGGTCGGAGAGCCGCCGCCAGCTTTCCGGCGAACTGAGCTGTTGTGACGCCGGCATTCACTTGAGCACAGACTGCCGACGCCCGTGGTCGAGCCGATCGGCGCGGGTCCTTCAGCGGTCATCACGAACGCCTTGCGTGGGAGAGTTGATCGAGCGCCGCTCGGTCAACTGCACCAGTCAGTTCTTCGCTCGAGGTGTCGACCCCGAAACCCGGCGCAGCGGCATCGGCGCAGACCGCATCGTGGAGAGCATCGCCGGGGTCAAACGGTCATGACGGCCACCTCGGTGGCAAGTTCCGACCAGTGGGCTGAGGCCGATTGCAGCGCCTTTCGGGCCGCCAGTCGCCAGGGACGTTCCCTGACCGGTTGCCGGGCGCTGGACCACGGTCAAGGGCCGAGCTGGCCGGTGATCATGGCATCCAACGTCTTGACCACATCGTCCATATGGCTGGCGGCAACCTCTTGGTAGCGGAGAGCCATGATTGGTGTGGTGTGGCCCGCGGCGACCTGGAGTTCGCGGATGGTCGCGCCGGCCAGTGCGGTGTAGGTGAGGCCGACGTGCCGTAGGTCGTGGAAGCGGAAGCCCTCGATCCCTGCCTCGGCGCAAGCGCGCAGCCAGGCGGCTCGCCACTCGGTGTCGGTGACGTGACCGCCGTCGTCCCGCCAGAAGAGCAGCCCGTTCGGGCCCAGCTGTGCGTGTTCATGAAGGTGGGTCTTGACCTCGCTGAGGATCGACGCAGGGATGCGGACGGTGCGTATGCCGGCTTCTGTCTTGGGGTCGCCGACGTGTTGGGTGCGCTGTCCGGCGTGGGTGACGCCGCGGGTCACCTTGATGACGCCTCGGTTCAGGTCGATGTCCTTGCGCCGGAGTTCGCGCACCTCACCCGAGCGAAGAGCGCACCACGCGCCGAGCGGCACGCCGAGGCGCCAGCGGTCCGGCATGTTGTCGGCGATCTCGCGCACCTGTGCCGGTGTGAGCGGCTCGATGCTGCGCCGCTTGGACGGCTTGCCGGCCCCCTTTACCCGAACGGGGTTGCTGTCGATGATGCCGTCGTCGACCGCAGCGAGACAGATGGTTCGCAGAAACTGGTAGGCGAGGTCGCAGCTGCGGCGCCGCTCAACGAGCGGAAGTGAACGCCACCAGGCGTGTACCTGCGCTCGGTCCAGATCGGCGAGCGCGACGTCGCCCAGGGGATGGTTGGTCCACACCTTAGGGCGTGCTCGCTTGCCGGTGCGCTTGTTGGATCGCAGGCTGAAGGCGAGCGGCTCGCCGCAGATGTAGATCCGCAGGCTGGCCTCGTAGCGGGTGCGGGTGGTCGTCCGAAGGTCGGCGGTAGCCAGCCACTGGCGGGCGTACGTGGCGACGGTGGGACGCTCTGGGCCCGGCTGTTCGGCGCGGCGTCGGGCCGCCTCGCGGTCGGCGGGTGGGCTCCATTGGTCGCTCTCGATCAGCCGACGTTCCATCTCCAGCCACACCCGGGCATCCCCCTCGGTCTGGAAGGTCATGGGTGCGGCGTAGACGGTGCTCGGGAGCACGCCAGGGATGCCGCCGTGGCGGTAGCTAGCCTGGTACTTGCCTGACGCCTTGAGCCGGACTGTTCCCCAGGTGCTGCGGCGCCTTGCTGACCCTCTCGCGCGCCGTCCCATTTCTCACGCTCCCATTTGGTACGCCGGGCCCTTATCGGGCCCTTAGGTACACCCAACATGCCTATGCAGGCGTCTGCACTCGTGACTCGACTCGGCATCGAAACACCTAGTCAAAGCCATAATAGCAGGGCTGACAAGGGGTGCCGGGGAGGCCGTCTGGACGGATTCGAGTCCCATTGGGGGCACGACGAGGAACGGTCGGCGTCCAGACGGTTCACCAACGTCGTGGACGCTCTTCCCTCTGTGGCCACCGGCCCTGCTCGCGCCGGGCCCGACCCTGTCGGCTGATCGAGCGCTGCTCAGGCCGCCGGCCCAGCCAGCGCTGCCAGCAACTCGCGTTCCTCGGCGTCGGTCAGGCCGGCACCACGGTTGATGCTGTCCGGCTGCAGCTCGCGCCAGGCGAGCGCGTCGCGCAGGGTGTCGATGAGCGGACGGGTCGTCAGCCCGGCCGCACGGGCCCGATCAGTCGAGCGGGTGTTCATCCCGTACCAGGACGGGTCCGCGAGCCACAGCGGCAGCGAACGGGGACCCGCCCACTCGTTCACGCCACGCTCGAGCAGCCAGCCGCCGGGCGCGGACACCGGGCGTGCATCACTGACCGCCGCCTGTCGTGCCACGTCGAGGTGCTCGGGGAAGGGCACGGCAGGTCCCTGAGCGTTGAAGACGCCCACGACGCTCCGCTCCGCACAGGAGACCAGCCAGGCCGCCAGGTCGCGGACGTCGATCACCGAGGTAGGGAGCTCCGGTGCCTCCGGCACCAGGACCGCGCCCTGCACTGCCGGGTGGGCGAACCGCCAGGGCCAGTAGTCCGTCCTGCCGGTGGGATCGCCGGGGCCGCCGATCAGCCCGGGGCGGACGATCAACGTGCGCTCGGTGCCGAAGCCGGCCAGCACCGCGTCCTCGCCGGCGACCTTGGCAGCCCCGTAGTCCTCCAGCCCGTTCATCACCTCGGCGGCGAGAGGGCTCAGCCTCTCGGCGGACTCGTCCGCCCCCGGGATCGCGTGGTCCGCGTACACGCTCGCGGTCGAGACGAAGAGGTAGCGGTCGACGACCGGCGCCAGGTCGCGGACGGCGCGACGCACGTGTCCAGGCTGCCGGGCGACGTCGATCACCGCGTCCCAGTGCTCGGTGGCCACCGACGCCAGGGCGTCGTCGCGGTCGCGGTCGGCGCTGACACTCCGTGCGCCGTCGGGAATGTCGGCCCTACGCGCGACGCACGTGACCGCATGCTGCCGTGCGACCGCAGTGACCGCGATCTCGTGGCTGAGCCAGCCCGTCCCGCCAAGCACCAGGATCCTCATCCCTGGAGACTCTCAGAGGACGGCTGCGAGGAGCGAGCCATTTCGCTGGGAGCGGAGGAGGTTCGGACGCGAATCACCCCGGGTATGGACGGAAGAATCCGACCGAGGAGAGCGTCAGATGAGCCAGAACACCGATCCGAAGAAGTCTCCGACCGAGCGACTGGACGAGGTGCCGCGCCTGAGCGCGGACCCGGATCCCGATCCCGCCAAGGACCCGGAGTCCGACACTCCGGCCGGCCTCGGGACACCCGAGGAGGATCCCGATCCCCCGGTAGAGGCCTGAGCTGCTCACCGGGCAGATCGCGATCAGCCTTGCGCAGCGTCCCGCGCTTCTGTCCTCACGGAGTCGGCTGAATCGCGGGCACTCTCGGCGACGTCCTGCACCGAGTCCTGCGTAACGCCCTGGATGTCGTCCACCGCTGCGCTGCCTTCCTCACGGACCGTCCGGACCGCCTCGCCGGCGGACTCCTTCAGGGTGTCCATGGCCTGGGCAGCCGGCTCGGCCAGGTTGTCGGCGACCTCGTGAGCCGCCTCGGTGACCTTGTCGGTGAGCGGTTGCGCCTTCTCCTTGACGGCCTCGGCGAGTTCCTGCTCCTTGCGGGAGGCCGGGAACGCCGCTGCGAGTAGCAACCCGATCCCGAACGCCACCACTCCGGCTGCCAGTGGATTGCCCTGTGCCTGCCGTCCGGCCCGATCGGGCAGGTCGGTCAGGTTGTCGCCAGCCTCGCGGACGCCGGCGGCAAGGTCGTGCGCCTTGTCGACGGCGACGTCCCGGACGTCCTCGGCGGTTCCGAGGACGCGGTCGAGCAGCCTGCTGCCGGCCCGCCTGGCCTTGTCCACCTGGCGGTGCGCGATGTGCGCCGGGTTGGCCTGGTCGGCGAGCTCGTCGACGTTGTCCGACAGGCTCGCCCTGGTCTCTTCGATCTGTGCCCGGATCACGGACGGGTCGCTGGTCATCGGTTCTCCTCTTCGTTGCCCTTGACTGCATTGGGGATCTTGCTGACCGTCTCGGCGGTCATCGGCAGGCCTTTCACCCGCTTGAGCTCGGTGCGTCCGGCCTGCATCAGCACCGCTGCGACGATCGCCCAGATCACCGCCACGACGACCGCCGACCAGGCGTTCCCGATGGCGAGGCCGAGGCCCCACCACAGGGCTATCGACAGGAACAGGACGGCCAGGAAGCCGCCCACGCCGGCACCGGCGAGCAGCCCAGCACCCTTGCCGGCGCGGGTTCCCGACTCGCGGACCTCGGCCTTCGCCAGCTCCACCTCCTGCCTCAGCAGGGTGGACAGGTCTCGGGTCACATCGCCCATCAGCTCGCCGAGCGAGCGTTCCGGCTCGACCCGGGCCGGGCTCGGTGCTCCCGGCACGACGGGTTCGCGCGAGGTGGTCACCGCAGTTCACCGGGCTCAGTGGGACGGTCGGGTTCGCCGACCCGGTCGTAGCCGTACGTCTGTCCGGACGTCCCGCCGCCGTAGGCCGGCACCTCCGCGGCCAGCCGGGGAGCGGGGACGTCGGTCGCCTCTGCCGCCCGGGTCGCTCCGGCCGAGCCGGTGGTGTCGTTCCCGGCCATCAGGCCGCGGCTCAGCCGTCCCACCACCACGCCGGCGACCGTCGCACCGGCCAGGAAGACGAACGGACGCCGCCGCGCGAACCGGCGGATCTGCGACACCACGTCGGCGGAGTCGGCGTTCGCCAGCCAGTGCGAGAGTTCCCCGCCGCGCCGGGACGCCTGCTTCGCCAGTGCCGTCACCGGCCCGTCCTGCTCGGATTTGGAGGCCATCTCCCCCAGCTCGCCGGCCAGCGAGTGCAACAGCTCGGCAAGCTGCTTGCGGCCGGCGGTCGCCTGGTCGCGCAGCTGCGAACTCGTCTGCTCCCACAGCGCCTGGAACTGTTCACGGGCATCGGCGGCCACCCGACCCAGTTCGTCCCGGGCGACGTCGGCGACGTCGCCTCCACGCTCCAGCGCGACGTCCTTCACCTCCGCAGCCTTGTCCGCAGCGGTTTCCTTCAGGTCGGACGCCTCGTCCTTGGCATGCTCGGCCACGTGCTGTGCCTTGCTGGCGGCGTCCTGCCCGGTGAGGGACGTCCCCGCGGTGACACCGGCACCGCCGAAGGTCGCCGATGAGCCGGTCTGGCCGCTCGTGGCCGGGATGGGTCCGGTGTCGTCCAGGCGGTAGGCCTGGTCGTCGGTGAGCGCCGGGTCCTGTGCCCGAGCGCCCGGGTAGTCCTGGTTGCCGCTGGTCTCCCTGCCCGTGGACAGGTCCGGCTGGTCGCTGGTCATCGTCGTCTCCTCGTGGGTGCGTTGTTGGCCTCCCACTGACCACTGCTCCCGGGCGAGATAACTGGGCAATACTTCGCTGCCCTTCGCGTTAGGAAACGGTGAAGTGGGGCACTTCTCGACAGTCAGTCAGGAGGTGCCCGATGGTCGGGATCAGGACGGTGGGAGCGGCGCTCGCAGTGGCGACCGCGCTGGTGGCGTCGGGATGTGGAGGCGCGAGCGCCGGCGGCCAGTCCGGCGCACCGGGGGCATCGGCGTCCGGTGCGTTGAGCAAGGACGTCGGTGGCGCGCTGAAGACCAGCGGCTTCAATCCCTCCGACGAGGTCGGCAAGTCCCGCGCCGACTACGCCGCCGGCAAGCTGGGCGGCGTCAAGGTCACCATGGACACCGCCAACTTCGACCCTCAGAAGTTCGCGGCGCAGGCTGCCGCCGGGCAGGCTCCGGACCTGATCCAGGTGGACCGCCATGTGGTGGCGACGTTCGCGGCGAAAGGCCTGATCGTCCCGCTCGACCAGTGTTACGCCTTGTGGGGAGTCACTCCCGACCAGCAGTACTACCCGTCGGCGATCAAGGACGTGAGCTACAACGGCGGCGTCTACGGCGTCCCCCAGTTCTTCCAGGCGTCGGCGTTGCTGGGCAACAAGCGGGTCATGCAGAAGGCCGGCGTCACGGCGGCCGACCTCGACACGTCGAAGCCGGACGGTGTGCTCGCGGCGGCGAAGAAGATGTACGCGGAGTCCGGCGGCAACCCTTCCGTACTGGGCTTCGACCCCGACGTCCCCGGCTCCGCCAACATCTGGTTCACGGTCTTCGGTGGCCACCTGTACAACGACGACGGATCGCCGGACCTGGCGAATGCCAAGAACCTGGACGCACTGAACTGGCTGAAGGCGTTGATGGACGCCCAGGGCGGCTACGCCAAGGTGAAGAGCTTCAAGGACACGATGGACGTCTTCGGCGACGGCAACCAGTACGTCAAGGACCAGGTCGGCGTGCAGACGTGGGCGCAGTGGTACCCGAACGTGCTCGCCGGAACCGCCAGCAAGGTGAGCCTGGAAGCGATCCCGATCAAGGACCTCACCGGCAAGAACGTGGCGATGGCCGAGGGCACGGCCTTCGCGATCCCGAAGGCCGCCAAGAACCCCTCCGCCGCGTGCGCGTGGGCGATCACCGTGACGTCCACCCATGCCTGGCTGGCAGCCGGCCAGGCACGCGCCCAGACTGTGGAGAAGAACAAGTCCATCGCCACCGGGCTGATGACCGGCTCGCCGGTGGCCGATCAGGCCATCCGGGACAAGTACGTGGCGAAGACCGACAACGCCGACTTCGCCCAGGTGATCGACACCTACTACTCGGTGCTGGCCGACAACCGGCCCTGGGGTAGTTCCCCGGTCGCCCAGCAGGCCACGCAGGAGCTGACCAACGCGGTCACGGTGGCGATGACGGGGGAGAAGTCCACCCAGCAGGCTCTGGCCGACGCGCAGGCCGCGGCCCAGCGGGCCTGGGACCAGGTGAAGAAGTAGCGATGGCCGTCACCGCAGCCCCGACGGCGGCGGCCGGTACCAGCGCCGAGCCCCCCGCGACGCGCGTCGGCCGGCCCGCCGGTCGTCGCCGCTCGGTGGCCGCGCGTCGTGAGGCACTCGCCGGGTACGCCTTCATCCTGCCGTGGGTGGCGGGCTTCCTGATCTTCACCGTGGTCTCGATGTCGTGGTCGGCCGTCCTGTCGTTCACGAACTACGACCTGAGCACCAACACCGCCGAGCCGGTCGGCTTCGAGAACTACCGGTTGCTGGCCGAGGACCCCAAGGTGCTGATGAGCCTCGGCAACACGTTCTTCTACGCGCTGCTCGCAGTGCCGCTGGAGATCGCCGTCGCGCTCGCGCTCGCGTCCCTGCTCAACGGCGTCCGCCGCGGCGCCGGCTTCTTCCGGACGGTGTTCTACCTGCCCAAGATGACCCCGACCGTGGCGACCGCCTCGATCTTCCTGCTGCTGCTCAACGGCAACACCGGGGCGATCAACTCGTTCCTGTCCTGGTTCGGTATTCAGGGCCCGCAGTGGCTGGTCGACCCGCCCTGGGTCAAGCCGTCCATCGTCATCATGTCGCTGTGGGGGGTCGCCGGCTCGATGGTGATCCTGTTGGCGGCGCTGCAGAACGTGCCGCGCGAGCTCTACGAGGCAGCATCGGTGGACGGGGCGTCGAAGCTCAGGCAGTTCTTCTCGATCACCGTGCCGATGATCTCGTCCACCCTGTTCTTCCTGGTCATCGTTAACACCATCGCGGCCCTGCAGGTCTTCGACCAGGCCTACCTGTTGTTCTTCCGTGACAACAACGGCAACAACCCGGACGCCGCGCTGTTCTTCGGCGTTTACCTCTACCAGGCGGCGTTCCAGCAGTTCAACTTCGGTCTGGCGGCGGCGATGGCCTGGCTGCTGTTCGTGATCATCCTCGTTATCACCGGCATCCAGTTGAAGCTCGGCGACCGGTTGGTCTACTACGAAGGGAGCCGGCAGTGAGCACTCTCCCGGTTTCGCAGCCGTCGCGGCTGGCGGTCGCCGCGCCCGTGCGTGCCGACCGGCCGATCGTTGTGCCCGCCCCCGCTCCGACCTCTGGTGGCGCACTGCGCCGGGTCGGCCGGATCGTCCGGTTGCTGCTGCTCGCCGGGGTCGCCGCCGCGTTCCTCTACCCGCTGGCCTGGCTCCTCGCGGCCAGCCTCAAGCCGCGCGGGGAGGTCTTCGACAACCGGCTGATCCCGCAGACGGTCGTCTGGGAGAACTACGTCCAGGTCTGGGACCAGCTGCCGCTGCTGGCCTGGATCGCCAACTCGATCGGCATTGCGCTGGCGTCCGCGACGCTGGTGACCCTGTCGAGCTCCATCGTGGCGTTCGGGTTCGCGTACTTCCGGTTCCCGGCGAAGAACTTCCTGTTCGGGCTGCTGCTGGCGTCCATGATGCTGCCCGGCGCGGTCACCCTCGTCCCCAACTACCTGATCTGGAAGTCCCTCGGCTTCCTCGGGACGAACGTGCCCCTGTGGGGCGGGACGCTGTTCGGCTCGGCGTTCTACATCTTCCTGATGCGCCAGTTCTACTTGTCGGTGCCGCGGGAGCTGTTCGAAGCCGCCCGGATCGATGGCTGCTCGTACTTCGGCCTGTTCCGGCGAATCGCCTTCCCGCTCGCCCTGCCCAGCGCGGTGATCGTGTTCCTGTTCGAGTTCCAGGCGTCCTGGAACAACTTCGTCGCCCCGCTGATCTACCTCAACTTCGGGACGCCCGAGCAGTACACGGTGCCGCTGGGCATCGCCTACGCCATGACGACGTTCTCTCCGACAGCCGGCGGCCACGGCGACTACCAGTACGTGATGGTCGCGTCCCTGCTGGTCACCCTGCCGATGTTGGTGATCTTCGCCTTCGGCCAGCGCTACTTCATCGAAGGCATCGCGTCCGCCGGGTTGAAGGGATGATCGATGACCGGATCGGCGGGAGAGTTGACCGAGGCCCCGTCCGGGGAGGACGCGGTGAAGGACACCGGTCTCAAGGCGGTCCTCAAGGTGCTGGGGCCCGGGCTGGTCACCGGCGTGGCGGACGACGACCCGTCCGGGGTGGCGACATACTCCCAGGCCGGAGCCGGCTTCGGGATGGGGCTGCTGTGGACGGCGCCGCTGTGCCTGCCGCTGATGTACGGCGTCCAGGAGATCTGCGACCGGACGGCGCTGGCCACCGGGGACAGCCTGGGCATGCTCGTGCGGCGCAAGTTCGCGCGGACGGCCCGGATCGTGATCGGCGTCCTGATCGTCGCGCTGATCGTGGCGAACTGCCTCAACGTCGCGGCCGACCTGGCCGCGATCGGCTCGGGCATGGAGCTGCTCCACCTGGGACCACCGCACCTGTGGGCGGCGATCGCCGGGGTGGTGCTCGCGGTGGTGACCGTGTTTGGCTCGTTCGACCGGATCGCGGCGATCTTCAAGTGGCTGTGCCTGGTGCTGCTGGTCTACTTCGCCGTCCTGTTCGTCGCGAACGTGCCGTGGGCCGAGGTCGGTGCGGGCGTCCTCGGTCTGCGGATGACCTGGAGTTGGGATTCGGCCGGCCTGCTCGTCGCCGTCCTGGGGACGACGATCTCGCCGTACATGTTCTTCTGGGAGAGCGGCCACCGGGTCGAGGAGATGCGCGAGGAGGGGGACGGCCCGCTCGCCGTCCCGCTGGACGAACGGCCGCGCCGGCAGTCGCTGCGCAAGCTGCTGCTGTCGCGGATCGACGTCCTGATCGGGATGTTCGTCAGCGTCGCGGCGATGCTGGCGATCATGGTCGCGACCGCGTCCACGATCGGCCGCAACGGGCCGCAGCAGCTGAACACGGCCGCCGACGCGGCCAAGGCGCTCGAGCCGATCGCCGGGCCGGCCGCCGCGGCCATCTTCGCGATCGGCTTCATCGCAACCGGCGTCCTGGCCGTCCCGGTGCTGGCGAGTTCTGGGTCGATCGCGCTCGCCGGACTGCTCGGGAAGCCGTGGGGGTTCAACAAGTCGACCCGTCGCGCGCCGCTGTTCTACGTCCTGATCGGCGTCGGGTTGATCGGGGGAGTGGCGATCTCGGCGGTGAGCGACAACCCCGTCCAGCTGCTGGTGCTGAGCGCGACGATCAACGGCATCGCCGCCGCGCCGTTCCTGCTGGTCGTGATGCTGCTCTCGGGTGACCGCAAGCTGATGGGCAGGCACGTGAACGGCCGCCTGGCCGCCTGGGTCGGCTGGATCACCGCCGCGATCATGCTCGCCGCCGGCCTCGTAGGCATCTACGCAACGATCGCGAACCCCTGAACCGTCGGGGACAGGTACTTCGGTTCACTTTCACGGCGCTGAACCGTCGGGGACAGGTACTTCGGTTCGCGGGACGGGCGGTCGGCCGGGTGAACGAAAGTACCTGTCCCCGATGGTTCACGCGGTCGGCCGGATGAACGAAAGTACCTGTCCCCGATGGTTCAGGGGGGCGGTCAGGGGCGCAGGACGACCTTGAGGTAGCCGTCCTCCTTCGCCTGGAACTTGCGGTACGCGTCCGGCGCGTCCTCCAGCGGCAGGTGGTGGGACGCGAGCGTCTCCACCCCGAAGACGTCCTCGTTGTCGAAGAGGAGGTCGAACAGGTCGTCGCTCCAGCGGCGGACGTTGGCCTGGCCCATCCGGACGGTGACCTGCTTGTCGAACAGCCTCATCAGGTTGACCGGGTCGGCCGCGCCGCCGTACACGCCCGACAGGGACACCGTCCCGCCACGCCGGACGGACTCGAACGCGTCCTGGATGGCGGCCATCCGGTCCACGCCGACCGCCTGGCTGACCGCGGCCGCGACCGGACGGGGGAGCGTCGTCACCGCTGCCGCCGCGGCCTCGGCGACGGGCGAACCGTGCGCTTCCATGCCCACCGCGTCCACGACCCGGTCGGCACCGCGACCCTGGGTGAGATCACGGATCGCGGCGGGGACGTCGTCCACCACGGCCGCGTCGACGAGTTCGACCCCGAAACGGGACGCCTCGGCCAGCCGCTCGGACACCAGATCCACGCCGATCACCCGGGCGGCGCCCTGCTGCCACGCCGCGCGGGTGACCAACTGGCCGACCGGCCCCAGGCCGAGGACGGCGATCGTCTCGCCCGGCTCCAGTTCGGCGTACTTCACCGCCTGCCAGGCGGTGGGCAGGATGTCGGACAGGAACAGCCACCGGTCGTCCGAGCCGGTCTCGGGCAGCTTGATCGGCCCGTACTGCGCCTGCGGCACCCGGACGTACTCCGCCTGGCCGCCGGGCACCTGGCCGTACAGCCTGGTGTAGCCGAACAGTGCTGCGCCGGTGCGGTACTCGGTGACCTGTGTGGTCTCGCACTGGCTCTGCAGCCCGTGGGTGCACATGAAGCAGGTGCCGCAGGAGATGTTGAACGGCACCACCACCCGATCGCCCGGACGCAGTCCGCCCACGTCGGTGCCGACCTCCTCGACGATGCCCATCGCCTCATGGCCGAGCACGTCGCCCGGCGTCATGAACGGGGTCAGCGGGCCGTACAGGTGCAGGTCGGAGCCACAGATCGCGGTGGACGTGACCCTGACCACGATGTCGGTGGGCTGCTCGAGCCGCGGATCGGGGACATCGGTGACCTGCACGTCTCCGCGTCCCTGCCAGGTGACTGCTCGCATGGTTCCTCCTGTCGGCTGCTTCCTGTGGGGTAACCGCCGCACGTCCGGGTCAAACCCTGTTTGGCAGAGCACAGAGCGGGGAATTCAACAGCGTGATCGAAGAACTGGTACTCGTCCGGCACGGCGAGAGTGAGGGCAACGTGGCCGCGGCGGCCGCGCACGCGGCCGGAGCGGAGCAGATCGTGCTTCCGTTCCGCGACCCCGACGTACCGTTGTCCGCGGTCGGGGTCGACCAGGCCGCGGCGCTGGGCGCGGGTCTGGCGCCGCTGCTGGCGGACGGTGCCGGCCTGTGGTCGTCGCCGTACGTCCGGGCGCTGCAGACCGCGCAGGTGGCCCTGGCCGCGGCCGGTGCCGACGTGCCGATCATCGCGGACGAGCGCCTCCGAGACCGCGAACTCGGTGTCCTCGACCTGCTCACCACCGAGGGCGTCGCCCGCCACTTCCCGCTGGAGGCACAGCGCCGGCAGTGGTGGGGCAAGTTCTACCATCGTCCACCGGGCGGCGAGTCGTGGACGGACGTCGCGTTGCGGCTGCGCTCGTTCCTCGGAGACCTGCCCGCGGCCACCGACGCCGAGCGGGTCGTCCTGGTCGTCCACGACGCGGTCGTGATGCTGATCCGCTACCTGCTGGAGGGACTCGACGAGCACACCGTGCTCCAGCTCGAGGCCGCCGACCCGGTGAAGAACGCGTCCATCACCGTGCTGCGCCGGGAGGCCGAGAGGCTGTGGCGGATCGAGCGCTACAACGACGCCAGCCACCTCGAGCAGCAGGACGCGCCGGTCACCGAGCACGGCGGCGAGCCCGATGCCGTCCACTGACCCGGTGCCGCTGACTGAGCCGCGCGAGCCGGTGGAGCTCACGCCCCGGCTGCTGCGGGAGTGGGCGCTGCCGGCGGTCGGCAGTTCGAAGTACGCGCGCGGCAGGGTGCTGGTCGTCGGCGGAGCGGTAGGGACGCCCGGGGCGGTCCAACTCGCCGGGGTGGCTGCCCTCCGCGTGGGCGCCGGGCAACTGCAGCTCGCTGTCGCCGAGCCGGCCGCGGTGGCACTGGCCGTGGCAACGCCCGAGGCCGCCGTCGTGGGTCTGACGGCCGACCCGTCCGGCTCGGTCCTGCCCGAATCCGTCGGAGCGCTGACGGATGCGTTCGCGACCGTGGACGCAGTCGTGCTGGGTCCCGGGCTCGACAATCCCGACCGCACCCGAGGGGTCGTGGCCGCGGTCTTGCCGGGACTCGGCAGGCGGACATCGCTGGTGCTGGACGCCTTCGCCCTCGGCGCGCTCCCGGACCTGCCGGCACTGGACGCTGCGCTGGGGCCGCGCACCGTGCTCACTCCCAACGACGCGGAGGCGGAGTTGCTGCTGGGCCGGGCGCTCGGCGTCGATCGGATCGCCGACGTCGCGGCGATCGCCTCCCGCTACGGCGCGGTGGTGGCCTGCCACGACCTGGTCGCGGCCCCGTCCGGCGAGTGCTGGCGGATCGGCGTCGGCCACAGCGGACTGGCCACCTCCGGCAGCGGGGACGTGCTCGCCGGCACCCTCGGCGGCCTGTTGGCCCGCGGCGCCGAACCGGCGCAGGCGGCGTGCTGGGCGAAGTACCTGCACGCCGCTGCCGGCGAACGGCTCGCCTCCCGCATCGGACGCATCGGCTTCCTCGCCCGCGAGGTGCCAGACGAACTCCCGTCCCTGCTCAACGAGCTCTCCTGAGCCTGCTCCCCGCTGGTGCGCGTCGGCGTCGGGACGGGTGAGAGCGGCCAGGCGAGCGGGTACTGCTGCGGTAATCACGGCGTCGACGAAGGGGGAGCCGAGTGCTGAGACCGGTGACGGGCATCGTTGCCCTTCTGCTGCTGGCCGGCTGCGGCAGCGACGTCGCGGCCGGGGACGCGTCCGCCGCGGCCCTCGCGTTCGTCCGGGCCGAGCCGGCACAGGCCTGCCGATTGCTCGCCCCCGACACGGCCGAGGCCGTCGCCAGCCAGGCGGACGGTGACTGCGTCCGGGCACTCGCGAAGCTCGACCTCCCGGACGCGTCCGGGGTGCGCCAGGTGGAGGTCGCCGGCGAGAGCGCCCAGGTCCGGCTGGACGGGCAGGTCGTCTTCCTTGCCCGGTTCCCGGACGGCTGGCGGGTGACGGCCGCCGGCTGCGTCCGCGACGACCCCGACCCGGCCGTTCCCTACGAGTGCGAGGTGGAGCCATGAGGGCAACCACGGTGGTGTTCGTCAGCTACCTGGTGATGATCGCGGTGGTGCTCGTCGCGATTCTCGCCATCGGATTGGCCGGACGATGAGACGCGCGCTGCAGGACAACTCGCTCTCGATCGTCTTCGGTCTGCTGCTGCTGGCGACGCTGGCCGGCCAGTCGTTCGTCGGCCTCGCGGGCTACAACGAGCAGGCGCGTACCGACGGTCTGGCCGAGATCAGCTGGGGACGCTACGTCACCTCGTCCTCGTTCGGGGTGGACGTGGCCGAGAACTGGCAGTCGGAGTACCTGCAGTTCACGCTGTACATCCTGCTGACGGTCTGGCTGGTCCAGCGTGGGTCGTCGGAGTCGAAGAAGCCGGAGGACGCCGGCTTCCGCTCCGCCGAGGAGGAGCGGATCGGCGAGTTCGCCGACGCCGACTCGCCCAGCACAGCCAGCGCCGGCGGCTGGGTGACGAAGCTGTACTCGGCGTCCCTGACACTGGTGATGGCGACGATCTTCCTGCTGTCGTGGGCGGCCCAGGGGGTGGCCGGCCGGGTCGCGTACAACGAGGAGCGGCTGCGCGACCTGTTGGACCCGCTGCCGCTCGGCGCGTACCTGGTCAGCCCCGACTTCTGGGACCGCACCCTGCAGAACTGGCAGTCCGAGCTGCTGGCGGTCGGCTCGATGGCGATCTTCGCCGTCTTCCTGCGCCAGCGCGGATCGCCCGAGTCGAAGCCCGTCGGCGCACCTCACAGCGAGACCCCTGGGTGACCCCTCCGCCCTGGATCGCGATCGCCGGTACGGAGTGCCCGTCGTGTGGGTGCGGGCGAGCGGACTTGATCGTGGACGTGGTGGGTAACGGAAGGCCATGAGTCGATCCGAGCCAGTCCAGCAGCCGTCCCGGGCCGTCCCGGGTGTCGAAGCCGAATCCCCGACCGAGATCCCACTCGCCGGCTGGCGGCAGGTCGCGATCCGCGGCTGGAAGGAGGCGTCCTCCGACCAGGTGCCGCTGCTGGCCGCCGGGGTGGCGTTCTTCGGCTTCCTCGCCCTGTTCCCGGCGCTGATCGCGCTGACGCTGGTCTACGGACTGGTCGCCGATCCGGGGTCGATCTCCGAGCAGTTCGGGGCGCTGCTCGCATCGCTTCCCGGGGACGCCCGGACGCTGGTGGAGACCCAGTTGCAGCAACTCACGGCCGCGCCGGCGCAGGGCCTGGGCTGGGGCCTTGCCGTCAGCCTGGTGGTCGCGATCTGGAGCGCGTCCGGAGGCGTCGGCAACCTGGTCACGGCCATCAACATCGCCTACGACGAGGAGCGGAACCGCGGCCTGGTGAAGGAGAAGCTCCTCGTCCTCGGCCTCACCATCGGCGCGATCGTGTTCATGGTGGCGCTGATGGCTCTGGTGGCGGCCGTCCCCGTGGCATTCCAGGTCGTCGGGCTCACCGGCGGTTGGCGCTGGGTGGCCGAAGCCGTCCGGTGGGTGCTCGTCGTCGTGCTGGTGATCGTCGCGCTCGCCGTCCTGTACCGCGTCGCACCCGACCGCGACGCCCCGAAGTTCCGCTGGGTGTCAGTCGGTGCCGTGGTCGCAACCGTGTTGTGGCTGCTGGCCAGCGTCGGCTTCTCGCTCTACGTCAGCCTGTTCGGGAACTACGCGAAGACCTACGGCGCGCTGGCGGGCGTGGTCGTGATGCTGCTGTGGCTGTGGATCACCAGCTACGCCGTCCTGCTCGGCGCCGAGATCAACGCCGAGTCGGAGGAACAGACCGCCAAGGACACCACCCGCGGTGCGCCCCGTCCGCTCGGTGAGCGGAACGCGGTGAAGGCAGACTCGCTGCCGGGAGGGGACGAGAAGCCGGCCCCTCTCGGCGGACGGTCGGAGGGCGGCGCCCGGAGCTGAGCGTCGCGGACGAGTCAGCTCAGGAAGCGACGGAGTGATGCGCCGGATCGTCCGCCACTGATCCGGGGCTCTCGGACGCCGGTTCGGTGACGGCCGGGCCGGTCGTCCCGGTGGCCGGCTCGGGAGTCGCGACCACCGGCGTCGCGGCGGGCTTCTGGCCCGACGAGGTCTCCTCCTTGAACTCGCGGATCGCCCGGCCGGCGTTCTTGCCGACGTTGGCGAGCTTGGAGCCCCCAAACAGCACCAGGGCGACGATCGCGATGATCACCCATTCCCAGCCACCGATGTCCGGCATGTGCGTCCTTCTTCCTGCCAGGCCCGCAACTCGCGGGCCGACTGAATTCTAGGTCGCCCTCCTCAAGACCGACGTCCTGGGGGCGCTTCCTAGACTCGATGACGGCACGGCTGGGCGGAGGAAGCGGATGGGCATGGAGCGGGATCGCGGCGACAGGCGGACGCGTCGGCGCCTGCGGGTGGGCCTGGTGGCGGCGGCCGTGGCGGGGAGCGTGGTGCTGGCGGCCTGTTCGGCCACCGACCCGGTCGTCACCGGATCGAGGCCGGACGCCGGGTCGGCGCCGTCGGCGGGGCCGCAGACCCGGACGCCGGTCGAGCTGGACACCCTCCCAGGTTGGACGCCTCCGACGTCGTTGGGCAACGGCGGCTACGCCCGTCCGCTGCTGGGCGCTGCCGGTGACATCAGCTGGACGGTCTACGACCAGCAGAGCCAGCCGATCACCAACCACGCTCCCACGCGGACGGTCGCCTGGGGTGACCCGTCCGACTACACCACGATCCCCGGCGTCCTGGTCTGGCGCGGCAACAACGCACGCACCGCGCCCACCTACGGCACCGCCGACATCACCCAGAAGAAGCTGCAGATCGCCTGGACGCACGACATCGGCGCGGTCAGCGCGGACGGCAGCTACTTCCCCGGCGCCGGCTGGACCGGCCAGCCACTGCTGGTGAACTGGCCGAAGGCCACCAAGGAGGCGATGGGCCTGAGCCAGGCGGAGATCGACGATCCCGGCTTCGTCGAGGTGATCTATCCGGTCTTCGACGGCCACATCTACCGGCTCGATCTCGCCACGGGCACGCAGACCAGGCCGGCGATCGACTCCGGCTGGGGCTTCAAGGGGACGGGATCGATCGACCCCCGCGGCTACCCGCTGCTGTACACCGGCCAGGGACTCAACGAGAACGGCGAGGCCACGGGCCCGTGGGAGTACCGGATCTTCGACTTGATCCAGAACAAGCAGGTCGCCCAGATCAGCGGGACGGACGAGGTGTCGCACCGCCAGGATCCGGTGGGGTGGGGCGCGTTCGACTCGTCCGCCCTGGTCGACCGGTTCTCCGACACCCTGATCGAGCCCGGCGAGAACGGGGTGATCTACTCCGCGAAGCTGAA
Source organism: Propionibacteriaceae bacterium (assembly GCA_017306015.1). GTDB lineage: Bacteria > Actinomycetota > Actinomycetes > Propionibacteriales > Propionibacteriaceae > Propionicimonas. The sequence continues at coordinate 27,459 of JAFKJK010000032.1, forward strand.
CGCGTCCTTCGACCCGGCGGCGAAGAAGGTCTCGGTCGACCCGCAGCTCACCAAGATGGTCTACTCGACCCCGGTCAGCAGGCAGTACGGCATCGAGAGTTCGGCCGCCGCGTGGCGCAACCTGATGTACGCCAACGACAACGACGGCAACCTGGTCTGCTGGGACGCCACCACGCTGCAGGTCGTCTGGGCGCACAACTTCTCCGACAACGCCGACTCCACTCCGGTGCTGGCGGACGAGGGTGGCCACCCGTACCTGTACACCGGCAACTCGGTGGGTTGGCGCGGGGCCGAGCGGCGCGACCAGGTGACCGGCCTGGTCAAGGTGGACGGGCTGACCGGCCAGGTCGTCTGGCGCTACGACCTGCCCACCTACTACGACTTCGCGGTGAAGGGCGGCCTGCTCTCGACGCCGCTGCTGGGCCAGGGCGAGGACTCCGACATGGTGATCTTCAACGTCGCCAAGACCACCGCGCCGTCCGAGGGCACCCTGATCGCGCTGGACCGGCGGACCGGGAGGACGATCTGGTCGCGGAGCCTCGCCCACTACTCGTGGAGCTCGCCGGTGATGATCCACGGCACGGACGGGCACGAGTACGGCGTGTTCGGCGACTCGGCCGGCCTGCTGCACCTCTTCGACCCGGCCACCGGACACGACTATTCGACCTTGTCGCTCGGCAAGAACGTCGAGGCGTCGGTGTCCGCCTACGACAACATGCTGGTGGTCGCCTCGTACAACCAGAAGATCTACGGGATCACGGTGAGCTGAATGGGTGCGATGCTGGCGGCGGGGATCGCCTTGGTGGTCAGCGGAGGGGCGGCCCTCCTGGCCCGAACCCTCCCCGGGTGGCGGACGCGGGTGGCCGGCGGCGGCCCGGTGTGGCTGGGCCTGGCGGTCGGCCTGCTGGTGCTGTGGCTGACCTCGTCGGCGACGAATCTGACGGTGATCCTGCTCGGTGCGGCCCTTGTCGCCGGGCTGGTCGAGACGGTGCTGCAACTCGTCGGGGCGCCGTGGGTGTTCCGGTTGATCGGCCAGTTGGCGGTGATCGGGGCGACGATGGCCCTGGAGTACCAGCGCGGTGACATGTTCGCCGTCACCGCCGCGGTGGGAGCCGTCGTCGGCGTCGCCGCGTTCAGCGTGATCGTGTTCGCCACCCGCGGTGCCGCGCTCTCCGGTGCGTCCCGGACGCCGCCGCTGCTCGCGCTTGTCGGCGCCGTCTATCTGGGAGTGGTGGCCTGGGGGCTGCCCAATCCGGGGGTGGGTGCGCTGGTGCTCGTGGTGGCGGCTGCGGTGGTGCCGCTCGCGATCCTGCCCGGACGCGGCGGCCCGGACGAGGTGGCGCTGGGCCCGGTGCTCGCGGCTGCCGCCTTCGCGAGCGGGATGTACGCCTGGCTGGCCAACGCCTCCCCGGCCATGGTGTTGGCGCCGGTGGCCGTCCTGGAAGTCGACGTCGCCTGGACGCTGGTGCGTCGCCTGGTCGCGGTCGACGGACGCGCCCGGCTCGCCGCGGCCGGCGGCTGGTGGCGCGGCCTGGACGCCTGGAGCGAGCCGGCCACGGACCTGGTGGCTCAGCGCGCCGCTGCGGCGACATCGCCGCGGGCCGCGTCCGCCTGGTTGGTCGGTGCCACCGTGGCCGTGCTGGCGCTGAGCGTGGTCCAGTGGTGGCTCGGCGTCCACTGGCTCCTGGCGGCGGCGATGATCCTGCTGCTCGCGCTCGGGTGGCTGCTCCTCCAGCTGGCCGCGATCGACCTGCCACGCTCCGACCTGATCGCGTGGCTGGCCGGGCTGAGCGTCCTGGCCGGCGTGCTCGCTATCGGCGGCCACCTCACCGACGGACGGCGGCTGGTCACCGCGCTGCCGCTGCTCGTGGCGCTGGTCGTCTGGGCCGCCGCGCTCCCGCGCCTGCGCGGAACAGCCGACCGGGCGTCCGCTGTGTCCACCTGAGCCCGGGCTACGACACCCCGGAGCGGGTGAGCAGGCCGTCGAGGTCGACATCGGCTTCGAGGGCGTCGGCGAGGTCGTCCAGCATCCGGGCGCGGCGCTCGGCGAAGCCGGGCTGACCGGACGCCGGACGCCAGGACGAGCCGACCGCGCCGGCCAGCTCGGCGAGCCAGGCCCGCCGGAAGTCGTCGTTCTCGAAGGCTCCGTGCCAGATCGTGCCCCACGTGTTGCCCACCCGGACGCCGTCCAGGAACGGCTCCCCGCTCCTCGGCTCGACCACGCCGTGGTGGATCTCGTAGCCGACCACCTCGTGCCCGTGCCACGCGCCACGCGGACGGCCGAGCACCTTGTCAGGGCCGAATCGTACGGACGCCGGCAGCAGACCGAGCCCCGGCTGGACGCCACGGGCCGACTCCACTGGATCGTCGATCACCTCGGCGAGCATCTGGTAGCCCCCGCAGATCCCGAGGATCGGCCGTCCGGCCGCGGCGCGTGCGGTCAGTGCGTCCGCCAGCCCGAGCCGCCGCAGCCAGTCCAGGTCGGCCAGCGTCGACCGGCTCCCGGGCAGTACCACCAGGTCGGCGTTCTCGACGTCGGCCGGGCTCGCGGTCGCGAACACGTCCAGCCCGGGCTCGGCCGCCAGCGCGTCCAGGTCGGTGGCGTTCGAGATCCGCGGGAACCGGAGAACGGCTACCCGCAGCGTGCCCGTCCGTCCGGGCAGCCGCGGCCATCCGGCGAAAGCCAGGGCGTCCTCGCTGTCCAGCCAGACCTGATCCAGCCAGGGCAGCACGCCGAAGCAGCGCAGGCCGGTGCGGGCGGTGAGCTCGGTCAGTCCGGGGTCGAGGACGGACTGGTCGCCGCGGAACTTGTTGATCAGGTAGCCGGCCAGGGTTGCCCGGTCGGCGTCGTCGACGATCGCCCAGTGCCCGTAGATGGACGCCAGGACGCCGCCGCGGTCGATGTCGCCGACGAGCACGACCGGCAGCCCGAACCTCCGGGCCAGGCCGAAGTTCACGTAGTCACCGCTGCGCAGGTTGATCTCGGCGGGGGAGCCGGCCCCCTCGGCGACCACCAGGTCGTAGCCGGCGTCCAGTTCCTCGTACGCGGAGAACGCTGCTTCGGCCAGCTTCGTGCGTCCGCCGACGTACTCGCCGGCCTCCAGGGTGCCGGCCGGCTGGCCGCGCAGGACGATGTAGGAGCGCCGGTCGGTGCCGGGCTTGAGCAGCACCGGATTGAGCACCGCGGACGGTTCGACTCCGGCGGCGATGGCCTGCAGGTACTGGGCGCGGCCGATCTCGGACCCGTCCGGGCAGACCACCGAGTTGTTGGACATGTTCTGCGCCTTGAACGGCGCCACCCGGACGCCCTTGCGGGCCCAGGCACGGCAGAGCCCGGCGACGATCAGCGACTTGCCGGCGTCCGAGGACGTGCCCGCCACCAGGAGACCAGCCATCCAGGCATCCTCTCACGCCGCCGCGACAGCCGATGCGGGCTTCTCCCGCCGGGGGGAGTGACCCAAAGAACGTAGCCAGGCTGCACTTGCGTGTCCGGTATTCAGTGTTACTATCTACTGGTAGTCAATGACACTGAGTAGCAGGAGGACGGTATGGGCAGGCAGCTGACCGAGATGCTCAAGGGCGTCCTCGAGGGTGTCGTGCTGGCGATCCTGGCCGTCCAGCCGGCCTACGGCTACGAGATCACCGCCCGGCTGCGGGAACGGGGCTTCACCGAGATCGTCGAGGGGACCGTCTACGCCGTGCTCGTCCGCATCGAGCAGAAGGGGCTGGTCGACGTGACCAAGGTCCCGTCCGAGAAGGGTCCGCCGCGCAAGGTCTACACCCTCAACGACCGGGGCCGGGCCGACCTCGAGGAGTTCTGGAGGACGTGGAGCTTCCTCGCCGATCGGCTCGGACAACTCAAGTAAGGAGACAGGACATGGCAGCGAAGTGGTACGAGTTGGTCACCGGCTCGTTGGAGGAGAAGAAGCAGTACCGCGAGCACAAGGCGCGGATCAAGCAGCTGCCGGCGAGCTACCGGACCGCGGCTGAGGGCGTGGAGAGGTACCTGATGTACGCCGGCGGCATCGCCAGGGGCGACGTGCTGATCCGGATGTACGGCGATCTCGTCGACCTGTTCGAGGAGAGCGCGGCGAACGGGACGCCGATCCGCCAGATCGTCGGGGACGATCCGGTCGAGTTCGTGGAGACCTTCGTCGCGAACTACGCCGACGGCGCCTGGATCAGCAAGGAACGGGCGCGGCTGAACCAAGCGATCGAGGATGCCGAACGGGAGGAACGCAGATGACAGACGCAGCCATCCGGGTCAGCGGGCTGGAGAAGTCGTACGGAGAGCTGGCCGTCCTGCGTGGCGTGGACTTCGACGTGGCGTCCGGCAGCATCTTCGCCCTGCTCGGCTCCAACGGTGCCGGCAAGACGACCGTCGTCCGGATCGTGTCGACGCTGCTCACCGCGGATGCGGGGACGGCGTCCGTCGGTGGGTTCGACGTAGCCACGCAGCCGGCCGAGGTGCGGGAGTCGATCAGCCTCACCGGTCAGTTCGCCGCGGTCGACGAGATCCTCACCGGACGGGAGAACCTCGTCCTGGTGGCCCGGCTGCGGCACCTCGGCGGCGCCGCGGCCATCGCGGACGACTTGCTGGCGCGGTTCTCGCTGACCGACGCCGCCGACCGCAGGGTGTCGACGTACTCCGGTGGCATGCGCCGTCGGCTCGACATCGCGATGAGCCTGATCGGCAACCCGCCGGTGATCTTCCTGGACGAACCCACCACCGGCCTCGACCCGCAGGCCCGGCTGGACGTGTGGCGCGACGTCCGTGAGCTGGCCCGACTGGGGACGACGGTGCTGCTGACCACCCAGTACCTCGACGAGGCGGAGCAGCTCGCCGATCGGATCGCGATCCTGCACGAAGGCCGGATCATCACCAACGGCACGCTGGCCGAGCTCAAGCAGCTGCTGCCTCCTGCGACTGTCGAGTACGTCGAGAAGCAGCCCACCCTCGAGGACGTCTTCCTCGCCCTCGTCGGCGGCCCGGCCAGCCAGAGCAACGAGGAGCAGTCATGACCACCCACGTCCTCGGCGACACCGCCGTCCTCACCGGACGGTCGCTGCGCCACATCACCCGAAGCCTCGACACCATCATCACCACCGCGATCACGCCGATCGCCATGATGCTGATGTTCGTCTACGTGTTCGGTGGTGCCATCCAGACCGGCACCGACAACTACGTGGACTACCTGTTGCCGGGCATCCTGCTGATCACGATCGCCTCCGGTGTCGCGTACACCGCCTTCCGGCTGTTCATGGATCTGCAGAGCGGCATCTTCGAGCGGTTCGGGTCGATGCCGATCGCCCGATCGTCGGTGCTGTGGGCGCACGTGCTGACCTCGATCGTTGCGAACGTGATCTCGCTCGTGCTGGTGGTGGCGGTGGCGCTGGTGATGGGCTTCCGCTCCGGTGCCGGCGTGCTGGCCTGGCTCGCGGTGGCCGGCATCCTGGTGCTGTTCACGCTCGCGCTGACCTGGCTGGCCGTGATCCCGGGTCTGACCGCGAAGACGGTGGACGGCGCCAGCGCGTTCTCCTACCCGCTGATCTTCCTGCCGTTCGTCAGCTCGGCGTTCGTCCCGACGGCCACGATGCCCGGCCCGGTGCGCTGGTTCGCGGAGAACCAGCCGGTCACCTCGATCGTGAACAGCATCCGGAACCTGCTGGCGTCCCAGCCGGTCGGCAGCGACCTCTGGATCGCCCTGGCCTGGTGCGTCGGCATCCTGGTGATCGCGGTGGTCCTCGCCCTGATGGCCTACCGCCGCCGCATCTCCTGATCGTCGGTGTGGGGGACGGAACTCAGCCGCCACCCCGTTCGGCATCGTCTCGGAGCCGCGGATCTGCGTTGGCGTTGTCAGTGCGTTCGATCCGAGGTCCCGGGTCGGGGCCCGGGACGACGAAGCTCGGTCTGGGATGGAACGGTACCGTTCCTCGTTCCGTTCACGCCTCGTCGTCCCGGCGTAAGCCGGGATGACGCCCGGGGCGTGCCTGGGTGGGCGTGGACGCGGGTCTGTTGGGACGGCTGGTCGGTTCGGTCGGTCGGGTGTCCGGGTCCCGGGTCGGGGCCCGGGACGACAACGCTCGGTCTGGGACGGAGTGGGACCGTCCTCGGTCCGTTCACGCCTCGTCATCCCGGCGTAAGCCGGGATCTCGCCCGGAGCGCGCGTGCCTGGTCGGTTGGTGAAGCGGGCGTGGGCGCGGATCTGTTGGGACGGCTGGTCGGGTTCGGCCGCGGCTGTCGGGGTCCCGGGTCGGCGCGCGGGACGACGAGACCTGGGCATACCCTCGCTCGTCATCCCGGCGTAGGCCGGGATGACGAGCGGGCGTCCGGGTCAGTGTCGGG